>DATJNV010000092.1:0-4318 GCA_035507705.1 Acidobacteriaceae bacterium
ACGCCGCATAATGTGGGCTTTCTGGCGATTGACAGGCTGGCAGAGCAGGACGGAGTTAGCATAAGCAACCGCCGTTGCCGGGCGTTGACAGCCACTACCAGGATCTCGGGCAGAGACGTAGTTCTTGCCAAACCCGAGACCTATATGAACCTGAGCGGTCTTTCGGTTCAGGCGCTGGTGAGAGAATTACGCGCTGACCCGGCACGCGACCTGATCGTGATTTACGACGAGATCGCGCTTAGCCTGGGTTCCCTGCGTATCCGGGAGCGGGGAAGCGCTGGGGGCCACAACGGCGTCAAGTCGATTTCTGGCGCGTTGGGTAGCGAAGAGTGGCTGCGCATTCGGATTGGAATCGCTCCCCCGGGCGAAGAGGCAGCTGAAAGAGCGAGGCGGGGGCGGAAGGATTATGTACTTACGCCCATGAGGAAGGCGCAGTTAGTGGTGCTGGACGAAGTTCTGGATCGCACCACGCAAGCCGTTGAGATGGTGTTGGCCCAGGGACCCGGGCCGGCAATGAACGCGTTCAATCGCCGCGAGAATGGCGGCGACCAGGAACTAATTGGAGAGTAGTCATGCAACGCACCTACGAAATCATGTTTATTGTTCGTCCTGACATTCTGGACGAGGACCTGGACAAGCTGATCGCTGGCTTGGAGGCGAATATCACCCAGGGTGGGGGTGTGGTCAAGTCGACGGAAAAGCTCGGACGCCGCAAACTCGCTTACATCGTCAAGAAGTTTAGCGATGGTAACTATGTTTTGCTGACCATCAACGCCGACGGCTCACTGGTTGGTGAGATAGAGCGCCGGCTGCGCGTATCGGAACCCGTCATAAAATTTATTTCGGTCCGCATGGATGAAGAAGAGAAGCGGGTAGCCAAGATCAAAGCCATCCGGGCTACGCGCAAGAAACTCAGCGCCCAGCCTGGTGCTCCCGGAGTGGAGCCGGCGCCCGCCCCTCCCACGACGGCGGAAGCAGCAAGCGCTTAATGAATTTTTGAAAGGACAAGGAAAATCATGGCTGATGAAACGAGCACGCCAAACGCACCAGGCGGGGCACGGCCCGAAGGTGCAGGCACGGGAAGTTCAGGGCCGGGGGGTCGCCCCTCTGGCCCACGTCCCGCCGCTCCCGGCGGCGGACGTAAATTCTTTCGCCGCAAGAAAGTCTGCAAATTTTGTGTCGAGAAAATCGATGCTATTCACTATCGCGATGTTCGGCTGCTGCAGCAGTTTGTGGCTGAGCGGGGCAAGATCGTGCCCCGCCGACTTACCGGCGTGTGCACCACCCACCAGCGTGGGTTGGCGCGCGCCATCAAGCAGGCCCGCAACATCGCTTTACTGCCCTTTGCGGCTCGCTATTAGAGCAGGAGATCGATCATGGAAGTCATTCTCAAAGAAGATGTCAATAAACTCGGCCATCGCGGCGATGTAGTAAAGGTGGCCGACGGTTATGGCCGCAATTTCCTGCTGCCGCAGAAGCTCGCCATGGAAGCAACCCCTGCTAACAAGGCTGTCATCGACCAGATGAGGCAGGCCGCCGTGCGCCGCTCGGCAAAGGAGAAATCCGAGGCCGAGATGCTTGTCGGTCAGCTGAATACTGTCGAGCTGGTGTTCGAACGCAAGGTGGGAGAAAACGAGCATTTGTTTGGTTCTGTAACCGCTGCTGAGATCGCGAGCCAGCTCGAGGAACGGGGCTACCATATCGATCGCCGCAAGCTGCAGCTGGAGGAACCACTACGGCAGCTGGGCGAGTTCCACGTGCCGGTCAAACTCCATCGCGAAGTAACTGCGCACGTGAAGGTCCTGGTCAAGGCTGAAGGCGCCGAATCCTAATCTTTAGCATCAACTCAAACCGCAGGCCTCCTCCGAAATCGGCGGAGACTGCGGTTTTTTGTTAGCGACCGAAGCTCAGCCGTGTGGCTAATTGGTCGGGAAGTCCGGCTCGCATGATACGCATTTGCGCCAGGCGAAAGTCGTACGGCACGCGGCGGAATTCCACCACCATGCGTTCATCGTCGAACAACGCGTAGGCGGCGCGGCGGTCCAGATCACGAGGTTGCCCGACCGAGCCCGGATTGATCAGGTACCGTGCGCCCGGGATTAGCACGAGCTCCGAGACGTCAGCCTCATCGTCGTTTGTGTAGATGGGATCGAGCTTGAACCAATCTTCGCCATGAGCGGCGAAGCCGCCTTGCAAATGCGTATGGCCGAAGAAATTGATGCGTGTTTCGGCCCGCTGCAAAGGCGCTCGAGCGTCGCGTACCGTGAGCAGATACTCATCTTCATCGAGGTAGGAGCCGTGCATACAGCTCACCTGGGGGCCATCCGGCGTGACAGGCCCTCGAGCCATGTGATGCAGCCATTCGATGTGCTCCGGAGTAAGCACCTGGCGGGTCCAGCGGGCAGCGCGGCTGGCCACCGGATTAAAGTCATCCAGCGAAAGCTGACCGCTACAAGCGCGGTCATGGTTGCCGCGAACAAACGTCGTACCCAGGCCACGCACCCGCTCAATTACCTCATTCGGAGCCGCCCCGTAACCGACCACATCGCCCAGGTTCCACACAACATCGTGCTCAGGCGCAGCGTCCAGCACGGCCTCAAGAGCATCTACGTTGGCGTGAATGTCGGAGATAAGGAGAGCACGCATCGTGGAGCCGGAAAGACATTGCCGGCGGTCAGAAAATCAACCCCGAACGATCAGGTTACCAGACCTGTTAGGTGCTGCGCACCCAATGGCCGGGAGCATGCTCGACCATAATTCCGGTCGCAGTCGCACCTGTTCCATCGGTGAATGGCAGGGTGGCGAGCGGCTTTTCCTTGTCCGTTGCCAGGGTGGGCACCGCTCCTAAAAGGCTCCTGGTGTAGGTGTGTTGCGGCTTGAGGAACACCTGGTCGCGGGTTCCGGTCTCCACCAGGCGACCGCGCCGCATGACGGCAACCCGGTCTGCAATCTGTGCAACCACCGCCAGATCATGTGAGATAAACAACATACCTAAGCCATTCCGCTGCTGCAGACTCCTGAGCAATTGCAGGATCTGTGCCTGCACTGTCACATCGAGGGCGGTCGTGGGCTCATCCGCAATCAGCAGAGAAGGCCGGTTTACCAACGCCATGGCGATCAGCAGGCGCTGCCGCTGACCGCCGGAAAACTGGTGCGGATAATCGCGAAGCCGATCCTCCGGATCCGCTATTGCAACCGCCGCCATAGCTTCCACGACGGCCGCGCGGACCTGCTTGCGGCGCAGTTCCGGCTGATGGACCTCGATGGCCTCGGCTATCTGCCGCCCAACCGGCATAACGGGATTGAGTGCCGTCATGGGTTCCTGAAAGATCATCGCGATCTTAGACCCGCGGTAGTGGCGCATCTGCTCTTCCCTCAGTGTCAGCAGGTCTTCCCCGTCGAAACGGATAGCACCCTCGACTCGGGCCACTGGATCCTGCAGACGCAGAATAGAAAGGGATGTAAGAGACTTCCCAGACCCTGACTCGCCAACCAGCCCCAGGACCTCGCCTCGCTCAACAAAGAACGTCAAGTCGCTTACCACGGATTGATCGCGGAAATAGATCGAAAGATGGTCGATCTCGAGCAGTGGCGTCACCGGCCAAGATTACAACATTTCATTGCCGTCCCCTAGATTCGAGGACCGGAGAGGCGGCGAGAAACTCTCCCGCCCGTATCGATCACGGTTGCTGAAAGCAACAAGCCCCTGGCTTCGCCAGGGGCTCATCGATAGTGCTCGCCGTAGACTACTTCCCGTCCATAACGATGCCCCCAGGCGTCTGTTGGTTCTTCTTCTCTTCGTTCGCCTTACGGGTGGTCATGGTCTTATCCCGCCACTGATCGAACATCGCCATATCCGCTTTGTGGGCGGCTTCATCGCCACAATCGAGGTCAGCTTTCCGCCGATAAAGCAAGCTCAGGTAGGACATCGCGTCGTCATAACCAGGGCGGAGATTGATAGCCTGTTGCAATTCCTTGATGCCCTCGTCCACCAAAGGTCCGTTCTCTTCCACCAGCTTCTGGCAAGCAGCTTTGTCCTTGATCATGTCGCCGTTATCCTGCATACCCAGACCATTGCGGACCTGGATCGCATTGCGGTAGGCGAGCCGCCAATCGATGACCCCGACCGTATAGTGGGCGACTGGGTCGCTAGGGTCAACCTCCATCACTTTGCGTTGCCAGTTCTTGGCTTCGGTAGTTTTGCCGGTATTCAGGTAGACCGCCGCAATTCCTCTGAGAGCTGTTAGATCCTTGGGATCCTTAACCAAAACCTTTTGATAGGCGTCCACCGCTAGTTGAGCATTCTTCGTGTTTTCCG
>DATJNV010000093.1:0-63196 GCA_035507705.1 Acidobacteriaceae bacterium
CGCGACGGGTATAGCGGTGCCAGAGGTGCAAAGGATCGTTCGGACCAAGCACTGCGGGGGCCCAGATCTCATTGGGCTTGGCATAGGGATAGGGCGCGATCAGGACGCCGTAGATCACGCTGAATAATGCGACACTGGCGCCGATTCCCAGCATTAACGAAAGCAGGGCCACGGTCGCGAAGCCTGGACTTCTTCGAAATCCTCGCAGGGCGTAACGGATGTCTTGCCACAGCCGCTCCGCCCACAACCATCCCCAGATCTCGCGCGACCGTTCCCGCGTCAGCAGAACATTGCCGAACTTCCTGATAGCGGCCTGGCGTGCTTCTTCGGCGGGCATGCCGGCCTCAATGTTCTCCTGAATTTCAAGGTCGATGTGGGCCTCGATTTCATCTCTCAACCGTTCGCCGCGTCTTTTCCACCAGATCATGCCGCGATACCTTTCCGCGTTTCCGCCGAGTTTAGTTGTCTTCCACCCCGGAGTTGGCCGTCGGGGTTTCTGGTCGATAATCGACCTGAGGCTAGTCCTGCTTCTGGTCGAATGTCAAGGGGAGCGAAGGCAATTTCCGTGAAACAGGCCATCTCGGCTTGGTCGGACGCCATGCTTTCCTGGCCCTTGACTAACACATACACGTGTAGTAGATATTATGACCAGTGTAGGAGAGAGCACCTTGTCCGAACCGAAACTGTCCCGCCTGGAGTTTCAGATCATGGAGGCCCTGTGGACCCAGGGCGAACTCTCGATTCGCGAAATCCAGGAAGCCTTTCCCGCCAAGCGCCGCCCCGCCTATACCACGATCCAGACCACCGTTTACCGGCTCGAAGCAAAAGGCAATGTGCGCCGGGTCAGGAAGGTGGGTAACTTTCACATCTTTGCCGCGGCCGTTTCGCGCGATGCGGCTCAGCGAAGACTTATCGACGATTTGCTCGCGCTGTTTGGCGGGCGGTCGCAGCCGGTCATGGCCCACCTGATTGAATCGGGCAAGCTCACCATGGACGACGTAAAGGAAGCAGAGAAAGCACTCCGCAAGCTGGAAAGAAAGGACAGGCTATGATCCCTGGCAATTTGTCTTCTCTCGGAACCGCCGTCGCAAACCACCTGTGGCAATCGACTCTGTTCGCGTTGGGCACGGCTCTCATTACCTTGCTGCTGCGCAAGAACCAGGCACGCGCCCGCTTTCTTCTTTGGCTCGCGGCGTCGATCAAATTTCTGATTCCCTTTTCTCTGCTCATAGAGTTGGGTGGCCATCTCGCGGCCTTGAATCACGTAAGCGAAATGCCTGTCTTTTATTTCGTGATTGCAAAAGTAAGCCAACCCTTCGGACAGACATCGAATCTCCGGGGGGCGAGTGCTTCCCTGCTTCAGTTCCTTCCCGCGACTCTCGCCCTGCTGTGGATGATTGGCTTTGTCACTGTATCGGTTATTTATTGGTCACGCTGGCGCCGCGCGGCGGCGGCCAAACGCGATGCGCTGCCCGTTTTCGACGGCCGCGAAGTCGAAGCGCTGCGCAGGTTGGAGCCCGCCGCGGGAATCCGCAGGCCAATTCCCTTGTTATCCTCTCGGGGTTCGCTCGAGCCGGGGGTGTTCGGCATCATTTACCCCGTCCTGCTTTGGCCGGAGAAGATCTCGCAGCATCTCGACGACGCGCACGTGGAAGCGATTCTTGTGCACGAAATCCAGCATGTTCGGCGGCGGGACAACCTGGCAGCAGCCATCCACATGCTGGTCGAGACCTTGTTCTGGTTTTATCCCCTGGTCTGGTGGCTGGGAGCGCGCATGGTGGAAGAACGCGAGCGCGCCTGCGACGAAGCTGTGTTGCAACTCGGTAATCCGCCGCACGTTTATGCGGAGAGCATTCTGAGGACCTGCAAGTTCAGCATGTCTTCGCCGCTGGCTTGTATTTCCGGAGTCACAGGCGGCGACCTCAAGCGGCGAATTGTTCGCATCATGTCGCCCCGCGCCGCGGACAGGCTCGGCCTGGTCAAGAAAGTCCTCCTAACGGCCATCGGCATCGGAGCGGTCGCTGGGCCCATCTTCATGGGATTCGTGAAAGCTCCTGTCGCGAGCGCGCAATCCTCTTCCACCAAATCCAACGCCCAACCGGTAGGCACGACCCCGGTTCCGTATGCACCCAACACAAAGATCTACCATGTGGGCCGCGGTGTCTCTGCGCCGACTCTTATCTACGCGCCGAACCCGCAGTACACGGAAAAGGCCCGGAAGGCAAAATACCAAGGCGTCTGCGTGATTGCTCTGATTGTGGACGCAGCGGGGAATCCACAGCGCGTGCTGGTGGTACGCCATTTGGGAATGGGATTGGACCAGAAGGCCGTTGAGGCAGTGAAGCAATATAGGTTTGACCCTGCGATGCTGAACGGCAAGCCAGTCCCAGTGGAAGTAAATATCGAGGTCAACTTCCGGGTCAGTTAGAGAGCGGCGCACTGCAACGAGAAAGGATGAGCCATGATTGCGAACCATCTGTCTGCATTAACTCCCGCGATCGTCAACCATATTTGGCAGTCCTCGGTTGTGATGCTGCTCGCTTTCCTAATCGCACTGGCTCTGCGCCGAAATCAGGCCAGGACGCGCTACTGGCTTTGGCTGACCGCTTCCATCAAGTTTTTGCTTCCGTTCTCGCTTTTGATAAGCATCGGCAGTTACTGGGCTAAGCCCGGCGTCTCAGAAGTGCGTCCCGGGCTGTATTTGGTCATGGATCAGCTCAGTCAGCCCTTCCCGCATTCTGGACGGCCGGGAGTCGCATCAGGAATCGCGACTTCTCCAGGGCACAGCATGAATCGGCTGGCGTTCGTCATTTTGGTCATTTGGCTCTGTGGAGTCGTGACCGTTTCTGCCCTTTGGTTCGCCCGCTGGCTGCGAATCAGGAAAATGGTTCGCCACGCCACGCCTCTCCACCAAGGACGTGAGTGGGAAGCGCTGCGCCGCATGGAACTGATTCATCCAAAAGCCGGCGCCACCAGGGTATTGCTGTCGCATGCCTCCATCGAGCCTGGCATTTTTGGCATTGTGCGGCCTCTCCTCTTGTGGCCTGCGGGAATCTCACAACACCTCAATGACACGCATCTCGAGGCGATCCTCGCTCATGAGCTGGAACACGTTCGCCGCCGCGATAATCTTGCCGCGGCTCTTCACATGCTGGTCGAAGCACTCTTCTGGTTTTATCCGCCGGTGTGGTGGCTGGGTAAGCGGTTGGTCGACGAGCGCGAGCGCGCCTGCGATGAAAGCGTGTTGCAAAACTGCGATCGGCCGCAAATTTACGCGGAGAGCATCCTCAAGGTCTGCCAGTTCTGTCTGGAATCTCCGCTGCCCTGCGTTGCCGGAGTCACTGGTTCCGATCTCAAGCAGCGCATCGTCCGCATCATGAGCCTGCGGGCTTTTGTGCCGCTCAGCCTGCCGAAGAAGGCGCTCCTCGCCGCCGGAGCAGCGGCACTGTTGACTGGGCCGGTGATGTTCGGCCTGATCATGGAGCAATCGCGAAGCCAAACTGGGCCCATTTTTGCCAGCAGCGAGCCGCACTTACCTGCCTTCGAGGTGTCCTCCGTCAAGCCGCACAAGGATGTTTCAGACATGACGTTGCTGCGTCTCACCCCGGTCGGCTTCAACGCGCAAAACATCGTTTTAAAAGAGATCATTCGGCAAGCCTATAGCATCCAGAATAATCAAATCGTGGGAGCGCCGGGATGGGTAAGCTCAGCGCGATTCGATATCGAAGCCAAAATCGCGAGCTCTGATGCAGATAGGTTCAACCAACTTACTCCTAAAGAGCGCAACCTCATGATGCAACCGTTGTTAGCAGATCGATTTCAGTTAAAGGTTCATCCAGAGACAAGGAATCTTCAGGTTTTAACGTTGATGGTTGCCAAGGGTGGGCCTAAACTTCACGAGGCAAAACCTGGAGACACCTACCCGAACGGTCTCAAAGGACCCGACGGCAGAGGAGGTGCGGGCATGATGCTCATGAGCCCGGGCAAGGTCACCGCGCAAGGGGTGGATGTGCCCTCCTTTGTACAGATGCTGGCACAGCAACTCGGAAGCACGGTGCAAGACGAGACTGGCCTTACGGGCAGGTATGACATCACTTTGCAATGGACACCCGACCGAGGAAGCCCCCCCATGATGAAGGGGCCTGACGGCGCACCCGGCCTGGGTGACGCGCCTCCGATAGATCCATCTGCGCCATCGCTGTTTACTGCGCTTCAGGAACAACTCGGGCTGAAGTTGGAGTCACACAAGGTCCCGGTTCAGGTGCTGGTGATCGATCATGTAGAGCCGCCTTCGGAGAATTAGGCGGCTGCAACGTCCGAAGGAGTTTGAGTTGAACTCGGTGCACCTGTGGTTCGCCGGAGGGGACGAAAATCAATTTGCATCTTTCGACAGGGGCAAGGGAGGGAGCCCCGCATTCATGCGGGGAGAAGGAGCGCTTCAGCGTGACTCAAACGATATTGGTTATCCGTCACGCGCTTCAGCGCTGGCCATAATGGTCAATACCGGACAGGCTAATGCCGACCCCGGGCATTTAGGACAGCCTTCTATCTTTGGGATGATTGCCATCGGTCCCACTGACGCAGCTCGGCTAATCAGGTAAGTTCACCGCCAGGACACGACAGCGAAATATAATTCTGTGCGGATGAGCTAATCGTGAAGTAGCAACGTCTCATAGGAAGTTCCACTTCACATGCGTATCCGGAGTTGTTAGGGCCCAATCTCACGAGAGGATTCCGGAATCATGACGGACCGTACTCCGCGCAAACCTCATTTCCTCTGGAGACTCTTGCTGTGTGCGGCCCTTGGACTTGCTGCGTTTACTTACTTCTGGTTCGTCGACATACCACAAGGTTCGGCCCAGGCCACCGCGCAAACAAAAGCGCACGGCATCGAAGGCACCTGGCAGGGCACCCTACACCCCGGTAGAGACTTACGCATCGTGGTCAAGATTTCTAAGGGCGATGATGGTGGTTACAAGACAGTCTTTTACAGCATCGACCAGGGTGGCGACGGCACTCCGGTGGCCAAAACCACGCTCGACGGCAGCGCTTTGAAGATGACTCTTCCGGCGATCGGAGGCACCTACGAGGGCAAAGTCAGCTCCGACGGGAATACGATCAATGGCACATGGAGCCAGGGGCCCGGTCCACTCCCTCTCGAACTTACCCGCGCTACGCCGGAAACCGAGTGGACCATTCCGCCACCCGCGCCCAAAATTCTTCCGATGAGCGCCAATGCGTCGCCCGGCATTGAAGTTCCCACGATCAAACCCACCAAACCAGACCAACGCTAAAGAAAGGCTCGCCGGATGATGACTGAATGCATGGGGATGAAGCTGCACTTGGCGAAAGGATTTTTTCTCTCTTTAGCCGGACTTCTAACCGTGGCTTCGCTCGCCTTCACAGGTCTCATCGGTACCAGAGAGAGCGTGGCCCAGGCTACCGCCCAAGGTAAACCGCAGGGCATCGAAGGTACCTGGCAGGGCACACTGCACGCCGGCAAGGATCTTCGCACGGTCGTGAAGATTTCCAAGGGAAACGACGGCAGTTACAAAGCCACCTTCTACAGCATCGACCAGGCCGGCGGGGACGGTCTCCCGGTGGACAAAATCACAGTGGATGGCAGCGACCTGAAAATGACGCTCTCCCTGGTCGGCGGTACCTACGAAGGCAAAGTCAGTGGTGACGGCAATGCTATCAACGGTACATGGACCCAGGGACCCAATCCGCTTCCTCTCAATTTTGCGCGTGCTACGCCTGAAACAGAGTGGACCATTCCGCCACCATCGCCCAGGATTCCTCCGATGGCCGCCGACGCGAATCCGAGCTTCGAAGTCGCCACCATCAAGCCGAGTAAGCCTGACGAAAAGGGCAAAGGATTCGGTTTCCGCGGGGATCGTTTCAGGACCATCAACACCAACGTGAATGATCTTATCGCTTTTGCTTATGGCCTTCATGCGAAACAGATCATCGATGCGCCACCGTGGCTGGGGGTCGACCTTTTTGATATTGAGGGCAAACCCGATGCAGCGGGCCGCCCGAGCCCAAAGCAGGTGCAGACCATGGTGCAAAAACTGCTTGCGGATCGTTTTCAACTCAAGTTTCATCGGGACAAGCGCGAGCTTTCGGTCTATGTGATCACTGTGGCCAGCGGCGGACCCAAAATGACCAAGAGCACGGCTGGGCCGAATGATCCGATAGGTTTCCAGCTCAGGGGCCTTGGGGACCTGATTGTGAGAAACCTGACTATGGCGGCCTTTGCGACCTGGATGCAGTCAGGAATCATGGACAAGCCGGTGGTGGACCAAACTGGCCTCACCGACAGGTACGATTTCCAATTGAAGTGGACTCCGGACGAGTCTCAGTTCGCACAGTTCCGAGGAGCTGGAATGGTAGTACCGCCTCCGAGCAACGATCCGAATGCCCCGCCCAGTCTATACACGGCAATTCAGGAGCAGATCGGACTGAAGATGAGTCCCGGGAAAGTTCCCGATGATGTGATCGTCATCGATCACGTCGAGAAGCCGTCCGAGAACTAACGCTGAGTGGACATCGGGGACCCGGAATGGCCTGGTGGCGAGCACGAAGAGTTCTGTATCTGTTGGGCATGCTGGCCCTGCTGGCCTTTCCCATGTTGGCCAGAGCCGCGGATTATAGCGGCCAGGTCACCTTTGGCGGCCTGCCCCTGCCCGGCGCTACTGTGACGGTTACACAAGGAGCGAAGAAGATCACCGCAGTCTCGGATCAGGGAGGCGTCTATAACTTGTCCGGCCTGAATGACGGCCCGGCAAAGCTCGAAATCCAAATGCAGTGCTTCTCGACCGTGCATGCTGACGTAAATCTCGGACCCGCAACGCCGCCCGGCAAGTGGGAACTGACGCTGTTGCCGCTCGACCAGATCAGCAAACTGACAAAGCTGCCGCCCGCTCCGCTCCCCTCACTCGTCAATCCGAAAAAGGGGGCAACGTCCGGTTCATCGAACGAGACCGCGGCTGCTGAGCTACCCAAACCCGCGGCGGAGGCGAACCAGTCCTCGGATGGCTTTCTGGTCAACGGTAGCGTGAACAATGCAGCCACCTCGCGCTATTCGCTCGACCAGGCGTTCGGGAACCGGCGGTCCAACAGCAGAAGCCTGTACAACGGAGGCCTGGCCGCAATCTACGACAACTCCGCTCTTGATGCCCGCCCTTACTCCCTGAGTGGACTCACCGCGCCCAAACCCACATACAACCGCATCACCGGCATCGCAACATTCGGTGGCCCTTTGAACATCCCCCGCCTGATGCCGCGCGGCCCCACGTTTTTCGTAGCCTACGAATGGACGCGCGACCACACCAGCGAAAACGAGACCGGTCTCGTTCCCACGGATGCGGAGCGCATGGGCGATCTCTCCGGCCTGGTCAACCCGCTGGGCCAGCCGTTGGTTGTCTACAATCCCGCAACCGGCTTGCCGTATCCCGGCAACGTGGTTCCCGTCAGTCCCCAGGCACAGGCGCTGCTGCAGCTTTATCCTTCGCCGAACATCAGCGGCGATCCGCTTTACAACTACCAGGTTCCGGTGCTCAACAGCACCCATCAAGATCAACTCCTCTCACGCCTCGACAAAACCGTCGGCCGAAGAGACCAGCTTTACGGAAGCTTCAACTTTCAGAGCACTCGCGGCAGCGTCACCAACCTGTTCGGCTTCACGGATAAAACAGCCACCCTGGGCATCAACACCAATATCAACTGGATCCATCGCCTGAATCCTCATCGCTTTCTCTACGCGAGCTACCACTTCAGCCGGCTGCGCACGCAAATCGTGCCCTATTTTGAAAACCGGCAGAACATTTCGGGCGACGCGGGCATCACGGGTAATAACCAGGATCCCTCCAACTGGGGCCCGCCGGCACTTACCTTCTCCAGCGGCATTACGCCTCTCTCCGATCAGCAGAGCGCCTTCAATCGTAACCGTACCGATAGCTTTTCCGGCTCCATCGGCATCTATCACGGCCTGCATAACATCACCGTTGGCGGCGATTTGCGCAAGCAGGAGTACAACGACTACTACCAACTGGACCCGCGCGGCCTCTTCACCTTCACCGGGGCAGCAACCCAAAGCACAACCAACACCAGCGCGGCAAGCGGCTCCGACCTGGCCGACTTTCTTATCGGCGTGCCCGATACCAGCTCTATCGCCTTCGGTAACCCGGATAAATACCTGCGGCAGCCGGTGTACGATCTCTACGCTGCCGACGACTGGCGTATCCAACCCAATCTAACCATCAACTACGGCTTGCGCTGGGACTACGGCGCACCCATCACCGAGCTTCATGGCCGCCTGGTCAACCTGGATATCGCTTCCGGTTTTACCAAGGCTAAGCCAGTGCTGGGCAGCGATCCAGTCGGGCCCGTCACCGGCGAGCACTATCCCAGTTCGCTGATCCGGCCCGACAAACTCGGTTTCGAACCCCGTGTGGGCATCTCCTGGCGGCCTTTCCCGGCATCCACCGTTGTGGTGCGAGCCGGCTACGGCATTTATGACGATACGTCGGTGTACCAGACCACGGTGTTGCAGCTGGTGCAACAGGCGCCGCTTTCCAAAAGTCTCAGTGTAGACAACGGCCAGGCCTGCCCGCTTACGCTGGCTAATGGGTTTGTGCAGTGCTCCAGCATCACCGCCAACACCTTCGCTATCGATCCCAACTTCCGCATCGGATACGCTCAGACCTGGCAACTTTCTGTGCAGCGCGATCTGCCCGCCGCGCTGCAGATGACGGTCTCCTATCTCGGCGTAAAAGGAACACGAGGGGTGCAGCAATTCCTGCCCAACACGTATCCCATCGGCGCCGTCAATCCTTGTCCCGATTGCCCCGCGGGCTTCGTGTACCAGGCTTCGGGTGGTGACTCCACGCGCGAGGCGGGCCAGGTCCAGTTGCGGCGCAGATTGCGTAGCGGATTTACGGCCTCGCTGCTCTATACCTTTTCGAAGTCGATCGACGATGACGCCATGCTGGGCGGCCAGGGTCACGTGCAGGCTGCCAACCAGACTGCCGCTCCTCCATCGAATGGGCCGGGCCAGGGATCCAGCCAGGGCTCATCCAGCTCCACCACAAGCAGCTCTGCTTCAACCACGCCAGCCATTGCTCAGAACTGGCTCAACCTGCATGCCGAGCGTTCGCTTTCCTCCTTCGATCAACGGCACCTGTTCAATCTGCAGGCCCAATACACCACCGGAGAAGGGCTCGGCGGTGGAACGCTGATGAGTGGCTGGGCCGGGCGGCTATTCAAGGAGTGGACGATTGTCGGCACGTCCGTCATTGGCACCGGCTTGCCTCAGACGCCGATGTACTTGGCCGCTGTTCCGGGCACGGGCGTCACAGGAACGATTCGCCCCGACCTGACGGGCGCTCCCATTTCTTCGTCGGGAGGAAGACAGCATCTCAATCCGGCCGCATACAGCGCGCCTTTGCCGGGGCAGTGGGGATTCGCAAGCAGAAACTCGATCACCGGTCCCGGCCAGTTCAGTCTCGATACCTCCATTGCCCGTACCTTCCGTCCAACCGGACGCTACTTTCTGGACGCGAAGGTGGCAGTCACCAATGTGCTCAATCATCCGGTATTTACTGGTTGGAATACGACCGTGAACAGCACGCAGTTCGGTCTTCCCCTGACCACCAACGCAATGCGCAGCCTGGAAACCTCGCTGCGGCTGAGGTTCTGAGATGACGCTGCACGAATCCATGAGCACGCAAACCACGGATCGTATTTTCCCCGTCCAACATCGCGCGTCCTTATTGAAAACCCTCATCCTTTTCTGCCTGCTCGCCGCGATGCCCTCAACCGCGCAGCAGATAGGCCAAAACACATCGCCGAACGCCTCGGGAACCTACACCCTCACCGCCAAATCGCAACTGGTCATCGAAACCGTTGTGGCCAAGGATAAAGAGGGCAAATTCATTCCCGGACTCACGGCCAAGGACTTCACGGTAACCGAAGACGGCGTTCCGCAAACAATTCGCTTCTGCGAGCACCAGGATCTCGCGGCCCAGGAAGCGCCCGTAGCTCCGTCCACGCCGGCCGGTGAAAACATCAAAATCTATAAGCAACTGACACGGACGCAAATTGCGCCCGAAGCGCCGGAAAACAGCCGCTACAAGAATAGACGCCTGCTCGCGCTCTATTTCGATATGACAGCGATGCGTCCCGCCGATCAGCTTCGGGCTCTCTCCGCCGCCGAAAAGTTCCTGCGCACCCAGATCACGAGCGTGGACCTCGTCGCCATTCTTCGCTACCAGGGCGGCTCGGTCGACATCCTGCAGGATTTCACGGCCGATCGCAACCGGTTGTTGAGTATTCTCGAGACGATGATCGTCGGCGAAGGTCAGGGTTCGGCCGAGACCGTGGACGATGCCAGCAGCGCAGACACTGGCGCCGCTTTCGGGCAGGACGACACTGAGTTCAACGTCTTCAACACCGATCGCCAACTCTCGGCGCTGCAGACCGCGGCCAAGATGCTGGGCCAGTTGCAGGAAAAAAAGGCCCTCGTCTACTTTGCCAGCGGCCTGCGTCTCAACGGTATCGATAACCAGGCACAGCTTCACGCCACAGTCGACGCCGCCATCCGCGCCGGCGTCTCGTTCTGGCCGGTGGATGCGCGCGGCCTCGTCGCCGAAGCGCCATTGGGCGACGCCACCCAGGGCTCGCCCGGAAACGTGGGCATGTATTCGGGGACCGCGGCCCAGACCAACACCACCAACTTCCAGCAGTCGCAGGATACGCTCTATGCCTTGGCCGGCGACACCGGAGGCAAGGCCCTCTTCGATAACAACGACCTGACCCGTGGCATCGTGCAGGCGCAACAGTCCGTCGAGGATTACTACGTTGTTGGCTACTACACCAGCAATACCGCCAGGAACGGCCATTTCCGGCGAGTGAAGATTACGCTCAGTCCAGACACCACCGCGAAACTCGATTACCGCCAGGGCTACTACGCCGACAAGGAGTTCAGCAAATTCACCTCCGTGGACAAAGAGCGCCAGCTGGAAGATGCCCTGATGCTGGAAGACCCGATCACCGAGCTCTCGATCGCCATGGAGATCGATCACTTCCAGCTCAACCGCGCGGAGTATTTTGTCCCCATCATCGTCAAGATTCCGGGCCGCGAACTGGCGCTGGCGAAACGCGGCGGAGCGGAGCACACGCTCATCGACTTCATCGGTGAAATCAAAGATGTAGTCGGCGGCACGACCGTCAGCAATGTCCGCGACAACGTCAACATCAAGCTCTCCGACGCCACTGCTGCCGAGCTGGCGCACCGCCCTATCGAGTACGACACCGGTTTCACGCTGCTCCCCGGCAAGTACATGATCAAGTTTCTGGCGCGCGACGATGAGACAGGCCGAATCGGGACGTACCAGACCACCTTCACCATTCCCAATCTGAACAAGGAGGCGGCGCACATTCCCATCAGCTCGGTCGTGTTGAGCAGCCAGCGCGTCGATCTGAAAGATGCTCTTTACAACGCGGAGAAGGCGAAGCAGAGAACGAAAGAAGAAGATGTAAATCCGTTGGTGCAGAACGGGCAAAAGCTGATACCCAGCGTGACGCGAGTGTTTCGCCAGGACCAGAACATGTATGTGTACCTGCAGGCTTACGAGCAGGGCGTACCCGCGGTTCAGCCCCTGGTTGCTTTTGTGAGTTTCTACAAGGACCAGGCCAAGGCTTTTGAAACGCCACCCATGGAGTTGACGCAAAGCCTGAACAACCGGCTGCAGACGATGCCCTTCACCTTCGCCATTCCTCTGGAGCACCTTGCGCCGGGCGAATATGACTGCCAGATTTCCGTGCTGGATCCGACAGGCAAGAAGGCTGCTTTCTGGCAGGCCCCGGTGAAGGTGGTTGAGTGATCGCGACCGAGAAGGCACGTCCCCTCCGCTTGTGCGTGGTTAGCCTCCTGTTTGCGACCGTCAGTTTCACCTCGTATCGCGACCTCGTGGCGGCAAATTGCAACAATCCCGTTGCCGCCGTGCCAACCTCTACCTGGCATACCATCACGCCGCCTCAGGAGGATGTTGAGATTGTTTATTTCGCTCCCATAGGCTGGGTTGGCTTAAATCATATTTACGCAATCCATCAGGCATTGGTGCATCGCAAGAGAGCTTTCATTCCGTGGATGATACCGCAGATTGTTACCACCTTCCCCTATACCCATGCGCTGGAGGCGCCCGCCAATCGACGACCATTGTTTTATGTCGACCACTCGGATACGGCTGCACACATTGCGGATTTAAGCCCGCATGAGATTCATCTCGTGCACTTGCGAACCAAGGGAAAGGATAGGGAGTTATACGTAACCTCGGGAGCGTCTGTTTTCCGCTTCGAACCGGGGTTTCCTTCCCATACAGAGCTACCTTTGAAGGTGAACGCGCTCTCCAATACTGTTTTTACGCTCCAACCGGAGCACCAATTGGAGGACGGAGAGTACATGATCGTTCTTGGCCCGGTGGCGGCCGCCGGGTTTGAATTTGGAATCAATTGCAGCCGGGACCTTCAGCCGGGGATGCCGCGCATTGATGCGGGATCGCAAAGCCAGAGATAGCAGTGCGGCCAACCATTAAGTTCGCGTGGCTCGGTCTGGCTTTGGGAGCGGTGGTCGTGGCAGTGGTGTGGTTGCGAATGCCTCCGGCGCATCGGGTGATGCCGCACGCCGCAAAGCCAATCACAGACCTGGGAGTAACATCGCCGCTCAACCAACCGGGCGGCGGACCTGTTCCTGCGGAAGCGTACCCGGTTTATTCGGCGCTCTATCAGCGGCCGATAGAGGAGCCGCTGGTATTCGCAGAGGATTCACTCACCGATGTTCCGCAGGTGAATGGCAATTGCCTCCGGCCCGCCACGCAGCAGGAACGCGAAATGGCGGATGCCTTCGTTGCTGCGAATCAGCAGAGTCATCGTTGGGAGCAGAAATTCTCTATTCCTCAGGGTTATCGATTGTTGCCGGCAGACGAAGTGCGGCAGGCGCAAATGTGCCTGGCGAGCCACCAGAGCGATGGGGCAGCGTGCGGCAGTTTTCGGCAACTCCGATATGTGCGCTTGCTGGGAGTGCCCGGATTCGACCGTGAGCACAGGCGGGCGCTGGTCTCCGTAATAAAGAGCTGTGGGCGCCTATGCGGAAGCGGCGGCATCTTCGCAATGGAGCAGGTGAACGGAACGTGGCAACGATCACCGGCTACCGATTTCACACGCGATTGCAGCTGGATGTATTGACCACCTGGGCGCTCATCTCCCTCAAATCATCCTCCACGGCACCCCGGGACAGGTCGCTGCAATTCGGAGCTGAGACACTATTCGATCGTGGCCGGAAAGTACTGAAAAGCATCTGCCAAACCCTTATTTACTTGCCGGCAGTCACCTGCTTTGTCTTCAAAGAGAGACTTCAACCCAGAAATTCACTCCGAAAGAATCGGTTCCCGCACATCCTCGGCCCTCGGCCCCAAGGTCTTGTGTTGTTGCAAAAAGCGAACGCAGGCATTCCAGCGCAGGATGGGATCATCATTGCCTGATGGACGTAGCCGCTCCGCTTCTTCGAACAATGTGAGAGCCTTGACGATCCACTCATAGACGTGTCCGCTGGATCCAGGGCGGCCGGCATCGTGAGACGCCTTGGCGCGGCGCTCCCAAATAATTCCGGAGTAGTAAGCACGATCGTAGCCCGATTCCAGTCGCGCCGTCTCTGCTATTGCTCCGGCAAAGGCATGGTCGTCTCGCGGGAACTCATCTGTCAGCGCCAGGATCAGGCTGATGCGCGCCTCACGATTGGTTGGATCAATATCTAGGACATCGCGGCAGATGCTCTCGGCTTCGCTGGGCTCGTTCAGCAAGCGATATCGCTCCGCCTTGGCTAATGCTCCGGTGATGCTCTTGCGGGAAATGGGCTTGAGTGAGTACATGTTTGCCCCCTTACTTAGAGGATGTGGAACAGCTGCTTGATCGGGTCGAAAAACCGGTCTACCACGCGCTCCTTGAGCGGAATGATGGCATTTTCGGTGATGGTGATGGACTCCGGACACACTTTCCGGCAGCAGGTGGTAATGTTGCAGTAACCGATACTGTGCTTTTTCTTTAAGTCATTCACGCGGTCCTCGCTGTCCAGAGGATGCATCTCGAGTGCGGCGGCATACACCAGGAGGCGAGGCCCGACAAACTCTTCCTGCTTATGGTGCTCGCGCAAGACATGACATACGTCCTGGCAAAGAAAGCACTCGATGCACTTGCGGAATTCCTGCACCCGCTCCACATCGATCTGCTGCATCCTCCAGGTACCATCCGGCTCGTCCGGCGAGCGCGGCTTGAAGGGCTTGATGGTCTTCTTGGCACGGAAGTTCCAGGAGACGTCTGTGACCAGGTCGCGTATGACCGGGAAGGTGTGCATGGGCTCCAGGATGACCGGCATGTCGAGGTTGAGGTTGCTCAGCCGGGTCATGCACATGAGCTTCGGCATACCATTGATTTCCGCCGAGCAGGAGCCGCACTTTCCCGCTTTGCAATTCCAGCGAACGGCTAGCTCGGGCGCCTGCTGCGCCTGGATCCGATGCACGGCGTCGAGGACTACCATGCCCTCCTCCACCTGGGTCCGGTAATCCTGAAAGGCGCCGCCTTCTGAGTCTCCGCGCCAGATGCGAAACATCGCTTGCGACATCGATCCCTCCTGTGCCCGTTACTTCATTTCATCTCCTGAATCACGGCCTGTAACTGTTCCGGCATCGCAGGTAAAGCGCGCTTCTCGACCAGCATTTCGCCTTTCTCTCCCTGCCTGACGACGATATTGTGCTTGCCCCATTCGGGGTCTTTGTTGGGAAAGTCTTCGCGGAATTGCGCGCCCCGGCTTTCTTTGCGCATCAATGCTGCTCGCGCAATCGCCTCCGACACCAGCAGGAGATTGGCGAGATCCATGGCCGTGTGCCATCCGTTGTTGTACTGGCGGTGGCCGGTGATCCCGGTACGGTCTGCTCGCGAGCGTAGGTCCTGTATTTTGCTCAACGCCTGTTGCATTTCGCTCTCGGTGCGAACAATGCCCACCAGCTCTTGCATGGTGTCTTGCAGGTCGTACTGAATTTGGTAGGGATTCTCGCCGGAGGCGCCGCGCTCGAAGGGCACGAGCGCATCGTTAGCGGTTGCCTGGAGCTGACCCTCATCGATTGCGGCAGCCTCGGGATTGTGTTTGGCGAATTCCGCCGCATAGCGGCCGGCGCGGCGCCCGAAGACCACCAGGTCCGAGAGCGAATTCCCGCCCAGGCGATTGGCGCCATGCAGGCCCGCGGCTGCTTCTCCGGCGGCAAATAATCCGGGCACGGTGGACATCTGCGAATCGCCATCCACGCGAATGCCGCCCATCATGTAGTGCGTGGTGGGCCCCACTTCCATCGGTTCCTTCGTGATATCCAGATCCGCCAGCTGCTTGAACTGGTGATGCATGCTGGGGAGCTTCTTCTTAATGTGTTCCTCGGCTTTAGGCAGGTGCTGCTTTATCCAGGCAATATCCAGAAAGACACCGCCGTGCGGCGTGCCGCGGCCTGCTTTTACCTCGCGATTGATGCAGCGGGCCACGTGGTCGCGGGTGAGCAATTCCGGCGGACGGCGCGCATTCCTGTCGCCCTGGGTGTAGCGCCATCCTTCTTCTTCGTTATCGGCGGTTTGCTCTTTGTAGAGATCGGGAATGTCATCGAACATGAATCTGCGGCCTTCGCTGTTACGTAACACGCCGCCTTCCCCGCGCACGCCTTCGGTCACCAGGATGCCGCGTACGCTGATCGGCCAGACCATGCCCGTGGGGTGGAATTGCACAAACTCCATTTCCTGTAGTTCCGCACCCACGCGGTAGGCCAGTGCAAGGCCATCGCCGGTGTATTCCCAGCTATTGCTGGTGACTTTGAAGGCGCGGCCGATTCCGCCGGTGGCAATCACCACGGCCTTGGCCTGCCATAGCTGGAAGAGTCCCTTTTCGCGGTCGTATCCGCAGGCACCGGCGACCCGTCCGGAATCCATCAGCAGACTGAGCACGGTGCACTCCATGTGCACCTCCATGCCGCAGTGAATGCCATGGTCCTGCAGGGTACGGATCATCTCCAGGCCGGTGCGATCGCCAACATGTGCCAGCCGCGGATACTTATGGCCGCCAAAATTACGCTGCAGGATGCGGCCATCTTTGGTGCGATCGAAGAGAGCGCCCCAGGCTTCGAGCTCGCGCACGCATTCCGGAGCTTCCCGGGCATGCAACTCGGCCATGCGCCAATTGTTGAGGTACTGACCGCCGCGCATGGTATCGGCGAAATGGACGCGCCAGTTGTCGCGGTCGTCGACGTTGGCAAGGGCCGCCGCGATGCCGCCTTCGGCCATCACCGTGTGCGCTTTGCCCAGCAGGGATTTGCAGACGACGCCTACTTTTGCCCCAGCGGCTGCCGCCTCTATGGCCGCGCGCAGACCAGCGCCCCCGGCACCGATGACAAGAACGTCATAGGAGTAGCGTTGGAACTCCGGCATCTACAGGATTCTCCAGTCATGCCAGATGCCCATCGAACATAGGCGGACGTAGATGTCTGAAAATCCCACCCAGAACAAGCTCGCCCATGCCCACTTCATGTGCCGCGCGTTGAGGCAGCTCACACATTCGTAGAGCTTGTGGCGCACTGGATGCTCCGAGATCTGATCGAAGGTGCCTCCAATCAGATGGCGAAAAGCGTGGCAGCCGAACACGTACCCGCCCAGCAAGATCACGTTGATCACAAGTACGAGGCTTCCTACACCGATGCCGAAGCCGTTGGAGAAATGGAAGGAGACAATCGCGTCGTAAACCAGAAAACCCCACACCACATACGAGAGACGCAAAAAAACTCGATGAAAATTCTGCAGGATAAGGGGAAAGCTTCGCTCACCGAGGTAACTCTTGCGCGGCTCGCTGACGGCACACGCCGGCGGGTCAGCCCAAAACGATTTGTAATAGGCGCCGCGGTAGTAGTAGCAGGTGAGGCGAAACAGACCGGGAATCCAAAGAATCAGCAGCGCGGGTGAGAAAGGAAGAAAGCCGGGATACCAGGAGGGCTTAGGTCCGAAGAGCGCGTGGGGGGAGGAACCGAAGAGCTCTGGAGAATAAAAGGGAGAGATATAAGGTCCGAAGGTGTAATGGGTGCCCTGAAAAGCCGCCCAGGTGGAATAGACAATAAAGGCGCTCAAACCCAGGAAAACCGCGGTGGGCGAAAGCCACCATGGATCCCTCCGGGAAGTCTGTCCGAACCTGCCGTCTTTCCAGATGACATCAGGAGCTGCCATCTTGTCCTCCGCAGCAGCGGATCAAAATCACCCGCTCGCCGCCGATGGCAGGCGATTATATATACCGAAGAATGCGGTCGCCAAGAGGGGTGGCCGCGATTTGCTTCAAGTTAAGGGAAGAATGAACAGTGGCAACAGCATTGTCAACCGAAGCGAGGGACCTGCCGTTTGCTGATTCCCGAAGAATTTGTTCATCAAAGGCGCCTGACCCTGTGGCGCTATTTAAGGGAACATCGACAGAGGAAGCTCAACTGTCCAGCAGTTACTGCCAATGCAAGCCGCAACCCTCCCCTTTGCCGGCCGAGGGATGAAAAGGAAGGACTGCTGCTTTGATGGAATGCGTTGTTCTGCGCTAACCTCAAGCAGTTCCTTCGCGGGCTCCCTTCCAAAGATCGAGGTCTCCTTCCTGCGCGTGGCTATCAATTTCCTTCAGCTCCGCCTCCGTGAAATCCAATTTCTTGACAGCATCGAGCGAGTCATCGAGTTGCTTCACGTCGCGGGCTCCAATCAGCGCCGAAGTCACGCGCTTATCACGCAGTACCCAGGCAATGGCCATCTGGGCAAGAGTCTGCCCGCGGCCGGCTGCAATCTCGTTGAGCGCGCGCACGCGGTTTAGATTTTCTTCGCTCAGAAAGCCCTTCAGCAACGAAGAACCTTCCGCCTTGGCGCGCGAATTTGCGGGAACACCTTTGAGGTATTTGCTGGTCAGCAGGCCCTGGGCCAGCGGCGAGAATCCTATACAGCCCACGCCCAATTCTTCCAGGGTGCTGAGCAATTCTTTCTCCACCCAACGGTTCAGCATGGAGTACGACGGCTGATGAATCAGCAGCGGCACCCCTTCACTCGCCAAAATTTTGGCTGCTTCCCTGGTGCGCTGAGGATCATAGGAGGAAATACCTACGTACAAAGCTTTGCCCTGGCGCACAGCGTGGGCAAGGGCTCCCATGGTCTCTTCCAGCGGCACGTCCATGCTCGGCCTGTGCGAGTAGAAGATGTCGACGTACTCCAGACCCATGCGCCGCAGGCTGTCATCGAGCGAAGCCAGCAGATATTTGCGTGAGCCGCCAAATCCATAGGGTCCAGGCCACATGTCCCAACCCGCCTTCGAAGAGATCAGCAACTCATTCCGGTGATCACGGAAGTCCTTGCGCAAAATCTCACCGAAATTCTCTTCGGCAGAGCCATAGGGCGGCCCATAGTTGTTGGCCAGGTCGAAGTGCGTGACTCCACGATCGAACGCCCGGCGAATGACGGCCCGGCCGGTCTCGAAGATATCGGCGCCACCAAAGTTCTGCCAGAGTCCGAGAGAGACGGGCGGCAGCACGATCCCTGATCGTCCACACCTGCGAAAGATTGCTCCGTCGTACCGCTTCGCATTGGGTACATAGCTCATCGTGTGTAGATTTCCTCCTCCTCAATGATTTCATAGGAGCGCTAGTACCATGGTACATTGGTACACATGATCGAAGTGGAGCGAGTGCAAACCGGCGTTCGCCTGGAAAAACGGCTGCTCAAAGTGTTGAAAGCGGTGGCGGAACTGAAGGACATGACATTAGGCGATCTGCTGGAAGGAATCGTCTTGCATGCATTCGAAGGCAAGTCGGCTTTCTCCGCGCAGACGCTGCGCGAGATCGAGCAGTTTCGGGCGATATACGGACTGACGCTTCATGCTTCCGACAGCCATCGGCTGAGAGAGCGCAAGTAGCGGCAAACTTTGTTCTGCTTTAAGGAGTGCTTTCTATGAGCGAGCCGGCACATGTCAGGAACACGTTTCACCTGGTCGTCCGCCAGCCGCTGCACCGCGCGGCGGCGCTCTTCGGTCCAGATGGGGAGCGTTGCTGGGCTGGACCCACGTGGAATCCGGAGTTCCTATATCCTCAGCCCGGCAGAGATGTGCAGGGCGCAGTGTTCACAGTTCAGCATGGCCCTCACGCGAGCGTCTGGGTCAACACAGTGTTCGATCTAGCGAGTGGACGCATGCAGTATGTCACGTTCGTCCCGGACAAGATGGTTTCTACCGTAGACGTTCGATTAACCTCGCTCGATGCTTCGCGGACGCGTGTGGAGGTAACTTACGCGCGAACTGCCCTGAATGTTTCGGCCAACGAGGATGTGGAGGCGATGGGGTCCAGGGACCGGGACATCGGCCCGGAATGGGAGCGGGCAATTGAAGCGTGCACCAGCTCTCACCTTTTCGTCTTGGCTCAGGCCCGTGGCCACCCATCGGAAAAATCCCGGAGTGAATGAAAATCTGTTCGAATGGAGCAGCCTTCTGATTTGCCGCAAACCAGTCCCGAAGAGCTTGTCGAAGGGGACAATCTGTGCGGCACGGAAGTGCCGGGAAGAAAGAACAGCAGAATCGGAGTCCCGTTTAGGAGACGGCACAAACCTGCTTCGCAGGGCGCCCACGTGTTTTTTGCAAATCAGATCCGGCGCCAAAAAACTGCATCAGTGGTGGTTTGAGGCCGCCGGAACAACCTTGATCTCGAAAACCGCCGGCCACTGCTTGCCGGTAACGAAAAGACGGTCCTGGCGGGCATCGTAGGCAATTCCGTTCAGCACGGACTCGTCGTTCACCATCTGCTCCGGCGGCAACAGTCCAGTCAGGTCAATCCAGGCAATCACGTGTCCGTCGCGCGGATTGATGCGCGCGATTCTGTCTGAGTGCCAGACATTGGCGTAGATTTCTCCCTTGATGAACTCGAGTTCGTTCAGCTGATCAATTTCCCTCGCGCCATCTTTTACTACGATGTGGTGCGTTTCGCGAAAGGTGGCGGGGTCACGAAAGCGAAGAATCGCGCTACCGTCACTGGTGATGATTTCCTTCGCAGTGCGCGTCATTCCCCAGCCTTCGCCAGTGTACGTGAGCTGCTTGACTGGCCGCAGGCTGAAGCGGTCATAAACAAAGCAGATCTGGGATTTCCAGGTCCACTGGTAGACGTTGGGTCCCCAGTCGACGATTCCCTCGCCGAAGTATTGCGCCGGCAGCTCGCGCTTCTGCACTGGTATACCGGTTTTCGGTTCGATGGCCAGCAGCGCGGAGTGTCCCTGGATACCGGTGCCCTCGTAGAACAAGCCATCCAGATAGAAGAAGCCCTCGGTGTAACTTTCGGTGGAATGCGGATACTTTGCCACTATCCTGTAACCCTCCACTGGCGCGGCGGAAGCGCAATCTGCTGCCAAAAAGCAAAGGCCCAGGGCGAGAACCGCGGCCAGACGGCAACAACGGGAGAGCGGAGGGAACATCGTTTTAACGATAACCCATTGTCGGGCGGAAACTTCCTTGTCACTTATCTGGAGTCCGGCTTCGGTGATGGAATAGTCTAGGTCCCTAAGGAAAGTGCACGCATGCTTCCACGGTGCTTTGTTCTTTGCACCCTGATCCTGGCTCCATCGCTGACGATTGCGCAGTCCACACCAAGTCTGAGTCACTTTGGCAGGAATCTAGCGGTTGCACCGAACCAGACAATTGAAAATGCCACCTGCTTTCTCTGCTCGGTGGCGGTCGATGGACAGGTGAATGGCAGTGTGCACGTGTTCGCAGGCGATGTCTTTTTGAATGGCCGGGTAGCGGGTGACGTTGTGGTTTTTGGCGGCAATCTTTCGCTCACCAGCAGTGCGGTGGTCGATGGGCACATGCTGATCTTCGGCGGTCACCTGCATCAGGACCCCGCCGCCATGCCGCATCCGGCTACGGTCATCTCAGCGCTCGTTTTTTTGCCTCTCATTTTGACCCTCTGTCTCGTGATTGGCGCACTGATCGTGCTCGCCCGCCGCATGGTGCGTGGGCCGATCGCATACCCTCCCCTGCCGCGGCTATAATAAAAAGAAGCCTGGCGCGTTCCAGCGCCCTCTTTCAACACATGGATTTCCAGCTAGTCAGCGATTATCGCCCCCGCGGCGACCAGGGCCGCGCCATTCAGGAGCTCGTCTCCGGATTGAATGCTGGGGAGCAGCATCAGACGCTGCTTGGAGTGACCGGCTCCGGCAAGACCTTCACCATGGCGAAGATTATCGAGCAGTCGAACCGGCCGGCCCTGATCCTGGCCCACAATAAGACGCTCGCGGCGCAGCTCTTTCATGAATTCAAGCAGTTTTTCCCGGGAAACGCGGTCGAGTACTTCGTTTCCTACTACGACTACTATCAGCCCGAGGCCTACATCCCTTCCGGCGACCTCTACATTGAGAAGGAAGCCACGATCAACGAGGAGCTGGACAAGTTGCGCCTTTCCGCCACGCGTTCGCTGTTCGAGCGGCGGGATGCCATCATCGTCTCCTCGGTAAGCTGCATCTACGGCCTGGGATCGCCAGAGGCCTACTATGGAATGCTCCTCCTGCTGGAGAAAGGGCAGAAGATCCGGCGTGAGGACATCACGCGCCGCCTGGTCGAGATTCTTTACGAGCGCAACGATGGAGATTTTCGTCGAGGTACTTTCCGCGTTCGCGGCGACGTGATCGAGGTCTACCCCACCTACGATGAAATGGCATATCGCATCGAGCTGTTCGGCAACGAGATCGAAGCGCTGTCGCAGATCGATCCGCTGTTTGGCACCGTGCGGCAGAGATATGCGCGGCTGCCCATCTATCCCAAGTCGCACTACGTCGTGCAGCCGGAGCGTAAGAAGACAGCCATCGATTCCATCCTCGAAGAGCTGGCGCTGTGGGAGAAGCAACTGGAATCCGAAGGGCGGCTGGTGGAGTCGCAACGCATCCATCAGCGCACGCGATTCGATCTGGAGATGATCAAGTCCGTGGGTTATTGCCACGGGATTGAGAACTACTCTCGTCATTTTTCGGGGCGGCTGCCGGGGGAACCACCGCCGACGCTACTGGACTATTTTCCCCGCGACTACCTCGTTTTCATCGATGAGTCGCATGTCACCGTGCCGCAGCTGCACGGCATGTGGCATGGCGATCGCTCGCGCAAGCAGAACCTGGTCGACTATGGATTCAGGTTACCGTCGGCAATGGATAACCGTCCGTTGCGGTTCGAGGAATTCGAAACCCGTACTCACCAGGTCATCTATGTTTCGGCGACGCCGGGACCCTATGAGCTGACCAAATCCTCCGGCGTTGTGGTAGAGCAGATCATCCGCCCGACGGGACTGGTCGACCCGCAAGTCGAGATTCGGCCGATACGGGGGCAGATTGATGATTTATTAGCCGAGATTCGCCTGCGTGTCGAGCGCAACGAGCGGGTGCTGGTCACGGTGCTCACAAAGCGCATGGCTGAGGACTTGTCCGGCTACTACTCCGAGGTCGGAGTGAAATGCCGTTATATGCACTCGGAGATCGAAACGCTGGAACGCGTGAGGCTGTTGCGCGATCTGCGGCGAGGCGAGTTTGACGTGCTGATCGGGATCAACCTGTTGCGCGAGGGCCTGGATCTGCCTGAAGTTTCGCTGGTGGCGATTCTGGATGCCGACAAAGAAGGCTTCCTGCGCTCTTCCGGGTCGCTGATCCAGACCATCGGCCGGGCCGCGCGGCACCTGAATGGCCGCGCCATTCTGTACGCCGATGTGGTGACAGATTCGATTCGCCGCGCCATGGACGAAACCGAGCGCCGCCGCGCAGTCCAGTCAGCCTACAACGAGGAGCATGGCATCACGCCCACCTCCATCAGCCGTTCGCTCGAAATGTCGCTGGCCCAGATTCTCAAGGCGGAGTATGCGGACCTTACCAGCCAAGACGAAGAAGTGCCCGAGTTCGCGTCGCAGCAGGATCTCGACAACTACATTGCGAAGCTGGAGTCAGACATGCGCGAAGCTGCCAAGAAATTCGAATTCGAAAAGGCAGCCAAGCTCAGAGACAGCATCAAGGACCTGCGCACAAAAGAATTCCTGTTTTCCTGACGGGGGGACAGGCTGATCCGCAGGCCGAACCCTTTATAGACAGTTTCCCGCTGCCTGTACGGTCCGGGTCCTGGTCATTTCCCTCTATGATGTAATGCCGTATGCATTGGTCCGGCGAAATCATTCTGCTGGTATTCATCCTGGCGGTAACGGCCATCATGCTGTTACTGCTTCACTTGACGAAGCTCGGTTATTTTCTGCACCAGGGCCTTCCTGACAGGCCCCATCGCAGGATGCTGCTGGCGTCCATCAGCTTTTTCATCACGTTTCTGGCCGTGCGCCTGCTGGTGGCATCGATTCAGCATCACATTGGACCATTCCAATACGTCACCATGGGTGGACGGCATATCCATCACCTGGTGTGGGGCATTCTGATCCTGCTCGCGGTCGGACTTTGCTACCTGAACGAAGTCGGATCCGGCGACACCCCGGCCTCGATCTTCTGGAGCCGCCTTATTTCCATCCTGTATGGAGTAGGCGCGGCCTTGACCCTGGATGAATTCGCGCTCTGGCTCAACCTCGCCAACGTGTATTGGTCGCCCCAGGGGCGGGAGAGTATCGACGCGGTGATTCTGTTTGGAAGCTTGTTGGCGATAGGCACGTGGGGTGCTCCGCTGTATACCTCGTTTCTGCGAAAAAAGTAATCGGAGGTAACCTCTACGGTTCCGCATACTCAACTATGCTTGCATCATTCCATGTGCTTCTAGTATGCAGAAAGTAGTGTATTGTCTCGTCCGAATGAGAGCGTCCTGCACTGCAAATTAAGGAATCAATCAAAGGAAGTGCTAATGGCATCCCATACTCCAATTCCGGCGCCGGAAAAGTATTTCGTAGCCTTCGTCATCCAGGGCGAAGATGTTTTTAAAATCACCTCGGACAGCATTGTTCACACCTGCGGAAACTCAAGCGAACACGCATTTCAGGGAGTGGCCAAGCTGCGCGCCGCCGCTGCTCTGGAGCAGCTGACCAATATCCACAATGAGCGCCCTGAGGAACTGCGCCGGATGGCGCGGGAGATGGCACGCGAGGGGATGGCGCTGCTGGCGCGGTCCGGCAATACCGCCAAAACCAACGTGGAAAGAATCGCCTAGGCGGGTGGCCCTCCATCGCGGTTCCCGCACGCGCCGCGAAGCATACCGAGCCGGCCTGGCTTCGAGTCCGGGCTGGCTTTCTACAGTCGCAGACAAATTCACCCGCATTTCGCGGGCGCAAACCTGCTCCCCTCCGGCAATTCCCACAATTCACATTAAGATAAAGTCAGTGGCAGCACACCATGGCTGGGTCATGCTTCCGGAGAGCCCTGGCGGAAACGCGCTGGTTTCCTGTAAACCACCATGTGCTCACTTTGAAAAAATAAGGACCTTATGCAGTTTTGGAATGAGCTAGAAGGGGAAACGATCGATGGGGTTTACCCGCTGCGGCGCTTGGTGCGTTCAGAAGGTCGTAGCGCATGGTTTGAGACCGAACTGGGTGGTCAGCAAAATGCCCCGGCAACCATCAGCCTGACCGAAGCCCTGACGGACGCGGATGAGGTGATGGAGCGCCTGCAGGCTGCACAAAGTCTGCAACATCCAAACCTGGTACAGATCCTCAAGGTCGGGCAAGTCAAAGTCGACAACACCGAGGTCGTGTATGCAGTCATGGAGAGCATCGACCAGAGCCTCTCAGACGTACTGCAGGAGCAGGCGCTGTCAACCGACGAAGGCCGCGAGGTGGCTGAGGCTCTGGTGGGTGCGCTTACCACGATTCACCAGCACGGAATGTCACACGGCCGGATCGAAGCAGCGAGCGTTCTGGCGACGCAAGACACGGTTAAACTGCGCAGCGATTGTTTGCACTTGACGAGCGCAGGCCAGGCCGATGATGTGGCCGCCATCGGACCCACCCTGTTCCACGCGTTCACCCAGCGAAAAGGCCTCACGGCTACCGACACGCAGATCAATCGCATCCCGGCGCCGTTTGGCGAAATTATTCGTAATTCGTTTTCGCGGCGATGGAACCTGGCGCAAATCAGCAATGCGTTGAAACCAGTCCTGCCGGCCGCGACTCCGGTGCCACCGGTTCCTGCTCCGCAAGCGCCGCCGCCGCCCCGTCCCGCCCCACCGCCGGTATCGACTCCCATGTCTCAGCCGCCCGCCGCGGCTCCGCCCGTGCCACCCGCGCCTCCCGCGCCTCCCGCACCCCAGCCGCCGCGTCCACAGTCTGAGCGCACGGTTGCTGCCGCCCCGGCTCCCCCTCCGAAGCCGCCCATTGCCGAGCGTTTGATCACTCCGCCCATCCCGGTGGCCACCAAGCTTGCCTTGGACGAGGACGAGGAGCCAACCGGTAAGAAGAAACTGCCTTTGTACGCCGCGCTGGCAGTCGTCGTGCTGGGGATTCTCGCATGGCTGATTTTCCGGCCCCACTCCGAGCCCGCTCCAGCCACGACGCAAACCGCACAAACCGCGCCCGCACCGGTGACTCCGCCGACGCCGGCGCCGACCCCAGAAACCACGGCGCCGGTAAAACCCTCTGCGGTGAAGCCCGCACCCGCGAATCATTCTGCAAGAACCCGTCCCGGCACGGCTGCGGATTCAGCCGCGCCCGCCAACGGACGGCCAATCTGGCGTGTGGTCGCTTACACCTACCGCGGGCAAACCAAGGCGCAGGATATGGTGTCCACGATCCACGGGAAGCACCCGAACCTCGATGTTGAGGTCTTCAATCCGCCAGGACACGACATTTACCTGGTCACCATCGGCGGCCCGATGGATCATGATGCAGCGGTCAAGATGCGGGATAAGGCCGAAAACTTGGGCCTGCCCCATGACACCTATATCCAGAATTTCTCCAAATAAACCGTGACCTGCGCGGGCTAGCCGGCTCGCGAGCCATCGAAGACTGAGCAGACCTGCTGCAGGTACCTGAGACTGGCGGCTACGCTTTCCACCGGGGGAACGACGGTCGCACCATAGGTGACGTCCTGCTCAACGACCATCCAACCTGAATAGTGATTCTTGTGCAGCACCGCGAAGAACGCGGGAAAGTCGATGGAGCCCTGGCCAATGATGGTGAACGCGTGGGCGGCAATGGCCTGGGCAAAGTTCATCTGCGAGCGGCGAACTTCGGCCATCACCTTGGCATCGACGTCCTTGATATGGACAAATCGGAGAATCGAGCGGTATTTCTCCGCTTCGACAGCGGGGTCGCCTCCGGCATAGGCACAATGCCCGGTGTCCAGACAGAGGCCAATGTTCGAGCCCGAAGTCGCGTCGAAGAATCGCGCCATTTCGTCGGGCGTTTCCACGTAGGTTGAGACATGAGGATGGAACACAAGGTCGAGGTCAAACTCCTGCGCTACCTGCGCGGCCTGCGACACGACTTTGGCCACCTGCCTCCATTGATCAGGGTTTAGACCCTTGCTGCCATCCCTGGGTACGCGGCCTGCGATGCGGTCGCGCTCCTCCGACTGAGCATCCGAAAGTACAAGAAACGGCGCTCCCAAGGCAGAAAGCAAACCGCCTACCACCCGAATCCGTTCGACTACGGTTTTGGTGGAGGCAGGATCGCTCAGCACCACCGGCACGAATGAGCCCAGGAGCTTCAGCTTGCGCCTGGACAACTCGGGTTCTAGCACCTTAGCGTCCGTGGGCAGGAAGCCGTAAGGGCCCAGCTCCGTACCGGTATACCCGGCCGAAACCATTTCATCGAGCATCTGCTGATAGCTCTGCTCCCAGGAGGGACTGGGATAATCGAGGACGCCCCAGCTGTTGGGAGCGGAAGCAAAATGGAAGGGGAGCGTCATCGAGCGTCCTCCGGAGTGGGAAAACTCCAATGGAAGGACAATATAAGCCATTTTGCTAAGCGCTTATATCCCCTATCATGCAGTGGGTTCCGGAACCGCAAAGCCGTCGGAGGGAAAGTGCAGCATGGGTAAGCTGGGCGTGGGCGTGGTCGGCGTAGGAGGGATGGGAAAACGGCACGCGGAGAATCTTCGCCGTCTGGTTCCCCGGGCGCATCTTGTAGCCGTCGCTGACGCCGACGGGGCGCGCGCTGCCGAAGTCGCTGCCGGCCTGGAGATTGAACACTGGTGTTCGAGTCTGGAAGCAATGCTCGAACGAAAAGACATCGCAGCAGTGGTCATCTCCAGTCCAGACAAGTTCCACGCCAGTGCTGTGAAAGCGGCTGCGGAAGCGGGCAAGCACGTCTTATGCGAAAAACCGTTGGGCCTGGATCTGCAAAGTGCCCAGGGAGCCCTGCAGGCAGTAGCAAAAGCGGGAGTTCATCTCCAGGTGGGCTTCATGCGGCGCTACGATCCAGCCTATGCCGCGGCGCACCAGCGGATCGAAGCGGGTGAGATCGGCGATCCGGTGGCCTTCAAATCGATTGGGCGGGATAAAAAAATGCCGCCGCTGACGGCTTACCAGTCCGGCGTGAACGGCATGTTGCTGTTCGCCAACACCATCCACGACTTCGACCTGGCGCGCTGGCTGATGCATGACGAGGTTGCCGAGGTGCACACGTTTGCCACGACCGCGATACGGCCCGAGATCGCGCAATATGGGGATGTGGTGGCCAGCACCGTGAACCTTCGCTTCGCCTGCGGCGCGATTGGAAATGTGGAGTCATACGTGCAGGCTCAGTACGGCTACGACGTGCGTACGGAAATCGTCGGTTCCAAGGGCTCGATTTTTGTGGGCACGCTTCGGCAAAACTCGGCCGCCTTCCTTCAACCGGGTCGTGGCTGTTACGAATTGGAGGATCACTTTCTTTCTCGCTTCCGCGACGCCTACGTGGCCGAGGTTCTGGACTTTGTGGATACCATCCTGAACGAGCGCGAGCCTCGGATTACCGGAGCGGACGGCCTGCGGGCAGTTGAGATCGCAGCAGCCGCTGAAAAATCTTATCGAACCAAAAATCCCTGCCTCGTTGAGGGGATCTGACAGCGGCGGAAAGCATGGCTGGACAGGGCTACCGTAGCGGCGAATAATCAAAGTATGGAGCGCGGGCTTTCAAAGTTCATTCAGGTTACTTTGGTTTTGCTTGCGCCTTGTTTCACGCTATACGCCCAGCGCGGCGGCCAGCCCGGCCTGATGTCGCAGGGAAACATTGGCGGCGCATCACGTGCTGGTTTGATCTCGCAGGGAGACGTTGGCAGAGCATTGCATACTGGGGCTTCAGGGCCCATCTCCGCAATTCCGCAAATTCAGCACTTTACCCCGCCTTCTACTTTCCAGATGGAACGTTCAGGCCCTTGGCCAGCGCGGACGCCGGGTCCGCTGGGCGATAGTCGCCCCGGCGTAGGCTATCGCAGACATTACCCGACAGTCTATGCGGGCTATCCCTGGTTAGTACCCTATGCCTACTCCGGTTTCCCACTAGCATATGGCGCTCCCTACGGCGACGATTCGCAGGAAGAGCCGGTACCACAGCAGCAAGCTGGGTATGATGTTCAGCCCCCAGGTGACTACATCCCTGAGGCGCCCGGTAGAGACATAGCCGCGAATGCACCATCGCCCTTCCGGCCGCCGTACGAGGCCACTGGGGAGATCGCATCGGCTCATGCACAACCAGCCACCACGCTGATTTTCATGGACGGACGCAAGCCCATACAGGTGCACAACTACGCCATTACTGGCAGCACCCTATACGCGCTCGACGACGAGTTCCACCAGGAAATCCCGCTCTCGGACCTCAATGTTCCGGCAACGATCGAAGCCAACCGGAAGACCGGAGTGGAGTTCGCGCTGCCCGCCGCGCAATAGCCTGAGAAACGTAGCCGTTGTTGTGACTTACTACAACTTTGGTACGCATTCTTAAGGGATCGAAGTGACTCAATCTGCAACCTTTGTGCGATCAAATTTGGTGGTTACCACATGCTAGCCTTGCTCTGCCATGAAGTACCACACTCGATTTGCCGCCTGCTCCCTGCTCCTCCTTAGCCCGGCTGTCGGCCTGGCCGGAAAGAAGCCCGCCCCCGCTCCGCAGGTGAGTCCGACTGCGATTTCTCCGGGTGCCGCGGCCTTCCTGGACAACGCACTCGACATCATGCGGAAAAACGACCTGCATAGCCAGGGCGTGGACTGGACCGCGGTGCGGACGGAAGCTTTCAAGCGCGCGGGCGGCGCGTTCAATCCCATCGACACATATCCTGCGATTTACTGGGCTTTGGTACAGCTTGGTGATTCCGGTAGCCATCTTCGCCTGCCTCCTGGCCTGTATCCTGATCAAATTGCCCTGCTGCAGCAAGCGGAAAAGGACGCTCAGAGCAGCGCGCCGGGGGGAGCTAAGGCAGATACTTCGATTCCCACGCCCTTTATCAGCAGGCGTTTGCCCGAGGGTCATATCGTAACTGTGCAAGGTAGGAATTTCGGGTACCTGGTGCTTCCGCGGTGCTCGGCCAAGGATAACGACGGCCTCCTGCTTTACGCTGCCGACGTGCGCCGCCTGATCTCCGATCTTTCGGCGCAGAACCCGAAGGGTTGGATCGTTGACCTGCGCGGCAATACCGGCGGCAATATGTGGCCGATGTTGACGGGTATCGGACCTATCCTCGGCGATGGCGCGGTGGGCTCGTTTGTAGCTGCTGATGGCAATGTGACCTGGTTCTACCAGGACGGCAAGACCGGCACCCGCAATCCTGGTGGGTTGGAAACAGTTTCGCTCACCTTGAATGACGCGCCCGTCCTGATGGCGCCGGCCACACCGGTCGCAGTCCTGGTGGATAGCAGCACGGCCAGCTCCGCGGAAGCCATTACGATTGCCTTCCACGGCCGCCCCGATACCCGGTTCTTCGGCACGCACACGGCTGGAAAGTCAACCGCAGTGCAGCCTTTCAAGCTGGATGATGGCGCTGAGCTGTACCTCACCACCGCCATAGATGCCGATCGCTCCGGCAGGGCATACCCGGACGGCTTTACGCCCGACGAAGTAATTCCTTACAACAGCAGCTCACTGCCGCAGGAAAGCAATGACGCGGTGCTGCAGGCCTCAGTGAAGTGGCTGTCTATCAACACAACACCAGAAGCTCCGCCGCCGGCGCCCGCTCCGTTGCCCAAGACCCGGCACAGGAAAGGCGCGGTGCCAAAACAACTCGCGGCCGAACCAGCGAAGCCTTCAGCTACCACAACCGCGGCTGTCGCGCCCGAAGCGCCGGCATCCACTCCGGCGGCAGCTGCTGTCGAGGCTCCGGCGGCTGCTCCGGCTGCACCGGCGCCTGCTCCTCCCGCTCCCGCGCCTGCGCCTGCCTCACCGGCGCCTGCTCCAGCCGCTGCAACTGTCGTCGCGGCCGCGCCGCAGGAGAAGACTGCCCCGGCAGCTGAGCCCGCACAAGAGGTGGCGAGCACCACACCGGCAACTCCTCCACCACCGGCCCCCAAGCCCAAAGTCCACAAGAAGATTGTGGTCCACCAGGGCAGCTAAGACCTTCACCCCAAATCGACGTTCCCCCTGTTTAGGGGAAGGTGCTGGAAAGTGCACCTAAAACGGAAGGCGCACCCGTTCAGAGGTGCGCCTTCTTAATTATTTATATTGAGGCATGGCGAAGCTGTTGGCCCTGTTCAGTTCTGAGCAGGGCGCCGCGGACCGTCTCATCCCGCGCTGGATTGTGCTCCGGGCGCTTGGCCTGATCTACTGCTCCGCTTTTGTATCTCTACTGTTTCAAATTCGTGGGCTCATCGGCCCCGCCGGCATTCTGCCCGCGGGGCGCTACCTGCAGGCAGTCGCAGAATCGATGCCGGGGCGAGCAACGCAACTGTGGTTCGCCCCCACCTTGTTATGGCTGAACAGCGGGAACCACATGTTGATGGGAATCTGTTGGGCCGGCCTGGCCGCTTCCCTGCTGCTTGCCTTCAACGTGTGGCCGCGCGGCATGTTGCTGGTCTGCTTCGTCTGCTTTCTTTCCTTCGTGAGCGCGGCCCAGGATTTCTCCGGTTATCAGTCCGACGGAATGCTTCTGGAAGCGGGATTCCTGGCGCTGTTCTTCTCTCCGCCAGGTTTTCGGCCGGGGTTAGGCCGGAGTCATCCGCCTTCCCGAGCGAGCCTTTTCCTGCTGCAGTGGGAATGGTTTCGTATCTACTTTGAATCCGGCCTGGTGAAGCTGCTCAGCGGAGATCCGGAATGGCGTCACCTGACCGCAATGGATGAGTATTACCAGAACGGCCCTCTGCCCACCTGGGTTGGATGGTATATCCAGCACCTGCCGCACTGGTTCCACTGGGGGACCGCACTGGCTACCCTGGTCATGGAGTTGGTGATTGTCTGGATGATATTTCTGCCTCGCCGCTGGCGGGTGGTTTGCTTCCTGATTGTGACGCCGTGGGAAATCGGCGTGATTCTGACCGCCAACTACTGCTTTCTGAACTACCTGGTCCTTACCCTCGGATTCCTGCTGCTGGATGATTCTTTTTTCGCCCGCAGGATCACGATTCCTCCTGGGGCCGCAAAAACCCCCTCACGTTGGCGCTGGCTGACGAATCTCAAGACCGCGGTGAGCGCAATCCTGCTTACGCTCGTGGGGTACGTGACTACGGTCGAGTTGGCCTCCATGGTTTTCAGCCACCTGCCTCTGCCCATGAAGCCGGTAACCATGCTCGAGCCATTCCGGATCGCGAACCAATATGGCCTCTTCGCTGTGATGACCCGGGGGCGATACGAAATTGAATTTCAGGGCTCCAACGACGGGCACACGTGGACTCCCTATCCATTCCGCTTCAAGCCGCAGGCGCTGAATCAGGCCCCCGGGATCTATGCTCCGTACCAACCTCGCTTTGAATGGAACCTGTGGTTCGCTTCGCTCGGTCCCTGGCAGAGCAACCCTCTCGTTCCGCGCACCGAGGAACACTTGCTGAGCAACGACCCCGATGTACTGGCGCTCTTTGCCGGGAATCCGTTTCCCGGTACGCCTCCGCGCGAGGTTCGAGCCGTGCTGTGGCAGTACTGGTTCACGACCATGCAGCAAAAGCGAGAGACCGGGAATTGGTGGACCCGGCGGTTGCTCGGGGTCTATGCGCCCGTGCTGGAGCGAAATAACCAGGGCGGCATCAGCATCGCCGCCATGCCCGACGAATTGCCCACCCACGACTAACAGGCGAAACCACGATCGGGGTTGGCTTGGCAATCAACCCGGCCCCGAAGGCGGCGGGACAATCCAGAGCCTGGCACGGAAGTGCCAGGAAAACAACAAGACGCAAAAAACGAGTCCCCTTAGGGGACGGCACAAAACCTGGTTCATGCAATCCAGGCTCCGGGTTCGGATTTTCGAGAGAGGTACGCCTCAGGTTTTGCGTTTATTTCGCAGCTTCGGCCTCTTATCCGCGGCCCGCCAGCCGGATAAAATGTACGAGGCATGTTTTCTCCGCTGCCAAACCGGCGCGCACGGCTGAGCCCAGCCCTCCTTTCCATAAGCGCGCACTTATTGGTGGGAGCGGCGCTGTTCGTCTCCTGGCGGGCGCATCCGGTCCGCGTTTTCAGTTTGCCGGGGACAGACCGGGGTAGCCGGGTCGAACTCACCTACCTGCCCGGCAGGGCGCCCGCGCCCGAAGTTCATCCGCAAAGTAAGGCCAAGCCGAAAACGGTTTCTGAACGTCCGTCCACCATCGTGGCGTCCGCTTCTTCGACCCTCCATGCACCGCCGTCGCCGCACCTCACCGTCACGGAGACCGCCCCCTCACCGAGTGTCTCTTCGCCGCCTTCGGCCTCCCCTGACTCAACCAGCGGCTCAGACTCGTGGGGATCCGGCTCCATCCAGATTGCCCTTACCACTTACTCACCCAGCCCCGCCCCGGACCTGACCGTGCTCCCGCACGGGGTCCAGGGAGACGTGGTCATCGACGTTACGATCGATTCCTCGGGGAAGGTTTCGGACCTCGCCGTACTCCATACTTTGGGTTACGGGATCGAAACCAACGTAATCGGTACGCTCAAAACCTGGACTTTCCGGCCCGCCACCAAGGATGGGGTCCCGATTCCGAGCGTTCAGGAGCTACACTTCCATTTCGGTCCGGTTTAGTATTCTTCATGCATACGGCAAGTAAACAAAAGTAATAAAGAAAGCCCAAAGAGTGGAGCAACCGATTTCGCCGAGTATTCATCCACTCATCCATTGTTCGGATCACGGAAGAACCTACGGAAGAACCTTTTGAGGCCAATCGGGATGAGTGCGCGCATTTTGTTAGTGGATGATAACCAGGTACAGTCGGCTACCCGCCGGGCAATTTTGGAAAGTGCAGGGCGGGAAGTTTGCGTAGCATCCCAGGGTCAGCGGGCGTTGGAGATTTTGCACGATCCGGAGGCCGGCAGCGGGATTGGCTTGGTCATCACGGACCACCTGATGCCGGTGATGAGCGGCCCCGAGTTCGTGACAGAGCTGCGGCGCCAGGGATTTACCCGTCCGGTAGTCGTGCTAAGCGGTTTTCCAGACGCCGAAGGCGATTACAACGGGCTTGAAGTGGTGTTCCGGCTGAAGCCGCTGGACCCGGGCAGCCTCATTCTTTTGGTGAATGATCTGCTCGGCGAAACCATGCGCCGCTCTGCCTGATTGGAACGCCTTCCTTGAAATAGCCGGCTTTGTTTTGTTGCCGCTCCGGCACGGCATTGCCGTCCCCCTTCGCCTCTGCGACAATCTGGAAGGGGTCCCAACCCGCAAATGCCGGAATTTGGAAGCTTCTCTCTTCTCCTCGCCCTTGCATTAAGTGGCTATACGCTGGTCGCCGGCGCGGTCGCATTGCGGCAACTGGCTACCGGATCCCGTGGCCGAATTGCCCCTGACAGACTGGCAGAAACCGCCCGGCGCGCCGGCATCGGCGCCTTCTTCGCTGTGACTTGTGCCGCTTTTGCCTTGGTCTATAGCGCCTTCGCGAACGATTTCTCCGTTTCCTACATCCTTCATCACTCCAACCGGGCGCTGCCGGGACCGTACAAATTTGCCGCGTTGTGGTCAGGACAAGAGGGGTCGCTGCTGCTGTGGGCGTGGTTGCTTACGGGCTACGGCTTCGTGCTCCGCATGCGGCACAAGGTGGACGTCATGCTCACTGCATACGCCTCCACGATTCTGGCCGGCATTCAGATCTTTTTCCTTCTCCTGCTCAACTTCGCGGCCCCGCCTTTTTCCCTGGTTCAGGGTCAGGTACCAACCGACGGCTTCGGCCTGAACCCCCTGCTGCAGTATCCCGAAATGGTGATTCACCCGCCGATGCTTTACCTGGGATATGTCGGTTTCAGTGTGCCGTTCGCCTTTGCCCTGGGCGCGCTGATGATGCGGTATCCCGGTGAGAAGTGGATTCACATTACCCGCCGCTGGACCATGGTGACCTGGCTCTTCCTGACGTGCGGAATCTTTCTCGGCGCGCACTGGGCTTACTCCGTGCTGGGGTGGGGCGGGTACTGGGGCTGGGATCCGGTAGAAAATGCCTCGCTCATGCCATGGCTTACCGGTACTGCCTTTCTCCATTCGGTCATGATGCAGGAAAAGCGCGGCATGATGAAGAACTGGAACGTCTGGCTCGTCTTCAGCACGTTCATGCTGTGCATCCTGGGTACAGATCTGACCCGTTCCGGCCTGGTCAGCTCGGTTCATGCTTTTGCCCAATCCTCCATCGGCAACTGGTTTACCGGTTTTCTGGTCATCGTGCTCGCCGTCTGCCTGTTTACTTTCCTGTTGCAGCGGGATCATCTCAAGTCTGAGCACAAGCTGGAATCGCTGGTTTCGCGCGAGTCCAGTTTCCTCTTCAATAATCTGGTTCTGCTGGCGGCGTGCTTCACCATCCTCTGGGGCACCCTCTTCCCCATCATTTCCGAATACGTCCAGGGCAACCGGGTGACTGTCGGCGCTCCCTTCTACAACCGCGTGGCGTTGCCGATCGGGCTGTTTCTGCTCTTCCTGACAGGAATCGGACCATTGCTGGCGTGGCGTAGCGCCTCGTTCAAGAGCATCCGGCATAACTTCGTCCTGCCCGGGGCAGCTACGGCGACGACGGCAATCGTGCTGCTCGCGGTCGGGCTACGCCCCTGGAATGACCAGGCGACGCTCTACTCGCTGGTTGCCTTCTCTCTCGGCGCCGGAGTAGTCACGGCAATCTCAACCGAGTTTCTGCGCGGGGCCAACGTCATCCGCAGACATACCGGTAAGGGCCTCTTCGCCTCCATGGTCCAACTCACGCGCCGCAATACCCGCCGTTACGGCGGCTATATCGTTCACTTCGGCGTAGTCGTCATCTTCATCGGTATCGCGGGTGGCGCTTTCAAACAAAGCCGCGAGTTGGAGATGAATAATGGCCAGAACATGTCCATCGGGCCCTACAAGATCGTGATGGAGAGCTTCACCGAGGACTCGAACCCTAATTACGACACCGAATTTGCCCTGCTGAACGTCTTTCGGGGCAACAAGAAAGTCACCCAGCTTGCTCCCGAGAAGCGCTTCTATACTGCTTCCCAACAACCCTCCACCATGGTTGCAAATCACTCCACGCTGGCGTGGGACCTTTATGTGATCTATGCAGGCAAGAATCCAGAAAGCGGATTGCCCATCATCAAGGTCTTCCTGAACCCGCTCATGGCATGGATCTGGATCGGCGTGATGGTTGTGGCCGTGGGCACGCTGGTCGCATTGGCGCCCAACCTCAGCGCTGCGTTGGCCTCGAGCCGTACCCGCACCGCCGAACCAGAAAGACCCCCGGCCCCAGAACCGCAGCCAATGGATGAGCCTGAGGTTGCCGTTGCCGGCAGGAGCCGTCATTGAAACTGCGTAGTATTCTCAACCGCGGCGCTCAACTCGCGTCGCTCGGTGTCCTGGTAGCCCTGACCGCAGGCGCGACCGATGCTTCTGCCCGGTTCGACAGAGACAGCCACCAGTTGATGTGCGTGTGCAGCTGCAATCAGCTATTGGGTGAGTGTAACCATGTCGGTTGCCCTGATTCCGAAAATATGCGCGCACAGCTGGCGGCAAGCATCGCCAAGGGCGATAGTGACGACACCATCTTCCACCAGTTCCAGGAACAATACGGACCGGTAGTGCTGGCGGCGCCGAGATTCACTCTGTTTAACCACGTCGCCTGGATCGTTCCGCCTCTGATTCTGTTTCTGGGTATCGGAGGCGTGCTGCTGATCGTCCGCAACTGGAAGCTGCGCACCGTGCCTATGCCTGCCGTGCCGGATTCAGCTGCTTTCAACTCGGTACGTGACCGAATTCGCCGCGAGACCCAGGTATGAGTACGATCGCCTGCGGCATTCTGCTGCTCGCCGTCTTTGCCTACGTCTTTTATCCTCAGCGGCACACGGCTCGCCAGGTTCCCAAGACGCGGCTTGACTTCCTGCGCGAACAGAAAGACGTGTTGTACGACAATCTGCGTGATTTGAACTTTGAATACAGCGCGGGCAAATATACGCCGGAAGATTACACGGCCCAGCGTGCGGCGCTCGAAAACGAGACTGCCGCGGTGCTGGCGGAAATCGAGCAGTTGGAGCTGCACGCCGCGCGTTCCTGATAGCGCCCCGCTGAAGAGAAAGATGACCATGAAACCGAGTTTGATCGTTGGCGCGCTCTGTGCCTTGCTTTCCCTCGCCGCCGGAGCTTCCGCCGCCACCATTACAGGCACCGTCACCAATGGCACCACACATAAGCCTGCAGCTGGAGACACGGTGACGCTGATCGCATTGGACCAACGCATGCAGGAACTCACCAAGACTACGACCGATGCCCAGGGGCACTTTTCGCTCGACTCACCGGATGCAGGCATGCACCTGCTTCGCATCGACCACCAGGGCGCCGCGTATTTTCAGCCCGCCCCGCCCAACACGCCGAACGTGAACGCCCAGGTGTATGACGTCGCCGCGGTGGTTCCGGGAGTGACCACGGTTGCCAACGTCATGCGCGTGGAAACCGATGCACAGGGCCTGCGCGTAACCCAGAGCTTCTTCGTCAAGAACGACTCCAATCCTCCGCGCACCCAGTTCAGCAAGAAGTCCTACGAATTCTATCTGCCGCCAGATGCACAAATTGAGGGTTCGGCCGCAGAGGCTCCTGGCGGAATGCCGGTGCAGTCCTCGCCGGTTCCCTTAGAGCAGAAAGGTCAGTATGCCTTCTTGTTTCCCTTGCGGCCTGGGGTAACGCAATTTCAGCTGAGCTATCACCTGCCGTACTCAGGCAGTCTCGCCTTCGACCAGAAGTTTGGCAATACGACTGACAGCTTTGTGGTCATGATGCCCAAGAGCATGAGCTTCAAGCCTGCCGGAGGGGTCACATTTCAATCGCTCAATGAGACTCCGGGAGCGCTTACCTACCTCGCCCGAAATGCCGGTCCAGCGCAGGCCATCGGCTTCACCGTCTCCGGGTCCGGCGCCATGCCCCGCGACACGCAGGCGGAGAACGCCGACAACACGGCAGCGCCAGATGCCGGCGGGAATGCGGCCGCAAACGACAATCGGCCCGGTGGCGGCCTGGGCGTGCCCATCGACACACCGGATCCACTCAACAAATACAAGTGGTGGATTCTCGCCGGCATCACGCTGGTGTTTGCCGTGGGGGCAGGCTTTCTAATGCGCCGCCCCGCAGCCGCTTCCGAAGGCCCTGATGTGGCGCTCCCTGTACCGCCGCCACCGGCGAACACGCCGGGCAGCCTGCTGGCCGCGCTCAAAGACGAGCTGTTTACGCTGGAGACAGACCACCTGCAGGGGCGCCTCACAGACATCGAGTACGAACAGCAAAAACAGGCGCTGGAATTAGTGCTGCGCCGCGCACTTGCCCGCAAACCCGCCTGATCAACCTCCCCTTTCATCATCCCGTCCGGCAGGGATGATGAGCCCACGAGCCCAGCGAGCAGGATGAAAATACCGCAAATGAATTGTCATCCCGGCGTGCCGTGGAAGCGAAGGGACTTGCTGTTTGCTTATTTTGCAGGCGATTTCCGACAGAGCGCGGTGCAGCCGTATAACCGGCACTCCCTTCTCCAATCACCGCCCTTTTGAAGCAACAGGCCGCAGCACGATCGCCACCTCGCGCGACTTGGCCTCAACGATCAGAACCTTCTGCACTGCATCCCAATGCATCGTGCCCCCGGCAACTGAAACTGGAACTCCCGCACCGATCTTCAGCCGTTCGATCGATTGCGCGTCAAACTTCCGATAAGTAACTTTCTCTGGAGCATACTTAATCTGCTGAATCACGGAAGAAGTTCTGAGCAAATGATTCTGGCCATTCGGCGCCAGCTCCGGGGAGGACGCCATGGCGCGCAGATAATGGCGCACATAGTCCCCATAGCCGTCGGTCAACCACACGTCATCATTGGGATAGCGGTTTTGCCCACTCGAGTCGACTGAATAAGTAGCCCAGTTCAAGCGGCGCACCGCAGCCTCCTTGTCTTTACAATCGCCCGACTTTTCACAATAGAGCAGTTCCACCGCCGCATGCCGCGACGTGTGACTGTTGCCCGGGACAAGGTAGACCGTTTGTTCGTTGATAGGGACGACGTGAATCTTCTCGAACGAATGATTCCCCAAACGGGTGAATGACCAATTCAGGATGGCGTGGGCCTTCGCAAGTCCGTCCCGGTCCCAACCCGGATGCTCAAGAATATAAGCGGCCATCGTGTCTGCGTTGATCTCGGTGTCGGAATAGCTTGCAGTGTCGATGTCTTCGAAAAACGGCCCCCATTTGTTGGTCACGATGGGGTAAGCCTTGAGCCACGCGGTAACAACAGCGGCAGTGCGACGATATGCTGCCACGTTGCCCTGCCGCAGATCTTCCAGGGCGCTGAACAGACGAAGCGAGGGAGACCAATTCGAGGTGTAGGCCGCTGTATAGACCTTTCCTTTGGACTCCTGCTTGGCTACTTCTCCCGTGGTGGCGTTGACCCGGAAAGGCCACGGCGAATGGTCAGCATCTCCGGCGGTTACATGGACTGCCAGGCTGTCTGCAATTTTGACTGCGGCTGCCAAATACCTCGGATTTCCAGTTGCCTTGTACAGCATGACTAGCTGCGTACCGAAACTGCCCGCCTTATCCGGCTGGAGATAGCCTTTACCGGCGCGCATGTCTCCGTCGTACTGCCCGGAGTGGATATCGGTGTTGTAGGGAAAGGGAAGGTTGGCCCAGAGAGCGCTTGGACTCGACATCCCATGATCGAGCCAGTAGTCGGCCATCAGGATCATGTTCTGTTTGACCGCAGCATCTCCAAGATAGCCATAGAGAAGATTCCAGGCATCGAGCGCCATATCGATCTGGTCGCCGCCGAGTCCGCGAGGATCGTCCTGCTCCGGTTTCCAAACCTGGTGCTGCAGATAGTACGGAACGCCATTCGAGCACTTCCGCATATGGATCCAGAAATTCCAGACCAGCCGGATGTCGTGGTCGTAGGCTTGGGACGGATCATCGCTAAACCACGGGACGATACCGCCTGAGGCGTCCACGCGAACGTCGTGATACACGATATGGCGATCATTGACAGGATAGGCGGCGTTCTCCTGCGCTCTGGCAACAGGAAGCAGCAACAGCATCAGCCAAAATGGAAGTCGAGTCCCACGCATGATCGTTTGCATCCTCAGCGTCACTTACCCCCATCCACAACGATTTCAGACGAACCGGAGTAGCGCAGACGAACGATATAGTCGCCTTGCAGCACTTCGAGGGTATATCCCGGCTCCTTCAAATCGGAGCGCTCCGCCAGCACCGCCTGTCCGGCAGCAATTCGCGTGGGTTTGAAGTTCAGGCGCAGAACCTGCGTTCCTTCGTCATCGAATGTCTTGTAAGAGATGCGCCGTGGACCATACTGAACCTGCTGCACGACCGATGACGACCGCAGGATATGCGACTCACCCATCGGCGCAAACTCGGGCAGCGCACCCATCAGCCAGTTGAAATGGCGAAGGTAGTCCGCGTAACCGTCACTGAACCAATAGGGTGCATGGTAGTCGTTGCCGCAACACGCCACAAGCCCGTCAGAAGACATGAAGTAGGTCGCATAGTTCATCGAGCGGAAGGCATCGCGGCGTGCCTGTCCATCTCCGGTGAGGCCGGCATACATGGCATTGATAGCGGCCCATCTTCCTCCATGGCTTCCCTGCCCCGCCCGGGAACAGCAGCCGTCGCGCCCACTGGGAGGCCCTTGCTCGTCAATAGCCCAGGCGCCGAGAAATGGTCCACGGCCAAAGCGCAGCCGAACCCAATCGATGAGATGGCCAACATGATTCACCCATTCAGGATCGATCGCAGCCGGATCGGGCCGGCTCATGATGTAGTACGCCGTCATATCCGGCAGGAACTGGTTTACGTTGTCGGGCCGATAGGGAACATCTTCAAAGAAACCCGACCATCTGTCCCAGGCCTCGGCCGATCGGTTGAGTGGATTCTGTAAAAGCCAATTCCATGCAATATCCCGAGCGCGTCGATAGGCGTTCGTATCTCCGGCATTTAGCCGGATAAGCTCGTCGAAGAGCCGCAGAGATGAGGCGACATCTCCGCCGTATTCTTCCCGGGCTAGTGTCACACCCGTGCGTGCGTCCAAACGAAATGGCCACGGAGTGTGTTCCCCATCACCCGGCCGCACATGACGCGCAAGCGCCGCAGCACAATTTTCAGCCGCCTGCAGGTACTTGCGGTCCGACGTGAGCTCATAGAAGAGCGCATACCCCATTCCTAACTGCCCGAGTTTATCGGTCTCAATGCCGCCGTAGAATTCCTTGGGCATGTTTTCGATACAGTGACCGTATTCCGCCTGATCGCCGCAAGAGGTGGCAAAAGGTACATTTGGCCACTCCCAATCGGAAGGCGTTGTGCCATGGGCGAGCTGATAATCGAGCATGCTCTTGACAACGGTGATCGCCTCGCGGTCGCCGGAATAGGGATACCAGGCCACGACCCCATCCACGAAGGCGGCATAAACCATGGCCGGATTGTGCTGCCAATAGATGCCCTGCAGTGTTGCTCCGTCCATAACAGAGTTGATGAGATAGATTTTCAAACCGGTGTGATCCCGCGTATCATCGGGAACCTTATGCTCAATGAAGTTCCATCCCAGATGCAGAACGTGGTCATAGCCGAGGTTCTTTTCCGGCTCATACCAGGCGAGAAGGTTGCCCTGCGCATCCAGCACCGGACGATGGAACGGCAGCTGGGCATTCACATAGTCGGGCGCCTCGCCTCTCAGGGAGGGCAGCAAAAACGGTAGAAGTGACCCCAATAAAATCTTCGACGAGAGAGAGGAACCCATGAGCACTCCCGGACGCGATTGGCACGCAGGTGAAATGTGGCTCTGTTTCGATAGCAGTGGACAAAAAGCCTAATCATCATATGTTTACGGGAAAGTTTGGTCAATGAGAAATCGAGGAATAGTATCCATGGTGCAGGTGAGCGCAGTCGCCTTCCCTGCAGCCGGGCGCGGAACGAAATCTCTAAAGGACGGCCGATCGGCATCGGCGGGTGGTCGCTGATTCTCAAGCGAGATACTGGAACTATGCAGAAGCGTACTTTTCGAAACGGCCGTCTGAGCGAACAGATACTGCCGGAACTGCAAAGAATGATTGGAGAGGAGTATGCCGAGCCCGGTTCCAGGCTCCCCAACGAGCCCACCCTCGCCGAGCGGTTCCAGGTAAGCCGCATCGTCATCCGGGAAGCGATGAAGGTCCTCCAGGACCGTGGGATCGTGGAGGTTCGAGCCGGCCGGGGAACGCTGACCCTGGCCTGCAAACCGGACCTGGTAAGGGAATCGCTTCTGCGTGTTTTCAGCGGTCAGCCTATCCCTACGATTGAAGAGATGGAATCGATGCTCGAGCTTCGCCAGGTACTCGAAGAGATGAGCGCCAGCCTGGCCGCGGTCCGGGCGACAGAAGAGGATCTCGCCGGAATCGAGCGCGCCCTGGCGGGCATGGAAAGCGGAGGAACCCTGGAGGAGACCATCGCCGCCGACGTGGAGTTTCACCGCGCGGTGCTGCGCGCGGCCCACAACCGCTACCTGGAGATGGTCCTGGACCCGGTAACCTCGGTATTTCTGCAGCAGATCAAACTGACTAACACGGCCTTTATGGGCCTCAAACTTCATCGTGACATCTTCCAGCAGATCCGGGCTCGGAATCCGGTGGGAGCACGGCAGGCTGTGCGCCGGCTGATGAAGATGACACTCGACGACTCCCGGCGCGTTCTTCAGATGCGGTGACCGCAGGCTCGAAAAAAGCCTTGACTCCCAATTCCTGCAAACATAATATGTTTCGAAACGGCAGGCCCAGTCGCCCTGCCGTCTTCCTGGTTCAGCCAGGCCATCTTGTTGCATAAGGGCCTCCGCCCCGTTCTGCGGTCTTTTTAGCTCCTTTCCCCTTGTCTTACCCGGTAGTTCGAGCACGGAGGATTGTTTCTATGCGCCGTAACGGCTTGTGGGTCGCTATTCTTCTTTTGCTTTATTGCACGGGCAGCCGAGCCCAGATAAATACCGGAAAAATTACCGGGTTTGTCACCGATTCGAGTGGTGCGGTCATCACCAACGTGCCTGTAACGGCGACAAATGACGGGACCGGCGTCGTCACCAGAACCGAGACTTCGGGCACCGGTGAATACGTCCTGAACTTTCTTGTACCTGGGACCTATCATGTGCAGGTAGAGAAGGAGGGCTTTCAGAAAGCTTTGCGCTCCGGCGTGGCTGTTGACGCAGGGGGCACGAATCGCCTCGACTTCTCGATGCTCGTCGGCAATACGGGACAAACTGTCGAGGTCGAGGCCAACACGGTAAGTGTGGCCACGGAGACCTCAGAGCTATCGCAGACGTTTTCGCATCAGGACCTGGACAAGCTGCCCAATATCGATCGCAATGCGCTTTACCAGATGAACCTGATTCCTGGCGCAAATAACGACGTCGGCAGCGGCAATTATGGCACCAACGGTGGCGAGAACGGCTCAGCGATTGGCTTAACCCGGCCCCAGCTTGCTTCGATTGGTGGAGTGGATGCAAATGCCAATTCGGTTTACATCGATGGCGTTCCCAACCGCGAGCCGCAGAACGCATACATCAGCCTGGTTCCCGCCATCGAAGGCGTTCAGGAAGTGCAGGTCTATACCGGTAAATACAACGCCGAGTTCGGCTTCTCGGGAAGCGCCGTGGTCAACGTCACGACTAAGTCGGGCACCAATGAACTGCATGGCGCGGCTTTCGAGTTTTTGCGCAACGAGGCCCCGGATGCGCTTAACTACTTCGCCGGCGGCCAGCCCAAAACGCCTTTCCGCCGCAACCAGTTCGGCGGCGCGATGGGTGGCCCCATCTTGAAAAACAAGTTGTTCTTTTTTGCCGACTATCAGGGCACAAAGGTCTTCACCAGCCAGCCCTTTACCACTTCCGCACCCACGCCAAAGATGCTCACCGGCGATTTTTCAGAATTGTATGTTCCCGGGACCTTCGACGATGCGGGGAACACTTACGGTCAGCTCTACGACCCCGCCACGCGCGTGTTCGACAACAATGGAAATGTCATCAGTGCACAGCCCTTCCCAGGCAACGTCATTCCGCAAAGTCGCTGGGACTCTTCCGCAGCCGCCATCAATTCGGCGAAAGTATTTGGCGTAGCCAATCTTCCCGGTATTAACCAGAACCTGGCGTATCTGTACAACAACAGCCAAACAGCTCACCAGGCCGACGGGCGGATCGATTTCGACCGCACTACCAGGGATCGCATCTTTTTCCGGTACTCGGTGCTGGATTCGGTCAACGACAACTCTACCAACGTGAATCAGTTCTTTCAGCAAGGCAACGCGGACTCCAAAACCTTCAATCAGAACATGCAGGTTTCGGACCTGTTTTCGATCAGTGCCACAAAGTTGAACGAGTTACGCTTGGCTTACAACCGGTCGAACGTAAAGACCAGCAACAAGACCGAGTTTCAGAACTGGAATAGCATGTTCGGCATTCCCAATGGAAATCCCGGTGGCCCGCAATCGGAGGGCTTGGCAGAGTTCGACATGAACGGCATCCCGAATGTCGGGGGCGGTTCTGCCATCGCGCAGCCCGATTGGGTCGGTTATATCTTCAGCAACACCATCGCACTAACGGATAACTTCACCTGGATTAAGGGACGGCACTCGGTGAAATTCGGCGCCAATTTCAATCATGTAGCGGATGTTTCGGCCGATACGATCGGCGGAGATAATCCACGAGGGGCGCTCTCCTTCAACGAGGCTATGACCTCCTATGATGGCGTCGGCTACAACGGCGGCAGCAATCCTAACAACGCTCTTCCCGTGCAGCCAGTGGCTTATCCTGCTTTCCTGCTGGGAAATATGGTGTCCAGCGCTCGCGCGCACTTCGTGAATGGCGCTCCTTATCAGAGCTATTGGCAAAATGCATGGTACGCGCAGGATGATTTCAAGGTTTCGCCGTCGCTCACGCTTAACCTCGGTCTCCGTTACGAGATAACCAGCCGGCCGATCGCCCGTCACAACCGGGAGTCTAACTGGGATACCCGCACGAACGAACTGGTCCTTGCCACGGGCAGCGACCGGAGCCCGGCCCTCGCACTGGACAAGAACGATTGGGGACCGCGGGTAGGCTTTGCTTATACCCCGGATCATGGAAAGACCAGTATCCGCGCGGGCTATGGCATTTCTTACTGGATGGCGTATTGGTCGGGACCGCTGACAATTCTTGGCCTCACTTATCCAAACTACGCCAAGCAGGTCAACCTGACTCCGAACAATCTCACGCCTTCCTTACAGCTCTCGCGGGACGGACTGCCGCTCGCCAATCCAGAGTACGATTCATCCGGCAACCTGCTCATTCCCTCAGGAGCCTTGATCCGCGGAGCGGAATACAACTGGAAACAACAACGGGTGGATCAGGCAACCCTGAACGTCGAGCGCGAACTTCGGCCCGGCATAGTTGTTGACGTTGGTTATGTCGACGTTCGCGGCTTGCACAACAACCACTCAACCAACATCAACCAGGCCCCGCCGAGTCCCCCCGGAGCGGATTACAACCTCGCGCGTCCTCTCTATTCCGAGTATCCACAGTTGGGCGACATTCCCATCTCAGAATCCATCGCCGGCAGCTGGTACGATGCGTTAACCATCCGATTTTCTGCAAATCTCAAGCGCGGCATCCAGGTCAATTCGAGCTACGCGCATGGCCGCAGCTTCATCAACGGAAATAATCTGGACCAGACCAACATCAACCAATATTACGGCCCCACGCAGCAGGACATCGCGCATATCTGGAATACCCAGTTTCATGCCGAATTGCCCTTCGGCCGCGGACGGCGCTTCCTCGGTAATTCGAATCGCATCGTGGACGCCCTGCTGGGTGGCTGGGAGTATTCGTCCTTTCTCCACATCCGAAGCGGGACACGCTTCGATGTGACGGATAGTGACACCACGTCCCTCAATAACGGACAAACCAACCGGCCAGACCGCATCGGTGTTGGAACGGTGAAGCACCCCACTGTTTCTAACTGGTTCGATACGACCGCGTTTATCGTTCACACGACACCGATGACCTACGGCACATCGGGAATCAATCCCCTGCATGCCGACGGAGAACAGCAGCTTGATTCTTCACTCTTCAAAACGTTTCATCTGACAGAGCGGCAGGCGCTGCAATTCCGAACGGACGCGTTCAATACCTTCAATCATCCGAACTTTGCCGCCCCGGATTCCGGTGTCGGTGACGCCTCGGAAGGTCAGATTTTCACCACTGCGGTCGATAATCGTGAGCTCCAATTCGCACTTCGGTATTCGTTCTAGACGGCAGAGCGGGCGCTGCGGGCACTCAGAACCGAAGCGTTCCCCGATGTAAGAATGGGATCTGATTCGGCGCTTTCTGCACTTCACAAGGGACCGGGAAATGTTATGGCAGGCAAACTGGAAGAGGATCTGGCCGCTAACGTGGATGTCCACAGCGCAAGTCCTACGAAGCTCACCGAGAGGCAAGTCAACTTACTGCACCATACGTTCATCGACTACCAGGCCACCTCGGAATTCATCGGACACCCACTGATTATCGATCGCGCCGATGGCCTCTACTACTGGGATACCGCGGGCAAGCGCTACTTTGATGCCATTGGCGGAATCTTCGTCGCAATTCTCGGACATCGTCATCCGCGGATTATGCAGGCGATGCGCGACCAGATGGAGAAGATCACATTCGCGCCGCCGCTCCATAGCACGACCAATATCATGCTGGATTTCGTTGAGAAATTGGGATCCGTCGCGCCCGGCACACTGAAATTTGTAAAGCCATACAGCGGGGGATCGGAAGCGGTTGAATCCGCGCTCAAATTTGCCAGGCAATACTTCCAGCAAACCGGCCGGCCCAATAAGTTCAAGTTCATCAGCCGCTACTACTCCTACCACGGTGGAACCTTTGGCGGCATGGGCGCGAGTGGCACGGGCGTGCGGAAATCGAAGTTCGAACCTCAGATGGACGGCTTCCTCAAAATATTTCCGCCGAGCTACTATCGGGACCGCTTTCCCAGCTGGGAAGAGGCGAACCGGTTTGCTGCCCAGAGCCTGGAAGACGTCATCGTTCATGAGGATCCGAGTACGGTCGCCGGTTTTATCGTCGAGCCTATCGGGAACACCGGCGGTATCATTACGCCGACGGAAGAATATTTCCGCATGATTCGGGACATCTGCGATCGGTATCAGGTTCTTCTGGTCTTCGATGAGGTGATCACCGGGTTTGCCAAAACGGGCAACATGTTCGCTGCACAAACGTTCGGCGTCACTCCGGATATTTTGTGCGCGGGAAAGGGTATCTCCAGCGGCGCCATTCCGCTGGGCGCAATGGTTGCCCGGCAGGAGCTGGCCGAGGCATTTCAAGGCAGCCCCGAGGAGAATCTCCACTTCGCGCATGGACATACCTTCGCTGGCAATCCGCTCGCCTGTGCGGTGGGCCTTGCGGTCGTCGACGAAATACTCCAGCAGGATCTATGCGCCAAGGCGGAACGGATGGGCGCGTATCTTCGCCATCGGTTGGCGGATTTGAAGAAGTATGGCATCGTTCGTGAGATTCGAGGCAGAGGTGTGCTGCTGGGCGTAGAGCTGGTGAAGGACACCAGATCAATGGAGCCTTTCCCGGAATTGGGCAAGGAGCTGAAGCGGACGGCACTGGAGCAAGGGCTGATTCTGCGCATCGATCCGACATGGTTCGCGGTGGCGCCACCACTCATTGCAGAAGAGAAAGATCTGGACGAGATGTGCAGCTTGATCGACGCCAGTCTCCGCTCCGCATTGGATCGCGTATGCGTGGCCAAACCGTAGCTCGTGTTTTCGTTGAGACGCACTTGGACTGCCACTGGCGCAGTGAAGGGTATGGCCTAAGTAGTCTGCGTGAGAACTCGGTTTTGTATCACGGCACGACTTTAGTCGTGCCTCAAGTGTTCGAAAATAGTTCGGGCTTTAGCCCCTGAGGCACTCCGGCATTTCACGATTCTTGAGTTCTCACGCAGGCTCTTCAGGCCGTACGGCAAGGGTAAGCAAAGTAGTGGCTCGACCTGGGATGCCTTTTACGTACTGGCTGAAGCCCGTATCCCTTCACTTGGGCTCTTGAGGACATTGCAATAGAGCTCTGCTGTTTCAAGGAGGAGAATTGACATTGTTGGGAAGAGCCACGAGAACCTTGCTGGTTTTTTGCATGGCAGCATCCGCGACAGCAGAGCCATTCACCCAGGTCCTTACCACAATTGACGCCCCCACGATAGCCGGCCGCCCAGTGGCGCTGGATGCTCAGGGCAAGCTGCTTCCCTTCCCTTTACCGGCAGACACCGGGTACTCCTACTCGGGATATTTTCTTTCGCAATGGACCATCTTGTGGGACCAGTACAATCGCCAGCGCCTGCCTTATTACTATTGCTGTTTCGATTTCGACCGGACGACGTTTGAAATGTATCCGGATAAGCATTGGGCCAATTCCACCGGCTATCTTCGCGCGATGATGCAAGGCTTCATGGAGCGGCTCTATCCCTATACAGGAGACCCGCGCACAATCATCTTTCTCCGCGACCTCGTGGACTACGAGTTGGCTAACGGGCTGACCCCGAAGGGCTATGCGTATTCCGAGGTGCCTTATGCTTCGGCAAACCCGGGCAGTCCGCGCTACACCGGCTGGAGCCACCACGGAGAGGATTTCATCGAGCCCCATGTCGTGGGCGAGGATGGGTACGGCTATCTGCGGCTTTATGAGATGACCGGAGATACCAGGTACCTGGTGGCCGCTATCCGATGCGCCGATGCTCTGGTGAAAAACTTCAAACCCGGAGATGCCGAGAATTCTCCCTGGCCTTACCGTTGTTTCGCCCGCGACGGAAGCGTCACGGGGGCAGGAAAGAACGGGATGTTTCCGTACTCAGCCAACGTGGTGGAACCGATCATGCTGTTCGATGAGCTGATTCGGCTCAACCAGGGCGACACGGAAAACTACAAGCGCGTTCGCGAAGGATCCTGGGCGTGGCTGATGAAATATCCCATGCAGAACAATGTGTGGGTAGGATACTTCGAAGACATAACCGCCAGCATGGGTAACATGAACCAGGTGATCCCGCTGGAGTTTGCCCGGTATATCCTGCTGCACCCGGACAAGGATCCCGAATGGCGCGAGCATGCTCGAAAGCTGATCGAGTGGGTCAGGACCACGCCAAAGTGGCCCAAATACATGGTGCACGGCGCATTGGTCACGACGGAACAAGGGGACGGCAAAAACTTCTGCTGCAACCCTCCGAACGAATGCTGTGACAGCCATAGCTCGCGATTGGCCGCGGTGGAAGCCTTCTATTACGCCAAAACCGGTGACGCCGCCTACAAGGAACAGGCTTATCGCACCTATAACTGGGTGACCTATTTCCAGGGTTTGCCGCGGGACGCAAACGCACCGTTCGGGGAACAGTGGTGGTTTACGGATCAATACTCCGACGGACCGCGACGAATGATGGATGCATTCTGGGCTGTGCCCGAATGGGCGCCGGCAGATGAATCTCATCTGCTCGGATCGCTGTCGGTCGTCACCAGGATGAATTATGGTCCGGGCGCCATCACGTACTCTACCTTCGATGCGGATTCGACCGATGTCCTTCGGCTCAACTTCGTTCCAGACTCGATCACGGTAGACGGCAGGCCGATCCGTCGCCGAAACGACCTGGAACAGGAGGGATACACCTTCAATGAGGGAACGAAGGTTCTTTCCATCCGGCACACCAGCGGTAAAGATGTCGATATTCACGGCGAGAGTGCGGACCGGCCTCCGTCGTATGTGACGTTCGACAACCCGCATCTTCCGGCGGGCACTCCCCTGGTGGGGCAGTATCCTTCGGGCGTCATCGATTGGGGCAACGGAGAATGGCAAATCGGGACACCTGACGGCAAGTTTGGAACTTTTACGCTGCGTCTGACAAATCCCTCGACCGAGACAGCCGCATTCGATTTTCCGGCTCCGCACGTCTTCGCGGGAGTAGACGTTTATAACGACAGCGACCACGATGCGAGCCTGACCATCCGCTCGCCGGAGACGCATGCACTCTCATTCACACTCAAGCCAAAAGAACTTCGGCGCCTGAGAACCGGCTGGCGCGACCCCAGCACGTCGGTCGAATTCGATATCACCAATGGGCAGGGACTGGTACTGGATAATTTGGCCTACTTACACCAATAGAGGAAAGGCGGCGTGGTCACACAGAAACGCGCCTTTCCAAGAGGCGTAGCCAGGTGGATCCAGCGTTGTTATCGCCCCACCGGTTCGCCGGCCGGTTGACGCTTCTTGTGTTCTTCATAAACGGTGATCAGCAGCGTGCTGACCAGGACAAGGGTTCCACCCACGATCATGAACGGCGTGAGTTTTTCATGCAGAACCACCGCGGCGATGATCAAACCGAAGAAAGGAATCATGTAGTTGGATAAACCAGCCTGGATGGCGTCGAGGCGGGTGAGGACCGTCAGGAAGATCACCATCGACAGGCAGTATTGAAATACAGCCAGTAGGCCAATCCCCAGCCACGTTTTGCCCGAGTAGTGCAGGATCTGTTGGGCAGCGCGGGGCTCGGCAATAAACGTAATGGGTATCAGCAGAAGATTCACGAAGTAATAGCTGTAGAGAAGCACCTGCAACGGGGAATAATCTTCCAGCAGCTTTTTGCTATAGACGTTGTAGAAGGCACTGCCGCAGACGCTGAGAAAGATCAACGCGTTTCCCAGGAGATAACTACTGTTGGCGAAGTTAAGCGATTTCCAATCAACGCCTGAGCATTCAATCACACCGGCGATCGCCAGGGCAAAACTTATCCAGCGTATGCGAGACATGGTTTCACCAAGGAGGAAATAGGCCATCACGGTCGTCGCGATGGGCATGGCCAGAGCGAGCAATGCGGCATTGGAAGCAAGTGAGAAACGCAGGCCCCAGGTGATGAAAAGTTGTGCCACTACTTGGCCCATTACGCCGATGAGCATAAAGCGGAGCCAATCTTTGCCCGGCACAGTCGCCGGTTTCTGATTGGAGCGGCTTTCCCAGCGAACAATGGGAATGAGGAGCACAGTCGCTATGAGCATAGGGAACGAGGTTGCAGCGACAGGACCCATCTGCTCCTGCACGATTTTGACCAGCACGAACTGGCTGGCCCACATGAAATTGCAGAGTAAGAGCAGAACCCAGTCACGTAGACGCTCAGCAGAAAACACGGTAACTCCTTTAGCGAAGGAAATATCTGGATGAATAAATGACAGGAGCAGACGATAGCTCGATTGAAACGTGCACAGATCGTAAATAAAACCGGTTCTCCATGCAACATACTTATCGGTGAGAGTCAGCGGGAATTCAACCGATTCGGGTCTGCAAACGAAGCCTCGAACCCACCTGCGCTGGAGGCGCCTCTGACGTGAGTAAAGCTATTGAACGCTCTCTTGGATCTTTGCGCCTTTTGCATCTGGAGAACGATTGGCTTTCCGTTTCTCTTCTGCCCGATGTTGGCGCGAAGATACTGACTCTCCTCGACAAGAAATGCAATCGCCAGGTGCTTTGGGAAAATCCCCGTATCCGCCCACAAAGTTATCCCACCGATGCGAATTTCGATAACTACTGGTGCGGAGGATGGGATGATGCCTATCCGACTGCGGACGCGTGCGTACACGGCGGTGAGCTATTCCCAAACCTGGGTGAATTGCGTTCCTTAACTTGGCAGGTAGAGGAACTTAGGGAGGACGCGGAAACAGCTAATGCCATTCTCTCGGCCTATGGCCCAATCAGCGCAATTCGCGCAACGAAGGCGGTTGTATTAAGCGGGCCGCTACTGGAAATGCGCTACGCCATCAAAAGCCTGGGCCCAGTGGCGTTGGATTTTCTCTGGGGAACTCATCCTGCGTTTGCTGTGGAGGCAGGCACTCAGTTGATCCTTCCCGCTCGAACGGGAATTGTGGCGCAATCCAACCATCCTTCTCTGGGAAAACCCGGCGAAGAATATAAGTGGCCTTTCCTGAACGGAAGAGACATGAGTATCGTGCGGGATGTTTCCACTGGTCTTCATTGCGGACATTACGCCAAGGACCTCGAAGATGGCTGGTTTGCCGTGGAGACGCGAGGCCGGGGAATCGTCTACGAATTTCCGCTGGACAAGTGTCCTTATCTCTGGATGTGGCTGGTGTATGGCGGCTGGCGCGGCTATCACCACGCCGTGATCGAACCGTGGACAGGATATCCGGTGAACTTGGAGGAGGCCTATGAGCAAGGCCGCCACAGCACGCTGCGCCCGGGAGAGACCTTCGCGGTTACCATTCGATGCACGACTTACTCTGCGCCCGAGACATATAAGCAGGCCCTGAAGCGCCTGCGCGAATCTACTTAGGAGGCAGACCGGCGCTGAAGCCGCCATCTACAATCAAAGGCGATCCAGTCATGAACGAGGCATCGGCGCTCGCGAGGAAAACTGCGGCCCGGGCTACTTCTTCCGGCTGTCCGATTCTTCCCAGGGCATGGAGTGACCCCGCTTCCAGCCTGGCCTTTGCCGGGTCGGGCTGTGATTCGAAATACCCTTCTGCCAGGCCGGCATTGATGTAACCAGGGCAGATCGCGTGAACGCGAATTCCCTCCCGTCCATGGTCGATGGCAATTGCCTTGGTAAAAGCCAAAATCGCGCCCTTGGTCGCACAGTAGCCGGCGCAGAAAGGCTCCACGAAGAAACCATTCACGGACGACATATTCAAAATCACGCCGCGGGTCTGGCGGAGGTCTGGCAGGAACGCGCGCGAGCATAGAAAGACGCCGCCCACATTGACCGCCATCTGTCGATTCCATTCTTCGGGTGAAGTGTCCTCGATTGTCTTATTGACCTGAATCGCCGCGTTGTTCACCAGGATATCTGCAGGCCCAAGCTCTTTGCGCACAAATGCCTGCAGCGACGCGACCGATGAGGGGTCCGCGACGTCGGCCCGGAAAGAGCGCGCGTTTCCTCCCTTGGACAAAATGGCTTTAGCAGCGGCTTCTGCTTTGCCTGCGTCCAGGTCTACGAGCACGACCTGCGAACCTTCTTCACCAAAAGCAACTGCGATGGCGCGGCCGATTCCCGAGCCGGCTCCGGTAACAATTGAAATTCGATCCTTCAGCTTCAACGTTGCTTCCTTCCTTGAATGCGGAATCTTCCGACCAGGCTTTGCATTGCCTGTCAGGCTTATCAATCACTGCAAAACAAATGACCGGGATATTCGGGGTGATTCTACGTCAATCTCAAAAAACGCTTATATCAGGGCACGACTTTAGTCGCGCCGAAACGGCTGGTTAGACAAGGGCTTTCAGAGTCTGCGGCAGTATTTTCCTTTCGCTTTGGCGCCGCTGGCAGCTCAACCCTGATCGAAGGTTATTTCTGTTGTCCGAGATAAATGAGGGCCGATAACTCCATAGTAGCTGGTTCTAAGTCGACTTATCCAAGTGTAGCCGATAAAAGCGACAAAAAAATCTGGCTTCAAAGCGCGCGAGCAGCCTTCAGCTCAGGCGTCAGTCGAAGACCCGATCGGAGCAGATACGAGAGGCACAACCGCTCAACCGGACTCTAAGATGAGGTTGGCATACTGGGTCGTGTCACCTGTGCGGATCAGTCCAATGGCCTGGGGCACTCTCTTTTTGAAGACCGGATGCGGTTCGTAGGTGATTGGCGTTCTGTCGAGCGCGGCTGCGAATGCAGCCTTGGTTGCGTCGGAATTTACCGAGAGGAACTCCTGAGCCATGAATGCCTGGGCAATAACGAAGTTTTTGCTCAAGGCGTTCAGGACATCGAGAACCCGGGGAATGTCATCGACCAGGGCAATGTCCACCGTCTCAATCTCGGGCCAGAATGGAAAACCCCGGTCGGCGATGACCAGGGTGTTGGTGTGCCTTACGCGGCTTAGAAGAGAATTAATCGCGGGATTGAGGATGCCTGTCTTGAGCACGCCAACAGAGTACCTTAAAGCGAGACGCCACGCTTCCAGGGAATGAAATCATTCTGGTAGTGTTGCTCCGCCTTGGTGCGCACCTTCCCGCTGGCCACCTTGAGAATCAATTCGAGGATCGACTCTCCAACCTGCTGGATTGTGGCTTCTCCACGGATCACCGCGCCGGTATCGATGTCGATGATGTCTGACATGCGGTCCGCGAGGCTGCTGTTGGTGGAAACCTTGATGACCGGCGCGATGGGATTGCCGGTTGGGGTGCCGAGGCCGGTGGTGAACAGCACGACGTTGGCGCCCGCACCGACCTGCGCGGTCACACACTCGACGTCATTGCCTGGCGTGCAAAGAAGAGCCAGGCCGGGGGTCTCGTCATACTCGGGGTAGTCGAGAACCGCCGTAACGGGCGAGGTTCCGCCCTTTCTCGCGGCGCCGGCGGACTTCATGGCATCCGTAATCAATCCATCCCGGATGTTTCCAGGGGAGGGATTCATTTCAAAGCCGGAGTGGACGGCCCTGGCACGGGCGGCGTAGTCGCGCATGAGCTGGATGAAACGGTTAGCCTGACTGGCTTCGACACAGCGGTTAATCAGGTTTTGTTCCATGCCGCAGAGCTCCGGAAACTCCGCCAGAATGGACTTGCCGCCCAGGGCAGCTACCATGTCGGAAACATGCCCCAGCGCAGGATTGGCCGAGATCCCAGAAAATCCGTCTGATCCGCCGCACTTGAGGGCAACGTTCAATTTACTGAGAGGCGCCGGTTGCCGGGTAAGACGATTGGCTTCCACCAAACCTTCGAAGGTAGCGCGGATAGCATCGGACAGCATGTCCGACTCAAGACCGGACTTTTGCTGTTCGTACATGAGGACGGGCTTGCGCAGGTCCGGGTCGCGCTCACGAAGCGCATCCATCAAGATCGAGGGCTGGGCGTTCTGGCAACCGAGGCTTAGCACCGTTGCGCCCGCGACGTTGGGATGATGGATATATCCGGCAAGCAGCCCACAGAGCGCTTTGGAGTCCTGGCGCGTTCCGCCGCAGCCACCTTCGTGCAGCAGGAATCGAACTCCATCCACATTGGGAAACACCTGCTCCTGCCGGGTGGGCGCGAAGTCCACCCGCTCCGTGGCACGGGTTCCCTGCGAATGCCGCGCGATCAACTGCCGCACCTGTTCGCGGTAGAGCTTTGGGCGCCCATAGCCAAGCTCTTCCTCGAAGGCTTCCCGCAGCGCCTCCACATTACGGTTCTCGCAAAAAACCAGAGGGATCACCAGCCAATAATTGCGCGTGCCTACCTGGCCGTCTGCGCGGTGGTAGCCATCGAAAGTGCGCGAATACCATGCGGAAACGTCCGGCGCGGACCAGGCATATTCGCCCACCTTCGGGCCAAAGCCGGAGGCGTCGTGCTGGACGTTGCGGGTGCTGAGCAGGCCGCCTTTGGGAATCACTTCGCGTACCAGCCCGACAACGCCGCCATACATGATGACTTCGTCCCCAATATCGAGATCCCGTGTGGCAAACTTCTGCTTGGCCGGTATGTCGGATTGGAGAATATACTGCTCGCCGGCAGCGGTAACGGTTGCCCCAGCGTTGAGCTGGGTCAACGCGACAATAACGTTGTCTTTGGGATCGATTCTGAGGGTTTTGTCGGCAGCCATTTTATTCCGCCGGCAGTCTGCCGTGGATTAAACTCAATGTAGCGCTAACTTTAGCGATGGTCAAACGAGCGAGAAACTCCTTCCGACAGAACAATGACAGCTTCCATTTTTGATTTGCAGGGTAAGACCGCTGTGGTAGTAGGCGGGACGACGGGCATCGGCCACGCGCTCTCGCTTGGCCTGGCAGACGCGGGCGCGGACGTCATCGCCTCGTCCCGGCGCCAGGAACAGGTGGAACAAACCGCGGCCGAGGTTGAAGCCAAAGGCCGCAAGACACTACGACAAACCTCAGACGTGCACGACCGGGCGACCCTGGAAGCTCTGCGCGATGCTGTCGTGAGCCAGTTTGGCAAGATCGACATCCTGGTGAACTGCGCCGGAATCACCAAGCGCGCGCCGACGCTGGATTTTCCCGAAGCCGACTGGGACCAGATCATCGACACCAATCTGAACGGCACCCTGCGGGGCTGCCAGGTTTTCGGCAAAGCCATGCTGAGCCGTGGCTATGGACGCATTATTAACATTGCTTCCCTCTCCACCTTCGTTGGGCTGTTCGAGGTGGCCGCTTACTCTGCCAGCAAAGCCGCTGTGGGCGCCCTCACCAAGGTCCTGGCGGTTGAGTGGTCGCGCCATGGAGTGCTGGTCAATGCCATCGCCCCCGGTCTGTTTCGCACCGCTCTGAACGCCGACCTTCTCGATAGCACGGATCGTGGCCGGGAGTTCAAGATGCGGACCCCGATGGGCCGCTGGGGCAAAACCGAGGAACTGGTAGGCGCGGCCGTGTATCTGGCCTCCGACGCAGCTTCTTACGTAACCGGCGAGATCCTTGTAGTGGATGGCGGTTTCCTGGCAAGCGGGGTCAATCAATAGGCATGGAATACAGGCAGCTGGGAAAAACGGACCTCAACCTGTCGTTGATTGGCTTTGGGACCTCGGCCTTTGGCGATGTCTTTGGCAAAGTCGACCCGGCGGAGGCAACCCGGGCCGCGCATTTCGCGATAGACCACGGAATCAACTTCTTCGATTCGTCTCCCTACTACGGAATCACGCTGGCGGAAACGCGGCTGGGCGAAGCGCTCGCGGGCAGGCGCGATCGCGTCATCCTGGCGACCAAGTGCGGCCGCTACGGATTCGACGAGTTCGATTTCTCGGCCAAGCGGGTAATTGCCAGCATAGATGAGTCACTGCGGCGGTTACGTACAGACTACATCGACCTGTTTCAGGCTCATGACGTTGAGTTCGGGAATGTAGAACAGATCATCCATGAGACCCTGCCGGCGTTGCGGCAACTGCAGCAACAAGGCAAAGCCCGGTACATCGGGATCACGGGATATCCCCCCAAGCTACTGCGGCGTATTGCTGAGGCTGTGCCCGTGGACAGCATTCTCAGCTATTGCCACAACAACCTGCTGAACACCAACATGGACCGGGTTCTGACCGGTTTCGCCCGGGAGCGAGGCATAGGACTGATCAATGCGTCCGGTTTGTGCATGGGGCTGCTGACGGAACAGGGGCCACCGGACTGGCACCCAGCTCCCGCCGAGGTCAGAGACGCAGGGCGGAAGGCTGCGCAATTCTGCCGTGAACACGGAGCGAATATCTCCAGGCTCGGTCTACGGTTCTGCCTGGACCATCCTTTCGTTTCGAGCACCCTCGTCGGCGTGGCCACCCGCGGCGACGTAGAAACCGCGCTGGAGCTTCTGCGGACTTCGACGAACCAGGCCCTCCTGGCGCAGGTGGAAGCAATTCTGGCTCCGGTGTTCAACTATGAGTGGCCATCCGGGCGCCCGGAGAACCAGGAGTAAGCTGCTGTTATCGAAACGGAGGCCGCCCTTTTGCCGGGTTGAATCAGCGACATGGCCACTCTGGCCGAGATGACAATTCTGTTGTTACCGTTCATCGCTCCCGGATGACGTGTTTGTTGGGATGTTCCAAAATCTAAAGAAGTTCAGGTGACTGATATGAAAGCACTGGTAATGCGCGAGCCCGGCGACGTTGTAATCGAAACAGTTTCGGATGCGGTTCGTACTAATGACGATGTGTTGCTGAAGGTGCGCATGATCGGGATGTGCGGCACCGATCTCAGCTCCTATCGGGGCAAGAATCCGCTGATCAGCTTCCCTCGCATTCCAGGTCACGAAGTAGCAGCTACGATTGCAGAACCGAGCAAGGCGCACCCTGAGCTGGCCGCCGGGATGGACGTCACGGTTTCTCCGTATTTCGGCTGCGGCCGCTGCCCCTCATGCCTGCGAAATCGCCCCAATGCCTGCCAACACAATGAAACGTTGGGCGTGCAGCGCAATGGGGCAATGACAGAGTACATCGCCATACCGGCCGCAAAACTCTACCCTGCGCGGTTGAGCATCAAGGAACTGTGCCTGGTTGAGCCTTTAACCATTGGCTTCCACTCAGTCAGCCGCGGCCGAGTCACGGCGCAGGACGCTGTCGCGGTTTTCGGCTGCGGCGGGGTAGGACTGGGCGCGATCGCCGCCTCTGGCTTCCGCGGCGCGAGGACGATTGCGGTGGACGTCGACGACCGGAAACTGGGACTGGCCAGGCGGGCTGGAGCAACCGACACCGTCAACACCACCAAAGAGCCTCTGCACGAGAAGCTGCTGGAGCTTACCGGCGGCCGCGGACCGGACGTGATCATCGAAGCGATTGGCTTGCCTCAGACCTTTCGCAGCGCGGTGGAAGAGGTCGCCTTTACCGGACGCGTGGTGTACATCGGTTATGCCAAGGAGCCGGTGGCCTACGAAACAAAATTGTTTGTGCTGAAGGAACTCGACATCCTGGGCTCGCGCAATGCTCTTCCCGAGGATTTCCGGGAAGTCATCCGCATGCTCGAGGAACAACGCTTTCCTGTCGATGAGGCGGTGAGCGCCATCGTGCCGCTGGAGCAAGCGCCCGCCATGCTCAAGGCTTGGAGTGAGAATCCTACCGGTTTTTCGAAGATCATGGTGCGCTTCGACTAAACTGTCACCCTAAGCGTCTCAGGTAAGCCGAGCAAAGTGGGACCGTCTGCTCAGTGAACGACACACCCAACGATCGAGCCATATCGGCTTCGGGATGGGACCCGATCCAGGCCACCAACAGCAGTCGCCGCAGCATCACGAAAGTGGGAATCTCCTCCACGTCCACATTGCTCACCGTTGACACGGACTGATAACCCTCGAGCCATTGATCGATCAGTGCCGGCACTTGCGGCAAGTGCTCGTAGAACGAAAGGGGCGTGGCGGCGTCGTACATGTACCAGGCGAAGCCGCAATCATCGAAGTCGATCACTTTGACTTCGTCGCCCTGGACCAGCAGGTTGGCCAGCCTCTGGTCACAGTGAGCCAGCCCAAATCGATCCGGACCGCTGCCATAAGCCTCGAGGCGCCTGCGGATTAAATCAACAGTATGACCAAACAGATCACGCCTGGCAGCGTCCATGGCGAGACCGTCGCGCCAATCTCCCCATCGGGGGGCGCGGCCCAATGCGGTGTCGAAGGTCCAGGAGAATCGCTCAAAGCGTGCAGGACGCTGCCATTTTCTACTGTGGGCATGCATCTGGGCGGTGATGCCTCCGAGGGTGCGGAAACAAGAGCGCAGATCCATTTCGATTTCCGGCTGTCGCCCATTCTCCCATTCGAAGAGAACCATAGTTCTGCCCATCGCGGTCTGAACCCATTCGCCGTTGACGCCAGCCACCGGAACGGGGGTCGCAACCACGCCGTCCTCCCGCAGGGCCACGAGCCAGGCAATTTCGGAAGCCAGCGAATCCACGGATTGATAGCCAGGGCGCTGAAGACGCAAGGCCCAGCACTGCCCGTTCGGGGCAACAACCCGGTAAGTTTCGTTTTCTGAGCGACTGATGAGGCGGATACGCGAGCCGCGAGGGAGCCCGTAGAGGCTAAACACTTGCCGGGAAAATTTGATCATACTGCTCCGCAGCCGCACGGTAAGAGCCCGACCAGAGACCTAGGCCAGTTTGTTCATTCGAGCCCCACACCAAACATAAATCTTTTGACTTCTCTTTCATCTTGCCCCCAAACTAGGGAAACGCAGTTTCGGCCTCCCTTTCTACGCTCGCAAATTTCAGTCATTGAAACCAGCTACCTGGAGGACGCACCGCTGCCGCCCGAGACCCCAGCTGTATTTGAATCCAAGCCATCTGCCGGCCAAGCGCGATACGGCCTCCGCCATAGCATTCTTACGCCCTGGGAAACGCTGGCCCAGTCGGTCGGCGCCATCGCGCCCGCGACTTCTCCGGTGCTCACAATCCCTTTGGTCTTCGCACTTGCGGGTAATGGCACCTGGGCCTCGTATGCCCTTGCGACCGTCCAGATCACGCTGATTGCCTTGCTTATCGGCGCGCTCGGGCGCCGTTCCGCGTCTCCGGGCTCGCTGTACAGCTATGCTACAAATTCGCTGCCCCCTGTCTTCGCCAGCATTGCCGCCTGGGCCCTCCTTCTCGGATACGTAGCTACAGGGTCTTCGATCGCTGCCGGATTCGCCCTATATACAAACGTGCTGCTGAAATCATTGGTTGGGCGACAGGCATCGCCCTCCCTCTTGATTGTGTTCTGTATCGGGGTGGGCGCGGCCATGGCCTACCGGGACGTAAAGCTCTCCGCGCGGACGATGCTCTGGCTGGAAGCGGTTTCAGTCGCCTGTATCACGGTTGTCTTTGTGCTGGTTCTGTGGAAGAACGGACTGCATCTCGATTGGCCGCAGTTGCGCCTCCAGGGCAGTTCGATTTCCAGTATTCGCCTGGGGCTCGTCCTGGCGACATTCAGCTTCGTTGGATTCGAGAGCGCAACCGCGCTGGGCCACGAAGCAAAGGAGCCACTCCGCACCATACCCCGCGCCGTCTTGCAGTGCGCCGTGGGGGCAGGCGCTTTTTTCGTTTTTGCTGCTTACGCTGAAGTGCTTGGGTTTCGCGGAACAGGCCTGGCGCTGGACAAGATTGACGCTCCCATGCACGTGCTTGCCAACCAGGTGGCCCTGCCGGTGCTCGGCATCGTGATCGATGCCGGTGCAATGATCAGCATGTTCGCCTGCGGCCTGGCCTGTGTTACCGCGGGCGCGCGTATTCTCCTGCTGATGGCGCATAACGGACTGGTTCCGGATCGCTTCTGCAAGACACATCAGCGCAATGAGACTCCGCACCTGGCAGTCGTTCTTACCTGCGCCGCCATCCTGCTTCCGGCGGTGGTCCTGACCATCCTCGGCTACTCCGGCGCGGATATCTATGGTTGGTTAGGATCTTTCGCCGTTTATGGATTTATTACCATTTACGGGCTCACCTGTGTGGCCCTGCCGCTGCAATTGAAGAAACAGGGTGCCTTATCCACGTCTATGTTGGTGGTCGCCATTCTAGGAGGGCTGTCCATGGTATTGGCTTTAGCAGGAACGCTGTATCCGGTTCCTGCTGCGCCTTATTCGTGGCTGCCTTATCTCTATTTCTTCTACGTGCTGGTGACGCTGGGCTTCTTTTTTCGCACACAGCGCAAGCGCAGTCCGGTGGCCGGCCCTGTTGAGGATTTCTCGTGACCAGCAAGGTTCATTCCGTAGCCGAAGTCCCCTGAAAGTAACGCGCGGCAGACGCCATCTCTCGAGTGTTGTTGCTATGATTGGCGGCATGAAAAAGGTTTTTGTGTTGACTGCCGTCCTGTTGTTTTCGGCGTCTGCCTTTGCCGGCACTCGCCACCACCATCACCACCACCATCATCACTATAGCCACGCGGCCCACAAATAAGTTACTGGGGCGGCGTGGCTATCGTCGCCAACCATCGCAGAATGGCGCCCGAGAGAAGACCGCGCTGATCTGAGTAGGCGTGATCGGTATCGAGGTGCAGAGTCGAGACCCGGGTATTGCCTGCGCGGCGTAGCGCTCCGGCAAATCCCTTATCACTTCGTGCATATGCGTCGTCTGCCGTAACAACCAGGACAGGCCGGCTATCGAGCAGACTGACTTTGGACATGAAGCTCCACTGGGCGGCGTTGGCAACTGCTTCGTGGGCCAGGCCTTCAGGCGTACATCCACTCAAAGGCGCCATCCCATCATTTTCGTAACTAGCGCTCAGCATCCTGATGGTTGCTTCCTGTTGATCTTTGGTGAGGGCGCGAGGAATCCGTCCTCCGATATCCGCTGCGGAGATGAGACCAACACCGACGATCGTCGGGTCCGCGGCCGCCGCCTCCACAGCCATGAAGCCCCCCATACTATGACCGATGAGCACGATGCGGGTCGGGTCGAGACGCAAAACGCCGGCCATAGAGGGCGATCGCAACTCAGCAACCGCTGCCTCGGTGTCCTCGATTCCGTGCGTAAACGAGAAGTCGCCGGGGGAGCCCCAGGAGCCGCGATAGTTGAAAAAGAGCACGTCCCATCCCGCGCTGCGAATCTCCTGCGCTAAATCAAGATTACGTTCGTTTCCCGGAAATCCATGCAGCAGGATGACGGCCGGGTGAGGACCCGCTCCAGCCGCCACGTAGACGAACGCATTGAGGAGCGCGCCATGGCTCGGAATCTGAAAACTTTTCATGGAAGGAGGGTTGGCTCGCCGCTGTGCCTGCAAGGGAAACCACAGGCACGTGACGAGCAGAATGCCGCAAGCGATGCTCTGCGGAAGCCTGGTCACGGGTTGACGGTTCTGCAGAGCTACCTCCAAAGAGCGGCGCGCTCTGTAACCATAGAGTTTCTCCGCCAAAATCTCAATCAACGAAAGAGTTAGAAGAATTGTCAGAGGTACTGTTTCCAAAAGCAGCCGGTAAGCGGCCACCGCATTTACTTTGTGTACAAGAAAAATGGTCCGGCATGGTTACCTACGGGCACGAGAGGAGCGCGCAGACCATAGGAATCATCGCGCTTCGTATGAGGACCCTGCCAAAGTCAGGCCTTATGTTGCTCAGCCAGATGAGCTTTCAGAGGTACTGCTCCCAAAAGGCCAGCATCGCGTTGTATCGCTGTATCAGGGCAGGCGCGTCGACAAACCCGTGCTTACGCATGGGAAAGAGCTCGACCTGGTATGGCTTGCCGGCGGCAATCAGGGCGTTCATGAATGCCTCTTCGTTTTGCGGATGCACATTGTCGTCGTACGTGCCGTACATCAGCATGAGGTGGCCGTGCAGGTCGCGAGCACGCGGGATCAACGAGGCGCGATCATACGCCGTCTGATTGTCCTGTGGCAGCTTGAGGAAAGATTCGCCCCACTTCGAATCGTAGAAGCGCCAGTCGGTCACCGGAGCGCCCGCGATGCCGGCCTTGAAATCTTTAGTTCGGGTCATGAGGTTGAGGGTCACCGTACCGCCTCCACTCCAGCCCCAAACGCCAATCCGGTTACCATCGACCCAGGGCTGCTGCTTCAGCCAGTGGATGCCGGCATCCAGGTCCGCCGTTTCTCCGGCGCCCGGCGCGGCGCTCAACGTGTTCTCAAGCGTTTTGCTGATCGCCGTCGCGGCGCGATTATCGATCGCTACTGCGATGTAGCCTTTCGCGGCCAATACATTGTCGAAGAGGGTCTCGCTCTGCCATGCGTCCTTGACGGTTGGCGCGGAGGGGCCGCCGTAAACATGCAGAATGACGGGGTAGCGGTGGCTGGAATCGAAATTCTTCGGCTTGAGAATCTGCGCCGGCATGGCAAAGCCGTCCCCTGCGGGAATTGTGCTCAGTTCCGGATACTGAAGGTCAGCGGGCAGCAGCTCAGGCCGAGGAGCGGCCAGGGTCGCTTTCAGAGCTCCATCCGCGGCATGAAGCTGTAACGCGGAAAGAGTGCGGATGTTGGAATACTGATCGAAGTAGTAGGAAGCATCCATCGACATGCCGATCTCGTGCGTGCCCGGCTCGGCGGAAATTCTCTGCAACCCCGTTCCATCTGCGTGGATGCGATATAGCTGCCTCTGTACCGAACTGTCCTTCAGCGCGGTGAAGTAGATCCAGTCCCTGGCTTCATCGATACCGACCACACCCTGATGTACCCAGAAGGCTCCGCCGTGGGAGGAGACGATGGCCCAATTGCCTTTGGTGACCTGGTTGACCAGGGTTCCATCCGCGG
>DATJNV010000094.1:0-15592 GCA_035507705.1 Acidobacteriaceae bacterium
ACCGGAGCTGAAGCTGCACCAGTGCGGGTTGCCGAAGAAGATGGCGTTGGAGCTGTTCAAGCCGTTCATCTATCACCAACTGGAACTCAAAGGGCTGTGCACCACCATCAAGCAAGCCAAGGAGATGGTGGAACAGCAAGACCCGGTCGTGTGGGACATTCTGGAAGAGGTCATCCGCGATCATCCGGTCCTGCTGAACCGCGCTCCCACGCTGCACCGCCTGGGCATCCAGGCCTTTGAGCCGGTGCTGGTGGAAGGCAAGGCAATCAAGATCCATCCCCTGGTCTGCACCGCGTTCAACGCAGATTTCGATGGCGATCAGATGGCCGTGCACATTCCTTTGTCTCCGGAAGCGCAGGTGGAAGCCAGCGTGCTCATGCTGGCCTCGCACAACATCCTTTCGCCGGCTTCAGGCCAGCCGATTACCGTGCCTACGCAGGACATGGTTCTAGGCCTCTATTACCTGACCAAGGCCAAGAGGGGCGGCAGGGGTGAAGGGCGCGTGTTTGCCAATACCGACGAGGTATTGATGTCGCTCGAAGCCAAGGAAGTCGAGACGCTGACCCCGATCCGGTTGCGTTACACCGGGCCGGTTCTGGACATGACCACGGCTTACGACGATCAGGATCTGACTCACACCGAGCCGATCCAGTACGACAAGCAGTACATCTCGACCACTGTGGGCCGCGCCATCCTGAACGATTCGCTTCCAGAAGGCATGCCGTACGTAAACGGCTTGCTGAAGAAAAAGGGAATCGGCCAGCTGGTGAATTACTGCTACTTGAACCTGGGTCTCGAAGTGACGGTGAAGATGCTCGACCGCATCAAGGACCTCGGCTTCCAGTTCGCCACCCGCAGCGGCTTGTCCGTGGGTCTGGATGACATGGTCATTCCCGATACCAAGTACACCGTGGTGCGCGATGCCGAGAAACAGGTGATTGCCGTACAGCAGCAGTATCTGGACGGCGCCATTACCAACGGTGAGCGCAACAACAAGGTAATCCAGATCTGGTCATCCGTAACTGAGAAAGTTGCCGACGAAATGTTCGACAACATGAAGAACGCCGACAAGGAAGGAGCCATGAACCCGATTTACATCATGGCCGATTCCGGCGCTCGCGGTTCCAAGCAGCAGATCCGTCAGCTTTCCGGTATGCGCGGCCTGATGGCAAAGCCTTCCGGCGAAATCATTGAAACCCCGATCACCGCGAACTTCCGCGAAGGTCTCACCGTGCTGCAGTACTTCATTTCCACCCACGGCGCCCGCAAGGGCCTCGCGGATACCGCATTGAAGACAGCAGACTCGGGTTACCTGACCCGGCGCCTGGTCGACGTGGCCCAGGACGTGATCGTCAGTGAGCAGAACTGCGGCACCGTCGAGGGCATCTACGTCGGACCGATCGTCGAGTCGGGCGAGATCATCGAGCCGTTGCGCGACCGCATCATTGGCCGCGTGTCGCTCGAGAAGATCAAGGACTTCGAAGGCAACGTGATCGTCGAAGTGAACCAGGAAATCACCGAGGAGTTCGCGTCCGCCATTCAGGGCGCGGGCATCGAGAAGGTGAAGATCCGCTCCGTGCTGACCTGCGAATCCAAGCGTGGCGTCTGCATCCTGTGCTACGGACGCAACCTGGCTTCCGGGCGCATGGTGGAGTTGGGCGAAGCAGTCGGCGTGATCGCGGCTCAGTCGATCGGCGAGCCGGGAACGCAGCTGACGATGCGTACCTTCCACATCGGCGGCACGGCATCTCGTGTTTCTGAGCAGTCGCGCCTCGATGCCAAGAGCAACGGCACCGTGCGCTTCTTCAACCTGATGACCGTTCGCTCCAAGTCGGGCGATCTGGTCGCCATGAATCGTTCGGGCGCCATCGCCGTTCTCGATGATCGTGGCCGTGAGAAGGAACACTACCAGGTCGTTTACGGAGCCAAGCTCAAGGTCGAAGACGGCCAGCATGTGCAACTCGGGCAGACGCTGGTCGAATGGGATCCGTACACCTTTGCCATCCTGACGGAAATTGGCGGCACCATCCAGTTCAAGGACCTGCAGGAAGGCATCACCCTGAATGAAGAAGTCGATGAAGTGACCGGCTTGTCACGTCTCGTGGTTGCGGAAGCAGCCGATGAGAAACGGCAGCCCGCCATCGTCATCAAGGGCGCCAAGGGCAACAAGCGTTACCTGATGCCCAGCCGCGCTCACCTCATGATTCAGGATGGGGACGAGGTCTTTCCTGGCGATGTGCTGGCGAAGATCCCGCGTGAAACCACTCGTACCAAGGACATCACCGGTGGTCTGCCGCGCGTGGTCGAGCTGTTCGAGGCCCGCAAGCCGCGTGAAACCGCGATCATCAGCGAGATCGATGGCGTGGTGAAATTCGGCGAAGTGTCCAAAGGACAGCGCAAGATCTACGTCACTGCGGACAACGGCGAGGAGAAGGAATACTCGGTGCCGCGTGGCGTCCACGTCAACGTGCAGGAAGGAGAGCGTCTGAAGGCCGGCGAACCGCTGATGGATGGTCCTCTGAACCCGCATGACATCCTGGCTGTACTGGGCGAGAAGGAGCTTCAGGGATATCTGGTCAACGAGATCCAGGAAGTCTACCGCTTGCAGGGCGTGGCGATCTCCGACAAGCACATCGAGACGATCGTTCGGCAGATGCTCCGCTGGGTGAAAATCGAGGAAGTGGGCGACACAACGTTCCTACTGGAGCAGCAAGTCGATAAGTTCCGCTTCCGCGAAGAGAACGAGCGTGTGATTGCCAAGGGTGGCAGGCCGGCGATTGGCCGTCCGCTGCTGCTGGGCATCACCAAGGCCTCGCTCTCAACCGATTCCTTCATCTCCGCGGCGTCCTTCCAGGAGACCACGCGTGTCCTGACCGAAGCCAGCATCAACGGCTCGATCGACAGCCTGCGCGGCCTGAAGGAGAATGTCATCGTCGGTCGTCTCATCCCGGCCGGCACAGGCATGGAGTACTACCGCAACATTCAGCTCTCGCAGGAACTCGAAGAGGCCGCTGCCCGCGTGCAGCAGGAAGTCACCGCCGCCTTCGAGGAAGCCGAGCGCGAACTGGAAATGATGCGGCAGGAAGGCGAAGCCGAAGAGATGGCTGCCGAGTAAAGCAGCTCATTTCAAAACCACAAAGGCCGCGAGCAATCGCGGCCTTCCTTTTGCGTTTGTAAGCCTGTTTAGTTGATAGTGAACAGGCTCTGAGACGCATTGTAGGTGACATTCGTCGGGATGTTCAGAGGCTGGCCGGATCCATCGAACGTCAGCTGCTGCCTGTTCAATGCGTAAGGCCGCGGATCTCTTCCTCGAGACGCGCGTGCAGGCGCTCGCTGAAGCCGAGGGGCAGCTCGAATACGCGTTCGTCAGCAGTGAGGATCAGAATGTTCCGGGTAGAGTCCAGAATGGCTGAACAGATCTCGCAGTGCTCCAGGTGCTTCTCCACCTGCTCCAGAATATCGGGGGGAAGGTTCTGGTCCAGGTAGCCGGAGATGTGCGCCCAAACGTGTTTGCACTCTATGACCACGCCCACCTCCTCCGCTTCGGAGCCAGCTGCTTCAATTCCGGCGCCAGTGCCCGTTGTAACATCATGCGCGCCCGATGCAGGCGAACTTTCACTGAGGATACCGTGATTCCCAACGCCTCGGCAGCTTCCTGAACGCTCAGTTGCTCGACGTCCCGCAGCTGAAAGACCTCGCGATAGATCAGGGGCAGGGAAGTGACGGCCTTCTGCAGAAGAGCCCTCACCTCTTTGCGTTCCAGGGTCTCCGACGGAATCTCCTTCCAATCCCGCAGAAGCGCTGGCAAAGCCTGTCCCTGCTCGTCATCAGGAGCATCGAGCGATTGCATCCTGAGGAGATCGCGGTGGCGAATGCGGCTTCTGGCTTCGTTCAGCGCGATGCTTACCAGCCAGGTGCCGAATTTTGCGTCGCCGCGAAAGCTGGCCAGATTGCGGAATGCCTTGAGAAAGGTTTCCTGCGCGGCATCCTCCGCGTCCGCATCGTTGCGCAGGAAAGATAGCGCCATGGCGTAAACCCTGCGTTCGTAAGGACGAATCAGTTCATGAAACAGCTGCGCATCGCCGGCAACGATGGACGCGATCATGCTTGACTCATCCCGCAACTCATTCGCCATTCAACGAAGCTCTCTACAGCGGTTTCGTATCGGTTCCCAACACACGTCCGTTACCGGGGATCTGCGCAAAGAGGATCAGGTGATGTGCCTGCGTATTCTGAATGGAAGCGGGAATCGGAATCTGCGCTGTCCGCTCGCCGGTGGTCTGCAGTTTGGCCACACGCGAGATGGATCTGGCAACAGAGACATGCACCAGGTCGCGGCCTGAATTTTCTCCCCGCAACACGTTGGATCGATCGGCATCGTCGGCAAGCACAGCAAACAAATCAGCTCCGCGAGGCGGCAGGTTACCGCTGGCGGCGAAATGAACCGTCAACATGCCCTGCGTGACATTCAAGGAGATGATCCTCAGAGAAAATTGTGACTGCTGTTCTTCCTCGATCTTCACCGCTCGGGCCAGTCCTGCCCGGTCGCTGCCGACAATTTGCTCCGCTCCGTTGATTACCATCTGAGGCGTATACACGCCATCCAGGTGAAACCGCTCGCCATAGGTGTTTTGCCGTTCCGTATAGAGCGAGGATGAGAACGGGTCCTGCCATCCCAATGAATTCCAGTAAGTGACGTGCTCGCTGATGCCGACGATCAGCAGGCCGCCATTGGTATGGGTTCCATTCACCTGTCTCAGCAAGGCATCTGCCGGCGGACAGCTGGAGCAGCCTTCAGAGGTGAAAAGCTCCACCAGTACGGCCTTTTGCGCTATGGCGCTGGTTCCCGTTAGAGCCATGGCGACTCCTGCGGCGATGACTCTGAGTTGCTTGTACATAAGATCCCCCGGCTGCCCATGAGACGCGGCTGCCGGCTGGGAGTTACATATTGGTGTGCCCGGCGCGCATTTCCTCGTTGAAGGTTGGCTTGGTGAGCGCAAAGGCCTCCTGCATCCGGGCGCGGAACTCAGGTTCGCGGGCCACAAGGGCCGGGGTCGCTGCGGCGAAATCCTTCTCCGGGCTCAGCGTGATGAGGCCCTTGGCGGCCAGCTCCGCTGCCATTCCGATCAATGCCTCCGGAGTCGTGTTCAGGTATTGTGCGTCTCGAGGGTCACCGATCCAGACTGGTTGCGAATTACCCAGCACGCCGGACAGCCAGAACACTTTCAACAGCAGAAAATCCTGCCGGCTTTGATCGTCGGTGTCGGTGAAGAAAAATTTCTTTTGCCAGCGGCTGTAATAGCGGGTGGTCACAGGGACAGGCTGGCGGTTGCCGCTTTTCAGCAGCTCCAGCTGACCCCGATCCAATGTCTTGCGGATCGCGTTGTAGATAAATGTTTCGGCATAGGGCTGTTCGGGAGCGGGGACAATCTCCGCGAAGGTCACCGTCATGCTGGCGGAAATCTTCGCGTGCAGAGGTGAGTCGGTGCCGTCCGCAATGTTGACCGCGCCGTGAACAATATATGTATCCGCACCGGACACAGAACGATGGAAAGGCCAGCGGAAACCTGCAAACGCGATCGGCATACCTGCGATGGTTACGTAGGCGTCTGGCCGCGGATTACGGAGCCGCTGTGCTTCGTCGCGCAAGTGAGCCGTCATCTCCGGCAGAAGCTCTGGACGGTTAAAGTCGAAGTCCTCGCTTAACTCCAACCGCAGCGTGCGCTCCGCGGGGGCGTCGGGAGAAAGGCCAATGCGGAAAACGGCGGTGGGCCGCTCGTGGAAGTCGGTTCCTTCTTCAGTCGAGAGGACAGTCAGGCCGGCGTTGGCGGCGGCCGTGCCGAGGGCGGTACTGAGGGCAGTGAGAGGTTTAGCGGGCATCGTTTCTACTTTCCGAAAAGTCGTCCCTCTGATTCTACCGGGCCGGGGTGTCCGAATGTTCAAGAGTGGCCAGGGCGAAGGCCACCAATGTGCGTCCACGCCGCCGCGAAGCTTCCTCCACCTCGGCCAGAACCCTGCTCTCCAGATCCTCCGGATCCGGGACCATTTCGCAAGCAGCGATCTGCTCCTCGGAAGCGCCGTGATAGCAAAGTTCGCACACGCCCAGGCCCTGCTCGGCGCGCACCGGAGGCCCAAAGACGCGGCAGGTCATGGGCCGCGACTCGTAGAGATCGCAAAGTCCGGTAATGGGATCGAGCGCGGGACAGGGCTCATCATTGGCGAAGTCTTCAAAGCTCGCTTCCGCCTCTTCGGAGTCATCCAGCAACCCGCTCACCGGATCTCCCGGAAAGCCTTCGGCCAGACGCTCGACGGATTGGCGCGCCCGTTCGCGCACCGAGCGTGCCCGTGCGGGGTCGCTCTCTGCAAGCTGCGCCAGACCGAGCTGAAGCCGGGCCGCGTCCAGCTGATGAATCGGGAAAACGCCCACGCAACACTGCGTGCAGCCCGGCTTGCACACCAGCCAACTGCCGCTGCGACGAGCCGTATCGGCCAGCGCCACATCGATGATCTGGATCAACTGCCGGTCTTTGGAGGGCAGCGCGGAAAGCAAGTGGTAAACCTCAAGCTATAGGTTATCGCTTTTCGCAAACCAGTCCCCGCAGGGACGGGACAATCCAGAGCCCGGCAGTGCCGGGAAAAGTAACCAACAGAACCCAAGTTTCCCTTTAAGGGGACGGCACATGCCTGCTTCGCGCGAGAACCGCATGTGTCTCTTGCAATCGCAGCTTCCGCTCAGGACAGGAATTTTCCTGCACGAGCGCGCAAACTATCTGTTAGCGGCCACACTCCTGGACCAGGAGATCCGATCGCCCCCAATAAGAAGCAACTGCGAGACCTCCTCCTGGTTGCGAGCGAACAACACTTGCGTCACCTTGCCTCGGAACAGCCGTTGCAAGCGAACCGTTCGTAGCAGCTTCGCTTCTTTGTCCCCCGTTGCGTAAGGAAGAACAATCCACAGTTTGGATCCGACGGGTATGTAAGACGAAGCTCCGTTGACGGTAACGTGCAGCATGGGGCTTACGGTTACCGGACCACGGAAGAGGACGCAGGTCACTCTCCAGCGGATCAGGTCCGCGCAGGCAATCTGTGGGTTCGTTTCGATTGCGGTGGTGACAGCACTGAGATCGTTCTGCCTCAATGCTCCAATCAGGATTGCGGGAGTTTTCGCGTTGCCGGAGACGACAAGACCCTGCAGAAAGAGGCGAAGGCGAGACGACGCGGAGAACTGACTGGCGAGCTTCGTGTCGAGACTGGTTGCATCGAGCGCATTACCCCCTGGGGACTTTTTCTCGACGCCGAGGAGGGCGAGCTTCACTTCCTCCTCACCGCTGGCCGTCACAGCGTAGGTAGTGATCGTAGTCCCTCGATAATCTTCGGGACGCGTCTGTTCCCCATGGTTTGAGCGGTAGAAATCGCGTTCGATACGCACTTGCATATCAGGCGCCAGGTCGACGTATCCCCCGGGTCCGTAACCGTAGCGATAGAACAGCGTTTCGTCGGCGGGTGCGGGCAGGCTTGCGGCGATTCTTTGTTTGACCTGAAAATATTCGTCCAACGATGCAAAGCAGTGTCGCTGCTGCAGGCCATAGAGAGCCGCTTCGAAGCCTTGCCATTCATCTTTCATATCGACTGTACCGCCGCTTTGTTCCCAGGCCGCTGCCGTAGGTATCTGCACAGTCCAGAACTTATTTCCAGGCACACGGTAGAAGGAGAACCAGTCACCTTTGACTGAGCAGTCTTTCGCGTCGCCGGTCTCGCGGCCGTTTCCTGCCTCGGTGACAGGAATGGAAAGCGTCTGATACTTTTCCTGCGAAGCCGAGGTGTTTGGTGGCAGCAGAAAGTACTGTGATTGAATTTGTCTTAGCTGATAAACGTCCGTGCTCTTCTTCGGTGCGCAGCCTATGGCGGCCGTGAATAAGGCTGCCAGCGCTGCGATCCATGCCGTGCGCGTGCGTCTTTGCATGGATCACTCTGCTCGAAGGGCGTCCACCGGGTTGACGTTCGCGGCTCTGCGAGCAGGGAGATAACTCGCCAATGCTCCGCTGACAAGCAACAGTAAGGCAACGATTACCAATGTCAGGAAATCGCGGTCAGCGACTCCATAAAGAAAGCCCTGTACAAGCCTGCCGGAGGCCGCGGCAACGATCGTGCCGATCAGTACGCCGGCAACCACCAGGACACCCGCCTGGCGCAAGATGAGCCATAGCACTTGTCCGCGCTGTGCACCTACTGCAACGCGCAGAGCTATCTCACGGGTACGCTGGGTCACAACGTATGCCAGCAAACTGTAGAGTCCCGAAACGCAGAGCAGTAGTGCTGTTCCTCCAAAGAACTCGAGCAGATGGGCTGCCAGCGTCTGACTCCCATAGGACTCTGCGACGATCTGGTCCATGGTGGTAAACACTGCATTTGCGAGTTCAGGACTAGCTTGGCGGAGCAGCGAGCGTATCTCCGGCGTAAGCGTCGCAGCCGGTCTGTCGGTTCGGACGGCGAGGTCCATCGCACTGCCCTCGATAGCAAGGTATGAGGTGGTGTCCGGCGTTACTTGCGGAATGCTCACTTCGGTTTCTGGTTCCGATTGCGTGATGGAACTCTGCCGCGCGTCGTCCAGCACGCCCACGACAATGGTGGGCTGGTTCCCACGCATGTTCAGCAGGTGCATATCCAGGACAGATCGCAGATTTTGAGGATCAGGAGCGTAGAGCCTGGCAAAGGCGCGATTGACCACAGCAACTGGCTGCGATCCAGCCGTATCTTGTTCGTTGAAGTATCGGCCGGCCAACATATTCAGCCCAAACACGCGCTGAGCTTCCGGGCCGACAGCCCTGAAATTAGACGAGATAAGGCCGTCCTGCCTGCGGTTGCCACCGAAGTTCTTACCTTGCAAGGTCAGCCTCATGTTGAAGGTCTGGCCGAGCGGAACTTCGGTCATGAGGGTCGCAGCCTGTACCCCAGGCAGGTGTTGAACTCTTTCAAGCAAAGGCAGGTACAACTCACTGGTCAGGTTCCGATTGGCGAAACGAAAAGTAGGGATGGTGAGGTTGGCGACGACAATATGATCTGTGCGAAATCCGAGCGGCACATGACGCAGGGCATAGATGGTGCGCAGAAGGAGTCCGCAGGCCGCAAGCAAAGTAAGCGACATCGCAATTTCCGCAACTATGAGTGAACTTCCAATGCGGTGTTGACTGCGGCTCCGTCCACTCTGCTGGCTTCCCTGTCTCAGTGCGGGCTCGATCGGCCTGTGCACGGCGAGGAGAGACGGCCACACGGATGAGAACATTGTTGAGAGCAGCGTGAGGGCAACCAGGAACAGCAGGATCGTTCCATTCGTGCTTCCCGATATGTAGATGGGAAGGTGGGCAGGGATTTGCTTCTCAAAGAGCTTGATGGCTGCAAACGCGAGAAGAGTTCCCAGTAGCGAGGATGCGCTGCTAAGAACCAGGGCCTCGGCGATGAGCTGCTGAATAATCCGTGCGCGGCTGGCGCCCAACGCGCCGCGCACGGCAATCTCACGCTGCCGGCCGGCGGCGCGGACCAGGAAAAGATTGGTCACATTCACACAAGCAATGAGCCAAAGAACGCCGGCCGCTGCCAGCAACGCAAGCAGCGCGTTTTTAAGATCTGCGTTTGTAATCCAGTCGAGGTATTTACGGAGAGTGACGGTGGCGTTTCGTTCCCGCGTATCCGGATCCGTGTACTCTTTAGCCAGCTGGGTTTGCAGCGTTTTCAGATCGGCTTCCGCTGTGGCCGCCTTGACCCCGGGCTTCAATCGGCCCACAACTTCGTATTCTCGTGCTGGGCCATTTCGTATCTTATCTGCATCATCCAGTTGCAGAGCCGTCCAGACTTCGGGCCGGTCGGATCGGTCTCCGAATGTAAATCCTCTCGGCATCACGCCAACGACGGCATAACTCTTACCGTTGAGCAGAACCTTCTTGCCCAGGATCTCCGGATCGTTGCCGTATATCTGCCGCCACGCGGAGTCGCTCAACACGAGTGTATTTGTGTTCTTCCCGTCACTTTGCGGATCCGGGTTCGGCTCGAATCCATGGCCTAAGCCTGGGAGAACGCTCAGAGTCGAGAAGAAATTTGGGCTGACGGCAGCGAGACGGACCGAGACCGATCCCCCCTTACCTTCAAGGAAGTTGAATCGCCCGCCTCCCGGACCATTTTCTGAATAGTACGCAATTTGTTCGAATGTAGAGTTGCGCTCCCGCCAGGCTTGCAAATCAAGGTAAATCGCGCCGTGGCCAGTAATGTCTCGCGGCCCGTGGAGGCTGGCCTCGCGAATGATCACGAGCCGTTCCGGATGCGGAAAAGGCAGCGGCCTGAGCAGGACATGATCGACTACGGTAAACATGCCCGTTGCCGCACTGATACCGAAGGCCAGGGTCGCGATCACGGTGATGGAAAACCCACGCGATCTTCTCAGCTGGCGGAGCGCATAGACCACGTCTCGCTGCAGGGATTCCAGCCAAACCCATCCCCACATCCGTCGCACTACATCCTTTACCAGCGCCTGGTTGCCAAACTCCCGTTCCGCCGCGCGCCGTGCTTCGTCCGCAGGCGTGCCACAGTCCTGTTTCGCTGCCGCGGCCAGCGCCAGGTGCGACTCGATTTCCGCATCCAGATCTGCCTTGGCGCGTTCAGGGCGAAGAAAACGGCTCCATATGCGCATCGTGTCCCTCAGCCCTCTGGCGTTGGAGACAGGATGTTGCCGATGGCGGCTACCATCGTCTCCCATTTGGAACGATCACGGGCAAGCTGCTTTTTGCCCTCTGCCGTGATGCGGTAGTATTTGGCGCGTTGGTTCTGGTCGGTGCGTCCCCATTTAGAGGCGATCCACCCCTGGCGCTCCATGCGGTGCAATGCGGGATACAGCGAACCCGTCTCCACCTGCAGTACCTCGCCCGACTGCAGGCGAAGCGCCTGCGCTATCCCAAACCCATGCTGCGCGCCCCATTGCAGGGTCTGCAGGATCAGCATATCCAGCGTTCCCTGCAGCAGCTCAATCCGGTTTTGATAGGGAACAGGTTCCGCAGTCACAGTGTAGACACTCTACACCTAAGCTTGTAGAGAGTCTACACTGCTGAAACTCTGGAGCGCCTGGAAGCTCCCATGCGAGAGGCGATCAGAAAGGCCTGTACAGTCGCTTCCACGTTCGCCTTGTTCTGGCCTGCGATGTCGAAGGCTGTCCCGTGCGCCGGGGTGGTAATCGGGATGGGCAAACCACCCTGGATGGTCACTCCACGGTCAAATCCCAGGAGTTTGAGCGCGATCTGCCCCTGGTCGTGATACATGGTGACTATGCCATCGTATTGTCCGTCCCGAGCCTTCAAGAAGATTGTGTCGGCCGGGAACGGCCCGGCAATTGCGAATCCCTGTGCCTGGGCGTCTCTCACTGCAGGCGCGATGATGTCGATCTCTTCCCGCCCGTAGGCGCCGCCCTCACCGCCATGTGGATTGAGGGCAGCCACGGCCACGCGTGGATATTCAAAGCCCGCCGACCGCAGGGCATCGTGCAGTAGCTTGACCGCGTCCAGAATGCGCTCTTTGCTCAGGTAACCAGCAATGTCCTTGAATGGCACATGGGACGTAATGCGCGAAGTCCAGAGGTTCCCGAGGGTATTGAATTCACACAAATAAGAAGTGACTTTAAGCTGATCGGCAAAGAAGTGCAGCTCATCGGCAAACTGCAGGCCCGCCATCTTCATCGACTGTTTGTTCAACGGAGCGAAGCAAATCGCGTCTATCGGGCCAGCCGAAGCGGCATCGAGGCAAAGTTTTAAAACCTTGAGCACGGAGGCGCCACCCGCTGCTGACACTCGGGAGCGAAGAACTTCACCGGCGCGAACGCTTTCCACAGGGAGAAACAGAGGCGAAGTGCAGGATATCGACCGAACCTGGTCGAAGCTCCCGATTGCACGGGTGGCGACTTGCAAGCCGGCGATCGCCTGGCCTTCTTCCCAAAGCCACCGGTCTCCGACGAGAACCACCTTGGCATGGTCGAGGACGTCGCGGCGGGCCAACAATTTGGCGATCAGCTCGGAACCGATTCCGGCGGGATCGCCGAGAGTAAGTGCGACCACCGGCTTTTCGGAGGTAGTTGCCAAATTCTTTTGCTCTCCTACGTTTGGGAGCTTCCTGTCGCCGCTGAACTCGCTGCACAAGTTCGGGGTGCGATTCGAAGAAGCGCCGGCTATTCCCTAAACTCCCAACCGTAAAAGTCCGATGAGCAAGTCAAAGAACATCGTGGAAAGCGCTCCGCGACTGCTCCGACCGCGCCGTCTGGCATGGCTGAGAACTCTGAAAATGCAAATTCTACGCCCCTGCACCTCTTAGGCCGAAACGGATTCCTTTTAGTTGGTCCTCTGAAGCGATTTTGTGATCGTGACGCAAATTTGCGTAATCCCCGGTTTGACGTTTGTCGTCTGTCCAAAGGGGTTGTTGAATATAATGTGACAAAAGCGTTACCGCATCGCAACTTTTCCTGGCAGTCTAACGTTTCAAAGTGTACGTACTCTGCGCCTCTGAGGAGCTTCGTGATCAGATTGTCTCTCTCCCCCCGCGCCCTGCGGTGCTGTCTCTTCTTATTGGGTGTTGCGCAGGTGGCGACCTTGCTCGCCGCGTTCGAACGGCCCGCTCAGGCCTACGTCGATCCTGGTTCAGGCTTTGTTTTTCTGCAGGTTGCCGGTTCCATGTGCGCCGGTGCGATCTATTATCTGCGCCATCGCGTAAAGCGGATGCTCCTTTCCTTGCGCAGATCCCCGGCAGCTTCCTCCCAATCTGAGATTGTGGAGAATCAGCCTTGACTCCAGGCACGTCGCAGGCTGTTGCGACGTTTCGGGATCCTGCCGGCTCCCTTCGTATCCAAGGTGACCATGTTCTGCGAACGGTGAATCCCCGTTACGCGCCTGAGTCTCTACGTTTTCTCGAGTCCGATCTGGCGCGCCGGTGGATTCGCCAGGGGCACCTCGTAGCCAGCGAGGTAGTCTCTGCCGAAGAGGACAAACCTCTTCTATTACAGCATCCGCGAGTATTTTTTCCGTCCTATCCTTGGGAGTGGACGCCTGCGCAGTGGGTCGCTGCAGGCGAACTGACTCTGGAGTTTTGCGGCCAGTTATTGCGCGAAGGCTGGATTCTCAAGGACGCCACCCCACTCAACGTCCTTTTCGAGGGCACGCGGCCGGTTTTCGTGGATGTGCTCTCGGTCGAGCGCCGCGATCCCCGGAGCCCCTTGTGGCTTGCATATGGGCAATTTGCCCGCACTTTTCTTTTGCCTCTGGCGGCCCACAAATACCTGGGCTGGCCTTTATCTGCAACGCTGCATCGGCGGGATGGTTACGAGCCGGCTGATTTGCGGCCATATTTTTCGGCTTCCGCGCGCTGGAAGGGACCACTTCGTTCCTTGGTCACGCTGCCATTCCTCTTTGAGAGCCGCAGGCGCGGTGCTGGAGCACCGCCAAAACTACAACAGCAGCCGGAGATCGCCACGGCTGTGCTGGAGCGAAATCTCAGGCGGTGCCGTAAAAATCTGCACAGCCTTGAAGCCCGAAGGCGCCATTCGCGTTGGACGGAATACCATCTGGCCGACCACTACTCGGAGGCCGAACGGCGGCAAAAGCAGGAATTCGTCGAGCGTGTCCTGCAATCGCTCCGTCCTGAATCGGTCCTCGATATTGGCAGCAACACCGGGCAGTATTCGCGCATAGCCGCCGGAGCTGGTGCCCGGGTCGTGGGCTGGGACACCGATGTTGCCTCTTCCGGCTGCAATTGGGCTGAGGCCAAGGCATCGGGTCTCTCCATCCTTCCAGTGGTTGCCGATGTGGCCCGCCCCACGCCGGCGGTGGGATGGCGCAATGCCGAATATCTCCCCTTGCTGGACCGCGCCTATCAGCGTTTTGATTGTGTCCTGATGCTGGGTATTCTGCACCATTTGTTGCTGGCTGATCAGATTCCCATGGCGGACGTGGCCGCCTTGCTCTGGTCACTCACCCGCCGTTGGAGCATCGTGGAGTGGGTTCCCAAAACAGATCCCCGATATATCGACCTTTGCCGCGGCCGGGACGAACTCTACGGGCATCTTGACGAGGCGCTGTTCCTCGAACAATTCACACGCCATTTCACTCTCGTCAACCGTGAGGAACTCAACAACGGCCGCGTGCTCTTTTTGTTCGAGAGGAGATGAATCTCAAGACATTCATTCAGGGCTTTGGGACAGCCATCGTCATCCTGGTCCTCCGGATCTGGCCTCATCTGTCCAGCTACCATCCGGTGATCTATCACAGCTTTTTGCCCATGGGCAACGTGATCTGGGGCGTCCTGATTGACCTTGGCGTCTTCACCTTGCTGGCAGCACTGCTATTCCATTACCTGAAAAAGAGCGAGACCGGAGTGCGAACGGCTGTGTGGGCCTTCGTGGCTGCTACTTTAGCCTCGTCCCTGGTGACAGCGTTGGCCGCGATGCGCCGCGCGCCGATTCCTCACCTGAGTCCGAACACTGTGTATTGGGTAGTCCTCTTCGCGGCGTTGCTCCTGCGCTGGGCACGGCCGTTCGCGTATCGTCAGGGCGTCCGCCTGATGACCTCGCTGCTGCTGCTCGGTGGCTGCAGCCTGGTGTGGATGATTCCTGAGCTTTTCTATCAGGCGCTGAGAGCGCAGCCGATCGACGCGCATGTACCGCTGATGCACGAAGCTCGAATCTCCAATCGCATTCCATTGGCCCATAAAGAGCGAATCGTATGGATCCTCTTCGACGAGCTCTCCTACGATCAGACGTTTGACCATCGCTTTCCCGGCTTGGCACTGCCGGCGTTTGACAGGTTTCGGCGCCAAAGCCTGGTCTTCAGCGATCTCAGGCCCGCGGGCTACTACACGGACCGCGTGATTCCCTCATTTTTTCTAGGCCGGCGGGTCGAGAATATCCGCAGCAACCTGGACGGAGAGCCTTCCGTCAAGCTGGCCGGTACGCAACACTGGCAGCCCTTTGATTCCAGGGCGACGATCTTTTTTGACGCACAGCGCCTCGGCTGGACCACAGGCGTCGTTGGTTGGTACAACCCGTATTGCCGCATTCTTGCCGGAACTCTCAATTACTGTTTCTGGCGAATGGGTGATGGACAATCCGATGGCGCCCTTCCTGATCAGCCCGTCTGGCAGAATGCAATGGCGCCGCTGGTTGGGCTGTGGCGAGGGCTGAACCATGAACCAGGTCTCGCCCAGGAAAAGCACGCGCAGGATGTGGCATCCATCATGCCGCAAGCGGAAGCACTGATCCGGGACCAGAGCATCGAATTTGCATTCATTCATCTACCCGTGCCCCATCCCCCCGGGGTTTACAACCGCTCGCATGCGGGCTCCTTCGGCTCTTATATCGATAATCTGTCGCTTGCTGATCAATTGCTGAAAGATTTAATGCAGACCTTGAATGCAACCTCCTTGGCAGCCACGACGACGGTGATCGTCTGTTCCGACCACTCCTGGCGCGTACCCATGTGGCGCTCCACCGGCTCCTGGACTAAGGAGGACGAGGTCGCGAGCAGGGGAAAATTCGATCCCCGTCCGGTGCTCATGATCCACTCTCCCGGAC
>DATJNV010000095.1:0-33907 GCA_035507705.1 Acidobacteriaceae bacterium
CTGGGCTTTGGTGATCAAACCTAAGGCACCGCAATCAGGACACGCGAGAACGGCAACATAGGGGTTATGGGCCTCACCCATCGCTGCCGCATTCTCCAGCACAAACAAGGTTCCAGGCTCCATTTGCTCCGGAATCCACTCTTCAAGCAATTCAAGATCCGTCAACATGCTCAAGTTCCTCCTTGCGATCCTGTTGTCTTGCTCCAACACACTTGTTTGCGCGCAAGACTGTTCTTCGCGCAGATATTTTCTTTGCTAGCCTCTGCCTCCCTCCTGAGACGCCTGATCATTACTCCAACAGACGCTGCTGCTGGCCTTCTTGGTTACAAAAGCATCTTTCTCCCACGGACGGCGAAACGCCAAAACCACCGCGGTGCGCTGCCGCCTCGGGGCGACGAAATAGCTGCGCACGAATTTGACGACGGAAGACATCGCTTCCAGCCACATGCCGCGCGAAAGAGTGGGCATCACAGCCATGCGCAGGGCCTTGAATTGCTCTCGAGTCGGGCGCGTTGCCGGCTTTTCGTGATTGAGGGGGGGCTTGCCCCACCAGCGCGGTGCGGAGGAGAACGGCTGTCTCTTGTTTCCACTGGGGCCCACAAGCACTAACCTGCGAAACCTGTTCTGCGGATACTTACCCATTGGCCTAGTCACCTACCCAGGTGAAGTCTTCGAACTGAATTAAGCCAGCCGAACATTGACCTCATTCTTTCTGCGAGTCCAGTTTTCGTCAATGCACGATTCGTTCGCTCAGTTCAATTCCTTTTCGCTATGCACCAAAGATGCATACATCGCTACTGCTGTTTCACGGCCATCGGCTTTTGCTGCGCAATGGCGCTCGATGGAGCCGGCGGCTTGGCGGCATGCAGCTCGCGGTAAATCGATTCGTTACGCAGAATCGCCTGCACATATTCCCGGGTTTCGGTGAAGGGAATCGACTCCACGAACTCGTCCATGCCGTGATATTTGCCAATGGACTGCCAATCCGTTACGCGGTTATCGCCGGCATTGTAAGCAGCAAACGCGTACGGCTCCTGGCCGTCGAACTTGTCCAGGGTCTGCTTGAGATACCGGGTGCCCAGACGGATGTTGGTCTCTGGATTGAGGAGCTCCACTTCATTGAAGTGGCGGATGCCCTCTTCCCTGGCCATCGAACGGCCAACGGAGGGCAATAGCTGCATCAGTCCGAAAGCATTGGCGGGACTGATGGCGCCTGGATTGAACTCCGACTCCTGGCGGATGAGCGAGGCCACCACGTACGGATCGAGACCATTCTTAGCCGACTGCTCCTCAATCGCGCTCCAGTACTGCTGGGGGAAGAGGATTTTCCAGTAGCTCAACGGGATGGTGTCAATGGGAGCCGAAGTATAGAAGGGCAAAGCGTGCTTCAGCACGCGCATGGCGCGGAAGATTTCCCCGTCCGAGGAGTAGATTTCCGCCTCGGCGAACGCCCCCCACTGCTCGCTGCCCTCGGCAGCCTGGATTTCCGCGGGGATGTATTCGTTCAAGCCGGCGTTCGCCAGAAGGCGGGCCTTGATCACGTGCTCGTCATCTTCGGGCACATCGTCGGTTAAAGCGGGGATCTCTTCGGGGCGGATGTTGCTCAGCATGGCCACTTCGGCAGGGCTCACCTGGCCGAGTTCGGCCAGGCGCTCCCGGGCTATCTGGGCGTAGTAGTAGTGCTCGAATACACGGGAGACGGTCTGGTAGTAGGCCGCAGCCATCGCCGGCTGGTGCTCCTGATCGGCATAAAGACGGCCGCGCCAATATAGGGCGGCGGGAATCTCCTTGCCACCGGGATACAGCGCGATTTGCTTATCGAACAGCACGGCAGCTTCGGAATAGTTGCCAAGACGGTAGTTCAGCCAGGCTGCCTTCCAGTGGCTGCTGGGCGCATAGCGGTGGTTGGGAAAGCGATTGGCCAAGTCACTGTAGTAAGTGATCGCTTGCGGATAATCCTTGCTCAACAGATACATGTTTCCCGAGGTGTAGAGGGCTTCCGCTAACCAGGGGCTTTCGGGAAAGCGCTGCTCCATCTGGGTGACCAGAGACTTTTGGGTGTCGCTGTCGTCCTTATTGCGCGCCAATTCGACAGCCAGATACATGCGCCGGGCGCCGCTTTCATCCTGGGTATCGGGCAAGGCCTCCAGTTCCTGCTTTGTCAGATGCCTGGTCTTCAGGTCGCACGAGGCGGCGGCCACCAGCAGGGAGTTCTTTTCCTGGGCGTCTAATTGGGAGTCGTTTGCCAAGGCGCGATATTCCTCGCCGGCTTCACCGAACTTACCGCCCTTGTACAGAGCGTCCGCGTGGGTCCTGCGCTCGGCGATGGTGAGGGGGGGCGTGGCCCCAACAACGGCCAGTTGAGCTTTCGCTTGCTGGCCCTCATCGCTCAGTGGGAAGCCGAGATAGATGTGGCGATAGAGACGGGACGCTTCTTCTACGCTTCCTGTCATCTGGTTGGCCCTGGCCAGGGCCAATTGGAAATCCGCATGACCGGCGATGGGATCCTGCGCATGCTGGTGAAGCACACGCAGCGCGGTCTGCGGGTCGTTCTGCTGCAGGGAGAGGTTGGCGATCATCACCGGCAGACGGGGAACGAAGATGCTCTCGGGATACTTGGCAGCAAAGCCCGTCAACAGAGCCTCGGCCTCGGGAAGCTTACCCGCTTCCATATAGGCCTGGGCGGCCAGGAAATCGGCGTAGTCGTCCATGGTCTTGCCGGTGACGTTGGCTTTCTGGAAGCTCGCGGCGGCCTCGGGATAGCGGCGGTCGAGCAGATAGGCATGGCCCAGAGCGAGGTACGCAGCGGAGGCTGCTTCCCCAGTATGAGCTTTCGCGTAGGCGGTCACGCCGGCATAGGCCGCGGGCGAGCGCATGGTAGCCAACTCCTGCGCCATGGGCCGCAACTGCGATGAGGCTACAAATGCCCGCTGCAATTTACGGCTCCGGGCAATGCTCCTGGCGCTGCGCGGCTTGCGCCGGGTTTTGACGTGACGAATACGACCTTTGGCCGACTTCTTATGAGCAGTGCTGTGAACGACGTGATGGGGAGTTGCCGGGGCGTGCCTGGACGGCGTCGTCGTGGTGGTGGACGCACCGGCGGATCCGCTCACCACGAGCAACAATGCCCAAGACAAAAGAGTTCGTACTGCCGCAACTCGATCGATTGCTTCCGCCAACTCGTTCACTTCCCTGCCCGCAGCGGTTGACACCTAATAAGACTCTAAGCGGAAAATTTGGTTGCGGGCGGGCTTTCATGCTCTGGGGAGCCGGCCGGAACCCGATCAAATACCGCTACCAGCCCACATCGGGAGCGCCGGCTGAGACGGCTGAAATTGGAGCGTTTGCAGTACCTGCAGAACTGCCGGATGGGCAGGGCTGAAGCGCATTTCCTCTTGCCCTGGACGGCCCGACTGAAGCCGAGGCCCGATAAGAAGCCGCGCCTTTTTCGGTTTCCGCAGCCACAGAATGCTGCCTAATTCGCAGATTACGCATTTTGCCGCTTGCCGCCATGCCCATTTAGTATGAGGGAGACACGCAGCGCCTACGGACCATTTGTTGCGCGCCATTGATGTCCCTTCTCCTTGCTGGCCCGGCAGAACGCACCAGGGGGAGAAAGGCCTGGAGAGGTCGAATTTCTGAACCCGTCTGACATGCCTATCATCCAACAAGCACCGGGGACCGAAGAGGTTCACCCTGATATAGCGCTGGTGAATCGGGCACGCGAAGGTGACGTACAGGCCTTCGAAAAGCTCGTAAAGCAGTATGACCGGCAGGTATTCCGGATCGCGCAGCACATCACGCAGAACCGCGAGGATGCGGAAGATGTGGTGCAGGATGCGTTTCTCAAGGCATTCGAGAAGCTGGATCAATTTCAGGGGAATTCGAAGTTTTATACCTGGCTGGTGCGGATCGCGGTGAACGAGTCGCTGATGCGGCTGCGTAAGCGGCGCACCGGCCGGATGGTATCGATCGACGAGGATGTAGAGACCGAAGAAGGGTCTATGCCTCGCGATCTGGCCGAGTGGAGGCCCAACCCCGAGGCGCTATACGGGCAGTCGGAGCTGGCAGAGATTTTGCGCAAGACGATTCAAGGTCTACCACCGGGATTCCGCGTGGTATTTGTTTTGCGCGATGTGGAAGGACTATCGACGGAAGAGACCGCCGAGACACTCGGGCTAAGCGTGCCCGCCGTTAAGTCACGCTTGCTGCGCGCGCGGCTGCAGTTGCGTGAGCGACTGAGCCGGTACTTCCGCAAGAATGAGGATGGGACTCGATGAACTGCTCAGAGTTTTTGGCACAACTCGGTGATTTTCTGGACAACCAGGTGCCTACTGGACTGGTCGGCGAACTACAGGCCCATCTCGAGGGATGCGAGCACTGCGTGATCACGATGCGGACCACGCAAAAGACGATCCAGATTTATCGCAACCATGAGATTTACGAATTGCCGCCGGCATTGCGCGAGCGTTTGGAGGCGGCGATTCTGGCCAAGTGCAAGAAGGGCTGCTGAGCGGTGCAGTTGAGGTTTCGGTTTGAGAATAGCCTCGTGAGCGACGAACCGTCGCGGAATCCCACTCAAGCCAAAAGCCGGGCTTGAATGGGGCACCCATCATTCTTTGAGATAGAGATCTCATTGCCGGCAGTGTTGATTTTCCTGGACAGTTCAAGCCGAATGCGGGGTTAGTCGCGCCCTGACATGAGCGGTAGGCAAAAACTAAAAGGCCACCCAATATGGGTGGCCTTTGCGCTATGAGGAGGGCCGGCTAGTTGTCGTCGCGGCGTTGCAGGGTCGGACGGTCGTTGCCCTGCTGCGAGGAGTCGGGGTTGTTGGGGTCGTTGTTGGAGCCGCCGCTTGCACGGCGCAGAGTGGGCGCGTTGCTCTTGCCACCGTCATTCAGTTTGCGCTTGTTTTCAATGCGAGCCAGGCGCGCCTTAACGTCATCGAACTCCGAGGTGGTCACAACATATTCGGCACGCGGAGGCAGGATGGTCGCGATCTCCTTTTGTGTCGCCTCGATGCGATCGGGAGTCTGCGGATGGCTGGAAAACGCCTTCGAAATCAGGTTGGGCTTGGTCTTCTCGAGGTTCTCGAGCTTCTCAAAAATGGTTACGAATGCCTGGGGATCGTAGCCGGCGCGGTACATGTATTGCACGCCAAGAAAATCCGCCTGGGATTCGAAGCCGCGTGAGAACTGAAGGAAGGTGATCGGAATTCCGATCTGGGCGGCTTCATAGATGCCGTAGCCAGTCCAGCCGCCCAGGAAGATCAGCGGGATCGTGCCCAACTGGGCGTAGTTCATGCGGGTCTGCTCGCGCACCGCGTGATGCGCAGCGACGTGCGAAATCTCGTGTGCGATTACACCCGCCATCTCGGCTTCGTCGTCCGCGGTCAGAATGAGTCCGCTATTCACATACATGAAGCCGCCGGGAAGGGCCATGGCATTGACTTCGTCGGAGTCAATGACTTTGATGGTGAAAGGAACTTTGGCGTCGGAATTCTTAACCAGGTTTTGCGCTACCCGGTTTACATACTCGTTGACGACCGGATCATTGACGAACTTGACGCTCTTTTCCAATTGCATGGCGTAAGACTTGCCCATGCGAATTTCGGTTTCTGTCGAGTACCAGTTCCCCATCCCGCGGCCGCCGATGTCGCGGGTGCCTACGGCATTCACATCGTCAATGCTGCCCGGTTTTACTCCCGGCATTTTCTGGTCGGTGGGTGGAGTTGTGGCATCCGGAGTGGATGCCGCACTCGAAGTGTCCGCTGGGGGTGTGCTGCTGGGCTGACTGCTCGGCGGCGTACTACTGGGCTGGCTGGTCGGCGGAGTGCTACTCGGCTGGCTGGTCGGAGAGCTGTTCTGCCCATATGCTGTGAAGGAGATCGCGGGGGTCAGCAGCAGGCCGCTGGCCACCATCAATTCCGCCGGGATCAGCTTTGTACGCCGTAGTTTGCTCATCACAACCTCTTGTCAGACCCACATAACCATAGACGAATTCTGACTGGCTATTAGACCAAGTATGCGCGTTTTAGCTAGCGAATGGGGCTCAAAACAAGAAAATGTTTTGCGTGTGACAAGCTGCCTCTTCCCCGTTACCGGCTAGGCCAAGCAAGCCTGGTTTCGGACGAGCTGGGGACCAGTTCCCCGGGTTCGTCCAAGGAAGGAATTCACCAGCCGGGCGAGAGCTTCGGGACATTCTTCGAAGGGAACATGCCCGGCGCCGGGCAATAAGGCGAATTCAACGCGCTCGAAACAGCGCTGCAGTTCCCGGGAGGAGTCCAGCGCCACGGCACGGTCCTTGTCTCCCCAGAGCAAAAGTGCGGGAAACTGGCTCACCCGCTCCAAAGTCGAGCGCAGTTGCGCCATGTCGCCGAACCAGGCTCTCAGGATGTCGAGGACGTAGTCGACAGTACCGGGAACGCGCAGAGACTTCATGTATTTGGCGAGCGATCCGTCTCGAAGCTGCGAGGGATCGCCATACATCCGCCCCAGGGCAAGGGACTGCATCGACTCAGGCAAGCTGGTAATGTGATGGGCAAACCAGGCTCCTAAACCGGTGAGATAGAAGTTGACCAGGGGATCGCAAATGCGGGAGTAAGGATTGGCGGGCGCGTGCAGCGCCAAGCTTCTGACCCGGCCTGGATGGTTTGCTGCCAGAGTCAGGGCTACAGCCCCACCGTAGGAAGTAGCCAGAAAATCGGCGCAACGAATGCCAAGCCCATCCATGAACTCAGCGACCCGTCGGGCCTGAGCGTCCAGATGGACATCGATGCCCGGAACCCGCTCAGAATCACCGATGCCAAGGGCATCCACGGCATACACCGTCGAATACTCGGCCAAGCTCGGAAGAGTGGGCTCCCACGACGCGGCGGTGCCAAGGAGGCCGTGGAGAAGAATGAGATCAGGTCCCTCACCGGCCTTGAGGAAGTGCATCTGAGCTCCGGCAACGGGAACCCAGCGCGTCTCGGTCCGGATATGCTCGAAACCGTCTAACATCCAGCGCCCCAACGCCATGGTGAGCTCTGACCTCCATTGCTATAAGCCGAATCGGCGAGATTAACATTCTATTCACATGCGATTGGAACGCAATAGGACAGTTAAAGATGCCCGGAGATGGCTTTAGGAACCAAGCACGGGTTACCGAAAATAAGATTTCCCGATATGCCCTGCCATATCTGCGTAGTGGAAAACGGCATACGGGGAACAAGGAGAATCACGGAGCGCCGGGGCCGGCTGCTCGGGCGGAGTGTATCTCGCGTTGAATCAAGGGTATACTTAGGCAGCAAACGGGCGATAATTTAGCCGGAAGCCTGCTGCGGCGGTCCCTCATTGGTCCACAGCGTGCTCTTGTCCTCTGCCGGAGCCCCTTTTCTTTCGTTCGCACCGACGCGATGTTGAAGTCGTTTCAAATCCGGGTGGCAGTGGTTCTCCTTGCTGGGTTCACCCTGGCGGCTGCGATTCTTGCCTCCTTGAATTTTGTCAAGGAGGGATCATACTCCCAGCCAACGGACCAAGTGAACTGGGTGGAAGCCCCCGGTGGAATGCTCGCGCAACGGGTTCTGAAGAATGGGCCCGGCGAGCGCGCGGGGATCAAGGCCGGTGATCTGCTGGTTGCGGCGAATAACGTCCCGACTCCGCGGATTTCTTTCCTGACGCGTCAATGGGCGGTAACAGGCGTTTGGGGACGGGTCGACTACCGCTTACAAAGATCCGGCGTGCCCATCCATGCCTCCGTCTACCTGGCGGAAGCAGACCGCAGCCAGGATCAGGGGTTGCGGCTGATCGCGCTGGTTTACCTCTGCATCGGTTTGTACGTGCTCTTTCGGCGCTGGACTGCGCCGCGGGCAACGCACTTCTACGTGTTCTGCCTGGCGTCGTTTGTTCTCTATTCGTTTAACTACACGGGAAAATTCAACACTTTCGACTGGACGATCTACTGGGGCAGAATCCTCGCCGGAGCGCTGCAACCAGCGCTCTTCCTGCATCTTGCGCTCGCTTTCCCGGAGGAACGGCCAGGGTCCCGGCGCAACTGGGTGAGGTCGCTCATCTACCTCCCCGGCCTGGCTCTGATCACTGTGCAGGTGGTGGCTGTGCTGAGCTGGGAGGCCACCGAGCTGCTGAAGACGCGTCTTGACCAGCTTGCGATGGGCTATCTGGCGCTCTACTACGTGCTGGCGGCTGCGGTCTTTTTCGGCAGCTATCTGCGGGAAACCAACCCACTGCGCCGGCAACAGCTGAAGTGGCTGACTCGCGGCACGTTATTGACCGTGATTCCGTTCACGATGCTGGACGTGATTCCTTTTCTCACCGGAGTACCGGTTCCCGGGGTACTGGCGAAGCTGGGTGGGGCCTGCCTGATCTTTTTGCCGCTCACCTTCAGCTGGGCGATCGTGCGCTACCGGCTGATGGATGTTGACCTCATCTTCAAGCGCGGTGTGACCTACACCTTGGCCACTGCGGCGCTGGTGGGTTTGTATTTCGCCGCAGTTGCCCTCGCGGCCGAGGTGGTTCACACGCGCTTGCCGAGTGCCGGAGCGTGGGGGCTGATTGCCGCCATCATTATCACCGCACAACTATTCGAACCGCTCAAGCGGGCAATTCAAGACCGGGTAGACCGCGTGTTCGACCACAAGCGGTACGACTACCGGCAAACTCTCATTACGTTCGGCCGCGGACTCAGCTCACAGACCGATTTGAACCGGCTGCTCAGCTCCATTGTGGAGCGGCTTTCGGCGACGCTCATGGTTTCGCGGGTGGCCATCTTTTTCCCGGATGGCCGGCGTGGGTTCAAAGTGATGGCGGCACACGGTCTGCCGGCGCAGCTCGTCGGCGGCGAGGGCGTTCCGGGCCTGGGGTTCCTGAACTTTGATGGACCTGATGCCGGCAGCCACATTTTTCTGGAAAACCCACAAAATGTGCTCCACCTGAGCGATCAGGAGCGGCATGCGGCTGCTTCTCTGGATCTGAACTACTACCTGCCCTGCCGGCTGCAGCAAAAGACGATCGCGATTGTCGGCCTGGGGCGGACGGCGCATGGGGATTTCCTGACCAGCGAGGACGTAGAACTGCTGGAGTCGATGGCCAGCTACATCGGAATCGCTATCCAGAACGCCCGGCTCTACGCCAGCCTGGAAGAGAAGATCTCGGAATACGAACGCTTGAAGGAATTCAACGAGAATATCGTTGAGTCGATCAATGTGGGTGTGTTCGCCGTTGATCTGGAAGAGCGGGTGGAGAGCTGGAACGCGCAAATGGAAGTGATGTATGCGATGCCGCGGCAGGAAGCCGTGGGGCAACATCTGCACGATATCCTGCCGGCAAATTTTGTGACGGAGTTCCGGCGGCTCAAAGATGAGCCAGGAGTGCACAATCTCTACCGTTTCCGGCTTCAGACTCGCGGCGGCGAGAACCGCTGCGCCAATGTCGCCATTGCCCCTCTTGTCTCTCGCAACTTCGACGTTGTAGGCCGCATCGTTATCGTCGATGACATCACGGAGCGTATGGAGCTGGAGGCGCAGTTAACGCAAGCCGACAAAATGTCTTCCATTGGCCTTTTGGCTGCCGGCGTGGCGCACGAGGTGAACACTCCATTGGCCGTGATTTCTTCGTATACACAAATGCTTGCTAAGCAGGTGCGCGGCGATCAGAAAGTTGCGCCGCTGCTGGATAAGATTACGCAGCAAACCTTCCGGGCCTCAGAAATCGTGAACGGGCTGCTGAATTTTTCGCGCACGAGCGCGGCGGAATTTACGGAGCTCGACCTCAACCATGTGATCGAGGACACATTAAAGCTGCTGGAACATCAGTTCCGCGCTTCGCAGGTCGAACTGCTGATGTCGTTGGAGCAGAATCTGCCGCCAATTTTGGGAAACTCGGGCAAACTGCAGCAGGTGTTCCTCAATTTGTTTTTAAATGCAAAGGACGCTATGGCGTCCGGGGGAACGTTGCGCGTGGCCACGCAAGCAAACGGACTGGTGGCGGTCGACGTTTCCGACACCGGCTCGGGGATAGCAATGGAGCACATGCAGCGCATCTACGATCCTTTCTTCACCACCAAGGGCACGGTGAAGGAAGGGCAACGCCGGGGCACGGGACTGGGGTTGGCGGTGAGCTACGGCATCATTCAGGAACATGCGGGTAAGATACAGGTCGAGAGTCAAATAGGAAGCGGGACAACGTTCCATCTAGAATTTCCTATGGCAAGGAAACCCGCCCATGTCTGAGGCCGGCATACTCACGCCGCAAAGCAAAGTTCCCGTTTCGAGTTCAGAACCGGCAACCCGTATTCTCATCATCGATGACGAAGCAGCCATTCGAGAGTCGCTGGAAACGCTGCTGGTTCTGGAAGGCTACGCGGTGGACCTGGCCCCGGAGGGTCAGTCCGGCCTGAGGTGCATCGACAGCAAGAACTACGATCTGGTGCTGCTGGACCTTGCGCTGCCGGGGCAGAACGGGTTGGAGATTCTGGCACGCATCCGGGAGAGACAGCCTGACCTGCCGGTAATCATGATCACCGCCTACGGCACGGTTAACAACGTGGTCGATGCCATGAACGGCGGGGCGCAGAATTTTGTTCAAAAGCCCTGGGACAATGAGAAGCTGCTCGCCGACATCCGCGCCGCAACGGCGAGGCAGCGGGCGGAAGAAGAGAATGTCCAGCTCAAGCGAGCACTCAAGCAGCGCTACAACTTCGAAAATATTGTGGGCAAGAGCGAAGCGATGCTGCGCATCTTTGACCTGGTGGCCCAGGTGGCGCCCACGCGCTCCACCATCCTGATCCAGGGCGAGAGCGGAACAGGCAAGGAACTCATCGCAAAAGCGATCCACGCGAATTCGCCGCGGCGCGACAAGCCGTTTGTTCCTGTAAATACCGGAGCGATGCCGAGTGAACTGCTGGAATCTACGCTCTTCGGCCACGTAAAGGGCGCGTTCACATCGGCGGTGTCGGCCAAGAAGGGGCTGTTTGAAGTAGCAAACTTCGGCACCCTCTTTCTGGACGAGATCGGGACGATGGGGTTGGACACGCAGGCGAAGGTCCTGCGCGTCCTGCAGGACAAGCGATTCATGCACCTGGGAGGCGTACATGAGATCCAGGTGGACGTGCGCATCCTGGCGGCCACGAATGTCGACCTTCGGCAGGCGGTGCGTGAAGGCAAGTTTCGCGAAGACCTCTTTTACCGTTTGAACGTCATCAGCGTCGATCTGCCACCACTGCGGACGCGGCGGGAAGATATTCCACTGCTGGCCGCGAGCTTCCTCAAGCGTTTTGCTGACGAGAACGATTTGCCGCCGCGTACGTTGGCGGCTGAGGCCATGCGTGTGTTGATGGATTATGAGTGGCCCGGCAATGTGCGCGAACTGGAGAATGTGATCGAGCGGGGTGTAGTTCTCTCCTCCACCCCGACGATCGGCATTGATTTGCTTCCCGGCCATTTGACGGGTCGGAGCTACTCCTCCAGCCTGCTGGAGCACAATCCGGATGCTTCGTTGTTCGACATCCTGGAAGACATCGAGCGGCGCATCATCATCGACAAGCTGGAAAGGTGCAAGTGGAACCAGACCGACGCGGCGGAGCAGTTCCGCATCCCACTCTCGACGCTCAATCAGAAGATCAAGCGGCTGTCGATTGAGATCAAGAAGCGCATGAAAGACTAGAGGGCGCCGTGTGGTACCCTCGCCTTGGGTATGCCCATCGACTCGATTGAAGGCCTGGCAAAGAGAATCGTACTCTCGGTACAGGATTATGCCATCCTCACCGGCCGGGCCATCCTCAATATCTTCCAGCGCCCCCGTTACTTTGCGGATCTGATTGTTCAGGCGGACTCCATCGGGATCGGGTCTGTACCCATCGTTTTGCTCACCGGATTTTTTACCGGCGGCGTGTTGGCGCTGCAGTCGGCATCCTCGCTGGCCCAGTTTGGCGCCACAGCAATCACGGGAGAGCTGGTCAGCCTTTCCATGATCAAGGAACTCGGTCCCGTGCTGACAAGCCTCATGGTTTCGGGCCGCAATGCTTCGGGCATGGCCAGCGAACTGGGCTCGATGATGGTGACAGAGCAGATCGATGCCATGCGCGCGCTGGGTACGGATCCGCTGAAGAAGCTAGTTACCCCGCGGCTGTTTGCCACGGTTTTCATGCTGTTCTTCCTCACCATTCTTTCTGATACGGTGGGAACCCTGGGTGGCGCTGTCATCTCCGTCTTTATGCTTGGCCAGGATGGCTCCCAGTACTTCCACACTGCCTATCAGACACTGCGCTATCCCGACATTATTCAGGGCCTGGTAAAGCCGGTGGTGTTCGGCTTCATCATCGCCACAGTCGGCTGCTTCTACGGAATGACAACGCGCGGGGGAACGCAGGGTGTGGGCCGCTCCACCACACAGGCGGTGGTCGTATCTTCGGTGCTGATCATTGCGGTGGATCTGGTGATCAGCCAGTTCATGATCGGTGTGTTCGGGCGCTGAGCTCATGGTCAGCGCTCCTTCACCTACGGCCATGGAAGTGCGCGAAGATCCAGCGCAGCCGGTGCTGGTCTTCGATGATGTCTCCATTGGATTCGAAGGCAAACAGGTTCTCAGGAACATTTCGCTGACGGTTTCTACGGGCGAGACGCGAATTCTACTGGGGCCAGCCGGGAGCGGAAAAAGTGTTCTCCTGAAGCTGGCCAATGGACTGATGCGCCCCGACTCGGGAAGAATTACGGTCTTCGACGAAGAAATCAATAGCATGCGGGAAGAGCAGTTGTTTGAATTGCGCCAGCGCATCGGCATGGTTTTCCAGGAGAGCGCTCTCTTTGACTCCCTCACCGTGAGAGATAATGTCGGCTACCGCTTGATGGAGCAGAAGGTGCCGGAGGGAGAAGTGACCGACCGTGTCACCGAGGCACTTCGCTTCGTAGAGTTGGAGCAGACGTTAAATAAATTTCCTTCCCAGCTTTCAGGCGGCATGCGCCGGCGGGTTGCGATCGCGCGAGCGATCATTACGAAACCCGATCTGATTCTCTACGACTCGCCAACGGGGGGACTCGATCCGATCACGTCCACCACCATCATCGAGCTGGTCATGAAGCAACGCGATGTATACCGCACCAGTTCATTGCTGGTAACGCATCGCCTGCAGGATGCGTTCACGCTGGCCACGCACACTTTCGATCGCGCCCAGAACCACATGGTTCCTATTCCTAACGACGGCCTGGATTCAAAGACCACCTTCCTGGTGCTGCATGATGGGCACATTGTGTTCGACGGCTCCACGCATGACCTGGTGCATAGCGACGATCCTTTTCTGAAGGAGTACCTGTCGTAAGGTAACCGTATAAGTTCCGAAAGGAAGCGGGACGATACCAAGCGACCGCGCGCCGATGGAAGCCCAAGGTGGAGAGTGCGGCCCAGGATTTCGTCCTGGGCCTGGACCTTCTACATTTTCAGAGCGAAGCCTATGAAACGTCTCTGTTTGTTGCTTTGTATCAGGGCACGACTTCCGTCGTGTCCCCATGAGCCAAACTAGTCAGGGCTTTAGACGCTGCTATGCCACTTCCGGAACCGCATCGGCAAACAGCAGACTGGCCATTCCCCTCTCTCGAAAACTCCCTCCGCACCGGGAGAATGGGGTGATTGGATGTTATCGGGCCGAACCAGGCCCGCTAAGCCAAGCTTCCGTCAGGGTTTGCTACCCTAGCACTATGGCTTTCAAGTTTAAAGGCGTTGATTTTATTCAGTTTGACGGGCTGCTCTCCGGGGATGAGCTGCTCTCGCGAGATACTGCGCGCCAATTTGTGGAAGACAACGTGATCCCGATCATCGAGGAATGCAACCGGGAGGGACGATTTCCACGCGAACTGATCCGGCCCATGGGAGAGCTGGGATTCTTTGGAGCCAACATTGAAGGATACGGCTGCGCCGGTATGTCGAACGTGGAATATGGGCTGGTGATGCAGGAACTGGAGCGGGGCGACTCGGGCCTGCGCAGTTTCGTCAGCGTGCAGTCAGCACTGGTGATGTATCCCATCTACACCTTTGGCAGCGATGACCAAAAAGAAACCTGGCTGCCGCTACTCGCAACAGGGGAAAAGCTGGGCTGCTTCGGCCTGACAGAGCCAGACTATGGTTCCAACCCCGGTGGAATGCGCACCCGCGCTCGCAAAGAAGGCGACGAGTATGTTTTGAACGGCGAGAAAATGTGGATCACGTCAGGATCGATCGCGGATGTGGCCGTGATTTGGGCCAAGGTGGAGAACGAAGAAGGGCGGGTGCGTGGGTTTCTGGTGGAAACCAACCGCCCCGGCTTCTCAGCCTACGATGTGCATGGCAAGTGGTCCTTGCGGGCTTCTATCACCTCGGGTCTCTCTCTGCAGGATGTACGGGTTCCAGTATGCAACCTGTTGCCGTATTCGGCCGGACTGAAGTCGCCTTTGATGTGCCTCAACCAGGCGAGGTATGGCATCAGCTGGGGTGCGCTGGGCGCTGCCATGTCGTGTTATGACACAGCGCTACAGTACGCACTGCTAAGGAAGCAGTTTCGCGAGGAGCCGATCGCCAGTCACCAATTAGTGCAGGAAAAACTTACCTGGATGATCTCCGAGATTTCCAAGGGGCAATTGCTGGCGTTCCAGGTAGGAAAGCTGAAGGATAGTGGCAAGGTAGGTTTCGAGCATATCTCGATGGCGAAGCGCAACAATGTCTGGATGGCTCTCGAATGCGCCCGGCTGGCTCGGGATATCCTGGGCGGCAATGGAATTACGGATGATTACCCGGTGATGCGTCACATGATGAATCTTGAGTCAGTGAAGACGTACGAGGGAACGCACGACATTCATACGCTCATTATCGGACAGAGTGTTACCGGTATTCCTGCTTATTAGCAGGCCGTTTTTCAACAAGGGTTGATTCGATAGAATCTGCTGACCCAGTTGCGGCTGGATGCAACCCGTCCCCCGCGATTCCGCAACCTATGGCCCGAAACTGCGTCTCTAACATCATGGATGGTGCGCGCGCATGGATGTAAAGTCCGCGTCAAGGACGGTGCTACGACTCGGCAAAATACAGAGACGGCCGGAGCTGGATGCGCTGCGCGGGCTCTTCCTCGTCTGGATGACACTCACTCATCTCCCCACCCGGATGAGTGAGATCGTCAATCAACCCTTCGGCTTTGTCTCCTCGGCGGAAGGCTTCGTCTTTTTGTCCGCCATGCTGGTAGCGACTCTATACATCCACCAGGTAACGGAGGATAGCGAAGGAGTACGAACCAAACTCTGGAAACGCGCGCTCAGGATCTATGGCTACCACCTGATTATGCTGGCCATGGTTTTCACCGTGGTGGCAGCATTTGCGGTACACACGCACCGCGCAGCCATTTACAACCTTCTCAACTTCTATCTGGCTCATCCTGGGACGGCCATCGTCGGTTCGCTACTTCTGATTTATTGTCCACCTCTCCTGGATATATTGCCGATGTACGTCACCTTTCTCCTGCTTACCCCGTACGTTCTAAATGTTGCAGTGCGGCGGGGGTGGGGCGTAATTCTGGCGGCGAGCGGTTTGGTGTGGGTTCTGGCTCAGTTCGGACTGCGCACCTGGGTTCATACCTTGGTAGTACACATCACCGGATTGCACATACCGCTGCAGGAAACAGGAGCCTTCAACCTCTTTGCCTGGCAGACCATCTGGATTCTGGCGTTATGGCTGGGAGCGAAGTCATCGCAGGGAGAAAATCCGCTCAGCAAACTGCCGGGCTTCGTTTTCCCTCTCAGCATGGCGGTTTGCCTGTTCTTTCTGGGCGTACGTCATGACTGGCTCGGACCGCGTCTGACGCAGGAAGCGCTGGGTCTGTCGCTCGATAAGTGGCAAATTGGTCCGCTTCGCCTGGTGAACCTTTTTGCATTTTCCTGCGTAGTCTATGCGTCGCGGAATTATCTCACCAAGGTAGTGCTGGTGGAGCCTTTGCTTACCCTGGGTAAAGCTTCGCTGGAGGTCTTCTGTGCTCACTTGTTCTTTGTCTTCGTAGGCCTCGCACTGCTATACGGTGAGGTCACCGAGCTACACGGACCTTACGCGCTGGCGCTGCTCATCATAACCTTCAGCGGACTCATCCTGGTGGCTATCCGTGAGGTTCGGCGCAAGCAACAGGCTCGCAGGGCTCCGCCCACCACGGGAACGGACAAAGAACATTACTTACCTGGATCCGGCTTAACTCCGCCTCCGGCCGAGCGGCGGGCGGAAGTCTAAACAGCCACGGTGAACGTCGTTTCATCGCGGATGACGTTCCGGTAGAGAGTGTCCCTTTCGACAGGTTCGCGGCCGGCTTCCCGAATAAGACGAATCAGATCGGAACGGCGCATACCCTGCGGGGTGGTGGCCCCGGCGTCGTGATAGATTTTTTCCTCGATGACTGTTCCGTCGATATCGTCAGCGCCAAAGCGCAGGGAAATTTGCGCGATTTTGGCCGTCATCATCTGCCAGTAGGCCTTGATGTGCGAGAAGTTGTCCAACAACAGGCGGCCTACGGCAACCTGGCGAATGTCGGTGAGCCCCGTGGTGGTGGGAAGATGATCAAGCGCTGTATTGGCAGGGTGAAAGGCCAAGGGGATGAAGGTTTGAAAACCGCCGGTGTCGTCCTGCAAAGCGCGCAGGCGAAGCATGTGGTCGACGCGATCTTCGTCGTTTTCGACATGCCCATAAAGCATAGTTGCATTGGAGCGAAGGCCCAACTTGTGGGCGGTCCGGGCGGTTTCGAGCCACTCCTCGCCGTCGATTTTGTGATCGCAAATGATGTGGCGCACGCGGTCGGAAAAGATCTCGGCGCCGCCACCGGGCATGGAATCGACACCCGCGTCTTTCATTTGCGTAAGCGTCTCGGCAATCGTGAGCTTGGCGCGGCGGGCCAGATAGGCTACCTCGACCATGGTGAAGGCCTTGATATGTACCTTGGGAAAACGCTCTTTAAGGCCGGCGACCAAATCGAGAAAATACTGAAACGGAAGATCGGGATGCAATCCGCCGACAATATGGAATTCGGTCACCGCTTCGGTGTAGCCGGAAGCCGCGGTCTGCCAGGCCTCTTCCAGGGCCATCGTGTAGGATCCTTCCGCTCCCTTTCTCCGGCCAAAGGCACAAAGGCGGCAGGCAGCAACACAAACATTTGTGGGGTTGATATGCCGGTTCACATTGAAATAGGCGATGTTGCCGTGCATGCGCTCCCGGACCTGGTTGGCCAACCATCCCACCGCCAGTATGTCTCCCGAGCGATAGAGGGCGACGCCCTCGCTGAAATTCAGGCGCTCACCGGCAAGGACCTTTTCGGCGATGGGATGCAGACGGGCATCGTCCGTCTGAAAGCTGTGGCGCGCAGGCGCAAAGGCAAGTGTAGTCACGTCTTTATGATACTCGACCATAGAAGCGCGTTTGCCTTTGATCGTGTCTTGCCAAAAGGCGGCAGGCGAGAGGGGCTGGGTTAAGATTTGTTAGACCGCATGCGAAGGCTTCGAATCCTGGCTCTTGTTTCTCTGGTTTTGCCCTGCGCTTTGGCCGCCCCACCAGACCCTCAGAGCACCCAGCCTGTGGTTCTCCCCACAGTGACTGCGTATGCGCTGGACAGGGAAAAGGTCACCCTCCCGAAGGATTTCGCGGCCCCGCTGAACCTGCTCATACTTTCCTTTCAGCGAGACCAGGAATCGGCGGTGGAAGGCTGGATTCCAGTGATGGCTCCAGGGAAAGTCCAGACCTGGGTGCTGCCGATCTCCGGCCGGGAGAGCGGACTGTACCGGTGGTGGGTGAACGCCTCCCTGCGAGGCAATATGCCGCCGTCTCTACCCCGGCGGTACTGGGTTCCTTTGTACGTGAATAAGCAGGAATTACTCCACGCCCTTCAGGTCTCCTCGGAGAAGGATGTGGTGCTGCTGTTGACGGACAAGTCAGGGCATGTGCTCTGGCGCGCCGCCGGTCCGGTGACCGATAGTAAGAAGGCCGCGCTGAACGAGTTTGTGATGAAGGCGCATTAGCATTCATCACAAATCGAGCCCACTCAGGGTATTAGCATCTATGTTTTGGCGACCCGTCCGGCGATCTGGTTCACGGCACGATGCGCCGACAGGGCAGCTCCCTCCTGCCAGCCTACGATGTAGCTGGTGTGGTCACCCGCCAAATAAATGCGGCCCTGAGGCTGGATCCAGACTTCATAGCCGGCGGGGGAGCCAGTTTCAAAGCCGCTGACCCAGGAGCCCAGATTGTAGGGAATCTGTCCCCATGAAACATAAATGGGATTCTTCAACTCCTGCGAACGGCCGGGATGGAGCAATTCGATCGAATGGCGGGACGCAGCGAGCTTGGCCTCGGGAGTCGGCAGATTGCCGAATGCCGACCCGTTCTCTATACCGTATCCACCAAGGATGATGCCGGTTTCCGAGAAAAGCCCGGCACTTGGGTACCAGACTGTCTCAACCGTCTGGCGAAGGAACGAGAGCCCGCCGTAGATGTTGCACTCCTGCTCCCAGAAGCGGCGCGACTCCCACGCGATCTTGTAAGCGGAATCGTAGGAACATCCATCGATGGCTGCCTTCAGTTCGGGAGAGAAGTCGTTGTCCATGGTTTTGAGGATGGTTAGCGGCAGGGCGCAAATGCAATAGTCGGCACTCACGGTTTCGTGTTTGCCAGTTCGCAGGTCGCGGTAGACAATTCTGACGCCAGAGGCGTTCTGGCGAATCTGCATCACCTCTGCCTGCTGCCGGATCACACTTCCAAGGTCTTTCTTAAAAGCCATGGGAATCTGGTCCATGCCGCCGACCGGCTGGAACATGGTTGCCTGCCAATCGATCTCGTCCTCTTCCATCAGCTCCCGCCACAGGTGGGCTGACAGTAGTGCCCGCATATCCAGTGGATCGTTAGGAACCCCTGCTGCATCGCCGGCCCCGGGTTTTACTTTCCAGCCGGCGCGCGAAGTACCTTTGTAGAAGAGATCCGGTGAAAGAGCGCCGTACTCCCGGAGGAACGCGACCATCTGCTCCTTGTCATCCGGGCTCAATTCCTGATCCAGGCCCCCTCGCTTGATACATTTGGCCAGCAGTTCGGAGACATGCCCGCGGGTGTCGTATTCGACCTGGCGATTCTTTACCGGCTTGCCTCCGTTGAGGCTGTCGCACTGCAAATATGCGGAGCGCGATGAGTTGACCTCGACCTCGAGGGGAACACCGAGCTTCTTACAATAGCCGAGCATGGTTTGATGCACCGAAGGCAAGCGGGCAGGCCCGACGTTTTGATAGAGACCGGGGCCAAAGACACAATTCTGAACGAAGCCGTCCTTGAATTCGACCCTGGTGCCGTTGCGCACGGTCCAGTTTCTGCCGCCGACGCGCTCGCGGGCCTCCAGCAAGGTGCAGGTGTAGCCAAGGTTGCGCAGCTCATAGGCTGAGGCCAGGCCGGCAATACCACCGCCCAGAATGACAACGCTGGTTCCTTTGCCGGAGCCTGTAGGCTGCTGGATGATGGAGGCGGCTGAAGCGGTGACCGGAAGCAGCCCCAGGGACTGCATCATCGTGAACGCGGCGCCATAACCGCCCGCCTGCCCTACCCTCATCAGGAAATCGCGTCTGCTGAGCCCCATGGAAATTCCTCGCTTCCTCTCTCCCAATCGCTCTATCCCGGGCTTCCTTGGAGGAGTTTGAATGGTAGAATGAAACACTTCTGGATTGTTGTCCGATGCTGAAACAGAAGCTTCGTAACGCTGCCTCCGGGCCGGCAGGCGCCCGCAATTTTTTGTGCGCCAAACACAACTTAGTAACTGCCCTCGCGGTGTTCACGCAGGAAACCCTCTTCCCGCCGGAAACCGCGGACAGCGTATCGGGACCCCTTCAGTCTTCAACCTGGAAGCTGTTACAGCAAAGAGAGTACAACGAAGAAGGCGCGGCACTATTACGTTTCGACGAGGAGAACGGCTACCACGCGAACCTGGCAGAAATCGCTGCAAGGCAAAGGCAACGAACTTAGGGTAACGGCAGCCGCCCACGAAAAGCAACCGCAAAAGAGCTTCTCGCCGTATAACCAGACATGGGTGTGGAGTCAATGACCGAAGAAGGCTCAAGGGCCGAGGAATTACCAGATATAGAGTTTCTGCACGAGATCGGCAGCCGCATGGCAGCCGCGGACCCGTTTCATGTAGTCCTGGAGCGGGTAGTGGAATTTGTGTCCACAATCGCGATGTGCGATTCCTGTTTTGTGTACGTGCTCGAAGGAGAGAAGCTGGTGCTGCGGGCTTCCAAGAATCCGCATGCGGATCTGGTGGACGAGCTTGATCTGCCGATGGGCCAGGGGATCACGGGTTGGGTCGCCATGCATCAACAGCCGGTGGCCATTGCTTCCCGGGCCTGGAACGATCATCGGTTCAAGATGTTCAACGACCTGCCGGAGGACCACTTCGAGGCGTTTCTTTCTGTTCCCATCCTTTGCCGGGGGAAGCTGGTAGGGGTAATCAACGTGCAGCATCGCAAGCCTCACCACCATAGTCCCCGCCAGGTGCGGTTGATCTCGACCGTGGGCTTTCTGGTGGGCGCGGAGCTGGAGATGGCTCGGCTGGACAGTGAGCGCCTGCTGCTCGCCGATCGGCTCGAAGTACGGAAGTTGATGGATCGGGCCAAGGGCATTCTGCAACGCGAACTTCACCTGGATGAAGAAGGCGCTTATCTTGCCTTGCAGAAACAGAGCCGGCAGAAGCGAAAGGCGATACGAGAAATCGCCGAGGCGATCATCCTAACCGATGAGATCAGGCGATCCCGAAGGTAATCCCCAGGAAAGCGTCGACTCCCACGCTGATTCGATCCTGTAATAAGAACCTGTCTGCCGGGTGGTTTCCTTTGCGCTGGCTCAGTTGCACGAGAAACGGTATAGCATCTTTGCAGTGAATCCCACCACCAAGCCCTCCCGCACAGAGCGGGAAGAGATTCAAGCCAACCGCCAGCCCAAAAGGGCTCTCGGCCTGTTTGATTCCACCATGATTGTGATTGGAGTCATGATCGGGTCCGGGATTTTTATCGTTCCGGCGGGAATGGCGCGCATTCTGGGCGGTCCGGGATGGTTGCTGGCGGCCTGGATTTTTGCCGGCGTCTTGACTATTGCGGCTGCTTTCTCCTTCGGCGAACTGGCATCGATGATGCCGGGCGGAGGCGGAATGTATCTTTACCTTCGGGAAACGTACTCGCCGCTTTGGGGCTTTCTCTACGGCTGGACCTTGTTCACCGTGATCCAAACAGGTACTATTGCCGCAGTGGCGGTTGCATTTGCCCGATTTCTCGGTGTCCTGCTACCGTCGGTTTCCGAGTCGCATTACCTGGTGGCTCCGCTGCATCTGTCCGCCCACTACGCCCTTACCTTGTCAACGGCACAGTTGGTCGCACTGCTGGTAATTGCTCTGCTGACAATTACCAATGCGTTGGGCATCGAGTATGGCAAGCTCATCCAGAATTCGTTTACCGTGGCCAAGATCGGCGCACTTGCAGCGCTCATTGTCCTGGGATTTACCGTAGGCTGGAAAGCTTCCGCGGTCCACGCGAACCTGGCCTCCTTCTGGCAGATGCCACCCGCGTCCGGTTCGGGAGCATTCCTGAGCCTGTTGGTGGTTTTTTGTGTATCGCAGTCGGGTTCACTGTTCTCCGCTGACTCGTGGCACGACGTCACGTTTGCAGCGGAAGAAGTCAAGGAGCCAAGAACAACCCTGCCACGTTCGCTGGCGATCGGCACTGTGATTGTCATGCTGTTGTATCTGGCGGCCAACGTTGCTTACCTCGCTGTGCTCAATTTCCCGGCTATCGCTCATGCGCCGCACGATCGGGTGGCCACGGAAATGTTGCAACAAATTTTTCCGGCATGGGGCGCGCAGGCTTTGGCCGTGGTCATTATGGTTTCGACCTTCGGTTGTATCAATAGCCTGGTTCTGGCGGGTCCACGCGCTTACTATGCGATGGCTCGAGACAAGTTGTTTTTTTCTGCTGCGGGGCAACTGAACTGGGCCCGAGTGCCGGGTTGGTCGCTAGGTATGCAGGGCGTGTGGGCGGGACTGCTGGTGCTGCTGACGACTTACTCCCCCGTCACGGGATATGGCAACCTCTACAGCGACCTGCTGGACTACATCATTTCGGCGGCATTGCTGTTTTACATTCTCACCATCGCCGCCGTAATCGTACTGCGATACAAGAGGCCGGAGGCGGAACGTCTCTATCGAACACCCGGCTATCCTTTTGTTCCGGCAATCTACATACTGGGTGCGAGCGTAGTAGTGCTGTGTCTTTTTATCGATCGGCCGGCTACCACATGGCCGGGGCTGGCGCTGGTGATCGCAGGTCTTCCTGTTTACGGGATTCTTCGCCGCAGAGCGTGAACAAGCCACGAACATGCCTCCATTTCGCCTTCGAGTTCAACAGAGCCTGTTGAGAATAGCTCAGGAGCAATCCTGAGCACGAGCCGAAAATACGAACAGTGGCGAATGGGCGGGCCTCAGGCCATTAGTCCATCCTCTCGAAAATTCAGGGCGAAGCGGTCCTTCGCCGTCCACGCTGTGAAGATGCGGTTTGGTATGAGGCAGGGCTACTGAAGGCTTCCCTATTCAAACACCTTGTCTCCGGCCATCACCTTTTGTGACTTGTCGTCGAAGGTGACGCGCTGGCCAGTCTGAATTGCCGCGATGTTCATGCATAGAGCAATCGAGTGACTATAGCCTGCGTGAATGCTGGCGTTGGGCGTTTTGCGGGAGCGAACACATTCCATCCAGTTGCGCATGTTGGCCGATGTCATTGGATCCTTGCCGGTGTTAGCCGCAGTTTCAGCTTTCACGAGCGTGTCGCTAAGAGAATAGTCACCGAGAAGGTTTTGTTTCATGCCCATTTCGGCGGCGGATTTTGCGGTCAATCCGCCTTCGGAGTTGATGCACTGTTTATCCATATCGAGCATACCGCCGTTGGAGTAATAGATTTCTTTTACTCCACCTGCGGAGTTGGTCATACGCGATGAATAAATCACCTGGAAACCCTTCGTGGGATCGTCGAGCGGACCGTAGTCGAAAACAGCGGTCATGGTGTCCCAATTCTTGCGGCCATCTTTCCACAGATAAATGCCGCCGTTGGCTACCACACTTCGCGGATGCGGATATCCGGTGAACCAGTGGACCGTATCGATCTGGTGAACCAGCCACTGATCCGGTATGCCTGAGGAATAAGGCCAGAACAGCCGGAACTCGAGATACTTGCGGGCGTCAAAGGGCTCGTAAGGCCGGTTGAGGAGGTAGCGCTTCCAGTCAGTATCCTGCTCCTTCAAGAGCGGCACGACATTAGGCCGGCGCCAACGCCCGGGTTGGTTGACGTTCCAGGTCATTTCCACGGCGACGATGTCGCCGAATTTGCCGGACTGAATGTACTCGTACGCTTTTTGATAGCTCGGCGTACTGCGACGCTGCGTACCAACGGCTACTACTTTGCCTGTCTGCTGAACGGCCGCCAGGAAAGCACGGGCATCCTCCATGGTATGGGCAGTGGGTTTTTCGACGTAAGCGTCGCGGCCCGCGTGCACCGCTTCGATCCCGTGTAGGGCATGTTGGAAATCGGCGGTGGCGACGATGACCGCGTCGACATCTTTACGCGCGTAAAGCTCGTCATTGTTGCGCACACCGGCGATAGAACCGCCGCCGCACTGTTTCTGAATGAAGGCTGCTCCTTCGTCACGACGACGGTTCCAGATATCCGAAACGGCAACGAATTCGAAATTCAGTTCCTTGGCGTGATCCTGGAAGGCGGGCACCAGCGAACTCCTGGCCCGGTCCCCGGCGCCAACGAGCGCAACGCGTACGCGGTCGTTCGCCCCGGTAATGGCGGCGTAGCTGCGCGCCGTCCACGGTACAGATGTGGCAGCCAATGCGGCGCTACCCAGTTTCAGGAAATCCCGGCGGTTGGTGTCTTCAGTAGCCATGGCCAAGCCTCTTTCCCCATTGTCGCAGGGAGTTTACCGGCTTATGGCGCGATCGTCACCTGGACCGCATAGCGGGACGCTAGGCTGAGGGATGGCGGGTCCTCTCACCGTCCAGCAGGCGCATGATTCGCAACGGATTGCTGCTCTTTAACTCATCGGGAAGGGCCGCGTCGGGGAAGGATTGATAGCAGACCAGGCGGGTGAAGCGATAGATGGCTTGCGTACCTACAGACGTGGAGCGGCCATCGCTGGTGGCGGGAAACGGGCCCCCGTGAACCATCGCATGGCAAACTTCAACTCCGGTCGGATAGGCGTTCAGGATGAGGCGGCCCACTTTGCGGGTAAGGATCTGGATCAAATCCGCGTAATCCGCCAACTCGTTCTCGTCCGCCTGTAGCGTCGCCGTGAGATGCCCTTCCAGTTGCTCAGCGACGGCAAGCAGTTGCTTACGGTCCTGGTAGCCCACGACCACGGTAGTGGGGCCGAAAATCTCCTGTGCCAATTCAGGATTGTCCACCAGGTCTTGATAGTCGGCAACGAACAACGAAGCCTGCACGGTCGCAGCGCCATCGCTTGGATCCGGCCTTGATCCTTCCGCGAGAATGGTCGCTTCGCGATTCTTGACGGCAGCGGTGTAGCGATCGGCAATACCTTTGGTGAGAAGAGTTTGGGACGGCGTCCCTGCGACCTTCTCCCCTAATTCCCTGATGAAACCGGGAGTACCGTCCTGCTCGGGGACAAGCACCAGGCCAGGCTTGGTACAAAATTGGCCGGCACCGAGAATCAGGGAACCCTGCAGGCCATTAGCAACCGCACTCGCACGCGCCTTCAACGCTCCTGGCAACACGAACACCGGGTTCACGCTCCCCATTTCGGAGTAGCAGGGGATGGGCTCCGGGCGGGCAGCCGCCAGCTTCATCAGGGCTGTGCCCCCGGCAAACGATCCGGTAAACGCAACAGCCTTGATCGCCGGGTGCTGGACCAGCTGAACCCCTACCTCCACGCCCGAGTCGAACAGCAAGGAGAAGACACCTTCCGGCAAGCCACAGGCCTTCACACTTTCACGGACCGCATGGGCAACCAGCAGGCTGGTACCTGGGTGCGCAGGGTGCGCCTTGACAATGACGGGATTGCCGGCCGCGAAGGCGGACGCAGTGTCTCCCCCAGCTACGGAGAAGGCCAGGGGAAAGTTGCTGGCGCCGAATACGGCGACCGGGCCCAGCGGCGTGTGCATGGAGCGGATTGATGGCTTGGGAAGCGGTTTGCGGTTGGGGTCAGCGGAATCAAGGCGCGCATCGACCCAGGAGCCTTCCTCTACTACCTCGGCGAACAATCTGAGCTGGTCGCAGGTCCGGGCTAGTTCGCCCTGGAGGCGGGCCTCCGGCAGAGCTGTCTCCAGATTGGCTCGTTGAATGATTGCCGGTCCTGCCGCTTCGATCGCGGATGCAATCTTGCGCAGGAAAGCCCCCCTCTCCTTGCCGGAGAGATTACCGTAGACCGGAAACGCGCTCTGCGCCAGTGTCGCCGCCCGCTCCAGATCGTCTGCGCTCGCCGAAGAAAACTTTGGTTCCAGCGGCTGGCCAGTCGCCGGATTCACTCCGGTGAATGAGGTGCCTTCCGCACCATCGCTAAAGCCAATCAACGATACGGGTTTTAAGTCCAATGCGAGCTCCATGTTGTGCGCTCCAAGTTCGCGAGGTGCCGACTCAATCAGTCTACCTATGCAATGGATTGCGCAAAGGGTGCAATAGATGCTGGATGTGTTTGCTTCGCTGCCGAAAACTTCGCAAGCATCGCCGAGGTTCCCTCGGCCTCGCTTCCATTGAACAAACTGGAAGCAGGGCTAAAGCCCAACTTTTTTCACCCGGGTTCAGGGCACGACTAAAAGTCGCGCCCTGATACAAACGAAACGAAGCTCGCGAATTTAGCGTGATCAATTTTCGCGGGGAGGAAAAGCTGGCGCCGAGATGCTTCGGCTTGGAGAGTAGGGTTCGACGGGAATGGCCGGCGTCTTTCGAGCAATGAGGTCTGCCAAAAGCCGGGCGGTTCCGAGGGAGGTCGTGATGCCGAGGCCTTCGTGCCCGGTGGCGAGGAAGACGGTCTCGTCATTTGCCGATCGGCCGATCAAAGGGACCTTGTCGGGTGTGGCGGCGCGGAATCCAGTCCATGTACGTTCTATCGAGAGTGATGGCAATCCGGGGAGATACTCGGCTCCGCGCTGCAACATGCGGGCCATCAACTGGCTGTCCACTTCCCTGCTCTCGACACCAAATTGGCGCGACGAGCCGATCAGGAGCTGGCCATTTTTTCTTGGCTGCACATTGCAGGCTACGGTATCCGTGGTAGTGACATGAGCGCTCTTGAGGTAGCCCAACTCCACGACCTGGTAGCGCAGAAAGCCCGGATATGGATGCGTAATGGCCAGGTGCCCTTTTCGGTTGGCTACCGGCAGTCCGGGGGTCAAGGCAGAAGCCCACTCACCCCCGGCATTGACGAGGACAGGCGCACGGAGTTCGTCGCCGTTGCCAAGCATAACTTTGCCATTGCCCATGGATACAACGTTACCTTTCACCAGCATGGTATTCCGGGCCATCGCTTGCTGCAGCAAGAACCGGGCAGCAATCTGCGGAGAAACGACTGCATCCTCGGTTACCAATAACCCTCCGGCCAGGCCGGGGTGAAGTTCAGGTTCAAGCCGGGTGAGCGACTGCTGATCGACGACTTGCGAGGGGATGCCGTAGTCAACATAGGCACCGTGTCTGCGACGAATCTCCTGCAGCTCCTCATCATCAGCGGCGACCCAGAGGGTGCCACGCGTGGTGTATTCCGCGTCTGGCGGCAGTTCAGCTGCTACTTCCCGCCAGAGCGCCTGCGAGTAGCGAGTCAGAGCGAGTTGTGCGGGAGAATCGTCGAGCACGACGATATGGCCCATTGCCGCGGACGTGGCTCCCGCGCCAGGCTCCGCCCTCTCGACCAGCGCCAAATGCATGTCTTGCTGGGAGAACGCCAACGCACACGCGGCGCCCACAATGCCGCCACCCACAATGACTGCGTCAAATGATGGAGTCACTTGCGATTCCCCAGCGGAAGGGATCACTTGGGTCGAGGATAAGGGTCGAGTCTGCGGTGATGTAAGCGGATCCGGTGACGCTGGGCACGAGAATGCCTTCCCGCTCGACGAGGCAACCTTCAAAGACGCTGCCAATGACGCTTTCCTGCCGCCAGACCTGGCCGGGAACCAACCGGCCATCGGCGTGCAGGCAGGCGAGTTTCGCGCTTGTGCCGGTGCCGCAAGGCGACCGGTCGTATTCCTTTCCTGGACACAGCACGAAATTACGGGCGTCGATCTCCGGGGAAGATCCGGGACCATATAGCTCGATGTGGTCGATCTCGGCGCCTTCCGCGCCGTGAATCTCGTTAGCCGTGAGGGCTTGCCGGATGGCCCAGGTAAAGTCGGTGAGCTGATCGAGGTGGGCGCGATCTATGGGACAGGGATGTTGTCCGGTGAGGAAAAACCAGTTACCGCCCCAGGCGACGTCACCGATGACTGGTCCGTATCCTGGCACTTCAACTTTTACCGCTGAGGCTAATCGGTAGCTTGGCACATTTTCGAAGGTGACTTTCCCATTTTGATGCAGCGTGGCGACGACGATGCCCACCGGCGTTTCGATGCGGTGCTTTCCGGGCTTGATTTTTCCCAGGTAGGCAAGCGTGGCCATCACGCCGATGGTCCCGTGTCCGCACATTCCCAGACAGCCACTGTTATTGAAGAAAATGACGCCCGTTGTGCAGTCCGCTTGCGTTGGTTCACAAAGCAATGCGCCGACGACGGCTTCCGAAGCGCGGGGCTCAGTGACCAGCGCTCTGCGGAACGCCGCGTGTTCTTTCTCAAAGCTTCGCTTCTGTTCTTGCAAGCTGCCTTTGCCCAGATCCGGACCGCCGCCGATAACGGTTCGGGTCGGCTCACCGCCGGTATGTGAATCAACCACGTGGATTCGCTGTAGAAGATCCGCCATTCGGTGCGCTCTTAACAGATTGTAATGGCCCGAACAGAACCGGGATTCTCAAGAGGTTCGGGCGGCATAACCTAAAGACCAGACAGGGCATGAAAGTCGGTGCAATCAATCTGAGTTCGTAATATTGATCGCCGCATAAGTCTGATTTCCGGCGCCTGAGTGCCACAGGGCTCGTTAGAATTGGGAAGTGAGCGAGTTGACGAGCGTCCACCAAACGAGCCTCTCTTCGGACCTGGCACGCCATTTCACTTTTTCCTCCAGAAATCGCGGCGCCGAATATTTTCTCGCCAAACGGGTAACGATCAATAGAGGCTCGGCCGTGGAAGTGGCCGCTATCGTTCGTGGGTCGGAGATCTACGAAGTCTCACTGCAATGGGAGAATCCCAGGCTATTTTTCTATTGCGACTGCCCTTACTTCGAAGAGCATTCCTCTCCCTGTAAGCATCTATGGGCAACAATCCTTAGCGCCCAGCAGGCCGGGCATCTCTCCGAAGTAAGCTCCGAGGCAGATGTTGCGCTGCGGCGAGAAACGTTTGCATTCGCCCAGGGCGATTTTCCCGTGGGCATGAAGACGCGAGGCCGTGGCGATGTGGGAGGGATTCGAACTCCCCCACCTCCCCGGCCGCCGGCCTGGAAAGAGCAGCTAAATCAGATAGCTATGGCTGCGAGCGACAGCCGAATAGGCATGCCGAGTTGGCCAAAGAACTCGGAAGTCATCTATATCGTGGAGACCAGCAGCTACTCGGTGGGCAGCGTTTCCCTCACTCTCGCGCGTCGTAAACGCGGCAAAGATGGAGCGACGAAATCCCGGCCCAAGCCATGCTCGATCCGGCAAGACGAGATTGTGACTTTACCAACGCAAGAGGACCGGGAGATTCTGTCCATGCTCCTGGGAGCTGGTTCCTATGGCTCGTACGGTTCCTATCAATCGTTTTTCCTATATCCCTCGATGACCCAGGTGCTCCTGCCACAGATATTGCGCACTGGGCGGTGCTTTTTGCCTTTTGCAACAGGCGTAGTCGATCAACTGCCGCTCTGGTGGAACGGTGCGAAACCCTGGAGGCTCGTCTTGAAGGTTGAGAGAAGCGGAAACCAAGGATGGCGATTGACCGGCGACTTTCGACGCGGAGAGGAGGGTTTGCCTCTAAAGGAGCCGCTGCTGGCTGTGGCAGGCTCCGTTCTCGTTACGAGCGAGTGGGTTGCGCCGCTGGAGGATGATCACTCTGGTCGCTGGATCACCCTGCTGCGCAAAAGTGGATCCATTGTTATTCCTGAGGAAGACCGGGGAGAGTTTCTTGCCGGTCTATTGGGCCTGCCTGCGGCGCCGCCACTCGAATTGCCCGAGGAATGGAGATATGAAGAAATATTCCTTTCTCCGCGGCCGTGCCTAAAGATCAGCCGGCCAGCCCGGCTCTATGGGAGAGTCAAAGAGCGCATGCCAGCGGAGCTCTCGTTCGAATATGGAGACTTCAGGGTCCTGGAAAGGGAGCCGGGACGAGGAAGGTATGACGCCGCCACACGGCGATTTCTGCACCGTGACAACGCGTTTGAGACAGCAGCGGCGACACTTCTGCAGGAGCTCGGCCTACGGTGTGGAGATTCCGGGTGGCGCGAAGGATGGGATTTCGCGCCCGCCAAACTCCCACAGATTGTCCGCGAGCTCACAGCGCGCGACTGGCATGTTTTAGCGGAAGGAAAAGTGTTTCGCTCGCCGGGGAAAAGCAGCGTTTCGGTTGCCAGCGGGGTAGATTGGTTCGAACTTCAAGGCGCGGTGGAATACGGCGAGACGATTGCGCGGCTGCCACGATTGCTGGCCGCTCTCAAGAAGGGCGAAACGATGGTATTGCTTGACGACGGCTCCTACGGTTTGCTTCCCGAGGAGTGGTTGCGGCGATTCCATCCAGTGGCGGAACTGGGCGAGGCGGGCAATGAGCATATTCGCTTCCGTTCATCGCAAGCCGGAATGCTCGACGCTCTGCTGGTGACGCAACCCGAGGTGGGTTGCGATGAGACTTTCCGGCGCGTGCGCGAGGAGCTGGCGCGATTTACATCTATCGGCCCAGCCGAGCAGCCGGCCGGCTTTCAGGGGACATTGCGTGAGTACCAGAGAGAAGGCGTGGGGTGGATGAACTTCCTTCGCCAGTTCTCTTTTGGAGGGTGTCTCGCGGACGACATGGGCGTAGGCAAAACCGCCCAGGTCTTGGCCGTGCTGGAAAGCCGCCGTGAGCTGCGGGCCGAAAGCAAGGTGGACGCTCCGTCACTGGTGGTCGTTCCCAAATCGCTGATCTTCAATTGGAAACAGGAGATTCAGCGATTCACTCCTCAGCTTCGGGTGCTGGATTACACCGGCATCGCCCGGAGCAAAGACGAATTCGCGGACTATGACGTCATTCTCACTACCTACGGAACGCTGCGCCGCGATGCTCTTCACTTCAAAGATAGAGTCTTCGACTACCTGATTCTGGACGAGGCACAGGCGATCAAGAATGCCAAGACGGAATCGGCCAAAGCTGTCCGTCTGCTGCGGGGAAACTATCGATTGGCACTGAGTGGAACGCCAGTAGAAAATCACCTGGGCGAATTGTGGTCGCTCTTTGAGTTCCTCAACCCAGGCATGTTGGGCTCCTTTGGAGCGTTTGCAGGCGCGTCCAAACAAAACCTGGGCGAGGAGACGCGCCGACTGCTTGCCCATGCCTTGCGGCCGTTTCTTTTGCGGCGCACAAAGGAGCAGGTAGCCAAGGAGTTGCCGGCAAAGATCGAGCAGACCATCTATTGTGAGCTGGAAGCGCCGCAGCGCGCTTTGTATAACGAACTGCGCCATCACTATCGCGAAGCGCTGCTGCGCAAGATCGGCTCCGAAGGAATCGGGAAGTCCAAGATTCAAGTGCTCGAAGCGCTGCTCCGCCTACGGCAGGCAGCCTGTCATCCTGGGCTGGTGGACCGCAAGCGAGTCACGGAATCCAGCGCAAAGCTGGAAGTCCTTTTAGAACAGTTGCGCTCGGTGCTCGATGAAGGCCATAAAGCGTTGATATTCTCTCAATTCACGAGTCTGCTGGGAATTCTTCGTGCACAACTCTCCGGCGAGGGCATCGAGTATGAGTATCTTGATGGCAAAACTGCCGACCGCGAGGCACGGGTGCAACGGTTCCAGCATGATTGCCATTGCCAGCTATTCCTTATCAGTCTGAAAGCTGGCGGTGTAGGCCTGAATCTTACGGCTGCCGACTATGTGTTTATTCTCGATCCCTGGTGGAACCCTGCGGTCGAGGCTCAAGCCGTGGACCGGACACATCGCATTGGCCAGGTAAAACAGGTCTTCGCTTATCGACTGATCGCCCGCGACACAGTAGAAGAGAAGATTCTAAAACTGCAGGAGACCAAGCGAAATCTAGCCGACGCGATCATCGGCGCGGAAAACAGCCTTATCCGCGACTTGACCCGCGAAGATATCGAACTGTTGCTTTCGTAGGGGCCGCTCGGTTGGTTGAGGATCATCTCCGATAGCAAGCGAGCTGCAGATCCGTGGCTCCGTAGAGCAGCTTGTGGCGTCCCCTTCGGGACTGGTTTGCGGTACACGCACGAAGGCCGGGGCTTTTGCCCCGGCCTTCGTGGTAGATGGACGATCCTGCTAGTTGCTGTAGAGCAGGATGCCGCTGGATTTATCGTCTCCTACCTGGCTTACGGGCCGGTAGAAGAGCTGGTTGTTTTCCAGGTAGACCTCGAGAAACGCTGGACGTTCCGAGATGCCGCCTGCGATCAAGGCTTCGGAAAGCGGATCTTCAACGTAGCGCTGCAACGCACGGCGCAAAGGTCTTGCTCCGTAGGTGCGGTCGACCAACGTCTTCTCCAGAATCCACTTCTTGGCATCCTCGGTTACGGACAACGTAATCGCCTTCTGGATCAGATTGGCGTTCAGCTGCTGAACGAGCAGTTCCAGAATCTGAATCAGATCCTGATCCGAAAGCGCCATGAAGATGATGACTTCATCGAGCCGGTTCAGGAATTCGGGATTGAAGGTTCGCTTCACCTCGTTCTTGACCAGCTCCTCCATCTTGTCCATCAGCAGGTCTTCGCGATCTGACTGGAAGCCAAGGCCTTGCTTGCGCTGCAAATGCCGCGCGCCGATGTTGGAGGTCATGATGATGATCGAGTTCTTGAAGTCCACCGTGTTGCCGAGACCGTCGGTAAGCTGACCGTCTTCAAAGACCTGCAAGAGGATGTTGAAGACATCCGGATGAGCCTTCTCGATTTCATCCAGCAGCACCACAGAGTATGGCGATCGCTTTACCCGTTCGGTGAGCTGCCCACCCTCCTCGTAGCCCACGTAGCCCGGAGGCGAGCCGATGAGCTTGGAGACCGAGTGCTTCTCCATGAACTCGGACATGTCGAAGCGGATCAAAGCCTTTTCGCTGCCGAAAAGGAATTGGGCCAGAGTGCGCGCCATTTCCGTCTTGCCGACGCCGGTGGGTCCCAGGAAGAGGAACGAACCGATCGGACGGTTAGGCGACTTGAGGCCGGCCCGCGAGCGGCGAATCGCACGCGACAGAGCGGAGATCGCCTTGTCCTGCGAGATCACCCGCTTGTGCAGCTCTTCCTCGACACGAAGCAGCTTCTGCGTTTCTTCTTCCTTGATCGAAGTGACAGGCACGCCCGTCCAGCGGCTCACCACATCTTCGATGTCCTCGCGGCTGACGATCCCAGCGGTCGAGTCATCGAGGTGGTACTTGTCACGCAGGGCGCGCAGGTTCTCGCGCTCTTTGCGCTCCTCGTCGGAATAGAAGCGAGCCTTCTCAAATTCATGATTGGCAATCGCGTTTTCCATGCGATGGACGATGAACTTGATGCGCTTCTGCACCTCGGTGATCTCTTCGGGCAAGGAGGTCTGGCGCAGCTTGACGCGCGCACCGGCCTCATCGATCAGGTCGATTGCTTTATCGGGCAAGAACCGATCGGGAATGTAGCGGTTGGAATGAGAAACCGCGAACTGGATCGAATCATCCGTGTAGCTGACCGCATGGAACTTCTCATAGCGATCCTTGATGCCCATGATGATCTTGACCGCGTCTTCCTCGTTCGGAGGTGGGACTTTCACCGCCTGGAAACGGCGCTCAAGTGAGCGATCCTTCTCGATGGACTTGCGATATTCCGCCGGCGTGGTTGCGCCGATGCACTGAATTTCGCCGCGAGACAACGCCGGCTTGAGGATGTTGGCCGCATCCAGAGAACCTTCCGCGGAGCCCGCGCCCACCAGAGTGTGCAACTCGTCGATGAAAATGATCGAGTTCTGGTTCTCCATCAACTCTTTCATGATGGTTTTCAGACGCTCTTCAAACTGGCCGCGATACTTGGTTCCAGCGACGATAAGCGAGAGATCGAGAGCCAGAACGCGTTTGTCGGCCAGGAAGCTGGGCACTTCGCCATCGGAGATGCGCTGCGCCAGTCCTTCCACGATCGCAGTCTTGCCTACGCCCGGTTCACCGATCAGCACCGGATTGTTCTTGGTGCGACGGCACAGAATCTGCACCACACGCTCCAACTCCTGATCACGGCCGACCAGCGGATCGAGTTGATTGTCCATGGCGGCCTGGGTCAGATCGCGCGAAAACTCAACTAACAGACTCGATTCACGATTGCGCTGCGAAGGCGGAGCCTTTTCCTGGGTGGCGCGAGCCAGTTCCTCACGGATGGCAAGCAGGCGCAGGCCACGCTCGTGCAAAATCTCCGCTGCAAAGCACTTCTCTTCACGGAGCAATCCGAGCAGCAAGTGTTCCGTACCAATATGCTTGTGCGACAGGCGCTCTGCCTCTTCCGCTGCGTACGCCAGCACCCGCTTGCACTCGTTCGACAATGGCAGATCTACAGAAGTAGAAACCTTCTCCCGAATCGTAGTATGACCTTCAATTTGTTTCCGAATGGACTCTACTGAAGCATGGGAGCGGAGAAAGC
>DATJNV010000096.1:0-32193 GCA_035507705.1 Acidobacteriaceae bacterium
CGCCAACGCGGAACGCGTGGTGCTCGATCGAAAACCGAATCCACACCTTGCGTTTGGCGCCGGAATTCATCGCTGTATCGGTGAAAATCTGGCGCGCATGGAAATGAAGGTGGCGTTGGAAGAATGGCTGGCGCGTTTTCCCGATTTTGCGATGGCAGACAACGCCGTGGTGCAATGGTCGAGAGGTCCGGTGCGCGGTCCCCGGGAGCTGAAGCTTGTCTTGGGAGACAAGTAACCGTAGATGCAGACAGTATTTGAACGCGGAAGAAAGCTCTCGCCAATCTCTCCCCTAGGGGGGATGAAGCGATCCTCGGTTATCGGATTGAACCAGGTCCGAGCCCGAACGTAAGCCCAGCCCGGAAGGGCTGGGAGAGCTGACGGCCGTTATTGACGAGTCGTGCTAGATTGGAGCGTTAAAGCGACTATTCCGGAAGGTCAGTCCCGGCCGGTCAAGAGTCAGTTTAGAGAGGCTCCCGTCATGAGCGTCTTACCCGGTGTTCAACCGCGTGCTCGCTGGATGCGGCTCAGCACCGCCGAAATCCTGAAACGGTTCTACTTTTGTGAGCGTTCGCTGGTGATCGGATGCTCTGCATGGTTGCCGCTGATTGGCCCGATGGAAGCGAAAACGCTGCTCCCACTCTTCTCCTGGCAGAACGCGCAGACCGCCCAGGAATTGCGAGAGCGAATCTTTGAGTTGCGCTACCCGAGCCGCTCGATGGCAGAGGAAGGAGCCGACCGATCGCTGATCGAGCTCTTCGACGAACTGCGCAACTCACCTTCAGACGCGGCCTTTTTCTCTGTGCTGGCACGGGTGTTGCTCCCGGCGATGCGAGACGCCTATGCCGAATTTCTCCGGCATTCCGATCCGCTCGCCGACGCTCCCACTCACCGCTTCCTCCGGCTCGCGCTGGAGGAAAAACAGCATCAGATCAAGACCGTGGGGGACTGGGCCGATCGGGAACTCGCACACCTGGCGCACCGGGCTGAGGCAGAAGCCTGGACATATGCATTCAATGAGCGTTTGCGCGCCCTCGGTGGCGTCGGTACGGATCGTGTGCCAGTCGGTCTTGAGAAGCAAGTACTGCGTGGCGGCCGTGGTTATGCAGTGCCGTCCGAACCGGCGCGTGATTCGCATTACCGCCTGACCCGCTTCTACTGGCCAGACAATGTCGATCCGACTTACCCTTATGGCGAGGGCTATCGCCTTCAACTTCGCTCAGCCATCAGTCACCTGAATGAGGTTTGGGCCGTCGAGACCGGCGGCATTATTCTCAGCTCCTTTGCCCCCGTGTTGCCGTGGGAATGGATACGCGATGCCGCGCGCTGGACTTACGACGAGTCGCGGCACTGCAGGATGGGACGAGACCGCCTTACTGCCTGGGGCTACCACCCGCACGAATTGCCCCTGGGTAACTACATCTATCTTGCGTCCTCGGGCGAAGACCCCATCTACCGCCTGGGCATGCTCTTTTTCTTTGAGACCAAGAACATTCGCCATAAGCCGGAGCGCGTCAGAGCCTTTCACTCCATTGGCGATGCCACCAGTGAGCACGACATGGATTTCGACTGGGCTGACGAAACCATGCATGCCGGCTATGGCAAACGCTGGCTACAGCAGCTCCTCGAAATCCGGGGAGAAGATCAGTCCGCCTATCAGCAGATTCGTGACCGTTGCGGGGAACTGGTCCGCGCTGTGGTCAAGACGGCTAAGCCAGAGGAAATTGCGGAACTGAAGCGGCTGGCAGACGCCATCCTCACTAAAGCGGAAAACCGCGGCGTAACGGCATCCGTATGAACGCGGTCACCATTGTGGGCAGTTATATCGCTGCGTTGGTTATGGACGTGGCGTCCATTCCGCTCGAAGGCGAGACGGTGATCGGCCGTGATTTTCACACCACGCACGGCGGTAAGGGTTCCAACATGGCAGCGTGCGCGGCGAGACTCGGGGCGTCCGCCAGGTTTTTTGGCAAGGTCGGCCGTGATGCTTTCGGAAAAGGATTTGTTCAGCTCCTCGACCAGGAAAAGGTCGACGGCAGCGCTCTCCTTTTCTCCGACACAAAGCCGACGGCCGTGGGCTTCATCATTTTCAGCAGTAAAGGTTCTAACGTCATCGTCATCGATATGGCAGCAAACGGCGAGTTCTCACCGGCGGATATTACCGCTCACAGCGAAGTGATTACGTCGTCTGCCGTGGCGGTGTCGCCGCTTGAAATACCGGTGGCCACGGCACTCGCGGCCGCATCGGTGGCCAGGGCTGCGGGCACTAAGTTCATTCTGAATCCAGCTCCTGCCGTGGACTTGCGAGATGCCGATCTAAGCGCGGTCTTCGCGTTGACCCCCAACGAACTTGAAGGCCGTGTCTGCCTTGGATTGCGTCCCGACGATCCCATGCCGGATAACGAGGTAGTGCTCGAGCTACTGCGCCTGGGCGTCGACAACGTCATGCTCACGCGGGGCGGCAAAGGAGTGCTTTGGGGTTCTTCCGCTGGCCTCGTGGAAGTGCCGGCGCCGCCCGTGGTCGTGGTCGACACGGTGGGAGCGGGTGACGCCTTCAATGCCGGGCTTGCCGTTGGTTTGAGCGAGAAGAGGACCACCCTCGAGGCGATTGCACTGGGAGTAACGGCGGCCTCCTTATCTACGCAGCGTCGCGAAACCATCGCATCTTATGCGTATCGTCCGGAGGTGGATCTCTGTTACGAAAAGACACTCAGGGCCGCGTTCTGAGGGTTTTGCAGGTATCAATAGTCCATGAGGCATTGCTGCTTTCACAATTCATGAGTTTTCACGCGGACTCTTTAGCCGTACATAACTGGCTTACAATCGCTTGGCTTTAGGACGCAGACCCGGTTCTGGTACGCCAACCTTGATTCGACCCGCCAAACAGGCGTACATTTCGCGACAAGGAAGGCGCCAGAGCGAGATTGCCTCGAAACGCTCGTTCCGCGCACGTGAAACAGCGCCAGAAGGAGAAACCCCCATGGATGCGAAAAGAAATTCGGCGTCGAAAAAGCCGGCCGACTTGGCAAAGGCGAGCCGAAGGAAATTCTTAACCGCCGGCGCCGCGGCAGCCGCGTTGAGCGCCGTGCAAACCGCAGCCGGCCAGACATCGGGCGCCGAAACAAAGTCGCTGAAGGACGAAATCGCGTATGGCGATCGGTCGCGCTACGTGACTTCCGTTCGCGTCCCGGTGGCCGGCAGACCTTCGCCGGACGAATTTGGATTGACGTTTCACGTGTTGGCCCCGCTGCAGGATTTCGCGGGCATCATCACGCCGTCGTCGCTTCACTTCATCGGAACCCACCGCGGGTCAATCGTCCCGGATATCGACCCCCGGCAGCATCGGCTCCTAATTCACGGCATGGTGGACCGGCCTCTGGAGTTCAGCATGGATGATCTGAAGCGCTTTCCCTCCGTATCGCGCATTCATTTTATAGAGTGCCTGGGCAACCATTCGAAGCCGGAAGACAAAACCGTGCAGGAGACTCATGGGCTGACGAGTTGCAGCGAATGGACCGGTGTGCTGCTTTCCGCTTTGCTAAACGAGTGCGGCATACAGAAGGGCGCCTCCTGGGTCGTGTCGGAAGGCGCGGAAGAGGTGAAGGGCGCCGGCAGCATCCGGCTGGCGAAGGCGATGGACGATTGCATCGTTGCCTATTGCCAAAATGGCGAGCCGATACGCCCGCAGCAAGGTTTTCCACTGCGCCTGGTCGTTCCCGGGTTCGAGGGGATCTACAACACAAAATGGCTGCGCCGGGTCAAGGTCGTCGACCGCTACTACATGACCTACAACGACTATGGACATATTTCGAAGGATGAAGAAGTGGCCGCGCTGACGTTCCAGTGGGGACCGAAATCCGTAATCACGTTTCCCTCAGGAGGGCAGAAGCTCCCCGGTCCCGGAATTTATCAGCTGACTGGATTGGCCTGGTCCGGGGGAGGAGCGGTCCGGCGGATAGAAGTTTCCGCCGACGGCGGCCAAACGTGGAAAGACGCCGAGATCCGCAGTGCGGTTCATCCCAAAGCGCACACCCGATTTGGCATGGACTGGAAGTGGGACGGGAGGGAATGCGTGCTGCAGTCGCGCTGTACCGATGAACTCGGGCAGGTGCAACCTTCGCGCGCGGAATTAGCCGCGTTTTTCAAGGTGCCGCCTGACCACTACAAGACTCACGGTGTCCAGGGCTCGGACAACACCATTCAGCCGTGGCGGGTGGCGGGAGATGGGAGCGTGCACAATGCGATTTAGTGTTCTGCTTCCGGCGTTGATTCTATGCGCGTCTGCAGCCATGTGGGCCCAATCGCCAACCTATGGCGTGGGAAAAACGCCGACGCCGGAGGAAATTCGCGCTGAGGACATCACCATCAGTCCGGACGGGAGAAATCTCCCAGCGGGCAAGGGAACGGCAAAGGACGGCGTGGCGATTTTCTCCCAGAAATGCGCAATGTGCCATGGAGGGAACGGTTCGGGCGGACTCGCTCCAATGTTGATCAAGCCCGCAACGGCTCTGAAGAACGCGCCGCCATGCCTCGAGCCATGCATTGGACCGGGAAATGTAATGGCGTTGCATGCGCCGTACGCCACGACGATATGGGACTACATCAATCGCGGCATGCCTTTCCGCCAGGAAGGGACCCTCAAGCCGGACGAAGTCTACTCGCTCACCGCATTCCTGCTCTACAAAAACGGAGTGATTCAGGAGGATGAAGTTCTCGACCAGGCGACACTGCCGCAAGTGAAGATGCCGAATCGAAACGGATACGCCATACCCAACTGGAAGCCAGGGATGCCACGGCCCTTTCCGAACAAGCAGTAGCCTGTCGTGAGGACCATCGTGCTGTTTGTATCAGGGCACGGCTTTGGCCGGGCCGTAACAACCTGCCAAGACCTGGCTTTCGGAGTCTGCTTGAGAACTCAAGAATTGTGAAAGCGGGAGTGCCTCAGGGGCTAAAGCCCAAACTATTTTCAAGCATGTGCGGCACGGCAAAAGTCGTGCTCTGAGACAAACCCGAGTTCTCACGCAGACTCTTCAGCCCCTGCTTCCATTGATCCGAATTTGTTTATCAGGAGCGAAGCCGAGGAATCTGCAGTTTCTTTCCTGGCCACTGTTTTTTCATTTCCCAGCACCCCACCGTGGGTCTGCAACAAAAAATCTGTCCGATTCTCAGAGACTTGATACCAACCAAGCCCTAGAATCCGTAGCGACCATTACGAGTGCAAGCTAATCGCCCGGCCGAAAGCAGTGTGGCCGGCGAAGTTGCATCGGCGAGGATGTGCGAGGACGGCCCGACCGCCGTCCTCCAAAGAACTTCGCAGAGGAACTCACATGCCACGAACCTGCCGCACGGTCCTGATACTTCTTGCCTCTCTCGCGCCCATCTCCGTCTGGGCGGACCCGACGGGTGTCACCTTCACCCAGCCCGCCGCCCAGATTGATCGTTACGACTTCGTAGAAGTGGCTGCGAATGTCAAGTCGCCCGGGACCAGCAACTGTTTCATCGACGCCTCTCTCACCGGCACGCTCGAAACTACGGACGGCGCCCACCGTTGGAACGTCGAAGGCTTTTGCGATGCCGCCGATGGCAGCGTTTTTCGCATCCGTTTCATGCCGCCCGTCGCCGGCAGCTATAAATACTCTGTTACGTACAAGCAGGGTAGCTTCACCCAATCGACAACGGGCAAATTCGAGGCCGTAGAGGCGCATCGCCGCGGTATCCTCGGCGACGATCCGCAGTATCCGTGGCATTTCATCTGGCAGGGAACCGGCGAACACTACTTCTTCAATGGCACCACGGCCTATTGGCTGGTCAACTGGCGCGACGACCACGTCATTCGCTTCACGATCGAGCGGCTGCATCGCCTCAAGGTGAACCGCATGCGGGTAACGATTGCCGGACGCGAAGCCTCCACATTTTTTGGCGAGCCCGTCATGACCGGGCCGAATTTCACCGTCTATACCGCCGCGTGGATCGCGCAGACCCCAGACGATCCGCTCCATCCCGGCTTTGACTACACGCGCTACAACCTTGAGTACTGGCAACGGTTTGACCGGATGCTCAAGTTTGCCCGCGACCATGACATGGTCATCTCCCTCGTCCTCGACATGGGAGACAGCAGGGTCCATCCCGAAGCCGGAGGCGAAGACGAGCGCCGTTTCATCCGCTATGCCATCGACCGCTTCGGTGCGTTCTCCAACATAACTTGGGATCTTGGCGACGACCTCGACGTCTATCGCGACGAAAAATGGACGCATGAAACAGGCATATATATTCAGGAGCGAGACCCCTGGAAGCACCTCGAGACCAGCCATCCGGCAAAGAGCAACGATCACCAGGACCGCGCCTCCTCCTGGTTTGGCTTCACTTCCTACCAGGAATGGGGCCGCGATCAGCACAACCTGATGCTCGCATCGCGCAAACTCCAGGAGAAAACCGGCCGCATCATTCCGCAGACCAATGAGGAGTACGGCTATGAAGATCACTATCCGCACTGGGCGCTCCCCGGTTCCGACTCTGCGGATGTCCTGCGCCGCACAGCCTGGGATATCGTGATGGCCGGCGCCTACCAGACCGCTGGAGAAACGGTGCGCCGCGGCGTCAACGTCGGCGCCGACATGGGTGGTGGTTGGTTCAATGGCCGTGGCGACGACACCATGACCATGTTCCTCGGCTACGGTCACATGGTCGATTTCTTCACCGGCTTCGAATGGTGGAAGACCAATCCTCACGACGAATTGGTGAACAACGGCAACTACTGCCTGGCGGATCCCGGCAAGACCTACGCAATCTACCTGCCGAAGGGAGGGCAGGTCACCGTGCATCTCGAGCCGGGCCGCTACCGCGCGTTTTGGTTCAGTGCCATGACCGGGGAGCAGATCGACCTGCCACCAGTCGACGGTCCTGTCTGGAACTCGCCCACTCCGCCCGACGCCAACGATTGGGCCATCCTTTTACAACGAGAGATCTGAGGGTCCGGGTTTCCTGACAATTTTCGCAGTGTCGGTCGAGACTTTGGTATCCATCGATACTTTCGTCCTATTGCCTGGCAGTTGTCCTTCACGATCCAATCACACCAGCGGGAGTGATCTAAGACAACTGCAGTTGCAATAGCGACCATGAAAGCTGCGCGAGTGTCCGCGCCCGGAGCCAGTCTGGAAATCGTCCAGCTTCAAATCCCTGATCCGGGACCAGGAGAGGTCCGCATCAAGGTTCAGGCATGTGGAGTGTGCCGCAGCGATGCCATTATCGTCGAAGGCCGACGGCCGGGAATCTCCTATCCGCGCGTTCCCGGGCATGAGATCGCCGGTGTGATAGATGCACTGGGGACCGGAGTGACGGAGTGGCGAAAAGGCCGGCGAGTTGGCGTCGGCTGGCATGGCGGCCATGACGGCACTTGTCCAGAGTGCCGGCGCGGAGACTTTCGACTCTGCCGCAATGAGAAGAATCCCGGTCTCAGTTATGACGGCGGCTACCAGGAGTTCCTGTTGGCTCCGGTCGAAGCATTGGTTCCGATTCCGGACAGTCTCAGTGATATCGATGCGGCGCCGCTGTTGTGCGCCGGAAGCAGCACTTACAACGCCCTGCGGCGTGCGGGCGCGCAGCCCGGCGACCTCGTCGTGGTTCAGGGAATTGGCGGCCTCGGCCACCTCGGAATTCAATTTGCGAACAAGTTTGGCTACAAGGTGGCTGCGGTCGGGCGTGGCTCCCATATTGAATCGCTGGCAAGGAAACTCGGCGCGGATGTGTATATCGACAGCAATGCGAAGAACGCCGCAGAGGAACTACAAAAATTAGGCGGCGCAAAAGTCATAATCGCAACCGCACCGGACTCCAAGGCAATGACCAACCTGATTGGCGGATTGGGTTCGAACGGCAAGCTTCTCCTGATCGGCGTCGCCGGCGATCCCATCGCGGTGGTCCCGGTTCAACTCATCAGAGGTGGCAGGAGTATCGAAGGATGGGCCGGGGTAACTCCCGCGGATTCTGAGGACACCCTTCGCTTTGCCGAACTGCGCGGGGTGCGCGCCATGATCGAAACCTATCCCCTGGAAAAGGCTGCCGAAGCCTATGCCCGCATGATGAGCGGCAAAGCAGAATTTCGCGTCGTGCTGACGATGTGAACGGCACGTCCGGGCTTTCGCCCGACACATAGTTAACCTTTCCAGCCATTGCTCTGAATCCAATCGCAGACTCTAAAAGCCCCTGCCGCCATTCCCCCCGTTTCTTCTTCAGGAGATTTCTTAACTTCCATCGTCGTCTCGCCTTCCTACTTGTGGTTAGCCTCATAGTGCTGCTGAAGCAGATCCTGCCCGAAGTCGCCAGAGAGGTCGCGCCATACAGAGTGAATGTGATTCGCGTTGTCTTGCGTGTCATCCAATTCAATGAGAAACAGCGGCGTCTGCACCCGATAATAATGCGGGTCACCGCTGTTGATGCCGCCCGACCAGGCGAAGTAGATGTTCCGGCCAGCTTCGTTCATCTGCGCTATCCGGTTTTCGGCCAGTTCGGCCGGCACGTTGCGTGCATATTCTTCCATCAGCGCCATGAGTGCATCGAATTGCGTGGAGTTCATTTTTGAACCGGACAGCCCGGATGGCTGGCCCTGCAGCGCTGCCTTTCGGCTGGCGGCGGTCAGGATGTCCTTATAGGCGGTCGGATCCACGATCGCGATCTTCTGCTGCTGTTCGTCGAGGAGATGGATCAGCTCAATGCCAAGGTCATCCTCTCCAGCCAGTGTGCGCAGGCCCTTGCGCGGTCCTTGTCTCACTTCGGCGGGGTTGGAGCCAAAGAAACTCGGGCCGTCGATAACTTTGCCATTCACTACCGTGTAGTTCTGGCTGAGATGGTGGCCCTCGACCCGGTACCCCCAAACCCCACTGTCGGAAGGAGTGCCGAAGACCGAGAAATAGTATTTCTCCGGGTTGCGCATCTCGCCACTGTCGTTCTCCATGATCCTGAGCACATCTTCCAGGCTCATGATGGTCACGGCCTTGATGTACCCCGTTTGGCTTAACCCGGCCGCCAGCAGCGCGCTGGCGAGGTGCTGCTGATAAGGTTTCATCTCGCGCAGCGGCAGCCCTTTGCGCTCCTTGGGGATGAAGTGCCAATTCATACGCTCATCGCTATCGAACGAGAAAGTGGCCTTGCCCCGCTGGTTGGTATCGAGCGCGGCGAGAAAGCGCTGGGCACACTCAGTCATGAGCGACGCCGCATGCGCGTGCGCATGGACATGGCCGGCGTGGCTATCGCCCGAGCCCAGCATCCCGGCTCCCACGAGCGCGGCGGACGAACAGAGAAACGATCGGCGTTTCATGCACATGAATCTCCTCCCGCTTGTGTGTTTTTGTCAACCCAATAGAGAAAATAGGCACGGTCGCCGCTGAAGGTCCAGGCGATAAGAGTGCGCGCACTTTACCGTCCTCCCATATCGTGCGGGAAGTGCATCCTACACGACGCGGTCTTGAGCCGTGCCAGGGGAGAGGGCGCACCGCTCACGTCCAGGAAGCATTTACACGGAGTGCGACGTGAGCACACCCGCCAGCGCATCCGCGATAATCTTGTCTTCTCCGGCTTGAAGGTCGATTGCCGTCATTTCGATGGTGCTTGTGCCTTCCGTGACGAAAATAGAGGGTTTCATGGCCGCAAGCTGTTCGGCAATGTCATGAGGTTTGATGGAGAAACGGGCCGGATCCAAATGTATCTGGAGCGCGGGAAAGTGATTTGCGATCTCCGGAACATCCCGGGTTACTTTAACTCCCGGTATTTTTGACACCTTGGCGGCTACCGTATCTAGCTGCCTCCATTGTTCCTTATCGAGCGCTTCCTGATCTTCCGCCAAATAAAGTTCCAGCGCCTTGAGCACCCCTACAATCTCTTCCTTCCCCACCTTTGTAGGGCGCCCCATCGTGTCCTCGTTGGGGCTCATGTTCAGTAGAGCATTGTGAACTTTCTCCTGCCGTCCAATCAGCAAACCGGTACATTGTGGACCTCTGATGGCCTTTCCTCCACTAAAAGCAATCAGGTCGTACCCCATGTTCGCGTATTCCCACAACCGCGACTTGGGGGGGACGTCGGCCGCGGCATCAAGAAATGCGGGTACATTGGCCGCGTGCGCCAGCTTCACCCAATCGGCTCGCTTGATCTGCCCATCCGGATCGGCCAGATTCAAAAAGTGCATAGCGGCGGTGCGTTCGTTGATGGCTTTGTGGACGTCGTCGATTGTTTCCACTTCTACAATCTTCGCGCCGGTCGTTCTGATCTGATGGTCCCACCCGCTGCGATGTGCTCGCTGAATGATGACCTCGGACTTCATGCCGGTTAAATCCGGGATCTGCCTGATATACGCGTCGTTGTTTCCGGTAAGAATCCCCGCGTAGCCGTTTTGAATTGCCGACGCGGCGCCTGAGGTCACGATGGCGCTATAGCCTTCGGGTAGCTTCAACATCTGCGCGATTCGCATGCCTACCGCCGCTTCCAGGTCCATGATGACCACGAAATGCTGCGACGCCAGTTCCATCACCGCCTTGACCTCCGGGCGTATCAGGGAACCGCCAAGAACCGTCTCCGTACCCTGGCCATTGATGACGGTGGTTAAGCCCAGCTCGGTGTATACATTCCCGCTTTCACCCAGCCCGGTTATCTTCCCCTGCCAGGTACCGTCTTTGCCGGCGGACGCATCTGCGGCTGCGAAGAGTTTCCGGCCGCCAAGCACGGATCCGGCCAGAATACCGAGACTGCTTAGAAATCCTCGACGATTCAATTCGTCCGAGCCGAACTTCCACATCGCGTTCTCTCCTGAAATGTATGGATGGTGACGAAAACCGTGCAGCGATTGACGGGGGTGACAAGACGCCATCACTTTATCATGCCGGGTAGGGCATGCGAGAACAATACAGGCAAACTGTACAGGTTAACTGTATATCTGTTACAGTTCCGTTATGGCAGAAACGTTGCCGGGTAAGGACGCCGCACTGGCCTCCAGGCTTGCAGCGGAGCTGCGCACCACCTTGGGGCATCTAAAACGCAAGCTGCGACAGCAGGGAAGGCAGCACGACTTGACGCCGTCTCAGGCCGCAGTGATTCTCCGCTTGGAACAGGACGGACCGGCGACGGTATCGAGCCTTGCCAGGGGAGAGGGAATGCGACCTCAGTCGATGAGCGCTGTGATCGCTCCGCTGGAGGAAATGGGCTTTGTGGCCGGTGCTGCGGACCCGAACGACGGGCGAAAAACACTCATGTCGCTCACAAAAGCCTGTAGGAAGTCGCTCGAGGACGGGCGTGCCGCTCGCGAGGACTGGCTGTCGCGAGCGATCCAGCAGAAACTCTCGCTACAGGAACAAAAGAAGCTAGCTTCAGCCATACACCTGCTTGCGCGGCTCACTGAGGACTGACGATCCCGCAACGAATCGGGCCAATCAACATTCGATCACTCGCTTTCCATTGCAGGACACCCTTTATTGAATAGCGCAGAGGAGCGCTGAATCATGAACTGGCTGCACACCGTGTCTTACTTTTTCGGAGGCATATTTCTCGCCAATGTCGTGCCCCACTTGGTTAGCGGCATGATGGGAAGACCCTTTCAGACGCCGTTCGCCAAGCCTCCGGGGAAAGGTCTCTCATCCTCGACCGTGAATGTTCTCTGGGGCTTCGCCAATTTGGTCCTGGCCTATCTGCTTCTGCTGCGCGTTGGCTATTTCGATCTGCGATCCATTGCCTGCATCGCACCGTTTGCTGCTGGCGCACTGCTCATCAGCCTACAGTCGGCACGCCATTTCGGTCAGTTTCATGGTGGCAATACCCCAGGGCGCCCATGAGGAGTCCGCTCTCCGGGGCTTTCCGAGCCCTGACGAACTTCAACTTTCGTTTGTGGACAGCGGGCGGCCTGATATCGAACATCGGGACCTGGATGCAGCGCGTGGCACAAGACTGGATTGTGCTGACGCAACTCACCCACCACGACGCCACTGCCGTCGGCATCGTCACCGGCCTGCAGTTTGCACCGCAGCTGCTTCTGCTGCCCTGGAGCGGAGTGGCAGCGGACCGGTTCAACCAGCGCAAGCTGCTGATGCTGACCCAGGCCTCCATGGGTGTGCTTGCGACTGCGCTCGGAATCCTTACCATCACGGGTCACGTTCGGCTTTGGCATGTCTACGTGTTTGCCTTTGTTTTTGGCGCGGCTGCTGCCCTCGACGCGCCGGTGCGCCAAACGTTTGTCGGGGAACTGGTGGGTGACGAGTACTTGCCCAATGCCGTCGGACTCAACTCCACCTCGTTCTTCGCGGCCCAGATGATCGGCCCGGCGGTGGCAGGCGTGGTCATCGCAAAGATCGGGACAGGCTGGGCATTTGTCTTGAACGGGCTGTCTTTCGGTGCTGTCCTGCTCTCCATGTATTTCCTGCGGGTCCATGAGCTCAGGACAAATGCCAGAGCTTCTCGTGCGCCGGGTGGCTTCCTCGAAGGGGTCCGGTATGTGCGGGCTAGACCGGACATCCGATCTATCCTGGTCATGCTGTTTCTAATCGGAACATTCGGTCTGAACTTCCCGATCTTCATCTCCGCTATGGCGGTGAAAGTTTTTCATACCGATGCCCGCGGATTCGGTTTGCTCTCGTCCATCATGGCGATCGGCACGGTGAGCGGAGCGCTACTGGCCGCCGGCCGTGACAAACCAAAATTCGGCACGCTGCTCCTCGGCTCCGGAGTCTTTGGCGTCGGTTGTACGTTTGCGGCTCTCTCCCCCGGATACTGGTGGTTCGCTGTGGCCCTGGCGGTGATCGGTGCGGCGGTCCTCACCTTCACTACCGCGACCAACAGCATGATGCAACTTTCAACGATGCCGGCCATGCGCGGCCGGGTCATGGCGATTCGCTTAGGCCTGGGGCTTGGCGGAGCAGCCATGGGAGCGCCCATTGTCGGTTGGATAGCCAATCATTTCGGGCCGAGGTGGTCGTTAGGCGCGGGCGCGATTTCCGCCTTGCTCGCAGCCCTGGTCGCAGCCCTGATGATGGCGAAACCTGAGGCTGCGCAGCTAGACACGTAGTCCGCCGTAGTAATCTGCTTCCTTGACTCCGCCTGTTATCCCCTTCTTTTGGCAAGAAAATTCTTCTTTGCATCCGCTGGCTGGTAACTGCTGGTAACGTTCTTCGTACCGTCCAGGAAGCGGAACAAGTATCGACCCGGAAGTCCATACAACTTTAAGATCAAGTCAGCAAGGAGATGGTGGGAGAGGGTATGCAACTGCTGTGGCATTGTCTGGTGAATGCGTCGTTTGGCTACCTGATGCTGATTGCCGTCGTGCGCATCGTTCAGGAAGTCGTAGTCCTTGGTTCTGCCATGCATCGGGAACGGGCGAAGTAACCTCCGCCCGTCGAAAATTCCAGTAAGGTCGTCGCTCAGGCATTGCTTGCCTGGCGTTATCGCGGTGAAGTAGCAGTTCGCCTTGAAGCGAGCCCGCTCGAAAACTCTTTGTTCAGGGAGACTGAAGCTATTCTATTGACGGCTCGCGTTGCGGACAGAAGCCACAAACTGGCCCGATCTTTCAGCCGCAGAGTCAGGAGACGCGGAGGCGTGTGAGGCATTGCTGCCACTATAGGTACAGGCGAAGGTCGCGGGGAGAGTGCGCGGCTTATAACTTTCCGGCAAAGAGCCGACGGTCGTAGTGCGCAGAACGGCGCGGGTGCAAGCGTAGTCCAGGGAGCTGAAGCCGCTGGGTTTGCCTATTCTGACATTGCTCAGAGAACCGTCGCGGTTCACGTCGAACCACATCTCCGCCGAATTTCCCGCAGGAATACTTGCATCCACAAGTTCGTAACTACGGAAGTTCTGTTGCAGCCTCTCCGCCATTTGTTTCATGTACAGATCGGAGGGTTTCACGGAATAGGTCACCGGCGCAGGTATCTGTTCACTCGCCGGCGGAACATCCTGTTGAGGTGCAGGCGGAACATCCGGCGGGTGATAGGTGCAGTCGTAGATAACGTTCAGACTGTCTTTGGCCCCTCCTTCAGGCGGCCCAAATGTTCTGACCTGCCGCACAGCGTTCACACAGGAGAAGTCCAGCGAAGGATGCCAGCTGGATGCAACCAGGGAGACATTTTGAGGGAATCCTTCGCGTGAGATGGTGAATGCGAGGACTGCGGTGGCTCCTGCGGGCGTATGGAGGACTGTGGACGGATTCAGGTTGCGGGAGATTTTCTCGTGAATCACGTCTCCATACCACTTGGAAGGGGTAGGCTGATTCACGTCCGCCTGCACTTTTCTGGTAGCCTCGGCAGCATCGGCCTGCGCCGTCAGGCTGTTCGCCACGGCGTGCTGATTGGTTGTTATGGAATAAAGAGAGAGGCCCCCGCAAATGAGGATTGCGCCTGCCATCGTTGCGTAAAGCAACCGTGTCGGGGAGAACGCGGCTCCAGATAGGAAAGATACCGATGTCTGTGGAGGCGCGAGAACGGCTCGCAATGCGTCCAGGTCCCCGGCCTGGTATGCCTCATTGGCCAGTTTTGTGAGCCATTCGCAGCGGATTCGATCCTGTTCGTCGATTGCCAAATCAGGATGAACGCGTTTGAGAACGCGAACCCATAGCTGTTTTAATTCCGGCGATGGCATATCCATGCTGCACTCTCGTACTTCGACAGTTTCAGGAAAAGATGGTCTGCGCTACGGCCTGGAGAACAGAACTGAAGGAAGCCACAAAACAGAACAGACCTCAATGCCTGCTGATGGGCACGACGATATTTGCAAGAGTGAAGACGCGGAGGGGGCCTGGTTCGTGCTACCGCCACAGCAATGTCGACGTAGGCCTCTACGCTATGTCCGCCATTTTCTTTTCCCAAATAGTACGGTCTGGCCGCGCGCGGGTACAACACCGTTGATAGACATGTTTGTTACCTTTGTGTGAGGCGTCTCACGCTTTCGCGTTAGCCGGGCTGAGGTAGGATCCTGGATACCCTACGCGCAGTTGTCATCCCGAGCGCCTGACCTGCTTGCGGGGAAGTTAAGGGAGGTTATGAACGGCTTCAACGGAATTGTCATCTCAACCCTGGCAAAGCCCTTGAGCGCTGGATGTGTCTCTCCGTCACCAAGTGCTATTTCTGTCTAATCTCCTGACCTCACGCGACAATTCAACATGTCGCCTGCATGCGGCGGCCGACGGGTTGCGTGTACTGGTTCTGTAGGGGAGTGACCAGCCGCTTTTCCGCCTGGAATGACTTGAAAACTCTGTAGATGCGCTATTCTGTGCCGGGTCGCGATTCCAGGTACAGACCAGAGTCGACCCGGAAAGGAGCCGTCGTATGGCCCGCATCATGACCATCGGAGAGATCCTGGTGGAGATCATGGCGATCGAGCGCGGGCAGAGCTTCCGCGCGCCGGGCGCTCTGATGGGGCCTTTCCCCAGCGGCGCTCCCGCCATCTTCATCGACCAGGTGGGCCGGCTCGGACATTCGGCAGGAATCATCGGCTGCGTAGGCGACGACGATTTTGGCTGGCTGAACATCGATCGCCTGCGCCGGGACGGTGTCGATACGAGTGCCATCGCGCTGCTGCCCGACGCGGTCACCGGAAGCGCATTTGTCACCTACACGGAAACGGGCGAGCGCCACTTCATCTTCAACATAGCCAATAGCGCCTCCGGCCGCCTCACCGCGTCGTCGGTCACCGAGCCGGTGCTCGCCGATTGTTCATGGTTACACGTGATGGGTTCCTCCCTCTTTTCTCCGGGAATCACCGAAGCCGTCCACAAGGCGATCGTCTTGGTGAAGCGCCGAGGTGGCATCATCTCCTTCGACCCGAACATCCGGCCGGAGATACTCAGAGGCGGGGGTATGCGAGAATCGCTGCAATCAGTGCTCCAACAGACCGACGTGTTCCTGCCGAGCGGCGATGAGGTGGCTCTGCTCATCGATGCGGCAACGGAAGCCGAGGCCATCAAGCAGCTACTCGCCCTTGGAATTCGAGAGATCGTCGTGAAGCACGGCAGAGCCGGCTGTACCTATTACGACCGTTCATCCCGCCTGGATGTACCGGCGTTTGCCGTCCGCGAACTCGACCCCACTGGCGCCGGCGACTGCTTCTGCGCCACGTACGCCGCGTGCCGCGAAGAAGGCAAAGCGATCCACCAGGCGCTGCGCTATGCCTGCGCGAGCGGAGCGATTGCCGTCACCCGCAAAGGTCCCATGGAGGGCACTGCGACCTTTGCTGAACTGGATACGCTCATTGGCCTTTGAGCAATCAAGCCCCCTTCAGGGGACGCAACCCTCTGACGGATATCAATAAATTCTGTTGAACGCGCGCCGCGACAACTCCGGTGATACACAAATCCGGTCGCAGACGGGGAGAATTGAGTTCACAATCGAAACAGCATCCCAAAACCCATCGGTCCACCTAAGGAATTACATGGTTGATCGAGGCAGTCCTCGACTGCGGCTTTGGGATCATCTCTCAAATGAAGGCTGTACCGCGTCAGTGGGACTTCAGGGGTAAAGTGGACACTGCTGCCGTTCCGCGGTATTCCAACTGGTACTCAACTTTCCGCTTCGTTGCGATGGGAAAGTAGAGATAACCAGCGACCGGGTTCGAGACGTCTGCGTCCTTCAATTCCTTGTCGAGCAGTTCTGTCTCCATGGTCTGTCGATCAGAGTCGGTGGTTGCGGCGGATGTATTCTTATCAACTGCAACCCCGACGCCTGCTCCGTAAACCACACCACTGGCGCGACGACCGTTTCCTTCATAGTCGGGATAGCTTACATAGCCGACATTTGCGGTCGGATACAGCGTTACATCATGGCTACTCTCAGGCCGCTTCTGGTAAATGGAAGCTATTGTCTGGGGGCTCGCCGGACTAAGCACGTCCTTGCCGTCAGAGGTGCGCAGCACAAAATCAGACTGCTTCAGGCTGATTGTCTTACTATTTGCGGGGTAGAAGCCAATCTCTACCACAATGTACCGGCCGGCCAAAGGAGTGGCGAAGGAATTCCGGACTTCGGTGTTTGAGAGTTCCTTTGCTCCGATGGAATAGGGCGGCTGAACCATGGATGCTGGGTACGCAGCCGCGGACGCCCGTGGCGCCGGGGCATTTTGCCCGATCGCCACGCAACCACTCAGCAAACCCAAGATCAGTACACATTTACCAAACTGAGTCATGACGTTCTACTCCAGGCTGACCTTAACAGTCTTGCCGGTCAAAACATAGATGCGCTTCTTCTTGGGGGCTTGATTCTTCCGGCGAACTTCAAGATCGTAGATGCCCGGCGCCAGCCAGAACTTCTTCAACGTGGCAAGGGTTCCTGCGTACGCGTTGTCAAGGTAAACTTCCGAATTATCATAGGGGCCTTGCAGGCTGACTTGCCCCTTGTCAGGCTGGGGAACCAGATAGACGGGAGAAGGGAAGAACGGGTAGCCGACCCATGGATCGTAAAGGAACGGCGGATAGAACCCAGGCCAAACCGGACCGGAATAATAACCATACCCCGCGCCTACCGAAATTGTTCCGAGGCGGACACCCGCTGAAGCGGAGCTCAGCGAACCAAACGCGAGCAGCCAAACGAGCATAAGCGACGGCAACCGAAGTGTTGCCATATCTCGTCCCTCTCGGACCAATCATACGCTGGATCAGACCACAAATTGCACAAATTCCACGGCCAGTCATGAACGTATAGTTAGAAGCGGCTACCTCGTACCTAGACTGTCCCGAACCCACTTTGAGTAGACCCATTCGTATGAGCCAGAAGCGGGGGTTCCCGGCGTTCGGTATGTCAATCCAGGGAAAAGCAGGACAGGCGAAGACGACCCCAGATGGAAAGGCTGTCGTTCGCGTTAACCCACAGCTTTTGTTCGTGGCTGCTAGCTCAACGGCGACAGCTCGCGCATCTTTTTTCCGATAGAGGTAACTCCGTCTGTCCCGGGAATATCCTGACCCGCAGCAGCCCACGCACGTCTACTTGATCCGTTCGAGTGCGAATGCCGGCTTACCACATGAATGTTTGGCCAGGAGCGATTTGACGAGAACGAGGCAGTGCGGTGAGTCGAGTGGGAAAGGTGCCGTCCCATCGACCAACCCATGCTTTGAGGGTGCTGAAGGAATTTCGGCCGGGAACTCGTTTGTCGAGATGTACGTTATTGGATGACATGAAACCTTGGCTGGCCCTTGTGGTATTTCTCTGCTTTAATGCTCTGGATATCGGCAACTCGCCTCCGCAACCCAAAAGCAACCTCTTAGCCGGTATGGCTGGCAGGAGGTTCATGTATTGCAAAGCAGGGATCGGCCACGCACTGCCGATGCTGTCGCGGGATGCATGTTTGTCATTCAGCCGTGGGCCCCAGTCGAACGGCCAGTCTGCGAGTCCCCCTCTTGCCGTCTCGTTCAACCTTGAACAAAAAAGCTTTTGGAGAAAACCTCTATGATTCGCAGCATGCTCCTCGTCCTGGCCCTTATCCCGTCGTCTGTTTTCACTGACGCACACGCGCAAACCCGGGTCGCCTTCATCGGAGGCAATATCACCTACCAATGGCAAAGTTCGGGCGTGTTTGGAGCCAGTCCCCAATTTACTTTTGAGGGATATGGCTCAAAGATCAACAACTCACCGGGCCCGTGCCACGAAACGAACCAGGTATTGGCCGTCCTTCAGACCATCATTGCCGGCGGCAAAAGACCGGTCATCCACCTGATGGTGGGGGCGGACGACGCATCCGACACCTCTACTTCGAATCCGGTCGCGTGGCAATTGCAGTCTTTCGAAACCTGCTTCGCTAACGTAGTGAACACGGCCCTCCAGGCGAAGCTCAAGCTCGTCGTGGGAACCAACCCATACGCGCTGGTCAACAGCATCGATCCTTACAACAAGTACATCTTCGCTTACTGTACGGCCAAGGGCATCCCGGTTATCGACTACCAGACGCTCTTAACCCACGCTAACAACAACTTCGAGGGCACCGAATACCTGACGACCCCCGTCCCTGGCCAGTCACCGAGCATCACGAACAAGGGCTACGCCATCATGAATAGCTTGGCCGATGAGGTGCTCTCCCAAACCATACTTGGCGTAACACTCAAGGCCGGATATCTGGGCAACGAAGCTTTAGAGATGGATGGGCAGCTACCGCTCGAACCACAGCAAAGCGTGAACACCGTGTATCCCGGGACCGAAATGCATTGGCAGGCGTACGGCGAGTTCTCAGACGGAAACACGCGTGAGATCGACAACGCCAACGTGCAGCATGTCTATGGCACCTGGACCAGCTCGAATCCGGAGGTGATCTCGATCGACCCATACGGCAACGCATGGGCGCTCGCGCCGGGTACCGCGAACATTCATTTCACCACACCTTCCGGGGCAACGATCAACGAATGGATCATGTACGTTGACCAGTTTTCCAACCAATCCCTCTAACGCTCGCTCATGAGGGGGCGGCCTCGAAAAGCCATTGCCGCCGCACGCGAGGCTTCGCCCCCCCATCAGATGAGAGTTCGGTTGCACATTGGCCTTACCCCTAAGGGGTTATTTAGCCCTGTCGCGATACCTTCGCCGAAAACCCTGTGTCCCCGTCGCCTCGACGGCCGTCTAGGGAAGTCGTGCCGCTTCTGCGATGGGGTCCCAATGGTCCGTACCGGCGAGGAATTTCCTGGTTGCAAATCCTTTCGCTTCTGCCGCGGTTAGCTGGCGGGAGCCGGCGAGCCTTGACGGAACATTGGCGCCCGGTCCGTCACTGCCGCGTTCCGCGTAGTAGGTATGCTCGATGGTCGAGCCAGGCGTCCAGGGCGACCAGCCCTGCGGACTCAAACTTGCAGGCATCACGCAATCAAGGAAAACAACCCGTGAGAATGGACGCCATGGCCGCCCAAGATAGAAAAACCTGCCGTCGAGATCTTCCGCTGTGATGCGGTCGTGGTGGAATACATAGCCCGTGCTCTGCTCAGCCGAGACGCGCGATTGTGCGGTCAGATATCCCGGGCGGATGATGTGGATTTCACTGCTTTCGAATACGGCAGCGGCGTTGCCAAAGATGAAGTCCACTCCGCCCTGAATATACGAATCCAGAAAATACTGGCGGCCGAAGTCGGAAAACAAAGTGTCCTGGTCACCAAGAAAGCGGCAATGCTTGAAGATGGCACGGTCCGATCGTACCGTGATGGCGACCGCTTGGCCGGTATTTCCCGCGGTATTTTCAAACGTGAGGTTATCCGCCTGGAACGCGTCGCCGCTCACCTGGACGGTCGAGGTGAAGAAAGTCCCCCCTGCACTCTTTGCATTTTGCGAGGCAGAGACCACGACTTTGCCCGGGTCTGCTCCTGTGCCCATCAGCGTGGTGCGCGGCCTGTTTTGGGTGACGAACACGCGCTCGTGATAGATTCCGGGAGCAATCTCTATATACAGTCTGCCTCCCGGACCGGGCTGAGGAGCGTGATCCAGCGCCATCTGAATCGTGGGAAAGCCGGTGTTATCGGCCGTCGCTCCCGGCAAATCGGGAGAAACACGCACGTGGACATCCTGCGCTCGCAGCGGAGCGGAGGCCAGAATGGCGGCCGCGACGGCCAGGTAGCTGAATGTTCGCGTTTTTCGTTTTGCAACCGGCACACAACCTGGCGTCCATTCCGTCCTGTCAGCGGTTGGTGTCGTCACGGTATGGTCACCCATCTCCCCGTGCTTTCAGTGTCTCAGGTTTGCTATGAAGGATGAAGACAGCGGGCATAGGTAATCCGCCGCGGATGGTTGTTTTTATATCTGCTCAGATAGTCCGAACAAATTATTCGCAAATGGAATCAAGGTTCGGGGGAGGGACATTGGCCCGGCTCAATAATCCTGGGTTGCCCACTGCGGCGACGGCGTCAGCGTATAGGGCGATCCAATCCAGGCGAGCAGAAGTATTACGAACAGGCCGATCGCAATCAGCAACCGCGTATCCTCACGTTTCAGCCGGCGCACTATCCTCCCTATGAGGCCTGCTGGGATCCGGTAGCAGAACGCAAAGGATATGAAAAAGAGGGGAAGTAAGAAGAGTGTAGCCGCCTCGTAGGCTTAGTTGAGGCTATCTTTAGATAACGGAAGTTGTCTTTGGAAGTGCTGCCTGATCAGAGTGAGGCTGGACAGTGCGCGGATTGATTACGAAAGGCCATCGAACGTTGCAGGCTGCGACAAAGGTGCGCCGGCCTTACCTGGTCCTGTGGCCGCTGGAAGCTGCGGAGAAGATGAGAACTTTCAAGCCTTGAGAGAGGAGTATAGCCATGGGCTGAAATGCCACGATGCACACAGAAACTCCGGTGAGCGAGACTCTCAAGCGTGATGGCGGCACGTGCATCTGTCCCCGCCGGGGCCCTTCGAATCTCGGCCAGCTAGCTTAACCCAGTCCACGTCCCACCATGACGATCAGGCGCTCGCCCAACGCCAGCACCATCTCCCGCGGCATCCGATGCAGGGGACCCTCTAAGGCGAGCAGGGCCAGCCCGTGAACCGTTGACCAGGCAAGATACTCCGCGTCTTTCCGGTTTTTCCTGCTCAACAGCCTGCTCTTCTGCATGCGATCCAGGGCCAGCGAAAGCAGCTGAAAGGGATTCAGCCCAAGCGATGCAGTATTCGCCGGGTTAGGAACATCGACCGCCGGTGGGACCGAGAATGCCGTGCGAAACAATCCCGGTTCTCTCATGGCAAATCCCAGATATCCCATACCCACGGCACGGAGGCTCTTGCGGGCGAAGGCCTGAGGGTCGCGCCCCGGCCCGGCCTTGGCCATTTCCTCTTCAATGGCCGCAGCCAACTGGGCGATGCATGCGGACCGTACGGCATCCAGCAAGGCCGCCTGGCTGGCAAAATGGCGGTACGCCGCGTTCGGACTGACCCCCGCCTGCCGCGTGGCCTCGCGGAGAATGACCGCGTCCGGACCGCCCGCCCGCGCCATGGCAAGGCCGGCCGTGAGCAGCGCGTTGCGCAGGTCGCCATGGCGGAAGGTTTTGCGTCTTTGACCCGAAGCAAACTTTTTCATATTGCATTGAACCCGGCCGCGCCCGAAAGCGGTAGAAAGTGGACAGCGTATACTTGCCCTGATAGCTTATGTGAACAGCGTTTACTTTAGCTTATTCAATTGCGAAAAGGAAGGTGTATCATGGCGGACGGCTTCATCTGGTACGAGCTGATGACCAACGACCTGGACAAAGCAGTCGACTTCTACCGTAAGGTAACCGGCTGGGACATCAAGGATTCCGGCATGCCCGGCATGCGCTACATGCTGTTCGGCAAGGATGGCAGGGACGTCGGGGGCATGATGACATGGGCCGCCGCGGGCGTGTCCGGAATGCCCCCCGAGTGGGTCGGCCACATCCATACCGCCACCCTCGATAAGGAGCTGGAGGCTGTCAAAGCAGAGGGAGGGACGATCCTCAAGCCTGCCCAGGACATCCCCGGGGTCGGCCGCTTCGCCGTGGTAATGGACCCGCAAAAAGCGAAATATCTCCTGTTCGAGCCCGGCAAGAAAGAGGCGCCGCCACGTTTGGATCAAATGGCGGTGGGCAATGTGGGCTGGCACGAACTGCTCATCGGAGATGCAGCCAAAGCCTTTGATTACTATTCCAGGCATTACGGCTGGCAAAAGGACTACGCGCACGATATGGGCCCCATGGGCGTCTACCAGACCTTTCGCACCAATAAGCCGCGATCCGATGGCGGCATGATGAACCTCGGAGGTCCCGGCATGCCCCCCGGTATTCCACCGCACTGGCAGTACTACTTCATTGTCGACGACATCGAGGCCGCGCAGAAATGCTTGCAGGAGGCAAACGGCAAAGTTGTTTTGCCGCCCACCGACGTACCCGGCGGTTCCCGCATTCTGCAGGCCATCGACGATCAGGGTGGCCACTTTGCCTTAATGCAGGGGCCTAAGAACTGATCGTCATTCATCCCCGTAGAGCCGTCTCTTCCTCTACGGACGAACGGCCGTTGGAAGCCCAACCCGGGCGCCAACGGCCGGTGGTATTTCAGTCTGTCCCTGGCGCGGGTTAGCGCCCCGAATACCGCTAGCTCGCATTCCGCCAAAACCGCCCTATAGTCTGCACCGGAGCGATCACCATGGGGTAAATTAGACAAAGATGGACGATTAATCCCGCCGCTGTGAGAGAACAACGATGTCCGGCGCTCGGTCGTTCCCGACCAGTACAGGGCTCCGTTTCCTATCGGCGGATCGAACATGCTGGTCGTGCCCATGTCGCTGAAGTACGGCAGGAACAATCCAGGCTCGATTCTTGAGCCGGCGAACTACTCCACGCAAGCCCAATAGGGGGGCTTGGATCCACGGCACGCCGGACAGGTTGGGCGCCGCTTTGCGCGCCATTCAAGCGATGAGCGAATCTGGTTGAGCGCTTGCGATGTTCGTGGTCACGCCGGTTTTCTCGTGCCGTGCGTTGCGGCGGCTCATGACAAATTCGGAAAATATAAGGCACGCCCCGATGGCCGTTATGTTGTAGACCGCCCCGCCCCACGCGGTCTGGCTATGCGGTTGGGCAAACACAGGGGGCGCCTCGACGATAACCTCGAACAGGAACAACATCAGGGCGAGCAGTCTCACCGCCAGGACATCGTAGATTCCCGAGAGGATGCTGATCCCCGAAAGCAGAAAAACGATGCCCGTCAGGATTGCCCAGAAAACAGGAAACGGCACCCAGTGGGGAACGAAGCCGGCCATGACTTTCCAGCCGATGAGGTGTCCCAATCCAAATACGACCGGGCCCAGCCCCAATAACCATCGTGCGGCTGTGAGCGCCCGCGTCTTGTTGAGCGATGTGCGTAGCGCATAAACGATGACTGCCGGCGACATCAGTAACAGCTGCTGACCGATTCCGAACAAAATGAATACCACAACGCCGAGGCGAAAGCCGAGGACATGCGTGGCCGTCCAGAACCGGGGCAACCAAAGCAAAGCGAAAACAAGATAGATGATGGCGGACGCCGCCGCACCCATCCGTTCCGTCCGCCGCCACAGGAACGCCAGCCCGGCTGCGATCAGCCATGCGCCGGCAATATAAGCGAGAATCTGCGCACCGGGAACATGTTTGCCGAGCGACTGGATAGGTTGATGGGTGGGCTCCAGGGCGCCCCAGACTATATTCAGAATGCCTGTTACCACCGTTGCCAGTGCATAAATCCAGATTCCGATTTTCATCAGCTCAGACTCTCCTTAAGCGGTCCGGCTCACTTTGCGGGAACCGGACGGCCGCTCTTCCCATGCAACTCATCCTAGATTCCCATTGGCCCATTGAATAGAGCCATTTATCAGAAATATGATTAGACCAATTCAGGAGGCTTATGGCCAAGACTGTCAGCTCGTTCGAACTCACGCTCCATCGCCCGCGCGCGAAGCAGACCCTCACGCAGTGGCTGTATGTTGAATTACGCGCCGCCATCCTCGACGGCAAACTCGGGACGGGCGCCAGGCTGCCGGCGTCCAGAGACTTCGCCAACCAATACGGTCTCTCCCGCGGGACCGTAGTCAGCGTGTTTGAACGTTTGCAGGTGGAGGGCTATCTCTCGTGCCATGTCGGTGTTGGAACGTGGGTCAATCGAGTCGCCGCACCTGTCCCAACCCGCGCTTCCACCAAAATTCCGGGATACATTCGTCATGTCGCGTCTGCCTATGTGCGGCCGAAGCCTTTCGTCGATCTGCCATTCACCAAGGGCATCCGGCCGTTTCGCATAGGAAACCCGGACCTCTCCGCATTTCCCGCAGAACTCTGGGGACGTCTTGCGGCCAACCGGGCCCGTAAGTTCAGATCCTGGTTGCATGCGGAAGAAGATGGCCGTGGCTATCGGCCGTTGCGCGAGGCGATCGCCGAGTATCTACGGACGTCCCGGGGGGTACGCTGCAGCGCAGAACAGATCATCGTCGTCTCCGGGATACAGCAAGCGCTCGACCTTCTGGCGCGCCTTCTTCTCAAGCCGCACGATCCCATATGGATGGAGGATCCCGGCTATTTCGGTGCCACCGTCGCGTTCGGCGCTACGGGAGCAAAGATCATTCCGGTTCCTGTAGACGAAGAGGGGCTCTCCGTCTCCGCTGGAAAGAAAATGTGCGCGCATGCCAAGGGCGTTTACCTTACGCCGGCGCACCAATTTCCGCTGGGGGTCACGATGTCGCTCGAGCGACGGCTTTCCGTTCTCGACTGGGCTTCCCGCAATGGCGCCTTCATCATTGAAGATGACTACGACAGTGAGTATCGCTTCTCAGGCCAGCCGGCGCCCGCACTGCAAAGCCTCGACCATCAATCGAACGTGATCTTCATCGGATCGTTCAGCAAGACCATGTTCCCCTCTTTGCGCATGGGCTATGTTGTCCTGCCTCCGGCGCTCGCCGATTATTTCCTTGCCTTTCGTTACCAAACCGATTTTCGCAATTCGAGTTTCGATCAGGCAGTCCTTTGCGACTTTATCGTCGAAGGGCACCTCGCACGGCATCTTCGCCGCATGCGCAATCTCTACGCCAGCCGCCTCTCCGCATTGATCGAGGAAGGGAAGCGACATCTGCACGGAGTGCTCGAGATTTCGGATGTCCAGGCCGGACTTTACACCATAGCCTTCCTAAAAAATGGGATGACCTCTCGCCAGGCAGAGCGGCTGGCCGCGAAGCAGGGTGTCGAGGTTCTTGCCGTGGATCGATACACGTTGAGACGCCCGGACCCGAAGGCATTGCTCCTCGGGTTTGCCGGCTATGACGAAGCTGCCATTCGAGAAGGCCTGATCCGGCTCTCCCGGGCGTTCAGCCGGTCTTAGCCGCGAAGAGAGCGCCGTGCCGTGAAAGAATAGGAAAATGGCAACCGATACAGACTCGAGAGTGGAAACCCTGGAAATTCCCAGTACACCGAATTTTCTTCGCGACATCATCGCGGAGGATGTGCGCACGAAGAAGTATGGCGATGCGGTGGTGCAGACACGGTTTCCGCCCGAGCCGAACGGCTACCTGCATATCGGTCATGCCAAATCCATCTGCCTGAACTTCGGGCTGGCGGATGAGTTCGGAGGCAAGACGAACCTGCGCTTCGACGACACCAATCCCGAGAAGGAAGAGCAGGAGTACGTTGATTCGATCCAGAAGGACGTCCGCTGGTTGGGGTTTGATTGGGAGCGGCTGTGCTATGCGTCGGACCACTTCGGCCAGCTTTATGAGTGGGCCATTGAGCTGATCAAAGCGGGCAAGGCATATGTGGACGACTTGTCGGCGGACGAGATCCGGCAGTACCGCGGAACGCTGACGGAACCGGGCAGGGATAGCCCCTATCGCAACCGCACAGTGGAAGAGAACCTGGACCTGTTCACGCGAATGAAGGCCGGAGAGTTTGCGGACGGGAGCCGCGTACTGCGGGCCAGGATCGATATGGCCTCAGGGAATATCAATATGCGCGACCCGGTCATGTACCGCATCGTGCATGCGGAGCATCACCGGACGGGCGACGAGTGGTGCATATACCCGATGTACGACTACGCACACGGACAGTCGGACGCAATTGAGAAGGTGACGCATTCGATATGTACGCTGGAGTTTGCAGACCATCAGGCGCTGTACCGGTGGTTCATCGAGCAACTCGGGATTTTTCCTTCAAAGCAGATCGAGTTCGACCGGCTGAATTTGACGTATACGCTGCTGTCAAAGCGCAAGCTTCTGCAGTTGGTGCAGGAAGGGCGGGTGAACGGATGGGACGATCCGCGGATGCCGACCCTGTCAGGAATTCGAAGACGCGGGTTTACGCCGGAGGGAATTCGGGCGTTTGTGACCTCACTGGGAGCGACGCGGACCAACGGCATCATCGATTTCGAGATGCTGGAGCATATGCAGCGCGATGACCTGAACAAGCGGGCGACGCGAGGGATGGCGGTGCTGCGGCCGTTGAAGCTGGTGATTGACAACTACCCGGAGGGACAGACGGAGTACGTGGAGGTGGCGAACAATCCTGAGGATTCGATGGCAGGTACCCGGCAGGTGCCGTTTTCGCGTGAGCTCTACATTGAGCGGGAAGATTTTCGCGAGGTCCCGCCGCCTAAGTATTATCGGCTGTCGCCAGGCAAGGAAGTGAGGCTGCGCAATGCGTATTTTGTAGTTGCGCACAGATTGGTGAAGGATGCGGACGGGAACGTGGTGGAAGTGCATTGCACGTACGATCCGGCCACCCGCGGCGGGAATTCGCCGGATGGGAGGAAGGTGAAGTCGACGATGCACTGGGTGTCCGCGGCGCATGTCATTTCCGCCGAGGTGCGGCTTTACGACAAGCTGTTTTCGAACCCAAATCCGCAGGACGTGCCGGAAGGCGGGAGCTTTCTGGACAACCTGAACCCCAACTCGCTGGAGGTGGTGGCGGATGCGAAGCTGGAGCCTTCGCTGGCCGAGGCGAAGGTGGGGGCGCCCTACCAGTTCGAGCGCGTGGGATACTTCTGCCTCGATCCGGATTCGACTGCGGAGAAGTTGGTGTTTAACCGAACGCTGGCCCTGAAGGACACGTGGGCGAAGATCGAGAAGAAGGCGGGGGCGTAGGTCCAGGCCTGTCATGCCCGCAACCATCTGACTGGTGTTGGCCGGGAGCTGTGTCTTATCTCGTGGCTCAGCGCAGTGGCGAGATCGGCATCCGCATCGCTCTCGGCGCACAGCGCGAGCAGGTGCTTCGGCTGATGCTCGTGGATGGTCTGCGGCCTGCGGTCATCGGTCTCGCAATCGGACTTTCCTTGAGCGCCGTCCTCACGCGCGAGATTCAATCCCTTCTCTACGGAACACGGCCGCTTGATCCGGCGGTATTTGGTCTTGTCAGTCTAGTGCTGCTATTGGTCGCAGGGGCCGCTTGCGCTCTTCCAGCGTGGCGAGCTTCACGGCTGGACCCGATGGGAGCGCTTCGGATCGAATAGCACCGCGAAGTCATAGTGGATGGCGGGTTTCGCACGTCGCTCATTCGAGCCACGTCGGATCGAACGGATTGTCAATCGTCACTGCTCTAAGTAGATCTTGCGCTAGCATAAATCTCCAATGCAGGCATCGAACGAGCGGTGCTCGACTTCTGCGTTCCGGTCGAGTTACCGGCAACCCGTAGGGAATCAGGGGGACACACTGCTACCTATTTCCAGAAAGTTGCGGCAATAGATGCTGCCTCCGCATCGCCTTCCGCCCTAGGCAGGTCCACGTGAGCGGCTTTCCGCTGAAGAAAGGTGCATGAAGCTTGTTAACACTACAGACATCAACAGGAGATCCGGGCTAGCGGAGTAGAGAGATCTGCGGTTTCCTCACCCCTTAAACGTTAATGTACGTCTCTCTGCTATCCTCAGTTCCAAACGGCATTTCTTCTGGAGCGCCGCGCTTTGAGTCTTGGCTTGCATGGAGGATTCTCATGAAGAAAAAATTGTTCTTCGGTATGGCGATCTCGGCCGCAATCTGCTTACCCGCGTTCGCTGCCCTCGCAACAGGCGCCCACGCGCCCGATTTTTCCGCTCCCGCTTCTCTGGCCGGTAAGGATTTCGATTTCTCCCTCCGGGCTGCGTTGAAAAAGGGCCCTGTCGTCGTCTATTTCTACCCATCTGCCTACACAGGCGGGTGCGATCTCGAGGCCCACACTTTTGCGCAGGACAAGGATCAATTCACCGCCGCAGGCGCCAGCATTATCGGTGTCTCGGAAGATAGCATCGCACGCCTCAATCAGTTCTCCGCCGATCCCAACTACTGCGCGGGCCAGTTCCCCGTCGCATCCGATCCGGGTGGCAAAATCGCCGCTTCCTACGGCCTCACTGTCTCAGATGGAAAGCCTGGCGTGAAAGACGTGCGCGGTGTCGACATCGACCACGGCTTTATCGAGCGCCAAACCTTCGTCATCGATAAAGATCACAAAATTGTCGCGGCGTTCTCTTCCAAGGAAGACCATTTGACGCCGGATGCTCACGTGACGAAGTCGTTGGAGGTCGTGCAGCATCTTGCCGGGAAGTAAAGCGAACTGGGTCGCGCCGGATCAACCAGGGCTTTTTTCGGGGACCGGCGCTCTCCGTCCCCGAAAAGAATCCGAAAAAGTTTCCGAAAACTGCCAAACTACAACGGTCGAAAGCCCTTTCCAGGATGAAGCGCCGGGTGTTGCCGCGTAGCGTGCGGTGCGGGCAGCGGAACCTACTTGGACGACCGCCCCTCACCGCCACGGTTGCAGGAAGTGGGCTTTGAATTCGCTTGGCAATTCAAGCAGTCGACCGGCATCCATCGAACGGGTAGCCCAATCAGCCAGGGCGGTATATTGATCGAACTCCGTTATATTCCCCAGCCATTGGGAACCCGAGTCGGAGTGAACCACCACCACATTTGGCATATCGCAGGGCCCCACACACCCGCTCACTGAAAGCTGAACACGCTTCAGTAAGCCGCGCCTGCGCCACTCCTCCTTGAGCCAGGCAACCGGAACCTCTGGACGACCCTTGTGCGTTGCCCCGCAGCAACATCCCTGGCAAATAATGATCTGTCCAATCACCCGCCGCTTGGTATCCAGCATCGCCATATCTCCTCTGCAGTTTGAAATATAGTATAGGGGACTATATTATGCTAGCCGGAGGCAGTCTTGGCACACACCACGAAGGATAAGAAAAAACTGCTGTCGCGCACGCGTCGCATCAAGGGCCAGGTCGACGCGGTGGAACGCGCCCTGGAAGGAGAAGCGGAATGCGAAGACATCCTGCAGCTCGTGGCGTCCTGCCGCGGCGCACTCAATGGCCTGATGGCGGAACTGATCGAGGGGCACGTGCGGTTTCACGTTCTCTCCCCCAATCAAAAATCACTTCCTTCGCAACTTGAGGCGGCGGAGGAACTGATTTCGGTGGTTAAGAGATATTTCAACTAGACGTTCGGAGGGCGCGATGACCGTTGTGAACCAGAAGGAAACACAGGCTGATCTGGGCGAAGTAGCCGAAGCCGGAATTCACCTTCCTCAACCTGCGAATGCCCTCTCCCACGTCTCGTCGGAAGAAGACCACGAACATGGCTTTGAGCTCGTTGAGGTGCTTCGGGTAGTCCTTGTCGCGCTCGCCGCTGCGGCGGTCTGGTTTCGTCTATGGGAGCCCTTCCACCGGGTGAGCGTGATCGGACTGGTGGCTACGCTTCTCGGCGGCTACCCCATTTTCAAAGAGGCATTCGAAAACATTTTAGAGCGCCGCATGACCATGGAGCTCTCCATGACGATCGCCCTGGTTTCCGCGCTGGCGATCGGGGAGTTCTTCACTGCGCTGGTGATCACGGCATTCGTGCTCGGCGCCGAGATCCTCGAAGGCCTCACTGTCGGTCGCGGCCGCCGTGCCATCCAGGACATGCTCGACTTTCTCCCCCAGACCGCGAGCGTGCTCCGAGAGAGTCGAATCGTCGAAGTGGACACCAAAACCATTCTGCCCGGAGAAGTGGTTGTGGTTCGGCCCGGGAGCAGGATCCCCGTCGACGGCCGGGTCCTGAGTGGTCATTCGTTTGTGGAGCAGGCCGCGATTACGGGCGAGCCGATGCCCAGTGAAAAGAAGGCGGGAAGTGATGTCTACGCGGGAACCATCAACCAGGCCGGAACACTCCAGGTGCGCGCCGAGCGTCTGGGAAAAGAAACCACTTTCGGCAAGATCATCGAGGCAGTCGAGAATGCAGAGCGCTCCCGGGCCCCGATACAGAAGACGGCAGACCGGCTTGCCGGCTACCTGGTCTACTTCGCCCTCGGCGCCGCCGTGCTTACCTTCCTGATCACCCACAACCTACGGTCTACGATCTCCGTCATCATCGTTGCCGGCGCGTGCGGGATTGCTGCCGGCACGCCCCTGGCCATCCTGGGCGCCATTGGACGCGCCGCTCGAAAAGGCGCAGTCATCAAAGGTGGAATCTACCTCGAAGCGCTGGGACAGTTAAACATAGTCTTCCTCGACAAGACGGGAACCTTAACCTACGGAACTCCCCTGGTTTCGGCTGTCCATACCACACCCGGCATTTCCGAGCGTACCCTCATCGAAGCCGCAGCGGCGGCAGAGCGAAATTCAGAGCATCCGTTGGGCCGTGCCATCGTTCGCTTTGCCGAAGGAAAAAACATTCTCGGCGCCGATCCCGAATTCTTTGAGTACTGCGTCGGCCGGGGAGTTCTTGCCTCCTTGCGCGGTACAGCCATCGTGGTGGGAAATCGAGCGCTCTTTGCAGAACTCGGCATCGCTCATCCAGAGAAGGAGACGGATCGCAAACAGGCAGGGACCGAGGTCCTGGTTGCCCGCGGAGGCCGCTACTGCGGCTCCATGGTCGTCACTGACCAGTTACGTCCCAGCGCCGCGCCCGCAGTCAGCGCTCTCCGTGAGATGAATATCAAGGTTGTCCTGCTCACGGGGGATACAAAGGCAGCAGCGGAAGCAGTAGCCCGCGAACTCGGCATCCACGAAGTCTATTCCGAACTTCTGCCGGAACAGAAGACGGCCTTCATCGCGGAACAGGTGAAAAAGGGCCGAACCGTGGCTATGTTGGGCGACGGTATCAATGATGCACCCGCACTCAGCGAGGCGACCGTTGGCGTCGCCATGGGCGCCGGAACCGATGTTGCCAGGGAAAGTGCGGATGTGGTTTTGATCGGGAATGATCTGGCAAAGTTTGTGGAGACTGTCCGCATCGCGCGAAATTGCCGGCGCATCATACTGCAAAATTTCTACGGCACGCTCATCGTCGATACCATCGGCATTGGCTTGGCCGCCGCTGGCTTTCTCAACCCACTGCTGGCGACATTTATTCACGTCGCTTCGGAACTTACCTTCATCCTCAACTCAACGCGCCTGCTGCCCCCTCGTGAGAAAAAGAGACCGCTCGGAGCGCCGGCTGTGGCTGGCGTCTAAGGTGGTTGGCTAAGGTGAGACCCGTCTTGCCTCATCCTTCTTGCCTTGGGCTCTTGGTTCCTCACCTGGCCGGCCGGGATCTATATTGAATAGCATGGATCGTGCAGCCACCAGATACACATGCGTGATCGCATGGCTGTTGTGCGCGGTCTTGACCTGCCTGGCTGTTCATTCGCCGCACTGCGATCTGTGCGACGGACCGTACTTTGTCATCTCTTCTTCGCACCAACCTCTTGTCAGCCACCCGCTGCCTGCTGCGCCTGACACCTGTAACGGCATCTGCTCGTGCTGTGGATGGCGCGGGCTCCCGAATGTAGGCGTTGTTCTCGATCTGGCGAATACGGTGGTCGCAACTGTTCTGCCTGAATCGCCATCACCTGTG
>DATJNV010000097.1:0-67423 GCA_035507705.1 Acidobacteriaceae bacterium
AGGCTCGGTTCGACGCCCAGGGTCTGTCGGCCTGTGCTCTTTATGGGCAGTCTTGGGGGGTGGCCCTTGCGAAAGAAGGCAGATGCTGCTCGCCGCTTACTCGGTCCGAAGCTCTTAGTGAATAAACTGGTTTGCGAGGAAAGAAACCGCAGATCTCTCCACTTCGCTTCCACGGCACGCCGGGGCAGGCGAGATGACAATTCTGTTTGTACTGTTTCATTTCTTCCTTAACTTGCCGCGAGGCAAGTCAGGTGGTCTTAATGAACAAACAGGGATGAGTGGTAAAGGGAGTGCCGTGCCTCCGGCGCTTCAAAAGTTTGCCATCCGCGCGGTTTACTCGTGTCGCAAGGCAGTTATCGGATTGATGCGCATGGCACGTGCAGCGGGGAAGTACGAGGCCACCAGTGCGACCGTAGTCATGACCCCCACCGAGATGAGCATCGTCAAAGGATCATAGGGACCGAGCCCGTAGAGCTGGCTGCGCATTAGACGCGCCGTAGCCATAGCGATGGGTGTCCCCAACGCGAGTCCGGCAAGCACCATCTGCAACGATTCGCGGAGAATCAATGCTGCGATCTGGATGCGGCCTGAGCCGAGTGCCATGCGGATCCCGATCTCACCTGTCCTACGGCTCACCGTATAGGCCATTACCCCGTATAAGCCGACCGAGGACAACAACACGGCAAGCATTCCAAACAAGCCAGCTAACGAGGCGACCAGCCGCTCCTGTACCAGAGAATCGTCCACTTGTTGGTTCAGCGTCCTAACGCCACTGATAGAGAGCCGGCTGTCAACCTGAGCGAGCGCACGAAGCACGTTGGGGATTTCCGTCGAAGCGGCCCTCGCGGTTCGCACTTCGAACGTTATCCCGGCGGGGACGACGGTTTGTTCTGTGGGTACATAGAGCATCGGGGGTGCTGTTTGGCGCAGATCCTCGCTTCTCGCATCGGCCACGACCCCGACGATGGAATACCAAGCTGTGTCGCCGGCATACGACGGGATGCTGAGCCGTCGTCCTATCGGATTCGTATCACCGAAGGTGTCGTGTGCCATTCGCTGATTGATGATTGCCACGCGGGGCGCGTTGGCGCCATCGGCATTCGTGAAGTCGCGGCCCAGCAGGACCGGGGTTTCCATGGCTTCGAAGTAGCCGGGACCCAAAACATTGATGCCCACCAGTTTGGGGGTGCTGCCAGACGGTGACTTATAACCTTCGATTGTTGGGATGACGCAGCAGTCACCCTCACCCGAAAAAGGCATTATAGTGGAGAAACTCGTACGCTTTACTCCGGGAAGGGTGTCTATCCGCTCAATCATCCTCCGGTACAACGCATTCGTCTGTGGGACCGTGTACCCCAGCAGCCGCCCGTTAACATCAAACAGCAGAACATTGTCCGTACGAAAGCCAGGGTAAAGGCCCTTCAAGTTTTGCAGGCTATGCGCCAGTAGTCCGGCCCCGATCATCAGGACCAGAGATGCCGCGACCTGCGCCGCGATCAGTGCCTTAGTGGTGTAAGAACGGCTTCCATTCTTGCCGATAGCGTAGACTTTCGGCACCAATCCGTAGGGCATGTCGGTGCGCACCAGCCGCCACGCTGGAATCAGGCCAAAGAGAATCGCGGTCACAACAGATACTGCCAACGTAAAAGCCAGCACCCGCAGATCGGGTCGCAGGGACAATACGGTGGGCGACGCCGAATCTTTCATTAGAGTCAACATCGAACCGCTGGCCCAGAAGGACAACGCAATTCCGAGCAACCCTCCCGCTAAGGCGAGCAAAACACTCTCGGTGATGAGCTGCTGCATGAGTCGCAGCCTGCGCGCGCCCAACACGAGCCGGGCGGCCATTTCGTGCTGTCGGAACTTGGCTCGCGCCAGAAGCAGGGTGGCCACATTTGCGCAGGCAATCAGCAGCAGCAGGCCTACAGCCGCCATGAGAATCCACAAGGGCTTCGAAAACTGCTCGCGCAGTGCAGCCAATCCTCGTCCCCCGGCCGTCAGCTGCAACCTCGACTGCCGGTGCGTCTCAAGATTGTGCGGAGAGTCCATGGGCGTTCCTGCGAAAGCTGCGACTTCGTCGTTCACTGCCTCGCGAAATAACGGCTCCATGCGAGCGGCTGCGGTGGCGGGGGTAACGCCAGGTTGCAGCCGCCCCATGATCAAAAACGCGGCGCGAGCGGGCCACGTCAGCACATCGTATCGGGTCCCCGTCAATGCATAATCCGGACGAAGCGGAGCAACCATCCTGAGCGGGACAAAGACGTCCACCGCGTCGCCAGATTGCAGACCGAAGAACTCTGGCGGTGTTACGCCGATGATGGTGAAAGGATAGTTGTTGATGATGATTTTTGTTCCAACGACCGCGGTACTCGCGGCCAGACTCTCACGCCAATACTTGTAGCTGATGACAGCCACTGCGCTCCCGCCGGATCTTTGATCGTCCTGCGGACCGAGGGTGCGCCCGAGCAGGGCGGAAATTCCGAGTGTGGAAAAGTAATTGCCGGAAACGACCTGTCCGTTGGCGACTGTGCCGTGCCCATTTACTTCAACGTCCACGCCGTTTAGATCGGCGAACGCAAAGATCCCAGAGAAAGCACGGGTCTCCCGCTGGAACAGCTTGAACTCAGGATAAGAGAAATAGCCGTTCCGCGTATTGTCCGGTTCGAGTTTGCTGAATTGCACGAGCTGCTGTGGGTCCTTTACCGGCAGCATTCGGAGCAGAACGGCATTGATCAGGCTGAACACGGCTGTGTTGGCGCCGATGCCTAACGCCAGTGTCATGACCACCACAATGGTGAAGCCAGGAGTGCGGCGGAATACGCGCATCGCGTAGCGAAGATCCTGCCCGATATGCTCGATGAAGCTGATGCCGATTGCGTCCTGGCAATCTTCCCTGACTTGGGGCAAACCACCAAACTCCACGCGAATGCGGCGCTTTGCCTCTTCAACTGTCAGGCCGGCCCGGAGATATTTCTCTACCTGCTGATCGAGATGGAACTGCAGTTCCTGGTCGATCTCCCGGCTGACTGTGTTGCTGCGGAAAAGAGAGCGAAGACGAACGCGAAGGTCACTCCACATTGGGTCCTCCCCTGCTAAGTTGTTTCGAGAGGGCGCAAGATGAGCAAATCAGGAGTTGCTTGCGGAAGTCGAGTGCGGGCGGAAGCCATTTGAATTCCCCTTTTACCTCTACAGGAGAAAAGGTACGCGGTTCCCTGTAGAAGTGCAAGTGGAGCGATGGGAATCTGCCGCGATTCTGATCACGAATCTAACCGGCTGCAACGGGCCTGCGCCAGCCAGGCCAAAATCAGGACCGTGGTGGAGCTATCACTCCGAGCTGAATCATGAGGCCGAAAATATCCATGATGATGCGGGTGTGTTTGATGCGGCCGCTTTCAAAGCAATCGATCACAATGCCCCAGACGCGGACAGAGCGTCCCGTAGCAGGCACACCAAGGAAGGTGCCCTGGTGCGTGCCCGTCCACTCGAAGCGGCTCACGACTTTGTCCCCTTCGGAGACCTGCTCCTGAATCGGAAAATTCAGATCCGGAAAAGCTGTTCGCATCGCGCGAAGAATATCCTTCAAGCCTTCCAATCCAGGTCCCTGGCCAGGGAAGGGAACCTGCTCAACAACGTCCTCCCAAACGAACTGCCCAGCTGAATTGATATTTCCCTGGGTAATGACTTCGTCTGCGAATCGGCGGACGGCGGCGGCGTTATCTTGCTTCATTGAAGTGCTCCTCTTTGGATCTTATTGTGGCATTATATTGCCGCGGCGAGATGCGCTTTACTGTCGGCAATGTCGATGACTGCGTGCAGTTGCAGAAGCCAAACCGAGAGGGAGATCGGGCCTCAGGTGGCTAAAGAGTCTGCCTGAGAACTCAAGAATTGTGAAAATGACAATGCCTCAGGGCTTCTAAAGCCCAAACATATGAGAAGCGGGTTACGCCTGACTAAAAGTCGTGCCCAGATACAAAACCGAGTTGGGACGGCACAAAGAATCTATCCGAGTCCAACAAACCTACCCAAGCACCTTATCTCGCGGAGCCCGGGCTGCGAATGTTGCAGAAAAGTGCATACTAAGCATACTAAGCCCCCCTCGTCCCCCGGTCGCAGCCGCTAAATTATCAAAGAGCGATCTTCCCCCACAGCTGCGCATGGGTGCCCCGCCGATTTAGATCCCAACCGAGGTCATTTAGAGCTATCGTCCGGAAATTTATTGTGGGATTTGTAACAGGCACGCCTTTAGAGGCGCGGCAAACGGTGGTGCCTCAGGGGCTTATAAGCCCAAACTATTCCAAGCACTTGCGGCACGACTAAAGTCGTGCCCTGATACAAATCCGTTTTCTCACGCAAACTCTCAATAGTTACGGCTTCCTACTGGTTCGTGCCTGAGGTGAATCCGGGTAACAGCCGCGACTCGGAGCGAAAAACGTGGTACTGGTTGAAGGTGCTTTCGTTCAGCATGGTCGTGTAGGGCCCATAGCTCAGGAACCCTTCATTCCACTCGGAGAGCATCCGCACCGCGCGCGCCCGGGTAAATGAAACACTTCGCAGCGGGCAAATATAAGTCTTGCCTCCAATTTCAACCGGTCCGTATTCGACCATAATGGAGGACAGGTCAACAGGGGTGGTCGATTTCATATCGGCCTCGAAGGCGAGGCGCAGAATCGCTCCGCTTGCGGGGTCGATGGCAATTTCTACGCGATAGCCCGCTTGCCGTTCGAATGTTTCCTTGCCGTCGCCTTCCGGAAGGCAGCATAAAGCCACCTGATAAAGCGATCTATCGGATGGGACAATGTAGCCAAATACCGCTACGCGGCCATGCATCCCTTGTTCCCATCGGTCCCAGGTCAGTCCCCCACGTTTCTCGATGACATCGAGGACGCCCTCCAGTACGGGGCCGAAGGAACCATACGTAACTAATTCGTTTCCCCTCAGCTTGTGAGACTTGGTTTCTTCCACTTCAAGGCCGTTGCGGTAACGCACGGTGGTCGTGTAACTGTCGGTGTCGTGAAGCGGCTGATAACCGGCGCTGGTCTCTTCTACCAGGTACATCGGTTTTTCTTCGTAGCGGACCGTGGTTCGGCGTGCGTAAAGATCCGGTAGCTTGCGAATGGTCGTGTGCAAGTACGCCGAAGTGAGAGCGAGAAGGCGCCGCTGGGTTTCGAGGTCCGGTGAGGCGTCGGTGGGGATCTCGTCCGCCGGAGGATCCTGAAATGAAGACAGATCCGCCAGAATGCGGAGCGCCTTGCGAACGCGTTTGCCGGAGGTCTCGTCCAGCAATGCCAGCTTCTGCTCACTCAGGCGCTGGGTGAGTGCAATTTCCGAAAGTTGCGCGGCTAATTTTCCATCTGGCTGGCCGTGGGATGCGGCCAATAGCTGTTGCAATTGTTGCACAGATAAGGCCTTGCGCGGAGGGAGAGGAGCGACAGAGTAGTACGGTTGATCGTAGTAGCCGGTGGTGGTGCGAGCCACTAGCCCCGGTTTGCCCACGACCACCTTCAGATCGTGATAGTCATTGATACGGTTGGCGGGAAACGGATCGAAGGAAATCCTGTAAAACGGCCCGTCATCCTGAACAGATTTGTCGATCTGCTGTGCGAGGTCGGAGTTGCCGTCTATCACGCGGCCGCCACTCTGAATTGCAAGCACTTTCCGGTCAAGGTTCATAAAGCCGGCTTCATGCGGGGAGGTGATGCCGCTCAAGTACGCCTTGTAAAGCTGGGCTTGCGAATCGGTCCCGCCGACGCTAAAGCTATACAGAGCGAGATGCGCTTCTCGCAGCAGCGCAGAGAACCACCACACTGCACCTGCCAACGATGCCGAGGCTGTGTAAGCAGCGGGAGAGGCGCCACTGCCGATGCCGGAACCGGGACCCACCCATAACAGCAGTTTTCTACCGGGATTTCGCCGTTCCGTGGTCGCGATTTGTCCCAGCACCGCCAGAGCCTGCATTTCCGCCGAAGTATCGGACGATCCAATATCGTGACTAACCAGCTTGAAGTTGTTGTGCTGGAGATCTCGGGCCAGCAGATTTCCATCCTTGGATGGAGCCATCGCCCAAAGGCCGGAGTTAGCCAGCATGAAAATGGAGACGGGCCGTTCCAGCCGTCCACCGGCCTGGTGCAAATATCTGAGAATCGATAGGCGTTCCTCATTGGCCACGCTGGCCTGGAGGTTGAGCGTATCGATCACGAAAAGGACTTTGACGGCTGGTTCCTGCCCATCGCCTCGTCCATCGAATGCTTCGAAGGACAGGATTTTTTGCTGCCGCCCGTCCTCGAGGAGATTGAAGTCTTCGCGGTGGAGAGCGGGAACCGGAGCTCCGCCGGCATCCTGTACTACTACATCGAGTTTGATGAGTCCTCCAGGCCTGTCTCTGGCGGCCGATGGAACAGCATTTGCCTGATGGTTCTCGGACCGCGCGAACGCGGGGCTGGGCACACAAATCAGCAGTGCAAAGTAGCCCACCAGACACTTGACCAGCCCCGGGATGATTCGCATTGCGCCGAGTTCTCGTGGAAGCGAGTATACGCTTGGGGGGGTGGGTAAAGATGCTGCTTCAGATATGGGAGGGAGCAAACAACCCCAGACAACCCAACGGCGGGCTTGAGTGGGGCAGCACGCGCGGTTCACCCTATTTCTGGAGGTGGCGTTTCATGCGTGCGTGTGAATCTCTGGCAAAGCGATGCTGTGCGGCCCGGGAGAAAGGATAGCCGAGACGCGCAAGAAGATTTCTTGGGCGTGATAACGCTTCGATCAGATACGTTACCGCGCCGGTCTCTGGATCAAGGTGAAGGATAAATCGCTCCTGACCCTCTTCGACGTGGAAAGCAGTCGTCATGTACATGAAGCCGAAGCACGCCGGCTCGTCCATAATGTCGACCACTCGGCTAAAGTTGACCGACCAGAGGCAGGCTGTGCGAGCCTCCACGCCAACGAGTTCTCCTGGAGCAATTCTGGCGGTGGGGTTCACGACTTGCACCCATCCCAAATCGAACTGCTCCCACTTCTGAAACGCCTCGCGGGCAGCGGCGAAAACCTCCGGTCCCCGGCCAAGCTCGCTGCGGGACAGATCGTGTGCGAAATCCCGCGGTGGAGTTCCGAGCAAACCACGTGCCGTCATCATGTGAGGACTGGAAGTTGGGGTGCTTCTCAGTCGGTTAAGAAGCTCCTCGTTGTACGCAGGGCTCGGTCGGATCGGGCGAAACACATGGTTAGTATCTCAGTGGAATAGTGGGTAAACGAGGGGGCTGCGCGGATTCTTGTGTGAGGGAGGTGGTTTTGTGCCGTACCCTGAAGGGGACTCGCGATTGCGTCCTGTCTGTGTGTCCCGTTCGGGACTAATCCGCGGCAGAGCTAAGGCGATTGCGTCCTGAGGGATTTTGGTCGACAACCTTCGTCCGCCTATCGCTGGCGTCGCTTAGATGTGGCCGCAGTGCGCTTCCCTGGTGTTGCCGGGGGCGGGAATCGGATCCAGCGCCGGCCTGATGAAGCAGGCCGGGAGGATTTGCGACGGATTCGTTAAGGTTCATGATGGATCCTGCCGATGGCCGTTCCCACCGCTTACGAAATCCCGAAGATACTGCAGCAATAGTTCACCCTCTATCGTAGTCCCGGAGGAGGCCGGCGGATTTTCCCAGGGTTTGTAGGTCCATTTATTCCACAAGATCGGTTTCTCGGTATTCGGCATCCAGTAGTCGCCGGGATTCTCCATGAGAGGGAAGCAATAGTGAGTGATCGGCTTTTCCAGGGTATTCGAGCCGGTAACCTGCGAAAAACTTCTCAGGTTATGATGAATTCCCAGTTCTGCCGCAGCAATCGCATATCCCCACATATCGCTCAGCCAGCCGGTTCCACTGAGCGCTTCGCGGCATATGGGATCGGCCGCGATCTCAATTGATTTCTGCAGCCAGCAGCGGGATAACTCAGCCAGGGAACCACGGTTGATACAGATATAGATTCCTACCGGTTGAACCCGGGCACGCACTTCCGGCCTGCAATGACGATCAATCACTGTGCGGTTTCCCGGGATATCGACAGCCATATAGTCGTGCTCCTCGGAATAAACGCAGCCCGCCGGCAATGGGCCGGGATCGATTACCGGCCGGACGAACATGGAGTCCGGGTCGACAATCAGGACCGTTTCCTCTCGAGGCCCATCCAGCGCAGCCCACTCTGCGATTCCGCCCGGCTTGTTCAGGACAAGAAGGGGCGCATTGGGAACAGAATCTTTATAGTTGGCGACACGGACGCTATTACAGGTGAATTGGATTTCAGGTTCCGCTGTCGCAGCAATCAGTGCGGTTAATTCGGCGCGCATACCCGTTCGCCGGTACGTATAGTGGAGAAACTCCGCCTGCCACCACATGTATGGTGTGTTTTCACAGCTGAAAACGACCTGCACCGCGCCAGTGTAGAAGACGGCGTCAGCAACCACAAGCTGCCATGATGGGACTAACTCAAGCGGACGCGCTTTGCCGAGCCCACCAGTGAGCGACCGTTCGCCAAGGCCGTGTATTGATCGGAATCCTGGACGAGAGCTGCTCACCGCGATCGAGGCGATCGAGTTGGCGGTTTGTAAGATCCATATATAATGACCACGCTGACGGGTTGACCCTAGTTCGTCTACAGGTTTATCCCAGATCTCGTCGACGGAGATTCGTCCAATGTCCTCGCCTAATCATCCCATCGAATCGGTTCCACCGATCAAGCCGGTCGTCAGGCTCTCCGACGAACCGCCAGCCAAGCGACCAACTGTCCCGCCGCTGATACCGCCGGTGACACGACCGACTGTGCCCCCACTGTTGCCGCCAGTCCAAGAACCGACTCATACGCCACTCACGCCACCGCGCCCCACTGTGCCGCTGGCTCCACCGATACCTCAGCCGACTGTGCCGCTCGCGCCACCTATACCCCGACCGACTGTACCACTGGAGCCGCCTATCAAGCGGCCCGACTGAATCGGCCATAAGTAATCAACGATTTCACGTGAGGACGCAACTGCTCCACCAGACAGCCGTGACTGCTTCCGATTGGCAATTTGACCCGCCAGCGGAGGTTTTGGAGTCTCGGCTGTTTGCTGTTGGCGGATACCTCGTGGTTCGCGGGTTATTTGACGAAGAGACGCTGCGAGACCTCGAGAGGGAAGCGGCGCTGGCGCGAATCGAGTCGCAGCGAATGTTGGTGGCGGAATCGGATGGAACGGAGGGCCGGGGTGGTTTTCCGGCACGGGCTTATCGATCGGGTGCCGGGCGCGAGCTTCATTGGGGGTTGCACGGGTGTCAACAAATGACCGAGAGCCTGGCGGGCGTATGTGGGCTCGGTCTTGCCGCGACCGGCTGCGGGACCTATTCCTACTATGAGCAGTCCGGCGACTTTCTTGCCGTCCATCGGGATGTGCTGCAGTGTGACATTGCCGTCATTACCTCGCTTACCCCGTGCCTGTGGGACCGGCCGGCGGGCGAACTGGTCGTCTATCCTGATTTGATACGCGAGCCGTTATCCACTGCCCGAGCGGCAGGGAGAAACGCCGGGACCTCCATACCGCTCGACCGCGGGCACACCATGATTCTCCTGGGCGGCATTGTGCCCCATGAAGTTGCTCCTACCATTGCCGGGCAGGAACGGATCGTCGCCATCAACTGCTATCGAGCATTGACTGCCGCCCAGCCCACCCCAGATTCATTTGGGTGGGAATCGTCTTCTGTCTCTGCCGAGTGAGCCTGAGGGTGTGGCAAGGTAAGACGGATCCGCAACGGGCTCAGGTTGACGGTATAATCCGCCTCAAATGGCACTGGCCGTGGGCGCGAAAGTTGATGGTTATGAAGTTCTGAGCTTGTTGGGCGCGGGGGGAATGGGCGAAGTTTACCGTGCCCGCGACTCGGTTTTAAAGCGAGACGTAGCCATCAAGGTTCTGCCGCCTTTTGTTGCCAAAGACCCCGATCGCTTGTGGCGTTTTGAGCAGGAAGCACAGGCCGCGGCGGCTCTGAATCATCCGAACATCCTCGCGGTGTATCGGTTCGGGGTTTTCGACGGAGCGCCGTACCTGGTTTCTGAGCTTCTGGTGGGCGAGACTCTCCGGCATCAGCTGTGGCACGGCCCACTGTCGCTTCGCAGGGCGATCGAAATCGGTATCCAGATCGCGTACGGGTTGGCGGCGGCGCATGACAAAGGCATCATCCATCGCGACCTGAAGCCCGAAAACCTGTTCCTCACGAAAGACGGGCGGGTCAAGATTCTGGACTTCGGCCTGGCAAAGCTCAAGCAACCGGAGGCAAACAGGGAAGACAGCGGACCGACGCAGACTTACGAAACCGAGTCTGGGCTGGTGATGGGCACGGCCGGTTACATGTCTCCGGAAATGGTGCGAGGCGAGCTGGTGGACCACCGAGCCGATATCTTCGCCTTCGGCGCCATCCTCTACGAGATGCTGACGGGCAAGCGTGCCTTTCAGCAACCGACCTCAGCCGAGACCATGACGGCGATTTTGCGTGAAGATCCGCCGGTTGTTTCGCAGATTGCGCGCAACACGCCTCTTGGGCTGCAGCGGGTTGTGAATCGCTGCCTGGAGAAGAACCCGGAGCGGCGCTTCCAGTCTGCTTCGGACCTGGCCTTTGCGCTGGAGGCCCTTTCGGAATCGGGCAGTGTTTCCTCAGCCGGCACACTACCGCCTGAAGAAAGGCGGCGCAGAAACGCGCTTGGCTGGGGACTTGGGACCGCTGCGATGGTGGCAGCTAGTATCTTCGGGTACTACTTCGCAACCAATCGCGGGGCGCCCCCGTTTGCCCAGTATTCGCTCAAAAGAGTGATCGACAGCCAACACGTACAGAGCGTCGCCATCTCGCCGGACGGCGTTTACCTGGCGGCGGTGTTAAACGACGCAAATGGCACGCAGTCGCTCGTGCTTCACCATGTCGCGACGGACAGCCAACGAACAATTGTTCAGGATCCGGCCTATCGATACGACCGGGTAACGTTTTCTCCGGACGGCAGCTACATCTATTTCCGGATCGATGCTCTGGGGGAGCCCAAGGTCAGCCGGTCCGACGAGTACAGAATACCGGTGCTTGGCGGCCAGCCTACACGGGTGATTGCCGGGATAGATTTCCCACTCACTTTCATCGATGCAGGCCAGAGATTGTGTTTTTATCGAGCGGATTCCGCGGCACGCTCTTACCAATTCCTCAGTGCAAATACGGACGGGAGCGACCAGCAGGTTCTGGCGAAGGGAACAAAAGCCCTTCCAAAATTTGCCGTTTGTTCCCCGAGCGGAAAGTTCGCGGTGCTGGAAGACTCGGTTGGAAACCTCGAGAGTCTCGAGTTCGGCTCAGGATCGACGCGGACCGTAGCCTCCTCCAACTCGCTTGGAGGCTACCTCAGTGACATGCAGTGGATCCCAAGCGGGAAGGGTCTCTTTATGACCGGATGGGAGAAGGTGGACTTTGCCCCGGTCAGCTTTCTTTCCTATCCCTCGGGCAAGGTGCGACAGATCACGAATGATCTGAACGTGTATTCCGGCATCAGCCTCACGGCCAGTGCCAGAACCATCGCAACCACGCGAAACGATCTGAATGCGAGATTCGCGGAACTTTCTTTGGCAGCATCATCCACCGTGCAGGAAGACCAAACGGGAGAACTGGTGTGGTTCACCTGGCTCGATAACAACACAATTGTGGCCAATGGCGCCGGGACTCTGCGGGTCATCAATCTTCTGAAACACGAAACGACCGCAGTGAATGTGAAGAATGGGTTTATGTTCGGCCAGCCTTCTCTCTGCGGGCCAGACACAATGGTTCTTGTCGGGGCCGCACTTCAGGGAGATGTGCGACGTGTCTATACGCTCCATCTCGATGGGAGTGGACTCACACAAGTGACCAAGGGACCGATGGATAGCCTTCCGGAGTGCATGGCGGGTGACCAATCGGTGATATATGCCGACGCCAGCGATGAGAACAATCCGATTCTTATGCGGCAGTCACTACAGGGTGGGGCAGCGCAGAAGCTGGTCCAAGGACGAGTATGGTTTGACGTTTCTTCCGATGGCAAATTGCTTGCAACCACCGCCGTCAATGCCGGTGCTCCCCTGCAAATTCTTGCGCTCGATTCTTTGCGAACGATCCGGAGCTTCCCGATAAGGGACTTCGCTGATTTCCAGCGGTTCGCTTTCTCGGCCGATAGCAAGAGCATCTTCTTTGTGACGGAGAAGGGCGAGGACGCAACCATCTGGCGACAGCCGTTAGACACGGAGACTCCCACGAAAGTGGTAAGCCTGCCAGGAAAAACAGTGAATTGGATTCGGCCCTCGCCGGACGGCAAAAAACTTGGACTTATTCTGGAGGCGCCGACATCAGAAGCTGTGCTTCTTCATGAGACCCGTTGAGTGATGCAGCGATCTAGTATTGGTCTTCTTTGTAGCTTTAGTGCTTTTACCCGCACCGTTTGCCCAGATTCACTACAGCGATGGATAGTACACCGTGATCTTCTACTTGCAACAAAGCCGCATCGTGTAATTCACGCCTGCCACTAAGACATAAATTCCTGCCCATTCCGGAAGTTTTTGCACAGGTAACGAGAAGGTTGCCTTGCTTCAATAATTTTCCTTCAGAAACATCGAAATACTGTTTCAGCGCACGCAGCGACTGTGTATTATTCGAAGAAATCGCAACCACCTAAAACTGTGAGCCTGAGGGCAGGGCCCGAAGCAGGCTCGGATCCTTCGTGACGATTCCGGAGGCTCCGGCCCCCATCGGTCTTCACTTCGTCCTGCACGCTTTAGCCGCCTGAGAGGCGGCTGTGGCAAGTGTCTGCCTCCGCACGAATAAAGCACACATCAAGGGGTTTCGAGTTGCGCCGCGGGTGTACGTCGTCCCTCGCGCGAGCACGTCCGACGCAGTCGGCTCCACGTTGCATTTGTGCACGTGGCAGCCTCCCTTCGACCTCAACGAAGTTCTGCCCGACAGGGAGAACTTCATTCGCACAAGGACCAGTCATGAAGAAGGTTTTAGTTTTTTCCTTCCCGCTCCTTTGCGCGCTCACCGCCGCACCTGGATTCGGAATTGTCACCATCAACGCTCCGGGGAATGGCTCTAGTGTGCCGTCGCCGTTCGCGTTATCCGCAGATGCATCATCATGCTCGTCGCAATCTGTGTCAGCGATGGGATATTCATTCGACAACAGCACAGACACAACCATCGTTAATGGGACCTCTGTCAATACACAGGTGACCGGCACGGCAGGTCCGCATACGCTGCACGTGAAGGCATGGGGAAGTCAAGGTTCCGCCTGCGTGACGGATGTGGCCATCACAATTTCCGATTCGAACGAAGGCCATATCGTGGCTCCAGCGGGTGCAATCAGCGTAAGTAGCATCGAGAGCCTAAGTAACTGGAATGCCGCGTACGACAGCAACAGCGGAGTCGGAAGCGCTAGTGGGAACACGAACATCGTGGCCTCACCGTCGCAGAACGGTCACGCCCGAGCCTTTCACACGAAGTTCGCTAACGCGGGCGGCGAACGCTACAGCGTAACTTTCGGCGACGACCAGACCTCGGCGAATTTCCTTTACGATGGCTGGATTTATCTCGATGGGTCTTCGGGGCAAATCGCAAATCTGGAACTCGATATGAACCAGACGATGGAGAATGGCCAGACGGTGATTTTCGGGTTTCAGTGCGACGGTTACAGCAGCACGTGGGACTACACAAAGAACGCAGGCAGTCCGACTTCTCCGTCGGATGTGTGGGTGCATTCGGGGGCGTACTGCAATCCGCGCCAATGGGGCACGAACACATGGCACCACGTGCAGGTGTACTATTCCCGTGACGATTCGGGGAACATCACCTACCACAGCGTCTCGCTGGATGGGCTTGGGCAAGCCATCAATGCCACGGTGAACTCGGCATTTGCCCTGGGCTGGGGGCCGGTGCTGCTGACCAATCTACAAGTCGATGGACTCGGGGCAAGCGGCACACCCAATGTCTACCTGGATAATCTGACCATTTCGCGATGGTAGCCGGCTAAGACAAGATTTGCCCTTGATTACATGCGCGGCTCCGTGGCTAAAAGCTCCGGAGCCGTTTTTTTTGAGTTTGGGGATCGTCCCAGGAGTTGGCCCTCGCCGCCGATTCTTTCGCCATGATCGATGGGCGGTGCTGATGCAGGACGTCCTGAGGCATTACCGCGAAATCTCTTATCAGCTTCATGCATATGTGATCATGCCGGATCACGTTCATGTTTGGCTGGAAAGACGAGATCTGACAAACCGGCTTTTCCGACCACAGAATTAGAGATTTTGAGGATTGGAATCGTCACATTGCTATATGTTGCACAATCCGGTGAAGGCAAAGCTCTGTTCAACTCCGGAACTATACGCTTATTGTGAGGTGGATCTGGACCCGTACTTCAGCGGCTAAAGCCGCTTCCAGCGAGCCAGTTGACGGCGGGGCTAAAGCCCCGCCCCTTCACAAATGTTGCAGGTACAAGCATGAAGGGGACGGGCTTCAGCCCGTCCGTCTGAATACCAGGACACACCTACTTCGTCAGTTCCCAGACAGCGGTTACAGGTGCCCATTTTTTACAAGCCCCGGGGCCTATTCTTGCGTTGATAAACGGTTTTCCCAACCCTCCCCGAGCGTGCTTCTTTTGGCGGCGCAGGTCACGCCGCCGGCAATTCCCGCATCCAAGAAATTACATTGCGTTATGCTCGACGACGTTCGCGGCCCGGCCGAAAGACGAACGAACGAAAAGCCATGCCGTCCGGTTGTATTTCCAGCCTTGAGGGACACGATGTTACCGTGGCAACCCACTGTTAGTGTGATCGTTCCTTGCTTTAACGAAGAGGAAGTGCTGCTGTCTTGCCACGCCCGGCTGGTTCAGGTGCTGGATGGCATTGCAGAGGATGAATACGAGATTGTGTTTGTAGATGACGGCTCGAGCGACGGAACGGAAGCGATTCTGCGCTTTTTGCACCGGAGCTATCCGCAAACACGTGTCGTGATGCTTTCGCGCAACTTCGGCCACCAGGCAGCGGTGAGCGCGGGGTTGAGTGCCGCCCGAGGCCGGTGCGTGGTGATTATTGATGCCGACCTGCAAGATCCGCCGGAGGTGATCCAAAAGATGATGGAGCTTTGGCGCGACGGTTATGAGGTCGTATACGGGATTCGCGAGTCCCGGGCAGGCGAGAGCCGGTTCAAGTTATGGACGGCGCAAATCTTCTATCGCCTGATCAACAAGCTCTCCGACATCGAGATTCCCATTAACACAGGAGATTTCCGGCTGTTGGACCGGCGAGCGGTCGATGCGATGCTGTCAATGCCGGAGCGGCACCGGTTGCTGCGGGGCATGTCGAGCTGGATCGGGTTTCGCCAGTTTGGATTGAAGTACGCGCGCGAAGCCCGTTTTGCGGGCACAACCAAGTATCCATTGCGCAAAATGATCAACCTGGCGCTGGATGGGATTTTTTCATTTTCCACGGTGCCTTTGCGTTTTGTTACGGCGCTGGGCCTGTTGACGGCAGTGATGGCGACGGCAGGCATCATCTATTCGCTCGCGGTGCGCATTTTCACGCCCCACTGGGTCCCGGGCTGGGCCACGCTGATTCTTGCAGTGCTTCTGATCGGCGGCCTGGAGATGCTCTGTTTCGGCATTGTCGGCGAGTATATCGGCCGCATCTATACCGAGATCAAACAGCGCCCCTTGTTTGTGGTGAGAGAGGCGCTGGAACCAACAACTGTTGAGGAAGAGGTAAGGATGCGCGCGTTGGCACGACAGACTGTGGGCCGGAATGATCGTCTGCCTCGGACCGGATGAGTGAATCTCTGAAATTTCTCATCTGCGCAGAAAAGGTTTGCGGAGGGAACAAGTTGCGGAGATTGGAGACAATCGGGTCAGCTGCCGTGGGCCGGTTGCCACTGTGGCTGTTGCAATGGATCCCACCCGTGCTCGTGATCCTTTTTTGCTGCAGCGGATCTTTTGCCCAGACGCAACCGGCGCAGGGTTCGCATAAGTTGCAGGCTCCGATGGCCGCAACCGACCCGACGCAGCGGGAAGCACAGCCCGATCTCACAGTAGATCGAGATCCTGTTCTCTCGCCGGATCCCGCGGACAACACGCCAGTTACCGCGCAGACGTTCGAGGGACCCGGTAAGAACGGTCTGCTGGAGAAGGACAAGAGCGGCATCTTCACCCTCCGCGAAGAGGTGAACGAAGTCTTGCTGAATTGCACCGTACTGGACGACAAGGGCCGGAGAGTGACAGACCTCAAAAGCAGTGACTTTCGGGTGTGGGAAAACGGGGTGCTGCAGAAGGTGGACTCCTTCCAGCAGCGGGATGTTCCCGTATCGATGGGCATCCTGGTGGACAATTCCGGGTCTATGCGCGACAAGCACGCGGCGGTGAAGACCGCTGCGTTGGACCTGGTGAGAGCTTCGAATCCACAAGATGCTGCCTTTGTGGTGAACTTTTCCGACAAGGCTTATCTGGATGAGGGCTTCACTTCGAACATCGGTGCGTTGGAGCGGGGATTGTCTCACTTCGATTCCAGGAACACCACGGCACTGTATGACGCGGTCGTAGCTTCGGCGAAGGAACTCGCGACCCACGGAAAACAACCGAAGCAGGTGGTGTTGATCATTACCGATGGCGCCGACAACGCCTCACGCGAAACGCTGAAGGAGGCGGTGCGGCGGGTGCAGAACCTGGGCGGCCCGGTGGTGTATTCCATTGGACTCCTTTTCGGAGACGATAAGGAAGAAACGAGAGTTGCCAAGAGCGCGCTTGCGACCCTCTCGGAAGAGACGGGCGGAGTCGCCTTCTTTCCAAAATCGGTGGACGAAGTAGATGACATCGCGAAGGCAGTGGCCCAGGATATTCGCAGCCAATACGTCCTTGGCTATCATTCGACGCAGGCACCCAGCATGCTGGGATACCGGAAGGTCGAGGTACAAGCCATCGCTCCCAAGCACGGCAAGCTCACGGTACGGACGCGCAAAGGATACTATTCGACAGTGGCTCAGACCAATGCCGTAGCCGCGGTAAAGGATTAGTGCAACTTCGCGCCATTAAGTGCTGCGCTTCAAATCGCAGTTCAGCGGGCGAAAGGGAATTACCAGATGCCTTTGTCGCTGCCAGTAAGCTTCTGCCCGACGACGGCCGCCGCAGCAAGCCAGGGCAGCAGGCCAAGCCGGATACCACTGTGCAACTCGCGCCTGCGGACAATGCTGCTGAGCTGCGTATTGTAGAGGCGAACGGAGAGCGGCACGATGGGAACGCGGAGAAACCCGCGGGCGAAATAGACCTCTCCGGAACCTGCAGCCGTCTCGATTACAAAATCGGGGAGATCTAGCCCGGGGTGCCGGTATTTTTTCAGATAGCTGGATACCATTTGCAGGTAAGCGGCGGTCCCTTCCCAGATGCCGGCCATCTTGGCTGAAGCGCAAAGGATGTTATAGTCGATCGCCCCGGCGGCGGCGAGATTTGCCACGTCTACCATGTCGCACAAGCGGAAGTAGAAATGACGGTACATGCGCTGCAGGACGGAAATCAGCAAACGGTCCGGGACGGCGGGGATTGGGAAAGTAAGATTGCCGATCAGCGCCTGCCGGGCGCGTCCTGGCAACCAGGACGGAATCGAAATCTGCTCTCCGGTTTGGCCCAGCCGGCCCATATGAATTTCAACTGCTTCGGGCAATCCGGGGAGCAGGAAGTTCCATTTACATGCGAGTCGATCACCCCAACTGCGGGGTGCGATTTCTGCCCCGAAGCGGATCATCATCAGGCGGCAAACATCCTGGGGATTTGAACTGCTGTATAAATCGAGATCGCTGCCCAGATCCGGCCAGTGATCAAGCGACTTGATCACAGTCACGTCATGCCCTTCGTCTGCAAGGGACGCACAAATCGCCTGCAGGAACGAGAGCGCCTTATCGATGCGCGCGCGCTCAGCCGTCAGAGCGGCTGCGCCCCATTCTGCGGCCTCTTCCTCCCCGTGATCCTGCAGGATGGGTACCAGACGTCCAAGCCCACGAATCAACACGTGATTCGAATCGGCCAGCGTGACCAGAGCGTCGAACTCCTGCTTACGGAAACCTGATAACGGGAGGGCGATCGTTTCCTCGCCGGGCGTCAGGAGGGTACGGGAAAGCAGATCCATAGCGAGCGCCCCGTTGACATGCTTGCTCGGTTGGAGATCTGGCTGATGATTTGCCATGATGACTGTTCTCGCAGCCTATTCTGGAGATTGAGGGGGAGCAGGCGTCGAGTCAGGCCGAGTCGCAGGGGAGCTCGGGTGCGATACGGCATCGCCACGGGGAATCAGCTCGATCGGACCTGTTTGCTGACGTTGCGCCTGGCTGTAAGCGTCGAGCTTGCCGCTGACCTTGAGGCCGCTGTTCCTAGCAACCGCAAGAAGGCTCTGGCCCTGTGCCGCGGAGGAGGTCGCAAGGCCAACAAGGTCATTCGCGTCCTGGGCTTTCCGCGCTTTCGCGTAGAAGAACTGCGCGGTTTCGAGGTCGCCCTCCTTTTCGGCAACATAACCACGGTTATTGAGCGAAAATGCGCTGTCAGGGTTGAGCGAGTAGGCATCCAGGAAGTCCTGCTTTGCATGTGCCCAATCACTGCGATTGACTTCCGATACACCGCGGAAGGTGAGCATGGTGGCGCGGAGCTCCGCGCTGCTGAGATTGCGGATGCGCTTCCTCAACCGCCTGGCACTCTCCGCTGCTGTGGGACTGACGGGCTTTCCGCGAGCTGAGGTATCCAAGGTTACAACGATGGGCTCCGAGGAGCCGTCTTCTGCGGCCGCATCGTAATGGTGCAGGGCTCCGGCGAAGTTTCCCGTAGCTTCATCAGCGACCCCAAGATTCAACAAGGTAAAGGGATTCGCCGGCTGCAGCGCCAGAGCATGGAGAAGCAGAGTATCCGCCGCGAAGCCCTGGCCCTGTGCCAGGAGCTCGATAGCCTCAACGTTCATCCGGTTGACGAGCATGGGTGTGTCCTTCAGATTGTTCAGGGCATCGGCCATGGGCCGGCCTTTCAACCGGGGGACGTTGCTGAGATCGATGGACGCGTTGCTGCCTTGCTCCGCTGCCAGCGCGTAGAATTTGAGCGCGCGATCCAGATCCCCGACCAGCTCACAGATGTAACCCAGGTTATTCAGGGTAAAAGGATCACTGGGATCGTACAAGTAGGCTTTATAAAACAGCGTCTGTGCGGTTTCATATTGATGCCGGGCGATGGCCGTCACTCCCTGACGGTTGAGGCGCTGCACGGGTGTAAGCTCACTTCTGCCAGGAATGGTGATTTTCAGGTCGTGAGCGTAGGAAGCATGCCATCCGACGAGGATGAATGTAATCACCACGAACGCGGTTTGCCGTCGGCCAAACATTATTAGAAAAGAGCGAACCAGGCAGAAAAGTGAAACCTGCTTTGTTGGATGCGATGAACAAGTATCTGTTGCCCGGGTTAGTGGAAGAGGCCTGCGCCATACGGACAATTGAGACCACTCGGAAGCGGGGCGAATCATCTAAGGAGCATTGCTTAGTGTTGACAAAGGAGTGCGTATGAGATGCCTGGTTGCGATCGCGATTGTGGGCGGCTTTGTCTCGGCTTGCGCAGTGCCGGCACAGACCAGGCCACAGGCGGCGGCAATTCTCACCACGGATGGAACCCCCGATACGGCCGGGCGGCCTGTCTTACCGTCTACGCCCCCCGGGAAAACTACGGTGATGGGTGGCGAGATCCGCCATATCGACGTGGTGCGCGATGAGTTTATTTTGCATGTTTTCGGGGGACACCCGGTGAAGATTCTCTTTGACGCACGCACCGAGCTCTACCAGGATGGGAGGAGAATCGCGGCAGGCGACCTGCGCCCAGCCGAACATGCTTCCGTAGAGACTCTGCTGGACGGAACCAACGTTTATGCTGTGAGCATCCACACGCTCTCTCGCATGCCAGAGGGCGAATCTCAGGGGCAGTTGGTCAACTACAATCCGGCGACGCGAGAGCTTACTTTGAGCGACCAGCTCTCACGCCAATCTCTCGAGTTGATGGTTCCTTCCGGTACGCCGGTCGTATCCCACGACCATACGGTTGTATCCGCACCGGCAGGAGCCGCGCGACTGGCGCCGGGTACTTTGATTGCGGTTCAATTCCAACCGGACGAACATGGCCGGGGGATAGCGAGGCAGATTTCGATTTTAGCTGCACCCGGATCGGCGATTCAGTTTCGGGGAACGATCTCCTTCCTTGATCTACACGCCGGCCGTCTGCTGCTCACCGATCCCAGTAACGACCAAAGTTACGAGATCTCGTTTGACAGGACTGTGTTGCCATCAAGCGAGCAGTTGCGCCAGGGAGACGAAGTTAGCGTGAACGCGCGGTTTGATGGCAGGCGCTATGTTGCCAGCGGCATTACAGTGACCAAGGCGCTCTAGAAGCGCCAGGAAAAGGTCAGTGGCCGGCACGAATCGTAGCCCAGCGACTGAGCGGTGACCGGGACCGGGGGCGTCGGCGGCGTCGCCCACGGCACATCGGTGAAATCGAAAAACTCCAGCAGATTTGGTTGGGCCGCGTCCCGCGCGGTCAGATGTGCGGATGCACCGATGAAGCGGTTCTCCACAAACTTGATCACGGCTGTATGATCCATCGGAGTGTGGGAAACGTAATGCTTGCGGGTGAAGGGGGAGATGATCATGTTGGGGACCCGGAACCCGAGTTGAGCAGCAAAGCCCTGAACGGCTGCAGCATCTGCTGGATTGGCTCCTGGATCAGAGGATGAAAGATCGCAGTGCAGCGTCGGAACACCATTGGCTGGGACGCAGGGATTGTAGGTGTCGGGATTCACGGCAATCGTGGAAATATCAGGGATAGTTCCCAGCGAGGCGTCGGTGTTGTCATTCGAATGGCCAGGTACGGGCGGAACGTGGTCATAAGGACCGCCCCCCTCGTCGTAAGCGAGGAAGAAAACTGAATCTTTCCATTCCGGACTGGCCATGAAGGAATTGATGATGTTGGCCACCTGGGCTTGCCCTTCCAGAATGGACTGACCTGAACCAGGATGCTCATCGTTGTTGCCGTAGCCCGCTTCGATGAATGCAAAGCTGGGCAGCGTTCCGTTGGTGAGATCGGTAAAGTAGGCGGACAACGGGGCGATATGAGTCGGGTCGATGCAGAAGGAGTTGGTGGAATCTCCCACCACGCTTGATGGCTGAGTAGGCGCTGTGCAGGCCGCACCCGACGGGTTCTGATACAGATATTGATAGGAGTAAGAGAGGGAAGCGAAATCGGTTGCCGGGAACGCTCCGTTGGCCGAAGCGGTACAGTCATCCCCATCCAGGCAGAGATCGTCGGTTACGGTGTAATAGATCTTCCACGACACGTTGGCCTGGTCGAGTTCCTGGAATATGTTCGGGATATCCAGTTGCTGGGAAAGATGATCGTCGTTGCCCGGGTCTTTTACCAGTCCCTGGGTGGTACCCCCGGTGAAGGTCGCAATGCGGTTGGCGATGCTCTTGCTCGCTACGGGTGAGAACCAGCGATCAGAAACGGCGAACTGCGAGGCCATGTAGTAGTAGTAATTGAGGAAATCCTGATCGTAATATCCCATGGAACGCTGGCCAGTAAGATCGGTGAAGGATCCGGAGCAAGTCGCGCCCGAGGCGGCACAACTCTTGGCATAACCCTCAGCATTGTGGACGAAGCCGTTCATCAGGATGGGACGGCTGGTCTGGAAATTGTAGGTGTTGACATCGCCAAAGCTTGCCAGCCAGTCTGAACTTTCATCATCGATGCAGGTGCTGGTGAACTTGAAGAGAGGGAAGGAAGTGCCTTCATCGTCTGAGTTGGAGATGGTAGACAGCTTGTCGTCGATGCCGTCGATGTTGTAGGTTTTGCCGTCAGCGCCGACGTTCCATCCGTTTGTTTGCCGATAGGGATTGAGCATACCGAAGTAATTGTCGAAGGTATGGTTTTCCTGCAGCATGAAGATGACGTGATCGATGGAGTTGATGCCGGGGCCAGGGTTCACCGTTACGGTCGCGTTGGCCGAGGCGTTTCCTCCCACCCCGCTTGCGTTGGCGGTATAGTTTGTGGTCGTTGTAGGGCTTACTGACTGCGTACCTCCGCTGGGGGCCAGGTTGTAACTGCTGCCATCGTTACCGGCCAGCGTGACCTGGGTGGCGTTGGCAGCAACTACGGTTAAGGTCGAGGAATTGCCAACGGTAATGGAAGCAGGGTTGGCGGTCAAGCTGACGGTCGGGGCGGCAGGAGGCAGAACGGTTACGACTGCAGTGGCTGATGCGTGACCACCCGCCCCGGTAGCGCTGGCGGTGTAAGTGGTAGTGGAGGTTGGTTTCACAGATTGCGTTCCGCCGCTGGGCGAAAGGGTATAAGTGCTGCCATCCGTACCGCTTACTGTTACCTGAGAGGCGTTGCTTGCCATCACAGACAGGGTCGCCGAGCTTCCGGAAGTGATGGACGCCGGCTTAGCGGTCATGCTGATGGTAGGAACGGGCGCTGGCTGGACCGTAAGGGTCGCACTTGCCGAAACTTTGCCTCCTGCTCCGCTGGCAGTGGCGGTGTATGTAGTCGTTGCAGCCGGGTTCACGGATTGGGTGCCGCCAGCCGCAGGTAGATTGTAGCTACTGCCATCGCTGCCGGTGACGACGACGGTGGATGCGTTGGTTGCGATCACGGACAGGGTAGCGGAGCTTCCGGAACTGATCGAGTTTGGGCTTGCGGTGATGGTGACGGTGGGGGCAGACACAGACTGGACCGTCAGCGTGGTGCTGGCGGTAGCCTTGCCGCCTGCCCCCGTTGCGGTGGCCGTGTAGGTTGTTGTTGCCGTCGGTTTCACGGATTGCGTTCCGCCTGTCGGGGACAGGTTGTAAGTGCTGCCATCGCTTCCAGCCAAGACGACGGATGTAGCATTGGTCGCGGTTACGGTTACGGTAGAAGAGCTGCCGGAGGTGATGGAGGCGGGGCTGGAGGAAACGCTAACCGTTGGCGCAGGGGTCGTGCTTCCGGTTGACGAGCCTCCCGTAGGCTCGGTTCCGGACGTATTGCCGGAAGTGCCGCAGCCGATAAAAAGGAAAGGCAGCAGTAGACAGGTCAAGAACTTCGGGGTTTGACGAGAGAAAAAGAGAACCCGGGGAACACACGCGTCGAACATGGCCTTCTCCTTTGAAAATTGTTGCCGCAATCCAACGGCAACAAGAGAAGAGGCTTCGGGCCCGTGGTCCGCCGCCCTGCGGCCTTCCCACGACCTATGCGCTCTTCACAGCAAGCGGAAGGAAAAAAAGATCCGGCTGCTCTAGAACTCGCTTTCGAGCGTCGGATTCTGCCCATATCCATCTCCGTCCCGGTGCTCAGCCGTACGCGGCCGCTCCCGATCCCGAGGATGGGTCAAATGCAAAGCGTGAATTTCGTTTCGAGATAGCTGGTGGTTTGGCGCCAATGCGCCATTTCCACATTCGAAGGAAAAAGAATTGGGGGAAGTTTCGCGGCGATTAAAGAAGGCGCGCGCAGGATCCTGAGGTAATCCGGGAAGCCCCGCACGTGCCACGGCCCGTTTATATTGATTTACCTCAAACCAGCGTAGGTAACTCCCGACAACGTTGGCCATCGTCATTCGCAGGCCCGCAGCGTAGTTTTGCTCTGCCATGGAGCGTTGTATTTCGGAGGAGGAGAGAACGGTGACGAGTTGTGTGGCGAGATCTGCGGCGTCCCCGGCTTTGTAGAACCGGGCCGCCATTTCTTCATCAGCAGCCATTTCGCGAAACTCGGGAATGTCGGCGCAGACGATCGGAATCCCGTATTCGCAGGCCTGATGAGCGGGACCGCTGGAGCCGGTCGCAGAATCGTAGGGCATGACCACGGCCGAGGTACTGCGAAACAACTCAGGAATATCTTCTTCTGGAACGTAACCGCGGAACTCAATTGGCAAATTGTCCGGCATGGATGCGCGTATCGATTCCCAGTAGCCGGCTCTGGTGTGATGGTTGGCGCCGGCGATAACCAGACGGGCATTTGGCACGCGCTTGAGCACCGACGGGAAGGCCTCCATCAGGGTCTCCAGTCGCTTATACGTTCCCCAATGGCCGATGGCGAGTATACGGGTATCAGGATTGCCGCGCTGCGAAAAATCCGGGGGGCTGGGAATGGAAGCGAAAGTGCCATGAGTTCCCAACAAGACATTCTGAGCCGAGTACTTGGACATCAATGTGCGCCGATAGCGGGATAGAAGGACGGAGACGGAGTGAGCCTTCAACAAGGCGCGCGTAGCCACGTCCGAGCCCAAACGTAGAATGCGTTCGCGGCGCACGCCAGCGGCGGAGAAATCAACGTGCTCGACGATATGGTGTAGGGTGATGTGAGTGTAAAAACCAGATGCGCGGCTGAGAGCCGGAGCTGAGAGCCCGGCAAACGCGGCGAAAGGATTTCTGGGAGTCGCGAAGCTGGAGAAGACAAGATTGAACCACACCACATCGGGATTCAGCCTGCGAATAGTCTGCAACAGCCGTAAGGGAGTGGAGACGCTTCCGAATTTCCAACAGCGGATCACGTTGAAGCCTGCCAATTCCTGCTGTTGCCGGCCGCTTAAGGGAGTGCCATCAGCGGCGGTGGCGAAGTCGTAGTCCGAAAGTTCGTCGGCAAGTATGGTCAGCTCAACATGAGCGTTGCGCCGCAATTCTCGGGCCAGGTGAAAGGCATACTCATTCAACTGGCGTCCGCTGGGTGGGAAGGTCGCGACCAGGCAGATTTTCATTGGTTCCTCAAAACAGAGTGATGCTCACGTAAGGCCGGAGCTGTTCGTTTGGTCCTTGCGCGAAGTTGAAGAAATCTTCCTGTTGCAGACCCGCGGAGAAGCGAATCGGATATTGCAGGTTAACTTTTCCCAGGTCGGCGTTGAATGTACGGCGGAGAGGCACAGCATAGGAGACAGCGAAGCCACTCTGAACCGCGTCGTAGGCATGGAAACCTCGCGTGCTGGAGTAAGCAAAAGAACCCTGCAAATCCCAATGACGAGTCGGGGCGAAGTCGACGGTTCCGGCCGGGCGAAGAGCCTGGGCGATTCCCGAATGGGGGCCAACCGTTCGCCAGGCGCGGAGATCCTCGGCGACGGCTTCCATGTTTAAGCGGTCAGAAAAACGATGTGTGAAGCCAATGTAGGAGGCGGTGTAATAATCCTCGGTGGCGACGGGGGAGAACTGCTGATCGCTTGATCCCCACCCGGTCACGAGGGCGGTCTTGCCCCATGGCGCCCCAACTCGAAAATCGACCGCTGCGGCCAATGCTCGCGAATGAATGTTGCTCTCGGTGAAAGGGCCCACTTCGTGGATAACGTAGCCATCCGCAGAGACGGCGTTGAAGAAGGAGCTGGTGGAAACATAAGTGAAGGCGCGGAAAAGATTCTGATTCATTTCCACTGGAGAAAGAGAATCACGGCGGATGGTGCCTTGTACGCCGCTGCTGAAGGTCAGCACGTTCGTTCCCAGGTGTATGGTGGGATTGATGCCGAAGTTAAGAGAGTAGTCGGTGGTGCTGCGGTCAACGATCGAGTTGGTCGCGGGAACCGAAATGTCACCGCGGGCATTGCGTATTTGAAAAAAGCCGCCGAGGGTGGGAACGCCTCCGAAATGGAGGTGGTAGGCATTGGTCCATTGCGTAGCCACGGAAGATCGGGGTGGGGGAAGAAGGGCGTAATTGGAGGCCTGCACGGGAACCGTCGCATCCAGTTTGGAGTCGAGAACATAAACCGTCGTGTCTTCGAACACCGGCTGCACGGAGAACGCGGAGAGAACGCTGAAATCAGGATTTACCCTGTAGCCCTCATTGGCGCCAGCCTGGAGGAGATCCTGCTCGGCGGTTTGGTCTTCGCCTGCTGCGCTGGCGGCTTGAGCAAAGGAAGTCAGCGCTTGCGTGCCTTGATGCTCCTGCTGATACATATTGGCCTGCGCGAGTAAATATTGATAATCGAGCTCGCTGTCAGCTATATGGCTGACCGCTGAGAGCTGAGCGGCAGCGCGGGTTGTATCGCCCAGCGCGAGATAGTTGTTGGCCAAGCCGAGGCGCACCGCTATATCCGAAGCACCTGCAGCTTTTGCCCGCTGAAGATAGGTCTGAGAGAGTTGATAATCATGCATCTGGCGCAGCAGGTCTGCAGCGGCAATGTATTGATCTCCTGTGGGAGGAGAGGTCTCGCCGACTGCTGACTCCATGAGGGCAAGTCCGATCTGGCGTTCAGCATCCTGCGATTCGTCCTGTTGCGCCATGAGCCTCGCTATGGCGAGGCGGATATCCACCCGGTTGCTGTGCGGGGTATCGAGCGCCTGATGGAAGCGTTCCATGGCGTCCCGTTGATCTCCGATCTGGCTGAGTGCTTCGCCGGTTGACACGAAAATCTCGCTATCCGCTGAGGTGGGACCACCAGCAGCAGAGGGAGTATCGTGGGCATGATTTTCTGCGAGTTGGACGTAGTGAAGCGTCTGAGCGCGATCTTCCAGATGGGCATAACAACGCGCGAGCAAGGCATACACCGCCGCATCGTCGGGGGAGAGCTTCTGCGCGACTTGTAGCTCGTCGGCTGCTTCATGGTAACGGCGCTGGGCAAAGAAGGTATTTCCCAGGCCGAGGTGCAGCGTTCCATCGTTGGGAGTAAAGCGCAGGGCAGCCCGGTACTCCGCGGCAGACCTGGTGAGCCAGCCTTCTCGTCCATAAGCTGTTGCGCGAATCATATGTAAGACTTTCGAGTCGCCCAATTGCGCTTCGGCCAGCTGCGACTCCCGCACAGCAAAGCGGGGCTTATGCAGGTCCAGGTCCGCATAGGCAAGCCCGAGGTGAGCTTCGCCGTCGTGCGGTTCCAGTTTCAGGGCAGACTCGAAATCGGTCGCCGCGGCCTTCGGCCGGTGAAGATCGTTCAAAACGTATCCGCGGTTGACATATGCGGTTACGACCTTCGGATCGCGCTGCAATACCCGCGTGAAGTCCTGCAATGCCAGCTCGCGCTGGCGATTATGTTTATGGACATAACCGGCTAAGAGGGGAATATCCGGTTCGTGAGGCAGAGCCGAATCGAATTGATTGGTCAACTGCAACAGCTGGTTGTATTTCCCAAGATGAAGCAGATCATAGCCCAGATAGACTACTGCGTCCCTATCGTGGGGCAGGAGTGTGATTGCTTCCTCGCCAACCTGGGCGGACTGGCTATAATCTCCTCGGAAGCTCAGGTATCTTTCGGTTTCAAGAAGTACTTGAGGCTCCTGCCGCATGTCGGCCGTCGCCCGGCTTAACCATTGGCCGGCGAGATCCAGATCGTGGGCTTCGATAGCAGCATTCATGCCCCCCGCGACGATCAGGGCGTTACGGGGGGCGCGAGTAAAGGCCTGGTTATAACGCTCGTCCGCCCTTTTGAATTCACGTTGAGCTGTATAAAGGTCCCCCAGCGCGAGGTAGGGTACGTATAAGGACGGGTGATCCTCCGCCAGGAGGGTGAAATACTGCTCGGCATCCTGTTCTCGGCCCAGGGCGCGGGAGGCATAGCCGAGGGAAGTGAGCGCGAATCGGTTGCCGGGGTCGGCCGCAAGGACTCGTTTGTAGAGGGTGATCGCATCCTGGGTACGCCCAATCTTGTTAAGCAGATCGCCGTCGAGCTGAAGATTCCCGGGATCGTGCGGGCTGAGTGCCAACGCTTCTTTCATATCCCTCAGGGCGCCATCGAGCTGCCCGCTATTCATTTCGATCAAAGCCCGAAGGCGGAGGAAAGCAGTTCTCCCTGGCCCCTGTGGGTTGAGTGCCGCGATGCGGCCCTGGGCGATTGCGAGCTGTTGCCGGGCGGCGGCAGGATTGCGGAGATCGCGATCCAACTCCATAAGATCCATGTGAATCTGGATGCCATAAAGAGGCCCTTCGGCTGGTGCTTCCGGCAAATGCTGCAACGCAGCGGTGTATTCCTGCACGGCTTCAGAATCGCGTTCCTGAAGCCGCGCAATCTCAGCGCGGATGGCGTGCAAGCGGTAATTGGTTGAATCGATCGCGTCGGCGCGGTGCAGGAACGACGAGGCATCCTGCGGCGAACCCGCCGCAACCTGGGCCTGCGCTGCGGAAAGCTGTAGTTCGAGGTTTTTCGGCCTGGCATTCGCGGCTTGAGAGTATAAAGTGGCGGCGTCTTTCAGTTTGCCATCGAGCTGAGAGGTGTAGGCAAGCTCCGCCACTACGTCCGGCGGCGGGTTATGAATGGACTGGAGCGCGGCGATGGCTTCGCTGTAGTTTCCGGTTTCGCGGTAGTAGGCTGCGAGAGAGCGCTGAACATCCGGGTCATCAGGGGCCCGGCTTCGGGCCAGATGAAGGTACCGGCTGGCTAAGTCTAATTGGTCCAGGTGCTGATACGAAAGGGCCAGGAGTAATTCGGATCGCGGGCCCGCCTGAAGACCTTCCGCCCGACGCAGCCAGTTGACGGCATTGGAGTAATCTCCAGAGCGAAGGTAGAGTTCTCCCAGCAACAGAATATCGGAACGGCGCGCGGGAGTGGCCGCGAGGAGTTGCTGGAGCAGATGCTCAGCCTCATCGGCTTTGCCCATGGCGGCATAGGTCTGGGCAAGACCGGAAAGCCCATCCGCCGCCGACGGACTGAGCTGCAAGCCACGTCGATAGGCGATTACGGAAAGCGACAGCCTGGCATCCAGCCGTGCCGCGTACCCGACAAGGAACCACAGTCGTGGGTCGTTGGCATCCGCATGGGCAGCTTGTTGAGCGTAGTCGAGCGCGGCGGCGCGGTCACCCTTTTGCAGCGCCAACTCGGCCGCTCGTGCAAGGCGCGCAGTCTGAAGGTTCGAGCCCCAGCCTAATGCCTGGTTCGGTGTCGGGCCTTCACTCGCAGGTTCGCGAGACTTTGCCGATGCATCCGGTCCCACCGTATAAAGTTGGGCTTGCACCGAGCAACAAAAGGCAAAGAGAACTGGCAGACACACGAACTTAAATGATGCAGTTACAGCACACATGGATCACCAACGCAAGAACGCCATGTACGCTTGTTAGATTCCGGAGAGGCGCCAGACGTTGGCCGGAGCACCCGGTTCAATATCGCCGAGGAAACAAATTGCAACCGAGAGAAAGCAACGGCAAACAGCAATTCGCGAATCTAACGTTCGAGAGTTTTCACCGTGAAAAAAGTTGAGCTGGCTGCACCTTCTGCCTCTGCCTGGTCTATTCCTCTGAGCCTGATTCTGCTGGCCGCCGTGGTGGTTCACCTGCCACTGCTGCTGATGGAATTGCCGCTGCACTCGTTCGACACCAATTTCCATATTTTCTTTGCTTCTCACTATTTGCATCACTGGTTCGACCCCTGGAACGCAAAATGGTATGCGGGTTTTTCGCAGACGACGTATCCTCCGTTGCCGCAACAGTGGATAGCGCTGATATCTCACCTCACCGGTCTGGATCTGGCATACATGGTGGTGCAACTGACGGCGATTCTGTTGCTTGCCGTTGGGATCTATCGTTTTTCTTTACTTTGGGTAGGCCCGCGAGCGGCCTCGTTCGCCGCGTTAGGAAGCATCTTTCTCGGTTCGGAAAGTTTTCTGGTCTATTCCGCAGGGCAGTTAGGTACGACATCGGCCGCTCCGCTTTATTTGAATGCACTGCCATATCTCTATGATTGGCTTCGATTGGGCAAATGGCGTTCATTTTTCAAAGCGGCAGCATTGCTCACCGCGGCCGCTGCGGCTCACCACGCCACGTTGCTGTTCGGCTCCCTCTTCTTCGCCTTGCCTGTGCTCGTCCTGGTTCTGTTGGATAGCCGGGAGGGCGAACGCACCAGGATCACGCCGTTCGTATTTCGGGTGGCTACCATCACGCTGGTGACCGGCGCAGCAATTGCAATTGTGTTGCTCCCATTTTGGATAGCATTGATTCATTACCCGGTTACGCAGACTCCCATTCCTCATGCCAGCCGGGCGAACTATATTCTGAGTCCAGAGTGGGGCCTGAATTACTTCGTCATTCCCTATGGAGCGCTGATCCTGGCATTGCCGTTCATTGTGTGGCGGGGATCGGAGTCCGCGCGGCTTCGGCCCCTCCTTCTCGGATTCTGGCTTGCGTTTTTGCTGGGGCTTGGCGGGACCACGCCTGTTGGCCATCTGCTGCTGGGTCGCGCTTTCGAAGTGCTCACCATGGAGCGCTTCAGCTACTGGGCCACTCTGCTGGCCTTGCCATTCGTTGGTTTGCTGGCGGTCGAGCTGATTGACCGTTTCGGAAAGCCGGCAGCGATTGTGCTGACCATTTTGGCGGCTTCGACGTGCGCAGTCGCGGTGGGATGGGTGACCTATCATCCGGCCGATGCCGAGAATTTCGACACGCAGTCGATTGCGTCGTGGCTGAATCGTGACGGCCACGATCGGTATCGCTATGTCACGCTCGGTTTTGGCAACAAGATCTCGCGACTCGCGATGGAGACGGATGCCAGCAGCGTGGACGGGGAGTGGAATTCAGGGCGGATGCTGCCGGAGCTTACACGATATGGTGCCGGCCCGCTCACCAGCTCAAAGTACTACGGCAAACCGGGTCTGGATGCGCTTCGCGCCATATTGCGCCATGCGGACCGCTACGGATTGAAGTGGGTGCTGGTGCGCGATCCTTATTATGACCCTCTGCTGAAGTTTGCCGGATGGCGGCGGGTCGATGAACTGGATGATGACACGGTCATCGTTTGGAGCAAGGATGGCGTTCCTCCGGCAACGGCGATCAATGCTCCGCAGATGCCGCCGCGTTGGCAAGGTATTCTCTGGGGTACTTTGCCCTTCGGCAGCAGTCTGCTGGCAATCGTGGCTGTTCTCATTCCCGACAAAAGACGCCGGGAAGAGCAGCGGGCGAAGTTTGTAGCTGAACAAGACTTGCTCGCCGGGAGGATGGTCTCGTGAAGACCGGGACAGCCCTGGCTGTTGCGATCGCTCTCGCCACAGTGGCCCTGGTCGTGATTGGGACCCTGTGGCCGGTTTCGACTGCTGTGGCCTTTGCCGGCGGACGAACGCTGGAACGCAACTCTTCCAGCCCGCAAGCGGCAGTGGAGAACCTGGCCAACGACATTCGCGCTCAGGCCTGGGGTAACGCTTATACCAGCCTGGCCAACAAAGCAGAGTTTACCCAAGCGGAGTTTGTACAGGATCTGCGCGGCGTCCATCCCAGTCTGCGCACATACGCGACCGTGCAAAGTTTCGAAGTGGAGCCTCTCCGCGCCGCCCAGGATCAAGCAGAGATGCGGTTGCGCCTACACTGGTCCACAGTTGTAGGAACCTTTGTGACCACGCGCGATCTCAAGTTGGTGAAGACCGGAGACCATTGGAGTGTGGATTGGCCCCTGGTCAAGGAGCCGCAAGTGCCGCCCCAAGTGATCCCGGTGAATTATCTACGCTGGGATGTGATCTACCCCGGCCCGGGGGATAGCTGGGGGGCGCAGGAGGTGGAGGCTCCGCATGTGCGCATCATTGACATGCATCCCGTCCAGCGGGCCGAAGGCGTGGTGGTACTGGGCGAGCTGCTTAACGAGGATGTGGTGCCGGCCTATGTTTCCGTAAAGGCGACTCTTCTTTCCAAGAGCGGAGCCAGAATTGCCAGCGAGGACAGCTTCGACAAGATTGCACACACTCTGCTACCCAAGCAGGTTACTCCTTTCCTGATCAATTTCCCCGATGCTCAGCTGTCGGACGTGGGCAGCATTCGCATGGATCCTGTGTCTGCCTTAGTTTCCGCTGCCGCCGACCCGGTGATCGAAATCGAGGATCAAAAGCTCACCCCGGCACCGGACGCCTCCTTGATCGGCCAGCTCGTTAATCAAGGCGGCCAGGCCGTTGATATCGCGCATGTTCTCGGAACGTTCTACGACAAGTCAGGGCAGGTGGTCTGGGTAGCGGACCGGTACGTTGATCGCGCGCTGCTGCCGAAGACCCCGGTTGCTTTTGACATTCATATTCCCGAAGATCTGGCGCGAAAGATCAGCAGCGAGCGAGCCATCGTTGCGACCTATAGTTCCGGAGGCTTCTCATGAAAAGGAGAAGCGCGGCCCTGCTTGCGTTGTTGGCTCTTGCAGCGCCGTTCGCCTGGGCCCAGGGAAGCAGGATGACGCTCCCTAAGACGATCGAGGCCGGTACTGCGTTCTCAATCCAGACCTCGGGAACTGGAAAGGCCACGCTTTATATCGTGGGTCTGGGTGGGGCGCTAAAACGCGACATACAGTTGGGAGAGCAGGTGTTCTTTCCAACCGGAGTTCTGTATGACGCCGGGCAGTACCTGGCGCTGCTGAATCAAGGACCAGTCACAGATACCGAATCGTTTGATGTTGTTCCGGCTACGCAGCCTGCGCATCTAAGCTTTCTGGCCAAACCTTCCCGCCTTCCGGTCGGTTTGCACCAGGGAATCAGCGGCGCTGTGTATGTCTTCGATGCGTATCGCAATCTCATCACAGCCCCGATCACGGTATCGTTCGATCTGTCCAATCGGCCAGGGATCTCGCAGCAGAGGACGATTGTCACGCGCAACGGTGTTGCGTGGACCGAGATGGACTCAAGTGCGCAGGCGGGCACGGATGAGTTCGTGGCCCGTGCGGGCCAGGTTTCGAGCAAGCGTGTCATCGAACAGGTGCCGGGCGATCCGTGTGGTCTTAAGATGACCGCTCAGCCGGCAGGAAAAATGCTTGAAGTGCAAACTGAGGCGGTACGGGACTGCAGCGGAAACGCCGTGCCGGACGGAACAATTGTCACCTTTACGGAAAACTATGGGGGAGCCCAATCGACCGCAGACGTGCCGCTTAAGCACGGCATCGCCCAGGTGGAAATGCCTGTGCACAATGGGGCAACCATCTCCGTGGCGAGCGGAGTTGTTCTGGGTAACGAAATCCGTTGGAGGTGAAAATGAGACGCCTGGCGGGCATATTGCTAATAGCCATACCGTGTGCTTTGTTGGCAGAGGAACCGGCAGTGCGCGTGGAACCGGCCAATCTGCAGAATAGCCGGCCACTCCAGAAACAGACTGAGACTTCGGTGATTCGCGACTATCTCGAGTCCTGGCGGACACTCAACGCGGCCCTGGAACAGAATCGCCCCGAGCTGCTGGAGAAGTGCTTCGTGGGTGACGCGCTCGACAAACTGACTGCAACAGTGCGGCAGCAGAACGAGTTGGGAATCCGTACGCGTTACCAGGATCGCGCGCATGATCTGCGAGTTGTCTTTTATTCGCCGGAGGGAATGTCGATCCAGTTAATCGATGATGCGGCTTACGATGACCAGGTAATTGCGCATGGGAAATTGCTGGGCACGCAACTAGTGCACCGGCGATACGTGGTGGTCATGAGCCCTGGCGAGGTGCGGTGGCGAGTGCGAGTATTGCAGGCTGAACCGCAGTGAAGGAGGTGCTCACGGCGTTTGCGGTTTGCGGATAAGGCTGAGTTCCTGAGCGAGCGAGAGGGGCCGTGATCCAGGCCCGCAAGGAATGCCATGCTCGATGGCCGAACCCTCTTCGTAGTCGTTCCAGGTCTCGATCATCAGGAAGGGAATCGGTTGATTCGCGGGGACGTACTTGCGCCAGAAATTGAAGGTGTCCTGGAAGGTCTGTCCGCAGCGCGCGGAGATGCGGCGATTGAGGCCCCATGATGCTTTGCTGTCGTCGAAAGCGGCCCAGGCGCCGCCGACAATCATCTTTTCAGAATATTTCGATACCATGGTTTCGTAGAAGTGGCTCAGATAGGGTTCGCCCCAGTCGGCACCGTTGGCAGACCATCCTTCGATCCAGGGATAGAATCCGTCAAAGGCGTCCGCATACTGCCCGGGTAAATTTTCATCGATGAGCAGAGGTGGATGATCCCATTTATCGACTACGGCTTTGACGCGTGTCCAGTCTGTGTGGCCGCGGGTGGGGAAGACAAAGATGACGGGGCGGCCCTCGTAAGTCAGGTACGCCTGACGGCCGGTGGCCCCGGGCGCGAGATAAGTGTCGTGGAACATGGTGAAATCTGCGATGGCTTCGTCTGTGGCTCCATCTTCTTCTTCTGTCTCGTCATACATCATTGCAACATGGAACTTGTGTTTCGCCGCTTCCGCCTGCAACAGCGCATAGCTCTTGTCGATAAAGGGTTCGCGGTCTCCGTACCAGTCAACCACAAACGCATAAATGCCCATGGCGGAAGCCTGGTCGATTTGCCTGCGAATCGCAGCCGGATCGTGCGATGAATACCCGACGGAAGCGGGGGAAATATGGCGGGGATGTCCGAACCACGCTTCGTACAGAGCGAGTATCTGGGGTGAATTTCCGGTCGCGCGGTATTTCAAATGAACAGAATCAGGGGAATCGGAACCAGCACAACCGCGGAACAAGAGAAGCAACAAAAGAGCAGCGCCTGGAGGCCGCAACATAAGGTACTTGTTAGAAGCGGTCCGGCCGGTCCGGGGTTGTCATCGATGCGGAGCTATCTTTTCCTCTGCTTCAGGTTTCGAGCAGCCGGAAACAGAGTTTTGGCATCGCATCTGTTATTGGCGCTGAACGGAATTTCCCGGAACTCGTCTCACTTCTGGATCTCTAGTTTAAAAAGATTTTGCGCGCCCCTTTTTGACATTAGCTCTCGTTTGCGACACCTTCACCTTTCTGCATGAATGAGACCGGTTCTGGCCCTTTCACTAAAGACGTTTCACTGCCCGATTTAGAGCAGGGGCCATTGCCCTGGTAGCCGGAGATGCAACTGTGCCAGATACTCTTTCCCAGAGACCCCTGCCGGCTCGAATTGTGTCGGCTAGTTTCGTCCTGCTCTCTGGCTCGGGTCTGGCCACGGCGATCAATTTCTCCTACAACATCGCAGTGGCACGATTTCTCGGGCCAAAGGGATTCGGGCACGCTACCGCGGTATACACGCTCCTCACCTTTTTGTCCGCAGTAACACTCTCTTTCCAGATCATTTCCGCAAAGGTTGTGGCGCAACAGGATTCGCTGGAGGGCAAACGCAGCGGTTACCTTAGCTTCCATCGGGGTGCATGGATGTGTGGTATTTGTGCCGCACTCCTATTGTTACTGTTTCAGCGGAACATCACCGCATATCTCCATCTTCCCGGGCAGAACCTGGTTGTTTTGCTGTCAGTCGGAGCAGCCTTTTACGTTCCCCTGGGCAGCCGGCGGGGATATCTTCAGGGCGCTTATGGCTTTCGCAGGCTCGCAGCCAGCCTGGTGCTCGAGGGTGCTGTTCGATTTGGCGGATCTCTGCTGTTGATTCTCCTTGGCCTGGGTGTCGAAGGCGTGATTGTAGCCAACTCGCTCGCCATCGCGGTGGCCTATCTCGCCATTGTGCCGAAGGCAGGGTCGACGGCAGAGAGTCCGCTGCAGTTTCCCCAGGCCTCAAGGGAGATATTGCAGGCGATCGTCTTCTTCTCCGGGCAGGTGCTGATTAACAATGCCGATATCGTGCTGGTGAAACACTTCTTTCTGCCGCGTGCGGCAGGCCTCTATGCGGCAGTAGCCATGGTGGGCCGAGTGGTGTTTGCTTTTTCCTGGGCGGTAGTGAACGGGATGTTTCCGTTGGTGGCCGGCACGCGTGGCGAAGAAAGAAGGGACCTCAGAGTCGTGGCCACGGCCCTGCTGCTGGTGCTCTCAATCGGTTCGGCTATTGCGATCGTCCTGCGGCTCGTACCAGCAGAGGTATGGACGTTGTGCCTGGGTGACCGCTTCGACATCAGCGGCAAGTATGGCCTGCCCTACCTTCTGGCGCTGTATGCCGTCACTACCGTTATCTATTGTTTGAGCGCGGTGTTGATCGCCTACGAGATGTCCTACAAGATCGCGAATACGAGCTGGGTCCAGTTGATATTCAGCGCAATTGTGATCGCTGGCATATGCCGGTTCCACACTTCTTTGCGGCAGGTCATTTTAGTGCAGCTAGTTCTCATGCTCGCCCTGCTGGTTTGTGTGGCCATCCCGTTTCTGGCCAGTTACCTGAGCGATGCGATCGAAGTGCAGGGAACCGAATCTTTGGGAAGAATCCGCCGCATCCGCCGGCTATCTGAGGATGAGGTAATCGCGCGCTTCCTGAGAACTGATTTTCATCATCCTGCGTTTGCTCCATACCAGTCGTTGGACTCGATGGTAAACGGTCCAAATTTAAAGGATCCGGCGGAAAATGAGAAACGGCGAGCCCTGTTGTTCATTCGCCATTCTGCACTGTGGAACGAGTTACCACCGGATACCGAATGGTACGAACTGGACATCAAAGAAGAGGACCTCTGCCGGATTCGGGTCTTTCCGCGAGCGCAATGGCGGAAAATTGCGTGCGGGGATTTCTCCATCATTACCGTCGGAGAGGGGATACAACGCCGGCGGCATGCGATCGACCGCGCGTTCCTCAAAAAGATTGATGAACTGCGAGACCAGCTGCAACGGGATGACGTGGAATTGGGTCCCGTGCTTCTGATCGGTATGGGTGAGACTGAGCCGCTGACGATCCTCGATGGAAATCATCGTCTAGTTGCAGCGATGGTGACAAAACCGAACCGAATGCACCGTTTACACTTCATCGCGGGGTTATCCCCAAGCATGAACGAGTGCTGCTGGTACAACACGAACCTCACGACGCTCTTCCATTATGGAAGGAATGTGATGAAGGAGGTAGTGCGCCGGCCAAAAGTCGACCTGGCGCGGTTGTTAAACGATAGTTGAGAACCAATTGCAGAGTGAGTGCCATGGGCTCCCCCCGGGGAAGAAGAGGAAGGGGAATCATGGCGCGCACTCCAGCGGGGGGGATGTGAGGCATGACGATGCGCAACCGTACGGTAGTGGTAGAACAGCTGCCGGAGATCACGACCATGAAACAAGCGCGGTTATTCTTGGAAAAACTAGAGAGTGACATGAGCAGCAACTGCCCACGCATCGTACTCGACTGCTCCTCTGCGCCGCAGGTAAACCGCTCTCTTCTGTATACGTTGTTGTGCTGCCTGGAAGAAACCATCAAGCGGAACGGGGACGTAAAACTGGCGTCTATCTCCAGCGAAGCAAGAACAGTGCTGGAGCTCACAGGAATTCGGCGACTATTCGAGATATATGGAACCGTCACCGAGGCCGTAATGAGCTTTCTGCCGCTTGCGCCTTCGCAGGCGGGGATGGAAAGTGTATCCGAAGGCTCGCTCAAATCGGCTTAGGACGGCATGCTTGAGAAATGTCTGTGAGGAGGGACCGATGAACAGACGGCGCTGTTGGACAAAGCGACCAATTGCCTGCAGCATAGCGTTTCTGCTTGCTCTGCCTCTGGCAGCGCAGCCCCAGGCGTTCGCCGGCCGGCGGCAAGACGTCACCGCGGAGTCTGGGGACGTCTCAGATCTACCGGCGGCGCCCAGTCCGGCGGGCGCGAATGCAGCGGCGGCCACCGGACCGCAACAAAGCAGCGAACCGGTGCCGGTAGGAACCGCGGCTGCGCCGTACGAGAAGCCGCTGGGTCCTGGAGGCGCTAGGCCCGCGGGCGCAGTGATCGCGCCAGCCAAACAAAGGCGGGCGCACTCACTGGCGCTGAGGGTGGGTCTCATCGTGGGCGCTGCGGTTGCCGTAGGAACGGTGGTGGGCTTGTCCAAGGCGAGCCCCAGTCATGCGAACTGAAAAGGGGTCCCAAAAGAATAAGTGCGAGTCGGCAAATCAAATGACGTGGCGATGATGCGCTCCATTTCGTCGCAGCGGGCCCTCTGGGTGGTGAGCTTCTCGGGGATTGACGGAGCGGGGAAGAGTACGCAAATCCAGGCTCTTCGCACTGAGATGGAAAGCGCTGGTCTCTGTGTGCGCGTCATTGCTTTCTGGGATGACGTGGCGACGCTTACGCGCCTGCGGGAGGTCAGTAGCCACAGCCTGTTCAGGGGAGATAAGGGAGTCGGAACGCCGGCCGCGCCGATCGTCCGGCGCGACAAGAACGTCCGCTCGTGGTGGATGGTGGGTGTGCGGCTCGGTTTGTACCTGGCGGACGCAGTCTCGCTGCGATGCGTGGTGAAAAAAGCCCAAAGGTCGCGACCGGATGTAATCATTTGCGATCGCTATATCTACGACGAACTGGCTAACCTGAGCTTGCGATGGCCTTTGGTTCGCGCCTACGTCCGGCTGGTTTTGAAGCTGGTTCCCAAGCCGCAGATTCGATATCTGCTGGACGCCGATCCGCCTGCGGCCTTTGCGCGAAAGCCGGAATACCCATTGGCATTCCTACATCAGTGCCGCGCGGAGTATCTGGCTCTGGCAGAGTTTATCGGTGGGATGACGGTCCTGCCTCCCGCTCCTGCCCACCAGGTTACCCGGGAGGTCTTCTCTTATGCACGCGAGAGATTCGATCCTGGGACTTCAAAGGAAAGAGCGCAGGCGTTCCCTGCGCATAGATGAAGCAGGCCAGTGAAACGAGCCCCCACACATCGAATTGGGGTCGCCGAGAAGTCGCACGCATACCACAGAGCTCATATTCCGGCGAGCTTCGCTGTCAGGATCTCACCGCGGTTACAGACATGGTCGCGTCGTGCTGGCGGTGGAATGCGATCAAGCCACCGGCCCCCGAGATATAAGAAGCCAACGGGCAGCTATGAGGGTAGGAAATCAAGCCCCAGATCAAGGGCGCGAACACTGTGTGTAAGAGCGCCGACGGAGATGATGTCTACGCCGGTTTCCGCGACTTCGCGCATGCGCTCCAGTGTGATGCCACCGCTGGCTTCAATAAGGGCACGGCCGGCCACCTGCGCGACTGCAGCGCGCAGTTGTTTTGTGGTGAAGTTGTCGAGCAGGATGGAGTCAGCACCTCCCGCCAGGACCGCTTCGATTTGTTCAGGACGGTCGACTTCCACTTCGATGTGCGTAGTATGGGGCAACCCGGCACGCATTGCCCTTAGCGCATCGCGTACATCCAGGATGCCGCTGGCTGCGATGACGGCGAGATGGTTGTCCTTGACCATCACTGCATCAGAAAGCGAGAAGCGATGATTGTGACCGCCGCCACAGCGGACGGCATAGCGTTCCAGGAGACGCAGGCCGGGCGTGGTTTTGCGGGTATCCACAACCCGCGCGTGGGTTCCATCCACGGCTAAAACGTATTGGCGCGTCAGGGTTGCGATTCCCGACATGCGTTGCGTAAAGTTCAGTGCGACGCGCTCGGCCTGCAGCACAGAGTGGGCAGGACCTTCGACCATGGCAAGCACGGCGCCGGCAGTAAAATCTTGCCCATCATGAAAGTGAAATTGGGTACTCGTGGCCTCATCGGTGAGAGACATCGCGGCGGAAAAGACGCCTTCTCCGCTAAGGACGCCAGATTCGCGGGCTACTAATTGCATGGCTGCGCGAGCCGAGGCTGGGACCAGCGCGCGCGAGGTGAGGTCTCCCCAGGGTGCGTCCTCGTCGAGAGCCGCGCGCACCAGCCGGTCGACAGCATCTCGGCTGGGCTTGATCAGCATGCGAGGGCCGTAGCCTGCGAATAGCTGGACGAGTGCTGGTAGTGGACTGAGGCCTGGGGGTAGTCTTCGCGGAAATGAGCGCCGCGGGATTCGCGGCGCGCCAATGCAGCGGCTACCATCACTCGCGCCAGAGCAAGCAGGTTTGCAGTTTCCAGATCGTGAACGGAGACGCCCGCGTGCCGCCAGCCCTCGAGACGCGCAGCTGCCGCTTCGAGAGCGGACGCGGAACGCTCGATGCCAACGGCGTTCCACATGAGGGTCTGGAGCGCCAGGCGCTCGACCGGGACCGCGGTTCGAGGAAAAGCGGCGGCTGGCGCGGGGACAAAGGCAACGCCGCCGGCGGGCGGAGTCAACAATGCTTCGCTACTATTCTCAGGGGCAGTTTCCCTGAGCAGAAAATCCGCGCAGCGCCATGCAAAAACCAAACTTTCGAGCAGGGAATTGGAAGCCAGCCGATTGGCGCCGTGTACACCGGTGCAAGCCACTTCGCCGACGGCAAAAAGACCGGGAGCCGAAGTGCGCCCCCAAGTATCGGTGCGCACGCCACCCATCCAGTAGTGCGCCGCGGGCGTTACGGGAATCGGCGTTTTGGACCAGTCGAGACCGCGAGCGCGACAGGCGGCATCGATGGTGGGAAATCGGCGGGCAAGATAAGACGCGCCCAACGCTGTGGCATCCAGCAGTACCGGTTGGCCGCCTTGCGCCGCCATTTGGCGGGCGATGCCGCGTGCGACTACATCACGAGGCGCAAGCTCGCCACTCGCATGGATGCTTTGCATAAAGCGCTGGCCCCGGGCGTCGAGTAACACCGCGCCCGCACCGCGAACAGCTTCGGAAATGAGGAAAGTGCCAGGCGTGGCGAGGGTGGTGGGGTGAAACTGATAGAACTCCAGGTCGGCGAGCTGGGCGCCGGCACGAAGAGCCATGGCCACGCCATCCCCGGTCGCGACCGCGGGATTGGTGGTGTGGGTGTAGAGCTGGCCTGCGCCCCCGCTGGCCAGAATGACCGCATCGGCCTCGATGTCGTGGCGTTCACCGTCTATGTCGAGCACCTGAAGTCCGGCAATCTTGTCCTCGCGAAGAATGAGGTCGCAGGCGAAGGTGTGCTCCCGAACTGAGATATCGGCGCCGCGCACAGCCCGAGCGAGTGCAAGTTCGATACTCAGGCCGGTGGAGTCGCCGCCAGCATGCAGAATGCGGGCGCGGCTGTGTGCGGCTTCGAGGCCCCGAGCGAGCTGCCCATTGTCCAGATCGAAGGCAACACCCAGATCGACGAGATCACGAATCCGAGAAGGACCTTCGGAGCAGAGCACTTCCACCGCGGATGGATCACAAAGTCCTGCGCCTGCATGCAGCGTATCCGAGATGTGCTCCGCGACACTATCATCTGAGAACATGGCCGCGGCAATGCCCCCCTGCGCAAAGCGCGTATTGCTGTCTTCCAGGCGGGCCTTGGTGACCAGAGTGATGGCGTGCTTGCGGCTAAGCCGGAGTGCGGCAATGAGACCAGCCACCCCACTACCCACGACGATGATGTGCTTCATGCGGGTGTGACCGAGGCACTTTGTGGGAAGGGAATTGCCGAAGAGGCGGGCTTAAGGTTGAGCATGCGCGCCAGCGCGATGCGGGCAGGATTTGCCACTTCATCGGGTACAGTAATGCGGTTGAGAATTTCTCCCCGTTCCAGAGATTCCAGCACCCAGGCCAGATAGCTGGGGTGGATGCGGTACATGGTCGAGCACGGGCAGACGATGGAGTCGAGACAAAAGATCCTGTGCTGTGGATACTGATTCGCGAGACGCTGAACCAGGTTTATTTCGGTGCCAATGGCGAATGTGCTGCCGGCTGGGGCGGCTGCGATGGCGCGTGTAATAAAGTCGGTCGAGCCGGACGCATCGGCGGCATCCACTACCTGCATGGGGCACTCGGGATGAACGATCACGCGCACTTCCGGAAAGCGCATACGAGCAGCTTCAATCTGACCTACGTTGAAGCGCTTGTGCACGGAGCAAAAGCCATCCCAGAGGATGACCTTAGCCTGAAGAAGAGTCGCGGCGTCCGAACCGCCGAGAGGCAGGTTTGGATCCCAGACCGGCATCTGCTGCAGCGGGATGCCCATAGCCTTGCCGGTGTTGCGGCCCAGGTGCTGGTCAGGAAAGAAGAGTGCGCGCTGGCCGTGTCGGAGCGCCCATTCCAGGACTGTCGCCGCATTCGATGAAGTACAGACGACGCCGCCGTGGCGGCCGCAGAATGCCTTTAATGCGGCCGAGGAATTCATGTATGTAACGGGGATGATGGGCTGACGTCCATCGGTATCCGGCGATGTGCCAAATATCTTCTCCAGGTCTTCCCAGCAGTCGGTGACGGAGTCTACATCGGCCATATCGGCCATGGAGCAGCCCGCCGCAAGGTTGGGCAGGATCACAGCCTGATCCGGGCGGGAAAGCATGTCGGCGGTTTCCGCCATAAAGTGGACTCCGCAGAAGACGATGGCTTCCGCGTTGGCGCGGGTGCGGGCGGCATTGGCAAGCTGAAAGGAGTCGCCTACAAAATCCGCGTATTGAACCACTTCGTCTCGCTGATAAAAGTGACCAAGGATGACGAGCCGTTCACCGAGTGCCGCCTTGGCAGCACGGATACGTAGGTCGAGCTCAGATTTGGAGGCTTGGCGATATTCCTGGGGAAGCGTGCCTTGCTTTGGCGAACCCGCCGGGAGGGTGTCGTGCATGGACGCACCCGGACCATAGCCGGAAGCCTGCGCATCCAACTCCCAGGGCGCTTCGGCGAGAGCACTGGAACAGATGCCAATGGGTGAGGGCACTGAAGCGTTTGTACCTTCTGGCCGTTCGCCGATGCGAATCAGCTGAATAGTTTGATCTACTGATACCAATGTGTCACCTGCCCGGGGTCCGTCTGCCTGACGTCCCATTCCCGCGGGTAAGCCGGCAGCACATTGAGCATTGCTCTACATCTATAGGGTACCGCCGCTGATGCTGATCTGACCAGAGGCCCAAGGTGCATGGACGGCACGTCTCCTGCTTTCTCCCCATTAAATGGGGACCCTGGAGAGAGGAAAAAGATTCCTTTTCTTACCGGAATTCGGGGAAAAGCACACTTCTTTGTGACTGGCTCCGGAGCAGTTTTTCCAAGCCTGGGTGCGCTCGCCCCCGCTCAATCGCCTTGCTTGCTGGCTGCAGCAGGCTGCACGGAATCAGCAGGTCCCTCGTTGGTGGGCTCCAATACCCGGCTGAGCGGTTCCCGGGCATGTGGCGAGGTAATCAGGACCAGGTGATCGCCTGCCTGCAACATGGTCTCTGAATGGGGCAGTAAGATGTGTTCGCGCCGCATGATGGTCATGACTTCGAAGTCGAACTGACTCAATTGCCGGTAAAGACTGCCGACCGTTTTTCCGGCTGAGGGGCTGTCTTCATCTACGGACCACATCGTGAGTTCTCTCCCGCCCGGCAAATCAAAGCGCACGCGCGACCGAAGGAGGCGTAACAGATCCAGGTGGCCCAGCTGGCTGCCGAGAGGTAAATGTCTGCGGCCAAGCAGGTTCAGCGCGATCTGGATATGTTCCAGGTAGTGAGCGGGGGAGTCGCCGGGTGCGGGAACCTGGCCTTCATAGAGACTGCGATAACGCAAGAAGGAAGAAAGCCTTTTCTGCAGGAGGGAAGCAATCATAACCGCCAATCCAGCCGGCACCAGCAGGTGATATCCCCCTGCCATTTCGGTCACCATCAGCATAGTGGCGACGGGAACGCGGGCTGCTGCGCCAAAGACGGCCGCCATCCCTACAACGGCAAACACCGCGGGAATCTGGTGCAGGGCAACCGCGAATGCGCCCCCCAGCATCGCTCCGACGAAGAGCGAAGGCGCAAACACGCCACCCGAACCACCTGAGCCGACGGTGAGCGCGAAAGCTACCATCTTCGCGAGAAGCAAAAGGATCAGGAGATGGAGAGCGAGCCGGCCATCGATGGCCAATTGAATCCAGCCATAGCCTCCTCCCAGAATTTGTGGCAGCCACAGTGCCAGTAAGCCAAGTAGTAAGCCTCCGACTGCCGGCTTTGTCCAGGCTGGAATCGGGAGGAGGTGGAACAGGTCCCGTGTGCGATAAAAGACCATCGGTAAACTCGTGCCTATCAGGCCGGCGGCGACCCCCAAGATTGCGTAAGCAATGTAATCGTGCACGGAAGGGGTCGGAATAGCTGGCACCCGAAAGAGAGGGTGAAATCCGACAAAGGCAGCGTTGACTGTAAATGCGACCGCCGATGCCACCATGGTGTACAGGAACGCACCAACTTCGAATTCCATGTTTCCATACAGCACCTCGATAGCGAACACGCCGGTTCCCATGGGGGTACGGAAAATAGCTGAAAGTCCCGCTGCCATTCCCGCCAGCAGCAGGAGCCGGCGTTCGGCTTCGTCGCGGTGCATAAGACGGGAATAAACCGAAGCTACGCCGGCGGTGATAAGGGCGATCGGTCCTTCACGCCCTGCCGAGCCCCCGGATCCAATCGTAATCGCCGAAGCGACCAATTTGATCAAGGGTACGCGTGTGCGAATCACTCCTTCGTGGCGATGGAAGGCTTCGACTACGGTATCGGTGCCGTGGCCCTCAGCCTCGGGCGCAAAGCGGAAGACCAGAAATCCCGATAACAGGCCGCCGACGGTAGTTGCAATTGGCACAAGCCATAAGCCATGGGCGCCGATGATTTCATGGGAAGGTCCGTTTTCGATTCCCGGCGGCGTGTAGCCGGCGATCCCCAGGAGTAAGATGCGATTGCACCATCCCAGGAGCCACATAAACAGGCGCGCACTCAGGGCGCCCGCTACACCCAGCAGTGCCGACTCGATAAGAAGCCGGGGCTCGCGGTCACGGAAGGTAAACAGTGACCGCAACGAGGTATCGATCGGCATGTGCTGGCGGCTACTCCAGGGCAGCTCCACACCTCCATATTAGACGCCCTTGAAGCAGCAGAAGGTATTTCGAAGACTCCGGCGGTCCTCGCAACGCCAGACAACAACGAGGAATGGTTTGCACATCGCTATAAGAGTGCAGCGGGGCCGAATCTGCAGAGCCGCCGCTGCGCGGGAGTGACTGCATGAGAGTGCTGATATCGGGCGCCGGGATCGCGGGACCGACCCTGGCGTTTTGGCTGGCTCGCTATGGATTTGAGGTCACTATTGTCGAGGTTGCTCCCGAACTGCGCAGGGGCGGTTACATTATCGACTTTTGGGGAGGAGGTTACGATATCGTCGAGCGCATGAACCTGCTGGCGGAGGTACGGCGCAGGGGATACATGGTCAGGGAAGTAAGGGTCGTTGGGAGGGACGGTCGGCGGGTGGCCGGCTTCTCGGCGGAGTCGTTCGGCGATATTACGCATGGGCGCTTCATCAGCCTACCCCGAGGTGAACTGGCCGCTGCCATTTTCAACAGCATTGAGAAACAGGTCGAGTCGATTTTTGCTGATGCCGTTGAGAGCATCGAGCAGAGTGACAAATCTGTTCGCGTCCTGCTGAAAAGCGGCGCGCGGCGGGAATTTGACCTTGTCATCGGGGCGGACGGTCTTCATTCACGAACCCGAGCCCTGATTTTCGGAGAGGCTGCGCGCTTTGAGAAGTACCTCGGATATAAGGTCGCGGCGTTCGAGGTGTGCGGCTATCGGCCGCGAGACGAGCTGGTTTACGTCATGTACACGCAGGTGGGCCAGCAGGTGGCGCGGTTCGCTCTCAATGAGGACCGCACGATGTTCCTCTTCACCTTTGCTGATAAGGGCGCCGGAATGCCCGCCGGTTTCAGTGAGCAAAAGGATCTGCTGCGAAAACGATTCGGAACCGGCGGATGGGAATGTCCGCAGATCCTTGAAGCGTTGGACAGAACCGAAGACCTCTATTTCGATCGTGTCAGCCAGATACGAATGGCCCCCAAGGAAGGATGGTCAAAAGGGCGTGTGGCTCTGGTTGGAGACGCAGCTTTCTGTGTTTCCTTACTCGCCGGGCAGGGCTCAGCGCTGGCGGTTATGGCCGCATATGTTCTCGCGGGCGAACTGTATCGCGCCAATGGCGACTATAGACGCGCGTTTGTTAAATACCAGGAGCTGTTTGGTCCATTCATTCTCAAAAAGCAGCAGGCCGCGCTGCGCTTTGCCGGGACCTTCGCGCCGAAATCGCAATTCGCGCTTTTCATGCGCAACCAGATCATGAATCTTATGGGCATCCGGTGGATCGCCAACCTTGCATTTGGCCGCGATCTTGCTGATCGGATTGCGATTCCCGACTATGAAACCAAAACGACGTAAGCTACAGCGAGCATCCCAGGCCACAGTGCAAATGCTGGTAAAGTGCGCGCATCATGACTAGATGCTGAGTGGATGTGCACATTCGGTGATTGAGTCGGCGTGCCATACTTAGGACGTCATGCGAGTCGCGGCTTTGTACGACATACACGGCAATCTGCCCGCGCTGGAGTCTGTACTCGACGAGTTGGAACATAGCATGGTGGACCGGATCGTCGTGGGAGGAGACTTGCTGGGCGGCCCAATGCAGACGGAATGCATTCAGCGATTGCGAGCGTTGTCCGTGCCTGTCGACTATCTGATGGGCAACACTGACCGTGAAGTGATCGCGGTCCGCCGTGGCGAGGATAATAAACAGCTGCGGCAGTCCGTTCTCGACGTGCTTCGCTGGAGCGCAAGGCAACTGTCTCCTGAAGATGATCGTTGGGTCGCGAGTTGGCCCAGGACGGTGAGAATGCAAATTACATCTCTCGGGCGAGTGCTCTTTTGCCATGCCACACCACGCGACGACAATGAGATCTTCACTTCGCGGACCGAAGAAGACCGTCTGGTACCGATATTTGCTCCCGCGAACGCAGATGTTGTGGTTTGTGGCCACACCCATATGCAATTCGACCGTAGGGTTGGTAGTACTCGAGTGGTGAATGCCGGCAGTGTTGGCATGCCGTTCGGTACGCCTGGAGCGGACTGGCTTCTGCTCGGACCTGAGGTCGAACTGAGGCACACTTGTTATGACCGGGACAGTGCGAAGCGGCGCATGGCGACTACAGGCTTTCCGACGACACCCGAGTTCGACATGCTTAGCCCCCGTGCCGCGGAAGAGATGCTCCGCTTATACGCCAGCGCGCAACTAAAGGCCTGAATGCGCACCCGAGGGTACGAATCCGCCGATGGTAAACTGCGTGCGACTCAGCCACTGCGTCACAGCACAATGTCTAACGTAGAACTACTTCAATGGGCAGTCGAATGCTTTGGCGTTGCGCAAAGGCGCGAGGAGTATTTTTCCCTGTACGCGGAAGATATTGTCCTTCACGGATATGAGGGAGTGGAATCAGGCATTTCGGCCGTAAAGGAGTTCTATCGCGCATTTTGGAAAGCATTTCCCGACGCCTCGATAGCAATTGAGGAAGTCATCGCGTCGGACGACAGAATTGCGGTTCGCTACCTAATTATCGGTTCCTTGCAGGGGCCTTTTCTCGGGATAGCTGCGCGCGGGCAGGCCATTTCTTTGCCGGGAATCAGCGTTTTGCACTTCAGAGACGGGAAATGCTTCGAGCGATGGGCGTGCTCCGATTCGCAGGTTCTGCTTCGTCAACTGGAAGCATGAGCCACTTTTCTTCGCAGCACACGGCCGGTCACCGTTGTCGAACCGACGTTCATCAACCCGCCCGGGCGGTTTTGCCACCATCGATGACCATTTGTGCCCCCGTCATGTAGGGGAAATCATCTGACGCAAGGGCCAGGGCGAAGGCGGCAATTTCCTGAGGTGTGGCCATTCGCTTCATGGGGACGTGGGCCTTCGCCCACTGGTGTTGTGCCGCCTCCCAAACGACGTCGGGTGCATTCTCCATGTGGGCTACCCGGCGTACGAGCGCCGTATCCGTCGTGCCCGGTATGAGCGTGTTGATGCGAATGCCCTTGTCGACGTAATCCAGCGCTGCAGACTGAACCAGGCCGACCAGTCCCCGCTTGCTGGCTGTATATGCCGAGCGCCCTTCCGTAGTGGCGATCGCGTTCGATGACGAGGTGACGACAATGTTGCCTCCGCCAGTGCCAAGCATGTAGGGAATCTCATACTTCATGGCAAGAAAAACTCCGCGGAGATTAGTGTTTAGGACGTTGTTCCACTCGGCGGAGGTGTACTCGTGGAGCGGCTTCTCTAGAGTGATGCCGGCGTTATTGAAAGCTACATCGAGACGACCGTAGTGCTGCACTGCGTGATCGACGAAAGTCTTCACGCTGCTTTCGTCGCGTACGTCGGCACGAATGTAGCACGCTTCGCCGTGCTGGGATTTGATTTCAGCCTCGACCTCGCGGCCCAGGTTTTCGCGCCGGCCGCAAAATGCTACCTTTGCTCCCTCAGCGGCAAAGGCAATGGCGGCCGCGCGGCCGATGCCCGAGGTAGCGCCGGTTATCAGGACGACTTTGTTTTCAAACCGCCTGCGGTGGGTCGTGTTGATGGCGGTACTGCTCTTCGCCTGCTGCGAACAGCCGGAAACAGTTCCGCCGAGGGCCGCGGCGGTCATCGCGATCATGGTTCGCCGATCGAGAATGGTGTTTGCTGGCATAACGTCTCCTAGCGCCGAGGCGCGATGAATTCGCCGATGAGATTCCCACCCGCCTTGAAGACGAACGACAAGTTGCCGATGCGGAGTGCATCGGCGGGTTCATAGCGGCTGGGATAGAAGGCATTCACGGCGGTGAAAGACCCCGCGTAGGGAGCCACCAGGGAGGGCAGAGAAAAGACGGTGCGTCCACCGGGCGTTTTCGCCGTAAGGACCGATAGGAAGGCGTGAGATGCTCGCGGGAGGAGTCCGGAACACGCGCAGGGGTGATAGGCGACGTCTTCATGCATGAGGGCACCCAGGGAGTATTCCGCGGCCTTGGTGGTCAGATTCATGCTGAAGCGCCAACCGTATCGTTCGGCGTAACCTTGCGCCCCGGAGTCCCATTCCGGTGGTGCGGGCTTGCTCTGATCGATGCCGGCGCCGATGGCCGTGCTGATCCAGCCAGGCGGTCCGAAGGTGTAGTAGAGATAATTCCGGAATTGCTGTTTGCCGTCCGGAAATGTATAGGCTCTGTTGGGCGCCGGGGCAGTAGTGGCGGAGGAAGGGACTGCAGGAGGATCGGGTCGAGCCATCCGGGTCGCGTCGGGGCTTTCCTGCGCATACAGGCTGAGGGCAGCGGCGAAAAGCAAGAGCGCGGGCATTCGGGTGATGGAAAACATGCATAACCCCCTTACGCCCGCAGTTTCTCCGGCCAGCGTAATCCCGCCAAGGCGGAACGGATGAGCGCAGGATCTTTGAATGTGAGTGCGTCGAATGCCGGTTTGAGCGACAGAAGCCGGCAACCTGGCGTGCAACCGATGGCCCTGCAGCGCTCACCTGCCTATTTCCGGCGTTCGTTCCTTTTCTTTTGGGAAGGCAACAGATTCCGGGGAAAATGAAGTTGGACGCGGAGACCATGAGCTATCAAGAGACCAACATTCTGCTGCAGGCCTGCGGCTTTGCCATCGGCACCGCGTTGTCTGCGTTGCTGCTGGTCCTGGTTCACCGTTCCGGAGGAACGGACCGCGGGCCACGCTTCCTCTTCGCGGTCTGCATTCTGGTGGCGAACTGTGCCGGCCTGGCGAAAAATCTAGCGCTGCTTGCGAACCCGAACCTGAGCCATGTGCTGGAGTTTCAGTTGCGGTCGATCGGTTTCGCCGCGGGAGCATTGTGTCCCTGCGGGATTCTTCTCGTCTGGCGGGCTAACGCGATCTCCCATGCCAGGCGGGCGGCAGGGACATGGATTGCGGCGTATGCAGCGGTCAGCGGCGCCATAATTGCCATTGCGGTCGTGGCCAGCGCATGGGGTTTCTCCCGCATCGCTCTTCTTTCGAATCAGGATGCCATTGGCAATCTGGCCATCTATAACGGTCTCGCGTTGCTGCTGATCGGCGGAGCGGCCTTATTACCGGGAAGGCTGAAGAGTGGAATCGACCGGATTGCGGTGGTGCTGATGGTTGCCGGGCTGCTCATCAGCGCAGCCAGCGCGGCGGCAATGATGTTCGTTCACCCGCCCGGCACCGCGGCACACCTGCTTCAGGTCGCGAGATTCCAGGGAATCCTCCCCCTGGTGGTTGGAGCCTTCTTTTATTTTTCGCACTTCCGGGCCGCAGACATCTTCGCCAAGTGGGCGCTGCGGCTGGTGCTTGCGGGTGCCTTGGCAATGGCGGGTTCGCTGGCGCTGTTTGGACCCATAGCTGCTGTGGTTCGCAGAGCAGGTTTGCCCAGGGCCGCCGGAATAGTCGCTACCGCAACGGTTACAGTAATCGTCATTTTACTGTTTGTAAAGGCGGGTGGCTGGATCGATTTGTTGGTCGAGCGGCGGATTTTTGGCAAGCGTAATCCGCGCCAGTCGATGCAGGAGTTTCGCCAGCAGGTGGGCTTCCTGGAAGCGAGGCCGGAGATTCTGGTTTTGGTTCACTCCGTTGCCGCGGAGGCGCTGGCGATGCCTGCGGAGGATATTCGGGTCACCACCGATCCCATTCATGAGTCCGGCTTTACGGCGGACCTTGTGGTTCCCATTCGATCACGCCAGTATCCAGCCACGCTTGCAGTTTCTTTGCATAACAGCCGCAAGACCCTGCTCACCTCAGAGCTTGATCTGCTAAATGACATCGCTTTGCACGCGGGCCGCCGGCTGGATGATCTGGAACGCGAGCAGGAGAGGATCGAGCGGGTGCGGATGGAAGGCCGGTTGAGCCGGCAAGTGATCGAGGCCGAGTTGCGGGCTCTGCGGTCGCAGATCAATCCGCATTTTCTGTTCAATTCGCTCAATACGATCGCTTCTCTCATTCCCTCGGAGCCGGCGAAGGCAGAGAAAATCACAGTCCGTCTCAGTGCCATATTCCGCTATGTGCTGCTCCACGCTGACCGGCCGTTCAGTTCAGTCGACGAGGAGATTGAGTTTCTCCGCACGTTCCTCGAAATCGAGCAGATCCGTTTTGGTGAGAGGCTGGCAGTCGAGTTTGCGATGGACCCTTTGACCGCGCACCTGACGATCCCATCGTTGATTCTGCAGCCGTTGGTGGAAAACGCCATCAAGCATGGCATTGCGCCCAAGATCGGCAAGAGCCGCATCGCCGTATCGATTCAGCGCATCGGCGACGCGATTCGCGTCGATGTGGAAGACGATGGAATCGGACTTCGCCGAAATGGTGCGTCCGATGGCTGGACGCTTGCGCGCGGCAGCGGGGGAGGGGCGAACAGCGACATGGGCATAGGTCTGCAGAATATCCGGGAGCGGCTCAGCACGCTCTATGGGACGGCTGCAGAACTCACGCTGACCAATCTGGAGCGCGGAGGATGCAGGGCCACGCTGGGCATTCCTATTTATGGAGTGAAAGATGCCAATCCGGGCATTGCTGGCGGATGACGAACCGGCGGCGCGCTCGCGGCTGCGCAGGCTGCTGGATGACTATCCCGATATTCGCATCGTTGGCGAGACCGAAGATGGTGTCGAGACCCTGCAGAGCATAGAGCGGCTGCGGCCTGAGTTGTTGTTCCTGGATGTCGAGATGCCGGGATTGAACGGTTTCGAGGTCCTCAAGGGGCTCTCTGGCGAGGTCCCTCGGCCGTTGACGATCTTCATCACCGGCTTTCACGAATACGCCCTGGAGGCATTTCGTGCCCGGGCCATTGCCTACCTGCTCAAGCCCATTGAGGAAGAACATCTGCGGGAGATGGTGCTGCGGGCGACGCTCCTGATTCAGTCCGAGTCGTCGCGTCGCACCGAAGATGAGAAGGTGAATCATCTTCTTGTAAACAACGCTCATGCGATGGAGCAGATCGTTGCCAGAAAAGCCAACCGTGTGTTTCTCATGAACCCCACCGATGCCGCCTATTTCTACATGGATCACGGTATCGTGCGGATGCGCGTCGAAGCCGACACTTACTGGGTGAACTATCAACTCAGCGAACTGGGGGAGGCGCTCTCGGAGCGCGGATTTTTCCGCGCTCACCGGTCATTTCTGGTGAATCTGTCCCGGGTGAAGGAGCTTCGCCTTGATCCACGGAGCAGCATCGTGCTGGTGATGAATGATTCGAGTCAGTCTGAAATTGAAGTCAGCGAGCGGCAGGCTCGTGTGCTGCGGGCGCGCATTCCGGGGCTGTGATGCAGATGTGGAAGCGATAGCCGGCCAGATATCATGGAAGTTATGCCGCCAGATATTTCCGGAAAGCGTGTCCTTGTTGACCTGGAAACATGGGAACGGCGCGCGGCCTACGAATTCTTCAGCGGCTTCAGTGAGCCGTATCACGGCGTTTGCCTGCGAGTCGACTGCACGGAGACCTTTCGATACGCTAAGGAACATCGTTATTCAGTGTTCCTCACTCTTCTGCATCGATCCTTGGTTGCGGCCAACCAGGTTGAGAATCTGAAAACTCGCATTGTGGATGGCGAAGTCTGGCGATACCAGCAGATCAATGGCGGAAGCGCAGTCGGAAGACCGAATGGAACGATAGGCTTTGGTTATTATGCCTTCCGGCAGGAGCTCGAGCAGTTTGTGCGGGAGGCTTCACTCGAGGTTGAACGGGTCAAACGGAGGGACGACCTGGAACGGCATCCGGGTCAGGATCTTATTAGATATTCGGTACTGCCGTGGCTTGACTTCACATCGATCTCGCATGCTCGCGATTTTGCGAGGAGAGATTCCGCTCCGCACATCACATTTGGCAAGATCACGGAGCTGAACGGCCGCTGCACCATGCCGGTCTCGATCCATTTGCACCATGGTCTTGCAGATGGCCTGCACGTGGCGCAGTTTGTCGAGCGATTTGAAAAGTATCTGGCTGCGCCTGAGCTAACGGAAATCAATGCCGGGGATTCTGCCTGAGCGAGGGAAGATGCCTTCATTGCAGTCTCGCGTACTCAACCTTTGCTTGTCGGAGGACTGGAATTCCGGGATCGGCGTTCTTCCAACGCGCAAGGAAATCCTGATATGCAGCTTTGGCCTTGGCGTGGTCTCCCTGCATCGCGTATGCGCGGGCTAGACCTAAACGCGCCATTACCCCCGTCGGTTTGCTGAAGACGAGCGCCCGATGCTCCAGGATCTTCTGGAACTCAGCGGCGGCTTCCGTTCCACGATGCGCAGCGAGATACGCGACCCCGCGCAGATAGACGGGGTACATCGCACCCGCAATTCCAGTTGGCGAACCAAGCTCGTAAGGCGCCGAGGCTTGAAGCGCATCAATAGCCTTTGCAGGGTGACCGTGGTTCAGCTCGAGTTGGGCGTTAAGGGTGGGTAGGTAATAAAAGCGGACGATCGTGTCCTCTGGAAAGCGCTCCGCCAGGTCGTCGACGAAGCTTTGTGCCTTCGCGGCATCGCCCGTGAACGCCTGTGCCAGGGCTGCTCCAAATTCGGCGTTGCGGCCGCTCGAAAGTTGGAGCGCCTTTGCGGCGTGCCGCCTGGCTTCTGCGGCGTCTCCTGCGAGAGCCTCCCACAATGCGGCGCTATCTTCGTAGGTTGCGGCCACCTCGTTCTCTTTAGCTCGTTCAGCCGAAGCCACCGCACGGCGAGACATCTCGCGTGCCTGTTCCAACTGGCCGGAACCCGCAAACCTATCGGCTTCTTTCGCAAGCAGGACATCTTCCACTCCCGGCTTGCCGGCCGCCCAGGCTACTTGCTGCGCCATTCCAATGTTGTCGTTCTGCACGAAGGCCAGGCGATAAAGGTTATAGTGAAGACCCGGGGAATCAAGCTGCTTTGCCTGTGCCTCCTGCGCTACTGATCGCGCTTCCGGCAATCGATCCAGGAGTAGATATGCATAGGTGAGGTTGCAATAACCGAGCGCATTGTGGTTGAGGCGGACGCTTTCACGGACGGCTTCGAACTCTTTATCCAATTGTCCAAGGTCGTTATAGACGTCCCACAAGTCTATTTGCGGGGTCCAGTCACGCGGATAGATTTGTGCCCAGAGCTCGTATACCTGGCGTGCTTTTTCCAGGTCTCCCTGGGCATCCTGATAGTAGTGAGATTCGACGTAGAACTTTTCCCGCTCGCTGGTGTGTTCCCGCAGATCGTATGCCTTCCCAAGGTTCTCCATACCGAGGTTGGACTCGCCCAGGTTCTTATAGCTCGTGCCGAGCCTGGCGTAGGCCATGGCGAAATTGGGATCGAGCCGGATGGCCCTTTCCAGGAACGACAAAGAGGCTCTCCAGTCGTTTGCTGCCATGGCTTTTCTGCCAAGGCTGTAGGCCTGTAGAGCCTCGAGGGAAGGGGTGGTGGCCTGCTCGAGCGGCGTGTCGAATTTCTGAACGGTGCTGAGCGTTTCCCCGAGTTTGGTTCGGAGTTGCGCGGCCGCACTGCTTAGCCCTTTGAGAACTTGCTCTTTGCTGTCAACGGTTGTCTGCTCTTCAGCCACTGCATCGCCTGAGTGGCAACTTACGGCCTTGAGGCCTAATACATATTGACCTCCGAGCCTTGCGATCGAGCCATCAATCATCGCAGTGCTTCCTGTCCGTTGACAGATTTCTCGTGCCACATCCGGCGTGAGCCGGGCATCCCGGGGCCGGCCCATTAAGGTCAGCATCTGCCCAATCCGATCCTCGGAAACGAGGCTCAAGAAGGGCGACTGCTCGAGTTGGACCGCCAAACCCTGCCGCAAGGCTCCGTCGAACGCAGGATCACCCGTCGAATTGGCGAAGTCGGCAAGTACGATCGTGTCCTTCTCGCTGAGGGCATTGGATCGGCGCGGGAGAAACTTAAAAATGCCGACAGCTATCGCGGCCAGCAAAATGGCGGCAGCCGGGATCCATAGCCACGTCTTCGATTCTTTGACCTGTACCTCCACTTTAGAGTGGCTGGCCGCGACGATACTCAGCTCTTCATCGGGCACGAACTGAACATCTTCCGCAAACCGATACCCGCGCCCAGGAACGGTGACAACATACTGGTGGTCCTGCGGACTCTCCCCCAGCGCTTTGCGGAGAAGAAAAATATTCCGGCTGAGGTTTGCCTCTTCTACGAACGTGTCGGGCCAAACCGTCTTTAGCAACTCGTCTTTGGTGACGAGCTCCTTCTGTCGGCGAATCAGTACCAATAAAACCTGAAAAGCCTTTGGAGAAAGCGGGACGGCTTCGTTGTCACGCAGCAGAAGTTCCTTATCCGCGTCGACGCGAAAAGGCCCGAATTCGTAGAGCCGTCGGGTTTTTTGATAGGGGCTCGCGGCCATCGGTAGCTTGCTCCGTGATCGAGCCGTGGGACTGCTGGCAAGCATTCCGGATGACCTGCCAGCCCCCGACGAGATAGTTTTCCCCGCGCGACACCGTAGAGCAGGCCCTGGAAGACCAGCCTGGTGTCTTTCTGGACTCGGATTCTAGCACGGTCTCATCGTGATCCGAGCTTTTAATCCATTCCCGGCTTGTTCCGGAAGCTCCGTGCTTTGTGAGACTTAGCATCAGACGAAAAACAATCAGAAATAATCACGGCGAGAAAAAGACTTATGAGCAGCGATTCCTGCAAGCTCCCAGCCAATTCGACCACAACGGTGCCCAGTGAAGCGGTTTTGTTGGACGGGGCGAGAGTGGGGGTTATGGCAAAACAGACGAAGATCACAGTGGAGACAGATTCGTTGCTGGTCTTACGCGGGCGGAAAGCGTTGCTGGGGTGGTGCCCGCAATGTGCGGCCGAGAGTGAAATGATTCCTTTCGAAGGAATAGAGGTTGTTTCCAATCTCTCGCCGGCCGAGGTGGAGATCTGGCTCGAGTCCGAAGAAATCCACCGGTCACAGGCGCCGGATGGTACTCACCTGATTTGCTTCAATTCATTGCTCAAACGAGCCCCTAAAACGAAACCGCCAGGCAGATGAATACAACGTGACAGAAAAGGAGGAAATATCATGCACGGAATCCTGTGGCGGTCTCATCTCAAGTCTTCCATGAACTATCGAGGACGCCTGAGCTATCGGTTGTCTTCAGCCTCAATGACCTGCCTTGGTCTCGCGCTTGCAGGGTTGGGCGGGCTCCTACCCGCCCACTCGCAGGAGCAGTCGCATAACAACAATCAGACCGTCCACTATAAGATCCAGGATCTGGGTGTGGTGGGAGCGAATCTGAACGAGCCCGGCCAACCATTGGTGATCACAAACGGGGGGTGGGTGGCGGGAGCCGCGCGTGTGGGCTCCGCTGAGCACGCCATTCTGTGGCATGGAATGCAGGTGTTTGACATCGGTAAGCCTGGCCTGGGCGGCAACAGTATCGCGAACGGCATGAATGACTGGGTGCAGGCGGTGGGAGAGGCAGAGAATACGTCGTCAAAACTTTCGACCAGCGAAGATTTTTGCGGTTTCAAGGCGCTGGGTTTTTCGGCATCGCCGACGCCATGCGTCCCGTTTTTCTGGAACCAGGGCAAAATGTATCCCCTCAAGACACTGGGTGGTGTGAATGGAGTTGCCAGCTACATCAACGACTATGGTGAGATTACGGGATACACCGAAACGGCCACGGTCGACCCAGGCTGTCCCCCGCCGCAGAAATATCAGTTCAAGCCTGCAATCTGGTTTCAGAACTGGATTGCGGAGCTCCCGACGGGGAACGATCCGGATGGGGTAGCGTTCTCCGGCAACAATCTGGGCCAAGTGGTGGGCACCTCTGGAAGCTGCGCGCCGTTCAATCCGGTCTGGTTGTTTAATCTCGCGCCGGCGCACGCTCTGCTTTGGCAGAACGGGAAAGCCATCGATCTCGGTAACCTGGGCGGAGCCATGAATAACTTCGCCTACAAGATCAACAACCGCGGGCAAGTTATCGGAGGCTCAGATCTTGCAGGAGACCAGACCACCCATGCATTTCTCTGGACGGCGGCCAGTAAGATGCAAGATCTGGGCACGGTCAATGATTCGGTAAACAATGACTCCTACAGCATGGGGCTCGGCATCAATGATCAGGGAGAGATCGTCGGTATTTCCGCGAACGCGGATTTCAGCATCGCCCGCGCATTCATTCGCCAGAACGGCAAGCTGATAGACCTCAATACTCTGATCGCCGGTACCGCAACCCTGGATCTCATCACCGCCTGCTCCATCAATGCGGAGGGGGAAATCATCGGCATCGCGCTGGATCCGAACACAGGTCAGACGCACGCCTACCTGGCACAACCAACCAGTGAAACGGTAGGGCACCAGAACGTCAGCAAACCGGTGCTTCCGCCTGACTGGGTTCGGTCCTGGCTCAGGCTTGCGAAAGTGGATTGAGTTGGTAAGAGATTGGGGGCCGGACCGGATATCGATCCGGCCTTTTCTGCGAAGTGGGTGTTTCTGCAAGCTGAGATAGAGATTTTTCTTCGCTCCCACCAAATCTCAGCCTCTCACGATTAGCCGCTTTTGTGGGAACCCGTGCGATGCAATGAATTATTCCGGCACTACCTTAGAGAATTCCCACCTTATGGTTGATCCTTGGCTGTTCAATGGCGGAGTAGACTCCCGCCATGAGAACAGAACCGATTGGAAGCATTCCCCGGCCGTCGAGTTTGATTCACGCGATCGCTGAGTTTCAGTCTGGCGGAATGGAACGTGCCGCATTGGATGCAGAGTATGCCGTCGCTCTTGAGGACACGATGGCGCGGCTCGCGGAGACGGGGTCGCCTGTGATTACGGATGGCGAGCAGACTAAACCGAGCTTTGCGACTTACCCACTGTCCGGCTTGAAGAATTTGGCGCCGGATGGGGTGGTTATCCCGTTCGCCGACGGCCATACGCGTCAGTTACCTCGTCTGACGCAAGGACCATTCCGGTATGCCGTCCATGCGGATCAGTACACTCGAGCGGCACGAAAATATACTCTGCTTCCGATCAAGCAGGCAGTCATCTCGGCTTCAGCGTTGAGTCTTCTGTATCCGGCGACGGGCATCCCTGGTTATCCAAAGGAAGTGTTTGTCTCTGACCTGCTGCGGGAAGCCGAAGCGGATATTCGCGGCGCGTTGGAGGCCGGCGCCGCTGTCGTTCAAATCGATTTCACCGAGGCCAGGCTCTCGCTGAAGCTCGATCCCTCGGGCGGATTATTGCGCAGTTTCATCGATTTGAACAACCAGCTGCTGGATCGGTTTAGCACGAAGGAACGCCGCCAGATTGGCGTGCATGTTTGCCCTGGTGGTGACAAAGATTCCACGCACAGTGCGGATGTCGATTACGCGCGACTGTTGCCGGAGCTTTTCCAGATGAACGCCGGCCGGTTTTATTTGCAGATGGCAAGCGAGCCGGATGCGCCGCGTGTCCTGCGCCTCGTTAAGGAAGTGATCAAGCCGGAGCAGCTGGTGTTTATTGGGGTGATTGACCCGATTGATACCACGGTCGAAACTCCGGAACAGGTACGTAAACGGGTGTTGGAGGCGGCGTCAATTCTGCCAGCTGATCGTTTGGGCACCACCGATGATTGCGGATTTGCCCCATTCGCGGATGACACATCCACGGCACGCGATACCGCCTTCCGCAAGGTCCGTGCCCGCGTAGAAGGTACTGCGGTCGCTGCGGAACAGCTTGGTCTTGTGTCGGCGGAGGCTTGACCGTCTGCTGAAAGCCGGGACCTGCCTGGGTAACTTTCAGTCGTCCCTTGCGAGACTGCGGGACTCAAAAGATCCGTTCAGCTCGGAGTAATTTAGTCGGTTTCAGGCTTGCGGAAGTTTGGATTCGAATTGGGCGTTCAATTCTGCGGAAGGGACTGCCGAATCCGCGAAGCGAAAGGTACCGTGGGAACGCATCTCATTCGCTCCGTTGATAAACGCTGCCAGCGCTGTGCGGGCGAGAGCGCTCCCTACGCTGACGCGCTTCACTCCTAAAGAGGAGAGGGTTGCCAGATCGAGATTCATGCCTGGCAGCCCCGCGAGAACATTCACCGGACGATCTACGGATCGGACCACTTCACGAATCTCTTCAGCTGTGCGCAAGCCCGGTGCATAGAGTACATCGGCTCCGCCTTCCTGATATGCCTGCAGCCGAGCGATGGTGTCTTTTAAGTCGGTACGCCTGTATAAGTAATTCTCAGCGCGGGCAGTCAGAACAAAGCGATGACGGCGCGCCGCGTCCGCAGCGGCACGGACACGCTCGGCGGCGAAGGCCCGTTCATAAATCGGCTCATCGTCGCGTCCGGTGGCATCTTCAATGGACCCGCCGGCGGCGCCCGCTTCAGCAGCCAACTCGATCGTCTGCGCTGCGGTTTTTGGTGCATCGCCAAAACCGTTCAGCAAATCGGCGCTGACGGGAACATCCACACTGGAAGCAATGGCAGAAACATGGGCAATCATTACGTCGCGGTCAACCGCGCCATCGCGCTTTCCGAGGGAAAATGCGTAGCCGCCGCTGGTAGTGGCCAGGGCCTGAAAGCCCAGGTTCACCAAGAGCCGCGCGGTGCCTGCGTCCCAGGGATTGGGGATGATGAATGCGTGATCTCGATGATGGAGATTGTAAAAGGTGTGTGTCTTTTCCAATCGCGACTGCATTTCACTAGTTTGCGCCGTAGAGGCTGGAAGCGAAACTCATTTGTTGCGAAGCGCGCTCCATTGGCCATCTGCGCGCCCCTCGATCTTCACGCGGCCTTTCGCGGAATCTCCGTCAACCCATCCGGCAAGTACAGCGGTCGATGGCGCCTGATTCTCCGGCCACACTCCTTGGAAGGTAAGCTCGACATACCCGTTGCGCCATGTGCCGGTGACCGGCTGCGCCCGGCCAAGATCGCCGGACCATGTCCCCTTGATCGCGGTGTTATCGCGAGTGAGCTGGATGGTGCCGTGATACTTGCCGTAATCGGTCGAAAATTCTGTCGTCCACTTTCCGGAAGGATCACCGCCATTGACCACAGGTGCTGGTTCAGCAGGCGAGATTCTGATATTCGAGAAATAAGCTTCCTCGCCCGCATAACCCCAAAGGGCTATCCCACCCTGTAAAGTCTCGCCTTTCATGCCGTCGACGATCAGGGACGGGTTTTCCGAGCCATTTACAAATAACTTTGCCAGCCGTCCATGAACTTCGATCCTGACTCTGCTCCAACGGTCAGGTTGCAGATCGGCATAGGATTCATAAAGCCAGGGCCATTCTCTACGCAGCTTGTACCAGTCGTAGCCGGGAGCCGCTACGTACTGAACGGAATGATTGCGCATTGCCTGGTCTTCGGAACGAGAATTCCGGGGACGAAGGTAAAACATGTCGTAGTGCCTGGCGTCTGTTCCGGTCCGAAATGCAATTCCTACGAAGCCGGGCATTCGTACCCCGGGCGGCGTTGTGATGTGGATGGCAATGTCGGCTTCGATGACCCCATCCTGGAACTGAACTCCTTTTAGAAATGCGAAGACTTCCTCATTCGACGGTTGGGTGGTCAACCGGACGGCCCTGCGCCCTTGGTATACAACCAGTTCTGCCTTTCCTTCACTGACGAAAATATCGTTAAGGCTCGCCAAGGCGAAGTTCTGCCCGGATTGCGTCTGGCCAGCTGTTCTTTGAGGCTGCGCGCAGAACAGGATCGAGATTACGGCTGCCAGCGCCAGGCGCCTGATCGTTGTGAGGCGGGTCATGTTACGTGATCTTTTAGAGATCGCCAAAGGCTGCATGTCTTGTCTCCGTGTGAATTCTCAAAGCACGTCTATTGCCAGCGCAACTGGGAACAGCGAGGGCTCCGTGAATAAGTTGCAGCGAAAGGCAAGCGTTCTTCGTGTTCGCAAGTGGACAAGAGCGTCCAGGAGTGAACAAGCCGGAAGTTCGCAGTAGCGGCTAGATCCCAGGATCTTGACAATTGGGGCGGCCGGGCCTACAGTCGTACATCGATATAGCGATCATCGACTATGCCTAAGCGAAAATTCGATCCACTCCCAGCAGCGGCTTTCCAGATTCTCCTTTCTCTTGCGGACACGGATCTTCACGGCTACGGAATTATGCGCCAGGTGGAAGAGCAGACCGGTGGACGCATCCGGTTGGGTCCGGGAACGCTTTACAGCTCAATTCAGGCGTTGCTGGAAGAAGGACTCATCGAAGAGCTGGAGCAAACTTCCGAGCCGGGCAACGAGCGTCGCCGCTATTACCGGCTGACTCCGCATGGCCGCAAGCTGGCGCGGGCTGAAGCGGAAAGACTGGCCGGCGTGTTGCGTATCGCGCGGGCCAAGAAGATTTTGAGGGGGGACTATGTCTGACCGGTTATGCGCGTGGCTGCTCCGGCTTTACCCTTCTGGGTTCCGGAAAAAATATCGCGAAGAAGCCCTGCAGCTTTACCGCGACCGTCTCCGCGATGAAACGGGCGTGTATCTCAAAGCGCGTCTGTATTGTGATCTGCTCATGGATGCGCTTGCCGGCTTACCACAAGCGTGGCGCAACTCCCGAGTTGGCTCGAGTCGGCGCGCCCTGGTGACACATTCAGATGGCATTCCGTCTTTTCAGGTCCTCGATGAGGAGCCCCTTCGTCCGGCGACGATTTTTCTTGGCAGCACAGTTTCGTTTACTGCCCTCGCCGCATTCGGAATATTGATCACCCATCCACCTCCCTTGCCTATGATTTCTCCCGATCGTCCGCTATCGCCAGTCGAATCCGTGATGGAGCGTTTGAACCATGCGACATCTCGAGGAAGCGAGGATCAAGGGACAACTGCGAACGGATCCGGCGCAGCGGGGACGCCGCAGGCGCAATCCGTGGCAGGCATGCCGCAGGCGCAATCCGCGGTGAACGCTTACGCGACCGTTTCGAGCGATTCTTCGCTCCTGCTCGACCGCGCAGAGCGGGACCGCGTCATTCATGGAGTTGCAGGAAACCTGCTCGCCCATTATTTCGACCGTCAAAGAGCGCAAGACGCTTCAGAGCAGCTTTTGATCCGCGAAAATCGTGGTGAGTACGACGCCATTTCGGACGGACCAACCTTGGCCGCGCAATTGACCGCAGATGTTCGCAGTTCGACCGGGGATCGGCATCTGGTGGTTGAGTACAGCAGGAATCGCATCCCAGACGGGCCGCGTAGACCTTCCGCTGCCGCGCTCGAACAGTATCGGGCGGGCATGCTGCAGCAGAATTGTATGGTTGAGAGCACTCAAATTTCTCGCACGTTGGGCTACGTGAAGCTCAATTCGTTTCCGGACTTGTCCATTTGCGGCGCACGAACTTTTGCTGCCATGGATTCTCTTAGCTCATCGAAAGCCCTGATCATTGACTTGCGAGAGAACACTGGAGGATTTCCGGATACCGTGGCTGCAGTCGCCTCGCGCCTATTCGATCACCCGGTCGCCTGGTACAACCCCAGGGCGACGCCGAGTGCCGGCATGCTCTCTCCAGCCCCTGGAACCAAGTTGGGAAGCCAGCCGCTCTATATCCTCACCTCCTCAATCACACTTTCGGGAGCGGAACAATTTACGTACAACATGAAGATGCTCCACCGAGCAACGATCGTCGGTGAAACCACGGGGGGCGCTGGGGATTTGGGAGTCTTTCATCGCATTGACGACCACTTCGGCATGGGCATTCCGGCCGGCAAAATCGTGAACCCTTACAGCATGCCGGATTGGGCAGGCACAGGGGTTGAGCCGGACATAGAGGTCAGAGCCGCAGATGCATTGGCTACCGCGGAAAAGCTTGCCTCGGAAGGTCACGGCAAGTAAACATCTCACCAGGCTTGATTTGGGGTACTCTACTTCATTGGTCTTCTCGTCATCACGTTTAGGTGGATGATGCGATTCGCGTCCGGCGATTCGGGTGGCCAGTAGAAGAGGAGTATTTGCGTGGCGCACCTGGCAGCGGAACCTACCCTAAGAGTTCTACAGGATTACATGGCGGCAGTTTGTCAGGAACGAGGCTGGACCAAGGACAGTCCATCGGAGAAATTTGTGTTGTTTGTAGAGGAAGTTGGTGAGCTGGCAAAGGCTATCCGAAAGAAAAGTGGCCTCTATCATGAAGTCGCGAAAGCGCAGACCTTTGCGCTCGAGGAAGAATTTGCTGACGTGCTGAGCTATCTTCTCGACTTGGCAAACTGCTACGGCGTAGATTTGGAATCCTCCTTTCGCGCGAAAGAGGAAATCAACCAGACGAGAACATGGCACTAGCGGTTGTCGACTTGCATCGCAAGAACCTCCGATGTGCGAACCTGTGATGCGCCTCAATCGAGTCCCGCAGGGACGGCTGAGAATAGCCAGGACTGCGCCCAAGACGCAGTCCTGGGTAAAAGCAGAAAATGAGATCAGTCCCCAGAGGGGACGACTGAAAATTACCCAGGATGAAATTTCTGGGGCGGAGTTTCTACATTTTCAGGGCGAAGCGCATGATCTTCCAGGAGAAGCGTCTCCGTTTGTTGCTTTGTTCTGCGGATGGGCATGGGAATGCGTCGTCGATTCCCAGATTCGAATTATCTGAACCGCCAAAAGGTAGAAACTCCGGCCCCGCTGCCAGCCCAATCGTCGCGGCGGCTTGTTTTCCTCTTGACGGTCGATAGGTAGACGTTTTAACCTCTTGATAGTCAAGAGGAGTCTGATTCGATGGGTCAGCAGGACGTGGTGCAAGGCACGCTGGAGATGTTGATTCTCAAAACCCTGGCCTTGGAGTCGATGCACGGCTACGGTGTAGCGACGCGTATTGAGCAGGTGAGCCAGGGTGTGTTTCGGGTCAATCCCGGATCGCTGCTGCCTGCTTTGGCTCGCATGGAACGCGCGGGACATGTGAAGAGTGAGTGGCGGGCAAGTGAGAACAATCGCCGGGCGAAGTACTACACGCTCACGGCGCGGGGCCGCAAGGCGCTCTCCGAAGAAACCGCGACCTGGAACCGACAGGTATCTGCAATTGCCCGGATCATGGAAGCCGAAAGTAACTGAGCGGAGGATTCGAGATGCGCCTGATTTCCAATCTGGTTCATGGGTTGCAAGCGCTCTTTCGCAAACGCGCAATCGAGCGTGAGATGGATGAAGAACTGCGCGGGTTCCTGGAAGCATCCACGGCAGACAAACTGCGAAGCGGGATGACGCCGGAGCAGGCCATTCATGCTGCTCGCGTCGAGATGGGGAGCGCAAATGCCGTCAAGCATCACATCCGTTCCGCAGCATGGGAAACAAAAGTCGAGACTATTTGCCGCGATCTCTCCTATGGGGTCCGCTCACTCCTGCGCAGCCCAGGCTTCACCATCGTCGCAATCCTGACTCTTGCGTTGGGCATCGGGGCCAACACGACAATTTTTCAGCTGCTCGATGCCATTCGCCTACGAAGCCTGCCTGTGGTGAATCCCGGTGAACTCACTGTTCTGCAGCTCGCCAACCGTTCAGGTTGGAGAGGCAGCCAGGTCACAGCGTTTCCCGCATTGAACAATCCTCTCTGGGAATACATCCGCGATCATCAGCAGGTCTTTTCACAAGTATTGGCATGGAGTCCTAGCGGGTTCGGGGTCACCGTAGGCGACCACGAGCGGATGGCGAGAGGCTTGTGGGTGAGCGGCGACTTCTTCAATGTCCTGGGTGTGCCGCCGGCACTCGGGCGAGTGTTCACTTCCTCCGATGACCGCCCCGGATGCGGCGCGTCTGGTGTGGTTGTGAGCTACGGATTCTGGCAGGATCAACTCGCGGGAAATCCTCAGGTGATCGGCCGCACGCTCACCATTGGCCAGCATGCGGTTCCGATCCTCGGAGTGACCGCTGCCGGTTTTACGGGTCCGGAAATCGGCCGCGCGTTCGATATTGCCGTTCCGATCTGCTCTCAGTCCGTATATTGGACTGAGGACAACTGGCTGGATTCAAGCTCCGACTGGTGGTTGACGGTCATGGGGCGTCTGAAACCTGGCGCTTCTCTCTCAACGGCGAATGCGGGTCTTGAAAGTCTTTCACCCGCGGCGTTCGAAGCAAGCCTTCGCAAAGATTATCCCCGTGAAAACGTCCGTGACTATCTCCGCTTCCGGCTCGTTGCAGATTCGGCTCCGGGAGGTGTCTCCTCGCTGCGTGACCGGTATGAGTCTCCTCTATGGATGCTGCTGGGTCTTGCCGGCTTCGTGCTGTTGATCGCCTGCGCGAACCTTGCCAACCTTATGCTTGCGCGTGGCAGCGCACGGGTGAGGGAATTTGCCCTGCGTCTCTCCATGGGGGCAACGCAGAGCCGCTTGGTTTGGCAGCTCCTATGGGAAAGCGTTCCGCTGGTTCTGCTTGGAGCGGCATCGGGTTTGTTGCTCGCGCGAGTCCTCGGCAAGGCCTTGATCTCCTTGTTGAGCACGCAGGGCAACGCTCTGTTCGTTGACCTGCACCCCGACTGGCGCGTCCTGGCATTTACCGGACTCCTGACCGTTCTGACTGTAGTGCTTTTCGGATTGGTTCCTGCCTTTCGCGCCAGCCGTCTGGCGCCAAGCGAGGCAATGAAAACGGGTTCGCGTGGTACAGATGGCACGCACGAGAGGAACCGGCTACGCTGGTCGCTGGTGATCACTCAGGTTGCCCTATCCCTGGTTCTCGTAACCGGCGCAGTGCTTTTTGCACGAACGCTCGAGAATTTGCAAGACGTTGACGCGGGTTTTCGCGAGGACAACGTCCTGATTGCGTCGCTTGACTTTTCCCGGCTGCGCCTACCGCTTGCCAGCCGCCCGGTGATGAGGAAAGAACTCGTGGACGGGATTCGCAACGTCCCGGGCGTAGAGGCTGCGGCGGCAGTTAACATCGTTCCTCTCAGCGGCACCGCCACAGAAAACCGCGTCTGGCAAGATGGAGAAGACCGGCAATCCGGATTCGACCCTTATTTCAACCAGACGGGCGACGGATATTTCAAAACGCTCGGCACACCGCTGCTGGCGGGGCGTGACTTCGACGAGCGGGATACTCCTGGTTCCCCCAAGGTCGCTATCGTCAACCAGGAATTCGCGCGGCAATTCGGAAAGGGCCCAAACCCTGTCGGCCTGCGCATTCGCCGAGAGGCCACACCGCACGAAGCGGAGATGGTGTTACAGATCGTGGGCGTGGTAAAGAACACCAAATACGGACATCTCCGCGAAAAACCGTTACCCATCGTCTATTTGCCCATCTCTCAGGACGAGAACCCTGGTTCGTTTTTGCAAGTCATGATCCATTCTTCCGTACCGCTGTCCACCTTGACCCCCAGTCTCAAACATACGGTTGCCGAAGTAGGTCCGAACATCGACGTGGACTTTCAGGTTTTCAAGACAGAAATTCAGGAAACGCTTCTTCCCGAAAAGTTGATGGCGACGCTCTCGCTGTTTTTCGGGATTCTGGCCGCACTGTTGACCGCTATCGGTCTCTATGGCGTGATTTCTTTCCTCGTCGCCCGACGGACACGTGAGATCGGAATACGCATGGCTTTGGGTGCGGGCAAAAGACAAGTCATTGCAACCATCCTGCATGAGACGTTGGTGCTCACTTTGCTCGGGATCATGGTGGGCCTGCCCATCATGTTCGGAGTTTCACACGTGATCGCAAGCATGCTCTTCGGAATCAAACCCAATGATCCGGTAGTGCTCAGCTTAGTCGCAATTGCCCTGTGCGGCGTGAGCCTGGTTGCGGCGTATATTCCAGCGCTGCGAGCAGCGGCAGTCGATCCGATGATTGCTTTGCGCGTGGAATGAATCAGATTGCAGCCTGGAATCTGCCCAGTTCAGGCTGGTGTACAGCGATCTGGATGCCACTTTTGCCGTATTGTTTCGCCTAAGACTACCGCTCACTCCTCGCGAAGCAGAATCATCGGGTCAACCGCGAGCGCGCGCCGGGCTGGAATCAAAGCCGCGACAACGCCAACCAGGAGCATGGTGAGGATCACTCCGCCGAGGATCAACGGATCCTTTGGCGTGGCTTGATACACGATGACGGAGAGCACCCGAGTCCCCAAAACACCAAGAATGATGCCCGCTATCGAGCCGATCGCGAGCAAGCGGAAGGCGCGCCCCAATGCCGCTCCGAGTACCTTACGCTGATCGGCTCCGAGCGCGATCCGGATTCCGAACTCGCGCAGCCGTTTGCTGACGGTGTAGGAAGCCATGCCAAAGATCCCGGTAATCGCGAGCATGGCGCCGAGCAATCCCAGTACCCCAAGAGAGACCGTAGCCACGCGGGCGGCGAATAGGGCGGAATCCAATTCGCTGTGCCAGGTCTTGATCTCGAGCGGGAGCGCAGGGTCCAGGCTGCGCATCGAAGTCCGCAAAGCAGCGGCGATTTCGCTGGGGTCGCGCTGCGATCGTACGAGTATCCACGTTTGCGATGACTTGTGTTGGAGGAAGGAGAAGAACATCGCGGGCTTTTGATCTTCGGTGAGGGTTTGATATTTGCCGTCTTCAACCACCCCGACCACTTCGGCACGGTTTCCGCCCCAGAATTTGAAGTGGCCGCCAATCGCCTTGTCCACCGAGCCGAAAACCTTGCGCGCAAATTCGCGGTTCACGACTGCGACCACGGGCGCCTTGTCTTCATCCTGCATAGTAAAGGATCTTCCCGCCAGGAGTGCAGTGCCGGCGGCGCGGAAGTAGTCAGGCGAGACGTTTAGGTTCTGCGCATCCGCGACAGCGTTCGTGGGTCGGTAATCGGTGGTGGTGTCGGCGAAAACATCGGAATCGCCACCCCCGATGCTGAGCGGAAGCCGATCGGCGTATCCCACCGCGGTGATTCCGGGAATGGCGGCCGCGGCCTCCAGCATGCGCTTCTGCATCAGCACGCGCCGGTCGCCGTCGTACCCGGCCATCTGCAGATCGGTCTTCACCAGCATGACATCCTTGGGCTGAATACCGTAGTTACTTTGGAGCGAGCGAGCCAGGCCGCGTACGGCAACCAGCGACGCGGTCACGAGAACCGCGCAAATGGCGATCTGCAACCCAAGCAGCACGTCGCGAAGCGTAAGGCGGCGGCTGCCGGCTGCGCTCGTGACACCGGAGCGAATGATCTGCCAGGGATCGGATCGAAGTACCTGGCGGACTGGAACCAGGCCAAAGAACAGACCGCTCAAGACAGCCAGAAGAACAGCGAGTGCATAGGTCGTTGCATCTGGATTCACAGGTATGTTGATGGGGATGTT
>DATJNV010000098.1:0-2838 GCA_035507705.1 Acidobacteriaceae bacterium
TCCAGAGATAGCCGACTTCAGGTGCTTCCACCCAGGTTCCGGGCACCCAGTAATAGTCCTGGACATCCGGATCCCACGCCCAATAACCTGGTGTCCAGATGTAGCCGTCGCCCGGGCAGACCGGTTGCTCATACACCGGCAGCGGCGGCGGGCCGAACGAAACGCTAATCGCGACCTGGGCAGAAGATTTTGCCGAAAATCCTACCAAGACAACTGCGACCAGCAATAACAACGTCGGACGGAATGACTTTTTCATCTGCATTCTCCCTCGAAACGTCGTTCTTTGTTCTTATGATCGTTCCCTATTGATTCACGCGCAGCAGCATCAAAGTTCCATCCTCCAGCTTCACATTGCCCTTCTCCGAACTGACCACCGAAGGCTGGGCCGGATTCGTCGGAGTCTCGAGTTTCAAGTGCGAAAACCCAACGATCCCCTGCGTATGCGAGGTAATCTGAGGATGCTGACTGCCTCCGCCTGACGTCTCGGGGACGCTCTCGGCAGGAGGCGCATTCGCCGGTGCCGCTTGCCCACCGCCCATGCCCCGTGAAGCCCCTCCCGGCATCTGGCTGCTCGGCATGGAAGATGGAATCGGTGCCGCGCCTGCATTTCCGTTATTTCCATTATTCGGATTCTGAAAAACTTGCGGCGAGATTACGGCCTGAATCGAGAGCGGATACGAAACGCTTCCATTATTGATCACGGCGTGGTCGAAAACGATCCCTACCTGCGACTCTTTGTCCTGCTTGTTTCGAGCTTGAGCTTCCGTGATGTGCCCTACAATTTCGGTATCTTTGGGCATCAGCATCATGCCCGTGCTCGTTTTCAAATCCTGGGTTACTTTTGCCGTAACTTGCTCTCCGGTCTTTGCCTTCTTTGCATCCACTGTCGTGGTGAGCTGAACCGGAATGACACTCCCAGGGGCAATGCGCGGCGTTGCGCTTGGACTTCCTGCCGGCGACGAAGATTGCGCCGATGCCTTGCCGTTTACCCCATTCTGCAGTGTGCTCTGCCCCAGACATAGACCCGAAAACGCCAACATCATTGCGATTGCTGTCAGACATTTCGCCATCATAGGATCTCCTCTAGCTTCTAACACTGTGCGAGGTGGCGGGTTGCAACTTCCTTAGGATGTACGCCGCGAGTTTTGGGTTAGGCCAAAACCTGAGGGACATCATTTGGGTTTTGAGTAACGTCCCACAGAGTCCAAGCCCGGCCTTCCACACTCAGAGATCGGCCATCCTCGATCCCTTAGGGCACCAACAGGATCAAACCCCTCTGCATTACCAGATTCACCCTAGTTGCAGAGCCTCAACAATTCTGTATGGTCGTTCTTCAAAGAATAGCTGTCTGGGAAGTAAAGGACAGACGGATTCATAGTTGGAGCCCCCGTAAAGACCTTCGAAGTCACAAACTTCAGGCACAGTGGTTCCCACTTCTCGAACGTGCTATTGGAGAGAGTTTATGGCTGCGAACACATTCGCTGCATACGGCTTGTACCCTCAATCTACGGGTTTACAGAATGTTACGCAGGCGCTGCTGCAGGGAGGCGTCGAAAAGGAGAGCATCTGCATGATGCTGCCGACGGAGCATCCCATCGCGAATCTCATGCGGCAAGCTAGCGCCGATGCGATGGAAGCGCCGGCCAATGCGGAGGCAGAAGGAGTGATTCGTTGGCTCTCTGAATTTGGAGCGGTCCTGATCCCCAAGTTCGGTTTCTTCATTCGTTCCCAGGAGTTCTTTCGCACCTTGATGGCCGGTGATGCGCCCGCAGGTGGCACTCTGGCAGCTCTCGGTTTTCCCGAGGAGAAGGTGCGGCGCCTCAGCAGTCAGCGCGTTCTGTTGTATGTCTCTTGCCCCGATAACACAAACACCGGCTGGGCTCTGGAGCTACTTCATAGCACAGGCGCCCAGGAAGCCGGCCTAGTCAGCAACTAAACCGCGCTTCGAAACATCGCCTGATCTGAGCGTCCGAACGGCCAGCCCCACCTTAGGAAGATATACGGTAAAGACCGTAGAGGAAACGTTTAGGCTCTCATGCTATCAATTTCCGGGTGGACTGCCGGCCACGCCGCTTGACCGGGCTGTCCGAGGCAGACAGCGCGCCACGCGCGGATTTCAGTCCTTCCAATTTGAATTTGCTGTTGAGGTAGGCGTCGCGTTGCGGACCGCAGGCCAGCGGGGCACTCTGCTCGGATGAGCCTAGCCACTGCCGGAGGTAAGAAGTGAGAAAAGGCGATCAAAACACCCTGACCATCAGCGCCAAGGGGGAGCAACCACAGGCCAAAACCAATGGGAATTCGGCCGCGTCCGCGGAAAGCGCGCCAGATCTGGCAATGATTCTTGGCGGCCTGCACGCCGTACGGGAGGGTGATTTCTCAGTTCGCCTGCCTGGTTCATGGACAGGTCTTCCCGGCAAGATTGCGGACGCTTTCAATGAGATCGTTTCCGCGAACCAACAGATGGCCCGTGAATTGAAGCGCATCGGACAGACCGTGGGCAAAGAAGGCCGCACGCGTGAGCGCGCACGCTTCCACCAGTCTCGCGGCGCTTGGGGTGAGATGGAAGTTTCGGTCAACACCCTGGTCGAAGATCTGTTGCGACCCACGGCCGAAGTCACGCACGCGATCGCCGCGGTGGCTCAGGGGAATCTGACGCAGACCGTGCGGCTCGAAGTGGATGGGCGCCCCCTGGAAGGTGAATTCCTGCGTTCCGCCAAGCTCGTCAACGCCATGATCGAGCAGCTCGGTGTCTTTACGGCTGAGGTCACGCGCGTGGCGCGCGAGGTGGGCACCGATGGCAAACTTGGCGGCCAGGCGCTCGTGCCCGGTGTCGCCGGA
>DATJNV010000099.1:0-28151 GCA_035507705.1 Acidobacteriaceae bacterium
CGGGACACCGAGTGAGCCAGCAGCAAGATCTGGGATAAGGCTTGAAGCGTTCGGGAACGGTTCATGAGAACCACGGGACAAGCGTCCGGCATATGCAGGCTGAGGCAAATGCCGTCATTTTGAAAAAGAAGGGTGACGCTCTCGACCGCGTCGGCGAGCAATGGCAGGATGGGCATCGGAGATAACTGCGCTTGGCCCGCCGCAAGGACCAGCTGCTGCAGGCAGTGAAACAGAGTACATAATCGTTGTACCTCGAAAGCAGAGCTCACAGTGAGCCGCCGCAGTTCTTCGGCGCTCATTCGCTCGGTATGCTCTTTACTTAAGGCTGCCTGTAAGACGGCGAGCGGTTGCGCGGCCGCATGTATGCCGCGGGCCAGATCGGCAAGGATCGTTTCCGGAACCGGTCCCAACAGCGATGGCACTCTCTGGCTAGTCATTTCTCAGGACGTAGCCCACCCCGCGTATCGTGCGAATCAGTTTCATTTCCCCCACCACGTCGATTTTGTCCCGCAGATACTTCATGTACACGTCCACGATATTGCTCGAGGGATCCATCGGAACATTCCAGACCTCTCTCATAAGAGTGGTACGTGAAACAACTTTGCCGGCGTTACTCATCATGCATTCGAGAATGGCAAATTCGCGGGGGGTGAGATCGATCCTCCGGTCGCCGCGTGTAACGCGGTGTTGCTCGCGGTCGATGGTGAGATCGGCGACGGTTGCGTTATTCATTTGCGGGCTGGAAGCGCGCCGTAATAAGCCGCGAACTCGGGCCAACAGCTCCAGGAATGAAAACGGCTTGATGAGGCAATCGTCGGCTCCCTGATCGAGCGCTGACACCAGATCTTCGGTACGATTCCTGGCGGTCAAGACTAATATGCGCAAGCCAGGTTTGGCGGGGCGCAGTTGCTTCAAGAGCGCCATCCCGTCCATGCCTGGCAGATTGAGATCAAGTATCACCAGATCGTAGACGGACTGCTGCAGCCTGTCCCAGGCTGTTTCACCATCCAGAGTGACGTCGACAGAGAAAGATTGCTGTTTAAGCGTGCGGCAGAGGAATTTTCCCAGTGGTACATCATCCTCAACGATCAGAATTCGCCTGCCTGATACCTTGGCAATCTTGCCGAAAGCGTCGTTGGGCAGATCCTTTCCCTCCGGCAAACTGGATGGTACAAGTTGCGAGGTCATCGTTCACACAGGGTGCGGGATTGCAACTCACGAAGATTTGCGCAGCCAATGGAAATGGCGGGAGCTCCTGCCGATAGATAGGAGATAGGCAGATCTCCCCACCGCAAGCGGGCAGGAATGGAACACTCGGAGAGCATGCGCCGATTTGTATACCGGGAACCCCGCATGGCAACGGGTTTCCACGTCGACTTCGTAGCGGACGGGGCTCGCCGCCGTGGCTTATGCCGGGACGTAAGCGATGCCGGCATTCGGGCCGAATTCAACGAGTCGATCATCTTGGGCAGTTGTGGACTACTCATTCTTCGTCCCAGAAACGGAGTACTCGAGCTGCGGGCACAAGTGGCTTACATTGAGAAACGGCAAGTCGGGCTTTTGTTTCTTTTTGAGACATCCTGGGAGCGCACGATGACGGTTGAGTTCATCGCTGCCATCATCAAAGACATGGTTCCAGGCCCGGCCCTTCCACCTCCCTAGGCGAGCGACTGTTGTTCTTGGCTTAGGTGTCTGGCTCATGGTTTCCTACTTTCCCGGCTTTGCTTCCTTCGGGTTCGAAGCTGGTTCTTTCGGTGTAGGGACCGCCTCAGGATTCAGTTGCTTGGCAGTTGGTAAAGACCCGTCGCTTACGATGGAGGGTGGACCCGCTGGAGGTTTCAGATATTGCACAATCAGAGTGACCCTCCGGTTGGAAGGGTCTTCGGGCTGCTGAGGCTTGCGCAGCTTTTGGTCGGCATAGCCACGCACCTGAATGACTTGGTTCGGACGTAGCCCGCTATCTTCCATCAAGCGTCTGGCCGCGTTTGCGCGGTCGGTCGACAGTTCCCAATTGCCATAGAGAGGAGAGTCGGAAAACGGCTTGGAATCGGTGTGTCCTTCAATCGTAAGCGGGTTGGGAAGCTTGCCAATCTGCCCGGACAGCACCTTCAGCAGGTTCTGCATGATTTCGGTGGGTTGTGCTTTCCCATTTTCAAAAAAGGTTCCTTGCGGGCTTTCCATCAATTCGATTTGCAATCCCTCCGGAGTGATGGTCAGTTCAATCTGCTTCTTAAGTTTGTTGAAGTCCGGCAGGTTCTCTATGGCTTTCATCAGGTCCTGCTTCAACTTGGCCATATCTTCTTTCTTCACCGGCGCGGCTTCGCCGGCCCCGCCCATCGCGGTTCCGGTCTTCTTGGCGGTTCCCAGGGGATCACGGAAATAGCCGGCAACGGCTTCCTGCACCGGTTTGCTGCTGTTCATCAGCCAGAGCACGATAAAGAGTGACATCATGGCAGTGACGAAATCGGCGTAGGCCACTTTCCAGGCCCCGCCGTGGTGGCCGCCGTGGCCGCCCTTTTTCTTGATTACGATGATGGGCTGTTCGTCTGCCACGTATCCGGTTTCCTAGGCTGCACCTACAGCCACCGCCTCAGCGGCCTTTTCCCTACACGCTTTTTCGACTTCGGCAAAGCTTGGACGTACATGACCCGGGATGGCGCGCCGTCCGATTTCGACCGCCATAATCGGAGATGTACCTTTGATGAAAGCAAGCATGACAACGCGGAGAACGGCGTAGAAGCTGTGTTCTTCCTCCACGGCTTTGGCCATATTTGCGGCCAGGGGACCGAATACTCCATAGCAGAGAAGGATTCCAAGGAAGGTTCCAACCAGAGCAGCAGCTACCTTGTGGCCGATTTCTTCGGGTGGTCCACCGAGCGAACCCATGGTCACGACCACTCCAAGCACCGCAGCGACGATTCCCAACCCGGGCAGAGCATCGGCCACATTGCTTAGCGATTGGTTGGGCTGGTTGGCGGAATGATGGTGGACCTCCATGTCGAGTTCCATCATCTGGTCGACATCAAACGGAGTCACGCCACCGGTAATCGCCATGCGCATGGTGTCACACACAAAGTCCCGAACGTGATGATCGTTCAGGAAGGCCGGGTATTTGGAAAAGATGGGACTTTTCTCCGGCTCTTCCACGTCGCCTTCGATGGCGATTGCGCCCTCCTTGCGGGACTTTGCGAACAGGTCGAACATCATTTTGAGTGTTTCCGTGTAGCGTTGCTTCGAGAATGGTGAGCCTTTGATCGTACCCAGGAGGCCGCCTACCAGATTTTTGAGGATATGCATCGGATTGGCTGCTAAGACGGTGCCGATGGCCGCGCCACCGATGGTGACCAACTCTGCCGGCTGAAAGAGGACAGGAAGCTTGCCCTTTTCCATAAGAAAGCCGGTGACGACACAAGCGAAGACCAGTAATATTCCGACGATCGCGAACATTTCTAACCCACCCCGTCACCCTGAGTCAGCCGAATAGAAGCCGTGCATAGTTTGAAACAGGCACGGAGAAGATGCCGAGACGAAATCAGCCGTTCGTGCAACTATCCTGGCAGATCGTCTCCAATGAATTTGTTTTAAGGGACCGCGGGAATTCGGATTCAAATTGGAGGACAAACATCGTGACAGGGACTCCCTGTGTTCGTTTATCGGCCGCACACGTGTCGCAAATTGCGAATGCAGGCGTAGAGGGCGACGTAGTTACAACACAAGCGGAACGGCCACCTCCGCATGAGAAGCTACTTACGATCTCCCTTTGATACGGCGTTTATCGGCAGGCCATTCTGCATCCTTAAGTTTCACTTGCCTGCTCGTGAGGCGCACATGAGAGATGGATGAAAGGGGCGACGTCGAAACTGTTTTAGAGCAGGACAGACGTGAAGTTGGAGTGCGCGGAAACCTGAGGGCTGCGAAACGGTGGCTGGGGGAAAAAACCGCAGATCTGTGAAGCGTATCTTCCAGGAGAAGAGTCTTTGTTTGTTGCTTTGTCAAAACCTGCGCGTAACGCCCGGCTCAATCACGCGCTTTAACGCTGGCCACCTCTCGCATCACAGCGGCTGGTACTAGTCGGACGTTTTCTTTGCCCGAAAGTGCGACACTGCAGCCCCACGCGTGATGTTCAACCCGGAGCGGCGAAACAGCCACGGATCCAATCCGCGGGCCATGCGTTCGAGGAGCTTGTCCGCGAGATGCGATGCGCTCACGAAGTAGACGCCATCCGTTGCGGCAGTTCGATGCGCGGTTTCCTTCATCTCTATATCCTTCACGGTGCTCATACTCTGGGGAGCACAACCCAGAATCAGATGCTCTGACTTTCGGCTCCAGGATCGCTTTCTCTATAGCCATTTCGTTGCACGGCCAGGGAAAAGACTTTGATGAGGGAAGGCTCATGCCAGCGAAGGGCATGAGCCTACGGAATGTGCACCTCACGGCAACGTGAACACGGGAGACTTCGCTCAATATCGATACTGATAAGAACCGAGACGGATAGAGAACAGTTGGCGCCGGCCGGCGATGGTTTCAAAACTAATGCTCAAGGTTGGATCGTATCGTGTGACGTCGGTTTCGCTTACCGTCAAAAACATGCTCCTTGCGGGCACGTCCCTACTGGTTAAAGTCAAGTGATGACGATCCTCACTTAGTCTCACCTCGTATTGGCTCGGGGGAAATCGCTGCCCTCGGCTTTCGAAGGCAAATGGGATGTTGACCAAAGTCGTGTCGGCAGCAAACGCACAGGCCGCACAGACGAATAACAGGAAGGCCGGGACCATGAATCGGAAGCGCATATTTTTTTCTCCTGATAGAAAAACCTTTGGGGCTGGAAAAAATTCCCGCTGTTCTCCTTTTCCCGCAAAAAGATGCCGGTTTTATCGGCTACTAAGATTTGCGGTTGCCGGTGGCTCTTGAATCCGAAGAGCAAAGGTTTTGCCGGAGAAGAAGATGAGCGACAGAGTCCGCTTTCCATTGACGGTCTGCAGCACGACGGAATCGTAGGTTGAGGCATACTGTTGCGGAACAATATCGGCGGTCGCTTCCGCCACCACTTTTTTGCCTCGCATCACGTGAAGGGTTACCTCGGGTCCGTGGTCTTCCCATTGCACCGTGTAATCGCCGGGAATCAAGGTTTGTCCGGCCAGGTCTTCCTGGGAACTGACGTGCAGCGATCCTTTATTGGCGGCAAAAGCGCTGGGCACAGCTATAAGCGCTAAAGCAATCGATATTTTCTTTATCATTTGTGGTCCTCTCATGTCTTCTCCATGCTTTCGATCCGCCGGGAGGCGGAAAGAGTATGCGCAACTGAAAATTCATTCACGCGCATAAGAGGAACACCCTGACCGACAGCTTATTCCAGAAAAGTGACCGACCATCGTGCGCCTGCGGGAGAGACCGGAGCCAGCGCGCAGATCAACTCCACCAGCTACGAGAACATAGCAGCGGAAATCATCGAACAATCAACGGCTCTGGAGGGTAGCTAAAAAATCAAGGGCCGCTTGCCAAGCAAGCGGCCCCAAATGTGTTGTTTGGATGTTTTTTAGCTACAGCCGCTGGTCGAGCCGCAGCTCATGCATCGGTAACAGCTGCCGTTGCGAACCATGATAGCCCCGCAGGTATGGCAACTCGGAGCATCGCCCATGTCCAGATATTCTTTCATGGCATCGGCGGCGTGGAAGACCGACCCGCCGGCCTTGCGCGCTTCCGGCGCCCCAAAAAGTCCCCGATCCTCAAGGCTACCGCCTGCGCCGCCCTGACTTACAGCAGAGCCAATACCGCCGGCGGGCGGCCTGGTCTCGTACTTCAGCTCATAGTTCGGAGTGGATTCTTCCGCCGCATCCACGCGCGCAGCCGCTTGTGAAGCCGCAGTCAACCCGGCAAACAGGTTCAGTTGATGCCCGGAAAGGAAGCGCAACTGGAGCCAGCGGAAAATGTAATCCATGATGGACTTGGCGAATCCCATCTGTTCATTGCCGGTCCAGCCGGAAGGCTCAAAGCGCGTGTGAGCGAATTTCTCACACAATACCTTGAGCGGCACGCCATGCTGGAGCGAAAGCGAGACCGCGGTGGCAAAGGAATCCATAAGTCCGGAGACCGTGGAACCCTCCTTGGCCATCTTGATGAAGATTTCACCCGGCTGCCCGTTAGGGTACAGACCCACCGTGATGTAGCCCTCGTGCCCGCCAATGGAAAACTTGTGCGTAAGCGAGGCACGCTCCTCCGGCAGGCGATGACGAACAGCACGGGGTGGTCCCTGGGTTGTGTCCTGCTCCTCGCGCAAGGCCGCGTGGCCCAGGTTCACCGCATTGGCGATCGATGCAGAGAACGCGTTGGCCGCAGACAGCACCGAGTTGGCCGTGACCTCGAGCCGCGCGGAAACTTTTGCTTCCAGGAGACGCAGATCGTCGGCCACGGAGGCAGTGTCGCCCTGGGCCATGGCTGTAAGCACACGATCGGCCGCGGCACTGACGGCAGGATCCAACGCAGTCTCCTCAGACGCCAGCGCATTCTTGATAGCTTTGGCCTTGTTGCCATCGGAAACGTTGAGCGGTTGAGCCCCCTTGGATCCATCGCGATAGATGGCCACTGCTTTAAGTCCCAGGCGCCAGGCTTCGACATAAGCCTGAACAATATCGTCAAGAGTGGCGTCGTGGGGCAGATTAACAGTTTTCGAGATGGCCCCGGAGAGGAACGGCTGCGTTGCCGCCATCATCTTGATGTGTCCCGATGAGTGGATGGAGCGAGTTCCCTTGCTGGGTTTGAAGCTGCAATCAAATACCGCCAGGTGCTCCGGCTTGATGCCCGGGGCGCCTTCGATGGTTCCCGTGGAATCGATGTAGCTGACGATCGAATCCACCTGGGGATTGGTATATCCGAGCTTGAACAGAGCGGCGGGGACGGTGTTGTTGACGATTTTGATCATGCCGCCACCGACCAGCTTCTTGTATTTCACCAGCGCCAGGTCGGGCTCGATCCCGGTCGTATCGCAGTCCATCATGAAGCCGATGGTGCCGGTGGGGGCAAGTACGGTTACCTGCGAGTTGCGATAACCGTGCTGTTCGCCATGAGCCAGCGCCTGATCCCAGCACTCCTTGCTGGCCTCGATGAGCGCCGCGAGTTGTGGAGTAGCAAAGGAATCCGCCGAATTGGCGTGACCGATTTTGTTCACCTCCGCACGGTGCATGCGGATCACATCGAGAAAGGGCTCGCGGTTAACGTAAAACCCGGGGCACGCCCCTCCCCGCTGAGTCAGACCACCGTCCTTGTACTGTGCCTGCTGGCACAAAGCGGAGGCCGATACCAGCGCCGGAGCCTTCTCGGCCAGTACGGAAGACTGCAAATACGCTTGCCCGCACATGATAGCGGTGAGGGTAGCCGCGAAATCCCTTCCGGCGTCGCTGTCGTAGGGCAGCCCCATCGCCATGAGCAACGCGCCCAGGTTGGCATATCCCAAACCCAGCGGCCGATAGTCGTGGGAGTTGCGCACGATGGCTTCCGTGGGGTAGCCGGAGTTGTCGACCAGGATGTCCATAGCCGTAATCATGATGTCGATGGCGTGGCGATAGGCGTCGACGTCAAAATTGCCGGCAGGAGTCACGAACTTGAGCAGGTTAAAGCTGGCCAGATTGCATGCCGAGTCGTCCAGGAACATGTACTCGGAGCAGGGATTCGAAGCGTTGATCCGGCCGGAATTCTTCGACGTGTGCCACTTGTTGATGGTGGTGTCGTACTGCATGCCAGGATCGCCGCACTGCCAGGTGGCTTCAGCAATCTTTCCCATAATGTCGCGGGCCTTGTAGGTCTTTACCGGATCGCCGGTTTTGACGGTGCGGGTGGTAAACTCCTGATCCCGTTCGACCGCGCGCATGAAGTCGTCGGTCACGCGGACCGAGTTGTTGGCGTTCTGGAAAAAGATGGAGCTGTAGGCCTCGGAATCCGGGCCTGATCCGTCGTAACCGGCCTGCATCAGGGTCCAGGCCTTCATCTCTTCCTTGGCCTTGCACTCAATGAAGTCATTGATATCGGGATGGTCGACGTTCAGAATGACCATCTTCGCAGCGCGGCGCGTCTTCCCGCCGGACTTGATGACGCCGGCAAAGGCGTCAAACCCGCGCATGAAACTCAGGGGACCGCTGGCGGTGCCGCCGCCGGAGAGGGTTTCCATCGATGCGCGAATCTTGGAAAGATTGGTTCCGGTGCCTGAGCCCCACTTGAACAGCATGCCTTCCGTCTTGGCCAGTGTCAGGATTGAATCGAGCGAATCTTCCACCGAGTTGATGAAGCAGGCAGAGCACTGCGGACTGCGGTAACCCGTAACGGCGAACTCAACCGCGCAGCTGTGGGCATTCCAGTGCCAGTTCTGTGCGTCAGAATTGGGTTCCAGCCGGTCGCAACCTACGTTGAACCAGACGGGCGAGTTGAAAGCCGCCTTTTGGGTCAGCAGCAGGTGGACCAGTTCGTCATGGAAGATGGCCGCATCCTCCGGAGTCGCAAAGTACCCTCCAGCAATACCCCAGTCACGGATCGTCTCAGCCACCCGGGCCACCAGTTGGCGTACGCCGGTCTCGCGAGCGCCAAATTCACCCTGTGGCGTGCCAATGTGGCCATGAAGATACTTTGAGGCCACGATGTTGGTCGCGGTCATCGACCAGTCGGACGGAACTTCCACGTCTTTCTGCTCGAAGATGGTCACTCCGGCGGCATCGGTAATCGAGGCTGTCCGGCGCTCCCAGGTGACCTCGTTATAAGGTGATATTCCGGGCTTGGAGAAGAAGCGGGTGCAGTGTACCCCGGTCTTGATTTCGGGCTTTGGCACGGAGTGACTATAGTGGGCGGCCCAGCCGTTCGCGGCGGCGGGCGTTACGGAATTGGTGGCCTCGGCCATAATTCTCCTCGTGATTCTTAAGATGACAGAAAAGCCGTCCCCCGGGGCGCTCTAGGGCGCTTCCAAAAGTGGGAGAATCATCGTCCTTTCTGGGAACAAACGTTAACCAGGCTTTGGCGACAACCAACTAAAAAGTAAAGCCGTGAGATGCGAAGGTAACGCTGCAAATGGCGGCTGTCAAGCCGGAACCACTATATCTAGTAGTTTATATGCAAATGACCCCTTCGCCTTCCCAAAACCGAACGAATCGCTGTGGAGAATCGCCGACGACCGCTCCCAAAGCGGCATTCCCCCACTAAAAAGGGAACCAAATGCGCCTCTTTCGAGGCTATCTTCGGGCGAGGGGCACGGACAAGACGATGAACCGATGGGAATACGAGGATAGTTGTGGAATCGGTGGATAAAGGGGAGCGCTGAGGTGACGTTCCGGCTTCGGGCGCGAACCCGGCTCGCGAAGCCACGCACGGCTCCGCCCGCGCCCGCTCAGCCGGCCGGCGGTGGGTCGGCTAGGTAGTAGCTTTTTTGCCCCTGATCAATCGGTAGATAGCAAGGATCACGATCGCGCCGAGCAGTGACATCAGGAAACCGGCACGCTGACCCTCTCTGTACCAGCCCACGTGGCTACCGATAAACGTGGCCAGCAAGGCGCCCGCGACCCCAAGCAGCATGGTGATAAAAATGCCGCCCGGATCCTTGCCGGGCATGATGAATTTTGCCAGCGCTCCAACAATGAGGCCGATGATTGCTTCCCATATCAGGCTGAACATGGCTTCCCCCCGGTTCGAGAAAACTGCGAGGCCCGCTTGAGAGTGGTGCCTGTAGCCTCCGGCTGCTGCACAAATTGTGCACACAGCCGGAAGCGACGGCTATTGACGATCAAGCCTTACTTGGACAGGTTCTTAGGGGAATGCTTGTTCAAGGTGGACAGCAACAGGGCTGCGGAAGGCGGAGCCGGCACAGCCTTGTCAAAGACAATTTGCTGGGCGGTGACATCTTTCCCGTAAAGGGCTTTGTTGCCGTCGTTGTCAGGTCGCAGCGTTGAGCCGGAGAGGGAAATACCGGCAAACAGACCACGTGCCCGGGAATAGGACAGGATTTCCGCCCGCATGGTCGCATCGGTCTCTGCCGAGGCATTCCGCCCGACCGGTCCCGCGGCTGCTGAGGCATCCCCGCCGATTTTGACCTTGCTCTTAAGGATGTTGGCTGCCGAAGTCGGGCTCATGAGCAGGAGGACGAAATCTGTAGCCTGGCCGCCCAATTGAAGCCCGAAGCTCGCACCTTCCAACGCCATCATGGTCGGGGCGCTCCACCGGCCGCGAAAATTCGCGCCGCTCCGGCAGGTCATCACCCCGCGTCCATAGCTAGCGCCGACAATGAAAGCCGCCTTCACCACTGACGGCAATACCACTACGCAATCCGCTTTGTCGAGCACGCTCTGGGGGATGTCGTCGGGAATGTTCAGAATCTGTGACATTACGGTACCCGCGGACTTAACGCGATCCGCTTCCTTATCCTGTCCAAAAACCGGCAGAACCATGAGGCCCATGAGACTTAGCGCCACTACTCTTCTCTTCATGCTCTCTCTCCTTGAGATTGGTCTCGACACCTTGCGGCAAAACGACATCACTCACGGCGTGGCCCGGAAATCGACCGGAGTAACTCCCCCGGTAACCGTTGAGCATACTATACAAGTTTCATTTGAAGATCAATTTAGCTGGTAACTGCTGCTTTGTTACACGGTTGAAAGTTGGTAACTCTTGCTTTGTTACGAATCCGGCTGATACAAACTTTGCGGACAAAAAACAGAGACAAGGCATGCTCCAAAACACGGATTGTGTCTGGAGCATGCCTCGGTCGAGAAGATGCGTTGCATTGGTGCCACGTCTGCCAAGGACAGTTTCCCCCGACTCCTTGAGTTCGCCAGAGCCGCTCGATTTTCGGGCCGCAGGAGAGCTGTCGGCCTGGTACTACTGGCCGGCCTTTGCATAGCAGGAGTAGCAGCGAGCGGGCCGGCACAGCCGGCAAAATCATTCCCGATCACCATCGTGGGCAGCCAGTTTATCCGTAACGGCAAGCCCTACCAGATCATTTCCGGAACAATCCACTACCCGCGGGTGCCGAGAGAGTATTGGCGAGACCGGCTGCGCAAGGCTCGGGCCATGGGCTTAAACACGATCGAAACCTACGCGTTCTGGGATCTGCTTGAACCCCGGCCAGGAGTCTTCGATTTCAGCGGGAACAACGACATTGCCGCTTTCGTGCGCATGGCGCAGGAAGAAGGCCTCGATGTAATTCTGAGGCCGGGCCCCTATATTTGCGCGGAATGGGATGCCGGTGGCCTGCCGGCGTGGCTATTCGCGGATGACAGCATAAAGGTCCGCACGCGGGATCCACTTTTCCTTGCCGCCGTAAACCGTTATCTGCTTCGCCTGGGACAGGAGCTTGCCCCTCTGCAGGCCACGCATGGCGGACCGATTATCGCGGTGCAAATCGAGAATGAGTACGGCACCTACGGCAACGATCGGCAGTACATGGAGGATATCCACCAGATGCTGCTGCACGCCGGTTTCGGGGATTCCATCCTGTTCACTTCCGATGGCCCGCGGTTGCTGGTGAATGATGCGTTACCCGGCGTATTGCCGGCCATCAATTTTGGCCAGGGCAAGGTAGAAAGGTCCTACGCCGCCAGATTTCTGGCGATGCTTTACCTGGCAGCTACCATGGAACAATTTCACTTCAACCAACCGTGGATGACAGGAGAATACTGGGCCGGTTGGTATGACTCCTGGGGAGGACAGCACGCCGTAACGGATGCGGATCTGCAGGCAAAAGAGGTCGACTGGATGCTGCGACAGGGAGCTTCGGTCGACCTTTATATGTTTCACGGGGGTACCAATTTCGGTTTTATGAATGGCGCCAACTTCGGCGACAACACCTACTTTCCGATAGAGACAAGCTACGACTACGATGCCGCACTGGACGAGGCCGGCAGGCCCACGAGGAAGTTTTTCCTGCTTCGAGATGTAATTCAACGGCACACTGGAATAACGCCTCCGCCTTTACCCGCGAAGCTGCCGATTGCCCCAGTACCGGCATTCACTTTGACCGAATCAGCTCCCCTTTGGAGTAACTTGCCGGCCGCGGTAGCTTCCGAGCATCCGCGTTCCATGGAAACCTTCGGTCAGAACTACGGTTACATTCTTTACCACACGCAATTGAGGGGACCGTTCGCACAGCGGCTGGCAGTCGACGATCTGCGCTATTATGCCGCGGTGTATGTAAACCAGAAGCTGCAGGGTACGCTTGACCGCCGGCTCAAGCAGACAACGCTCGACATCACGGCACCCGCGGGCCCGGCGACGCTGGACATTCTGGTGGAAAACACCGGCCGGGTCAGCTACGGGCCTTTTCTGCAACAGGGTCAGACCGGAATCACAAGGTCGGTTCGCCTGGGCGGCCACGAATTGTCCGGCTGGCAGGTGTACTGCCTCCCCATGACGAGCCCGGATGGAGTTCGGGATTGGGAAAAACAAACGGTTTCCGGACCCGCCTTTCACCGCGGAACATTCACAATTACGTCTGTTGCGGATACTTATCTGGATGTCAGCAGCCTGGGCAAGGGTTTCGTCTGGGTCAACGGTCATAACCTGGGACGCACATGGGACGTGGGTCCGCAACAGTCGCTGTTTCTGCCTGCTCCATGGCTGCGAAAGGGCGTGAATGATGTTGTGGTCTTCGATTTCACGAATCTGGCTGCGCCAGTGCTACGGGGAGTAACCAATCCCATCTGGTCGAAACCGCTACCGCCGCAAGAGAGAGCCGCCGTCAGGAGCGGGAACCTGGTGGCGTCAACCGCGGCTCATTGAACTCAGCGCCGGTAAACGATCCCGTCTTTCATTACAAACGAAACCTCCTTCAGCACGTGGATGTCGTCCAGGGGATTGCCTGGAACCGCGATGATGTCCGCGTCGTAGCCCGGCTTGAGAACGCCGATCTCATGCTCCCAATCAAGCAGGCGGGCGCCATTGAGCAGATCGGCCTTCAGCACATCCACAGGCTTCATTCCATACTCCACCATCAGCTCCAGTTCCCGCGCCTGCGTGCCGTGCGGGAAAGGGCCCACGTCTGAACCCACTGCCATCGGCACACCGTGCTCCAGCTGGATGCGAAACTGCTGTGCGTGATATTCGAGCAGATGGCGTTCTTGCGCCGCGCCTTCCGGCGAACTGGCATGGGCTGCAAAATATTCCTGGATGGTGAAGGTGGGAACGGCATAGATCTGCTTCTCGCGCATCAGGCGCATGGTTTCGTCCCCAAGCTGGTCCGCATGATCAATCGAGGCCACCCCGGCCTGCGCCGCGAATAAGGCGGCCGGCTCACCTTCGCAATGCACGGCGACCCGGGTCTGCAGACGTGCGGTTTCGGCGACGGCCTGAGCCAGCTGTGGCTCGGTGTACTGGACGATGGTGTGGAACTGGCCGTCTTTGAAGAAGTCCCGGCCGGTCTCATAGATCTTGATGAAATCGGCGCCATCCTTGATCTGCTGGCGAATGACCGCGACCAGCTCATCGGCCGTGTTCGCGTAGGTGGCATTGGGCAGCACGTGCTGTTCAGGATTGAAGTGCATGGCATCCTCATGGCCGCCGAGAATGTTGATTGCGTTACCACTCACGCGCATATGCGGCCCAGGGATCTTGCCTGAGTCGATCGCTTCGCGGACGGCTGTATCCGCTGAGCCCGCGCCCTCCGTTCCCATGTCGCGCTCCGCCGTGAAGCCGGCCATCAGGTCCGCTTTGGCCGCGAGAGTGGCCATGATCGTCCGCTCGGGCACTGATTCCATAACGGTTTGAAGATCTTCCGCCCCGGGATGGAGAAAGAGATGAACGTGGGCATCGATCAGCCCAGGCATCAGCGTCGTATCTCCCAGATCGACGGTTTCGGCGCCGGCGGGATGGGTAACCGAGGAGCCGGCAGCAACGATTTTCTGACCTTCAACCAGGACTTCGCCCGGGGAAACGACGCGTCCGGCTTCGATATCCAGAAGGCGGGCGGCATGAAGCACGATGGGGTGAGAGGGCGCAGGAGCCTGGGCCTGAGCGGAGGATAGAGTGGCTGCTGAGCTGAACAGGACGCAAAACAAGCCACCGCGATAGAAAGAACGATATGGGCGATGCATAGCCAGGATGGCTTGCAGAATACAGTATCCGGGCTGCTTGCCGGAGCGTATTAGTATGGGACGCAACGATGCGGCTGCGCAGAAAGATCCGCGACGTCACCTACAACTTCGAAGGTCTGCGCGACCTGTTGGCCAAAGCTAGCCCATACCGCTCTGGAGACGCTTTGGCCGGGATCGCCGCTGAGAGCGGCGAGCAGCGAGCAGCAGCACAAATGGCGCTGGCCGACCTACCCCTGCGTACCTTCCTGCGGGAGCCAGTGGTGTCCTACGAGGACGACGAAGTCAGCCGGCTGATTATCGATAGTCACAGTCATAGCGCCTTTGCCCCTCTCGCCTCTCTTACGGTCGGAGATTTTCGCGATTGGCTGCTATCCGACGATGCGACCGGCGCGGCACTCAGTGCGCTGGCGCCCGGTTTGACCCCTGAGATGGTAGCCGCCGTGAGCAAGTTGATGCGGGTGCAGGATCTGATTCTCGTTGCGCGCAAAGTCCGCGTAGTCACACGCTTCCGCACCACCGTCGGGCTCGAGGGCAGATTGTCGACCCGGCTACAGCCAAATCACCCGGTTGACGATCCGGCGGGTATCGCGGCGTCCATGGTGGATGGCCTGCTGCTGGGCTCCGGAGATGCGGTGATTGGCATCAATCCCGCTTCGGACAACGTCAAGACGGTGAAAACGCTGCTGGAGCTGATCGAACATGTGCGGCTGAAATACGCCATTCCAATTCAGAGCTGCGTTCTTTCTCATGTCTCTACGCTGATGGCGGCGCTGGAACAAGGTGCGCCGGTCGACCTCGTGTTTCAATCCATAGCCGGCACGGAGGCGGCGAACCAGTCCTTCGGCGTGAACCTGACGCTGCTGGACGAGGCTTACGAGGCCGCGCGGTCTTTGCGCCGGGGGGCGGTGTTCGAGCCGCAGAGCGGCGGTAAACCGGTGTTGGGCGACAACGTGATGTACTTCGAGACCGGGCAGGGCAGCGCCCTTTCGGCGAACGCCCATCATGGTGTTGACCAGCAAACCTGCGAGGCACGCGCCTACGCCGTGGCCCGGCGCTACCAGCCGATGCTGGTGAACACGGTGGTGGGCTTTATCGGCCCAGAGTACTTGTACGACGGCAAACAGATCATACGTGCCGGACTGGAAGACCACTTCTGCGGCAAGCTGCTGGGTCTGCCCATGGGGTGCGACGTTTGTTACACCAATCACGCCGAAGCAGACCAGAACGATATGGATGTGCTGCTGACCCTCCTGGGCGCGGCCGGCGTCAATTACATTATGGGCGTACCTGGAGCGGACGACGTGATGCTTCACTATCAAAGCACGTCGTTTCACGACGCGTTGTACCTGCGCCGCATTCTGGGGCTGCGGCCAGCTCCGGAGTTTGAAGCCTGGCTGCAAAGCGATGCCAGGCTGCGGTTGAATGTCCCGGCGTTTCTCAGCTAACTCAATGTTCAAAAGAAGGGATCGCAAGACGAAGGAAGCTTCCCCTGGGCCGGAGTTGGCGCCGCCGGGCATGTCCCCGGCAGCCCGGGAGGCCTTGCGCAGTTATACCCCGGCGCGCATCGGGCTGGAGCGCCGTGGGATCAGCCTGGCGACGCGGCCGCTGCTTGATTTTCAGCTGGCGCACGCACGAGCGCGCGATGCCGTCCATGGAGCGATCGACGTACGGATGCTCTGCGACGAGCTTCGCCGGTGTGGACTGACGGCGTTAGCGCTGGAGAGTAAAGCTGCGGACCGCAGCACGTACCTCAGGCGGCCCGACCTGGGCCGGGTTTTGAGTGAGGAATCGGCATCGCAGCTAATCCCCGGCGAATACGATGCCGTTTTCGTGATTGCGGACGGCCTTTCCGCCCTGGCTGTGGAGCGTCATGCGTTGCATCTGCTGCGAGCGCTGCTTCCTCTTCTCAAGGGTTGGCGGGTGGCGCCGGTTTGCGTGGTGGAACAGGGCCGGGTTGCGGTGGGGGATGCGATTGGCGAGGCTCTGAATGCACGTCTCGCGGTGGTGTTGATCGGAGAACGGCCCGGATTGAGCTCCCCTGATTCCCTGGGTGTTTACCTCACCTGGGAACCCAGGCGCGGCCGCAAAGATGCGGAACGGAATTGTATTTCGAACATCCGGGAAGAGGGGCTGAGCTATGCGGCCGCAGCGAGCCGATTGTACGCATTGATGCAAGAAGCTTCACGACGACGACTGACTGGCGTGGGGCTGAAGGACCCAACAGAAGAACTCGCCGGGCTGTTATAGGGCGGCCCCTGACTTGCCCCAGAACTATCGTCTTGGGCTATTCTCTGCCGTCCCTTCGGGACTGTTTGTGGACAACCGTGGAACCCCACTCGAGCCAATACCGGGCTCTCAATTTGCGGCTCATTCAGCCCTTTTCGGCAGGTTCGCCCAAAGATACGTACGGAAGAAGGTCAGGGTACGTTGATTGGCGGCGTCGATTGCTTTGTTGCTAAACAGGTGGCCTTCATCAGGGTACAGACCTGCCTCGCAAGTAAAGTCTTTCAGCTCGCAGAGGCGGACGAGCTGGCGCGCGTTCACAATCGGCACCTGTTCATCCTGTTCGCCGTGAATGATCAGCAGTGGAGGCAGGTTCTGGACCTGGGAAAAGAATTCGTTGGGCAGAACCCCGGACCACTCAGCGATGGCATCGATGCCGGTTTTGCGGGAACCAGCCAGGATCGCAACCGGCGCACCCAGCGATTGTCCGATAAGGGCAATTTTCCTATTGCGCGGGAGTGGGCGGGAGCGCAACTCGGCAGCGATGTCATCCACCACCTGGGCCCATCGCCGATAGTTCGCCGGGGTAGGTGCGGCGGACGGTGTGGCGCTCAAATAGTCGGCCAGCAACACCCGGAAACCGTGGTCGGCAAAGAAACGCCCCTGAGACCTTGCCAGACTGAGGTCTGTGGGACCCGATCCGCGCAGGAGAATGATGGTTGCGACGGCGTCGTGCGCCTCAAAAACCGTGCACGAAATCGCCTTGCCATGGCTCATGAAAGTGGCATATTCCACCGGAACCGGCTGCGCAAGGAGAGGCAGCACCCACCAAAGGAATATCGAAGCGGCCAGCCCGCGAAGAAACATGTCAGAGAACCTTGAGTACCACCAGGGAGAGATCATCGCTCTGCGGCGCTCCCGCGGTGAAGCCGTCCGCCGCTGTAACCATAGAGGTTACGATATCCTGAGCAGCCGTGCCGACGTTCTGCCTGGCCGAGGCGATCAGCCGTTCTTCTCCCCATTCCTCGTAATCTGCCGTCATCGCTTCGCTGATTCCGTCGGTGAAGGCAACCAGAACGTCATAGGGCCGCAGCTGGAGGCGAGCCTGCTCATAGGGAACGTCAGTGAAAATGCCCAGTATCGGACCGCCGGTCTCCAGACGCAGGACGTCGCATGGAGATTCCGGCTTGCAGAAACTATCCTGCCCCGTGAACGCAGGACGCAAGAGTACCGGCGCGTTATGCCCCGCGTTTACGTAGTCAAGGGTACGCGTGGAAGGATCGTACTCCCCGAAAAAAAAGGTGACAAAGCGGTTGCTGGTGGAGGAGTCGTAGATGATGCGATTGAGGCCCTCGATCAGGCGGGAAAGGCTGAGCGTGGCGCTAAAGGTGAGTCCATGCAAGGCGGCCCGAATCGAGGCCATCAATAATGCGGCGGACATCCCTTTACCCGACACATCGCCGATGGCGATCCCGAGGCGGCCATTCTCGAGGGCAATGAAGTCATAGTAGTCTCCACCCACCTCCTGCGCGGTACGGCTGAAGCCGGCAAAATCCACTCCTTGAATTATGGGGTAGATCTGAGGCAGCAGGCGCTCCTGCACCTGGCGGGCGATTTCGAGCTCGCGATTGATACGTTCGCGCTGTGCCGCTTCCTCGGCCAGATGATGGACGAGGGCGCTGTTTTCTATGGCTAGTCCAGTCTGCAAAGCCACGGAAGAAAGCAGGCGCCGATCGGAGCGGGAGTACGGCTCCTCGCTCAGCTTTGGTCCCAGCGTCATTACGCCAATCAGATTGGAACGGCCCGGGAGGGGCAGCAGCAACTCGGCATCGAGCTGGTTGAGAACCGCGATTTCCGAAGGCGCAGCCAAGGCCAGCCACGGGTCAGGGTGCTCGCGGAAAACTCGCTTAGGGCTGCGATCGATGGCCAGCGCACGCATCGCAGAGGAGTTTTCCGGCAGCGCCACGTCGGTTGTGATAGGTATGCCCTGAGCATACTGCAATTCAAAGAGCTTTCCTTGACGCAGGAGAAACGCGATTCGGTTGACATGCAGTGTTTGGCTGATCCGCTCGGTGATGGTCCTCAGCAGAGGCTCGGTCTCGGTAAAGGTGCGCGCTTGCTCGGACAGCTCGACCAGCACCTGATCGACCGAATACTCTTCGCGAAAAAAACGCCGGTCTATCCAGAGGGAGAGCGGCCGCGCGATGCGCAAGCGGAGGAAAAGAACGATCAACACGAATACCGCAGACGTAATCAGATGGGCCACGCGGCCCGAATGGTGCGAATAGCGGTAGAGCCGGAAACCGAGGATCGCGATCACGATTGCCTGCAACACCCAAAGTGTGCCGCGGGCAAACGCGTAGCGCGTACCCTGGCGGAGGATGATGCGCAGATCGAGCGAACGCTGGACGATGACTGTGTAGGCAAGAGAGAGAGGAAAGAACGTAAACAAAACCGCTACGGTAAAAAGCACCCAGGACGGGGCGCCTTCGATGAGAGTCTTGTTCGATAGGGTGGAGACGACGAGAAGAACAAGGACCGGTCCCAATCCGAGCAGAGAACCGACGGCCACAACCGCAAGGCGGCGGCGGGCGTCGGGCGCGGGAGCCGGTACAGCGAAAAGCTTGCCGACGATGGCGGCAATGAGAATGCTGAGGGAAATCGCGGCGAATACATTGTTTGCGAAATCCAGCGGGTCACTCGCCACGAGATACGGCCTGATGAAACGGTTGTCGTACAGCCTGCCGTATTCGATAAGACAACGGGCCGGAACGAGCAGGATCTGGGGGATGATGATGACCCACTTGATCCATGGGTGGCGTACGTCCGTGCGCGATCGTACGGGAAAATAGATGCTGAACAAGATGAGCGAGATGAACATCCACTGGATAGAGAAAATCTGCCAGAAGATGGTGAACGGGGTCAGGAAGCCGGGGTAATATCCAGTGCGGTTGCCCACGAAGGCCGGGACCACGTTCATGATGCCCAGGAAGAACCAGGCGTTCCATTCATGCGGCCTGGCGAGCACCACCCAAAAACCGAGCAACAGGCAGAATCCCGGGAAGACCAGAATCAGCAGGATATTGATCAGCCATCCGGTGAAATTCGGGCGGGAGGCGCGCCGTGGCATCAACTCCACTCTCGCTGTGCGCATGCCCCCCGAGCGGCTGCGATAAACAATGCTTACCGTTTGTCCTGGACGGGAATAGAAGGTCTCGCGAATGAGACTGGCCATCCCGGTGAACGGGACGCCGTTTATGGAAAGCACCTGGTCCTCTTCCTCCATGCCGGCGCGCCGCGACTCGGGCAAAGGCTGCACCAAAAAGCGGGCGGTTTGAGAGAACCGCAGGGGAAGCCGGGCGCGGTTGGGATTGAGGAAGCTATCGAAGCTGGCAGCCGTACTGGCCACATAGAACAGGCCGGATCCCACGACCAAGATGACTAGTAACAGATACGGGAGTTTGGCGGCGTTGGTTTGCATGGGTCCCGAGGAAGCATTTTTACTATTACCGTGATCTAGTGAGATTCGCCAAGTCCAGTCAAAGGCACATCGGAACTATCTCCCCAAGGTATTCCGATGCGAAATACTTCAGACGGATGGACGCAGACCAGACTGGAGCACCCGAGGTTGACATCGCGGGAGGAGCCAGTTAGCTTTCTTATAGGTATGCAAGTCCGCACCCACCACCATCGTCATCACCATCACCACGTGACGAGCGTGTCGGCGGACGATTCCGGCCAGCAATAGAGGCCAGGAAACCAGGATCAGGAAGAGCCCGCCGGCGCGAAACGCGCAAGCGGGCTTTTTTGTGTTTGGCAATGAAATGGGAAAAGGAGAGGTCCACGATGACCGAAGCGGTGAAACTCGATTTTGCGAAGATGGATGGCCTGCTGCCTGCGATCGTGCAGGATTCGGCGAGTGGCCAGGTGCTGATGGTGGGGTTTGTGAACGAAACGAGCTATGCCAGGACAATAGAGACAGGGTTTGTGACATTTTGGAGCCGGACACGGCAGAAGCTGTGGATGAAAGGCGAGACCAGCGGAAACCGGCTGCGCGTAGTGTCGGCGGCTACCGATTGTGACCAGGACGCCCTGGTGTTCGGGGTGATCGTCGAAGGTGACGGACTGGTCTGCCACGAGGGCACCGTAAGCTGTTTCACCCGCGTCATTGAACTGCCGGTTTCAGCGAAGTCGGAGGCCTTGAATGGCCGATAAGCTGAAGCTGGGCATCCCCAAGGGGAGTCTCCAGGACGCGACCATTGCGCTTTTTGAGAATGCCGGATGGCACATCTATGCCAATGGGCGCTCGTACTTCCCGGGGATCGATGACAGCGAGATCGAGTGCATGCTCATCCGGGCGCAGGAAATGGCCCGGTACGTGGAAAAGGGCGTGCTGGACGCAGGCCTCACCGGGATCGACTGGGTGGTAGAGAGCGGCTTGGATGTGGCGAGTATTAGCGCCCTTACCTACTCCAAGGCCACACGAACCAAAGTGCGTTGGGTCCTCGCCGTGCCGGAGGACTCCCATTTCCAGAAAGCCGAAGAGCTGAGCGGGAAAGTGATCGCGACGGAACTGGTCGAGGTGACAAAGAATTATTTCGCGTCCAAGAAGGTACCCGTGAAAGTGGAGTTCAGCTGGGGCGCGACGGAGGTGAAGCCTCCGATGCTCGCCGACGCCATTGTAGAAGTGACCGAGACGGGGAGTTCGCTGCGCGCCAACCGGCTACGGATCATCGACACAGTCATGGAAAGCGAAACCCACCTGATTGCCAACCGTGCGGCTTACAGCGATCCGTGGAAGAAGCAGAAGATCGACAACATCGCACTGATGCTGAATGGCGCGATCGCGGCCAAAGGGCGGGTGGGTTTGATGATGAACGTGGAAAAGAAGAACCTGGAGCAGGTGCTGGCTCTGCTTCCGGCGCTGGCTTCTCCGACTGTCTCCACGCTGAGCGATGCGAATTGGGCAGCGCTGAATACGGTGCTCGAGGAGAGCGTCCTGCGCGATGTCATACCCCAGCTCAAGAATGCAGGAGCGACCGGGATTGTGGAGTACCCGCTGAACAAGATTGTTTTCTAAGGGGGAGGCGCGCTACGGCCTGCTTCAACGCGACAACATACGATCGCCGCATCTCCGAGAGCGGGGGGCGTTTTCGAGAGAGCGAAAGGGAGTCGAGAGATCTGCAGTAAACCGTTTACCAGAGGTGTCTGCATGAAAGTGGTAAGAACACAGGGCCGTAGCGGTAAGCTCACGGAGAAAATGCTGCGCGAGCTGGAGTTGCGAGGCGCGCGAAATACCGCTCGCGCCATGCCGGTGGTAGAGCGGATCGTGGCCGGCGTCCGCAAAGGAGGCGATCGGGTTTTGCGCCGATATGCCGCCAAGCTGGACGGATTGCCGCGGCAGCAACCACTCGAGATCACGCGGGTTGAGATGGAGGAGGCCTGGGAGGCGACTCCCAAGCCGCTGCAGACGGCCCTGCAAACCGCAGCCACGAACATTCGGAGCTTCGCCGCGCGGCAAATGCCGCAACAGTGGAACGCCACCACCGATGGGCTGACGACCGGCCAGCAGGTGCGAGCGCTGGGCGCCGTTGGGTGCTATGTGCCCAGTGGGCGCTATCCCCTGCCCTCAACCTTGCTCATGACTGTGATCCCTGCCCAGGTGGCCGGCGTGGAGAGGATCGTCGTGGTTTCGCCGAAGCCGGCGAGAGAGACGCTGGCCGCGGCGGCGCTGCTCGGTGTCACCTCGTTTTACCGAATGGGAGGAGCCCAGGCAGTTGCTGCGCTTGCCTATGGCACGGAGAGCATTCCACGGGTGGATAAGATTGTGGGCCCAGGCAACTGGTATGTGACCGCAGCCAAGAAGATGGTGGCATTCGATTGCGCCATCGACATGCTCGCCGGGCCGACGGAAATTGTCGTGACTAGCGAGAGCGGGTATCCAGCCGACATCGCCGCGGATCTGGTGGCGCAGGCGGAACACGATCCCGAGGCCCTGGCAATTCTGGTCACGACCAACAAATCCCTGGCTCGCGATGTGGTCAAAGAAGTCAGCCAGCGAGTCAAGACCAATGCCATTGCCCGGCAGGCAATCAAGCGAAACGGCCTCGCAGTGGTGGCGGACTCACTCGAAGAAGCGCACGAAATTACCAACCGGTTGGCGCCGGAGCATCTGACGGTAGACGCCACGGAAGACCTGGCATGGGTACGCAATGCCGGTTCTGTTTTCATTGGAAGATACTCGCCTCAACCCATGGGCGACTACGTCTCGGGGCCTAATCACACGCTGCCCACGGGCGGCGTAGCGCAGGTCCGAGGCGGGCTGAGCGTCATGGACTTTGTGAAGCTGATCACGGTACAGGAGTACAGCCTGGCCGGATTGCAGAAGCTGGGGCCTTCTGCCATCGCGCTCGCTAATGCGGAAGGACTGCTGGGCCACGCCGAGGCTGTACGGGTAAGGGGGATCGATGCCTGAGACTGTCCTGCAACGAACGCCGGAACCGCGGATTGCGGTGCAACGGATGCACGCCTATCACCCCCCACTCAGTGGCCGGCAGGGCCTGCGGCTCGACTTCAATGAGAATACGGTGGCCTGCTCGCCACGAGTGCTCGAAGCGCTGGGCAGAATCGCCGCGTCCGATCTGGCGAAGTATCCTGAGCGCGCCCAGGTGGAAGCCAGGGTGGCGCAGCATCTCGGGCTGCAGCCAGACCAGGTATTGCTGACGAATGGAGTGGACGAGGCCATTCATGTCCTTTGCCAAACGTACCTGGATCGGGGTGATGAATTTCTCTTTCCTACCCCGACCTATTCCATGTATGAGATCTACGGTTCGTGCACGGATGCGACCGTGCGGATGGTGCCTTCCGCAGAGGATTTCGCGTTTCCTCTCGAGCCGTTATGCGCGGCGATCACGGCGCAGACCAGGCTGATTGCGATTGCCAGCCCGAACAGTCCCACGGGCACCGTAGCCACCAGAGAGCAAATCGTCGAGCTCCTGAACAGGGCTCCCCACGCAGTGGTCCTGGTAGACGAGGCGTACTTCCACTTTTGTGGTCAAACCGTGATGGATCTGGTGGGGCAGGCGCCCAACCTGGTGGTGGCGCGTACTTTTTCCAAGGCATATGGGCTGGCGGGTCTGCGCCTGGGAATGCTGGCCGCGCCCGCAGGGATGCAGAAGTGGCTGAGAACGGTCATCTCTCCATACAGCGTGAATTCGCTGGCATTGGCTTGCCTGCCCGCGGCACTCGATGACGAAGCTTACCTGCAATGGTATGTCGAGGAAGTCAAAGCGGCGCGCACGGAAATGGTCGAAGAGCTGCGGCAACTGGGGTTGCCCCAATGGCCTACGCAAGCCAACTTCGTTCTGGTGAAGATTGGCGCGCTGCATGCGGCGTTCGTTCAGGCAATGCACCGGCGCGGCGTCCTCACGCGCGACCGATCGAAAGATCAAGGCTGCGCAGGCTGTGTTCGTATTACGGTGGGCACGCGCGAACAGATGAAGCAGGCAGTCGCCGCAATCAGTGATTCGCTAAAGGAAATTGGATGGCAACGAGCATAAAAGGAAAAACGCCGAAGAAGCGCCAGGCGATGATCGACCGCAAGACCACGGAGACGAAAATTTCGCTCAAGCTGGTGGTGGAAGGCAGCGGGCGATACAAGGTTGAGACCGGCATTCGATTCTTCGATCACATGCTGGAGTTGTTTACCCGTCACGGAGCCTTCGACCTCGAGCTCCACTGCGATGGCGATCTGGACGTCGACCAGCACCACACGGTGGAAGACGTGGGCATCGCGCTGGGCGAGGCTTTCGACCAGGCTCTGGGCGACAAGAAGGGGATTCTGCGCGCGGGATATTTTCTGATGCCGATGGACGAAACGCTCGGGGTGGCTGCCGTCGATTTGAGTGGGCGCGTCTCCTGCGTGGTCAAGACCAAGGTGAAAAAGCCCATGGTGGGCGATTTGCAAACCGAGCTGGTGGAAGACTTTTTCGAAGGCTTTGCGCGCGGCGCGAGGGCGAATGTACATATCGCCACCATGTACGGCCGCTCGAACCATCACAAGATCGAGGCTTTGTTCAAAGCTTTTGCGCGAGCGCTGCGTGTCGCCTGCTCCAGGGACAAGCAATTGGGCGAGATGCTTCCCAGCACCAAAGGACTGCTGTGATCGCGGTTATCGACTACAAGGCCGGCAATCTCACTTCTGTCATGAAGGCGCTGGATGCGCTGGGCTGCCAGGCAACGGTGACGGCGGACCCGGATGTGGTGGGCAACGCGAAAAAAGTAATCCTCCCTGGCGTCGGCCATTTTCAAGCGACACAACTGCTGGCGGATACCGGCTTGACCGCCGCGGTCCGTGATTCCATCGAACGCGGCATCCCGTTCCTGGGAATTTGCGTGGGGCTGCAGTGGCTGTTTGAGGGCAGCACGGAAGCCCCGGCAACCAAGGGGCTGGGTCTTTTCACAGGCCAGTGCGAACGCTTTACGCCCGCCGTGAAAGTGCCACACGTAGGCTGGAACCAGGTGCGTATCGAATCCGGGTCGCGGTTAATGCAGGGCGTAGAGAATTGCGCGTTTGTGTACTACACCCACGCCTACCGCGCGCCCTTGATATCCGATACTGTTGCAGTTACGGAATACGACGGCCCCTTTTCGGGCGCGGTGGAACGCGACAACGTGATGGGCGTGCAATTCCACCCAGAGAAATCCGGCAGCGCAGGGATGCGAGTGCTGCGCAACTTTGTGGAGCTGCCATGCTGACCAAGCGAATTATCGCCTGCCTGGACGTGCGCAGCGGGCGGGTGGTCAAAGGAGTTCAATTCGTGGACCTGGTTGATGCGGGAGATCCCGCGGAATTGGCCAGGAGGCATGCGGAAGCGGGAGCGGATGAAATCGTCCTGCTGGATATCACGGCCACACATGAGGGTCGCGGCACCCTGCTCGACACCGTGCAGCGGACGGCGAAGCAATTGTTCATCCCGTTCACGGTAGGCGGCGGCATACGTTCCGCGGAGGAGGCGGCGGCCGTGTTCGATGCGGGCGCGGACAAAATAAGCGTAAATTCGGCCGCCATTGCCGATCCCCAGCTCATTGACGAAATTGGAAGGAGCTTTGGCGCTCAGGCGGTCATCGTGGCCATCGACGCGCGGCGTGTCCCAGGATGCCCAGCCAGTCACGCGGAGGTTTTCGTAAGCGGCGGGCGGAAGCCCACGGGACGGCGGGTGATCGAGTGGGCGCGGGAGGCTGAAGCACGTGGCGCGGGAGAGATTCTGTTGACTTCGATGGACGCGGACGGTACCCGGGCGGGGTTCGATTGCGAGCTGACAGCGCAGGTGAGTGAGGCGGTGGAGATTCCGGTGATCGCTTCGGGCGGCGCGGGAACCGCGCAACACTTTACCGAGGTGTTTCAGCAGGGCCGAGCCCATGCGGCGCTGGCGGCGAGCATTTTTCACTTTGGCATTGCCGATGTCCGAGCACTCAAGCGGGAACTGGCGACACAAGGCGTCCCGGTGAGGCTGCCATGCTGATCCCTTCGATTGACCTGATGGGCGGGCGGATCGTGCAACTGGTGAAGGGTGAGACGCTCAAGCTGGCGTTCGACGACTTCGAATATTGGATTGGAAGATTCCAACACTACCCCCTGGTGCAGCTGATCGACCTCGATGCTGCGATGCGCCAGGGCGACAATCGGGACTTGATCAACCAGATTGCCACGCGGTTGCCCTGCCAGGTGGGCGGCGGCATCTCTACGGTAGACAAGGCGGCCGCGGTCCTCGGGGCAGGGGCTCGGCGGGTCATTGTGGGCTCGGCGCTTTTTGGGGGGGCTGGCCTGGTGAATACCGGATTTGCCGAGACGCTGGCTGCCTCGGTGGGCACGGGACAGTTGGTGTTCAGCGTAGACACAAAAGGGGGGAAAGTGGCGGTGAAGGGCTGGAAGGACCAGGTCGAGCTGACACCGGAAGCCGCGATGCCGCAGCTGGAGCCATATTGCCGCGCCTTTCTCTATACCCACATCGACCGCGAAGGGACCATGCAAGGTTTCCCGATTGAGGCGGCCGAGCGCTTGCGAGGAATCACGAAGCGGCAGCTCATTGTGGCCGGGGGCATCCGCGAACAAGCCGAGATCGATGCCCTGGATGCCATGGGCGTGGACGCTGTGGCCGGTATGGCGGTCTACTCGGGGATCCTGGCTACTTGAGGCGCCTCCCGTCTCTGTACGCCAAGCCTCATAAAATTGCGTAAATTTCGCGGGCGACGGCTAGCCCGGGAGGCCGGCAATTTCATAAATCTGCGTAAAATTCAGGTTTTTTCGACGTTGGTGGAGATCCGGGGGTAAATTCGATTTTTTTGAGTGAAAAGAGTGAAAAGGGCGATAAGCAGCCCCGCGATTCGGTTTTTTTGTGCGAGAAAAGCGAGATAAGCGAGATAAGCGAAATAAGCCCCCCGCGATGCACGGATTTGGTGTCAATCCGGCATTTGGACGGGCGCATTGGCGCAGAAAAATGCATCGAAGCACCTTACGCCGCGGCAGGATTCAGTTGTCAAATACTGCACTATAAGGAGCGCGCCTGAGCGCGACCTCGCTCGCTGCCCCTGGTTGCCGAACGCCGCTCACCCGGAGCGCAATTGCGCATTTCTGTCTGTCTATTTAGATCCCGGAGGAGGTGATTTCGGGTAGCGGCCGATGGGCTTTTTTTGGTAACAGGGCTGACCGATGGAAACCGCAAGCCGACGACGGAGCGCAGCTCAGTGGGGAGACCTTGGGTTTCTCCCGGCCCCCCAAAGTGCCCAGGATTTCATCCTGGGTAGTTCTCAGCCGTCCCTCTCGGGACTGGTTTGTGGCTGCTTTCAGAGGGGTAGATGGATGAGTAAACCATGCACGTTCATTGCCCCATTCGTTTGCCGCAGGCGAACCAGGCTGGTCTCACGCAAGCCGCGACAGGCGGGATGGCTGAGGGTAGGCTTTCGGCTTTTGCTTAGACGCCTCGCCGTCTTTTACGGAGATAGGATTGTTCCCGTTTGCACAGGATGAGCGCGACGACCAGAAAGCAACAGGCGAAAAATGCCGCTAATCCGCTTTGGAGGTGGTTGTGACGGATGAGGGCCAAGAGCGAATCCAGGCCCCAGGCGACCGTCAACGCGAACCAGATGATGGAGCCCCGCATGGAAGGGAGATTAGCAGCTCGACACTCCTTAAAGGCAGCGGATACACTTCCGATCATGTCTACCGCTGCGACCCGAAGCAAGGGTTTGCCCAACACCGCTCCGCAGACGATGGCTAACCCTATGCGCCGGCTGCTCTCGCTCGACGTAACGCGGGGGATCACGATCGCATTCATGATCCTGGTCAACAATGGCGGAAGCGGAAAATACAGCTACCATCAGCTGGAACACAGCGCCTGGAACGGCTGGACCCTCACAGACCTGGTCTTCCCGTCGTTCCTGTTCATCGCGGGCATATCGATCGTGTTCTCCAACGAGTCCCGGATGGCGAGGGGCGAATCGAAGGCGTCCCTGCGGCTGCACGTGCTCAAGCGCGCGGTCATCCTGTTCCTGCTGGGACTCGCAGTCAATGGGTTCCCCCTGTTTCACCTCTCTACCCTGCGTATTTACGGCGTTCTGCAACGCATCGCCATTTGTTTCCTGTTCGCCAGTCTGCTCTATCTGTGGAATAGCCGGGCCTGGGTGGCAGCGACCACGGCGGTGATCGCCTTGTTAGGGTACTGGATCCTCATGCGTTGGGTGCCTATCCCGGGAATTGGAGTTCCCACCCACAGCGTTCCCCTGCTCGATCCAAACCAGAATTGGGTGGCCTACCTGGACCGCAAGCTCCTTCCCGGGCGGTTGTATGAGGGAGTAAGAGATCCGGAAGGG
>DATJNV010000100.1:0-62727 GCA_035507705.1 Acidobacteriaceae bacterium
TGAGCTTCGGCATTCGCCGCTGTTATCCTGACCGCTCGTTCCCCTGCATCCACCGCTTGGGGGTAACTTCCCTTGCGCAGAAAGGCTTGCGATTGCAGGTATGCTGCCATGCCACTTTGAGGATCCTGTTTGGCAACCGCATCCAGCTGGCGGATGGCCTCATCCAACTCTCCAGTGTCCAGCAGAACTGCGGCGTAGCTAAGTCTCGCTTCGAGATATGCGGGGTCGATTTCGATTGCTTTCTGCAGAGAGGCCTTCGCTTTGTCTTCCTCGTACAGGGCATGATATGTGCGGCCCAGGTAAAGCGCGGCCTGGCTGTACTCAGGATCTATCGCAAGTGCCTTCTCGAAGTCATCCGCGGCCACTCTATAGTTGGCTGCGAAGCCGCGATTATATCGATCAAGCCCACGGTCGAAAATTTCCTGGGCCGCGTGATTGCGGCGCTGGGCAAACAGAATCCGTACGGTCACCGTCGTATCCTGTCCAGGGTAAATCTGTTCTTCGCGCGGGCCGTCAGGTTCGTAACCCTGATGTGCACCTTTCAGAGTGTGCGGGCCCGGAGTAAGCCCGGGAAACCGTTGCGGGACACCTTTTTTGAAGATTCCAAGGCTTTTTCCGTCCAGCCAGACCTCCACGTCATCCATGTTGGTCTCAATCACAAAAGTTCCGTAGCGAAGTTGTTCCGCGCAGTTCGTGCCTGAGCATCCCCTGGCTGTGCTCGATCCGGGGTTATAGGCGAGCACCATGTTGGGATCGAAACTTCCCCGGTCGGAAGTCGGATTTTGCAGCAGGTGCGTTGCCAGCCGCACGTTGGTGTGTACATACTCCGCCAACTCGTCGGCGGTCACGACTCCGTCTCCCGAAGTATCCGCTTCCCCGCGCAGGCCCTGAATCACATAGTAGGTAAAGATCCCGTGTCCTCCGCCCCATTGTGAACTCTCGAAGCTCTGCTCCCGGTCGCGGCTCGCGGTCAGGGAGAACATGGAACTGTTCAGGTCTAATAAGCTCTTGTTCAGTTGTGCGGTATCGTCTTCCGGGGTGATTGCTCCGCTGTGGCAGGCATCGGTCAAGAGGACTTTCCATTTGCCATGAATGCGATTACCGATCACCTGGCCCAGCTCGTCCATGGGGTAGGAGGTGGCGGCAATCTTTGTGGGATCCATGTCGTACGGCGCCAGGTATGCTTTCCCTCCTGAAATGAACCCGTGACCGGCAAAGTAGATAAACACGCGATCGCTGGGACCGGTCACACTCGGGAGCCAGGTCTCAAGCTGCTGTTTCAGATTGGCCAGGGTTGCCTGTTCGTTGATCAGCTCGTGGACACCTTCCGCAGGGAATTGCCCGGCTTTTTCGCTGATGAGGGTGCTGTACATATCCGCTGCGTCGCGGTCGGGATATTGCAACTGCGCCTTTGCCGGAAGATTCTTGTATTTCGCGATGCCTACGACAAGAGCGTAGCTGTGAGGTATCTGCGGCGCGCTTGGCTTTGCCGCCTGGTCGGGGACGACGTTCAGATCTCTCTGCTGCTGAGATACCGGAGCTTGTCCTGCGCAGAGAAGACTCATCGCTAAAGAAAAAAAGAGGAGCGACCTGGTGAGAGCTTCCATGGTCAGCGATGAGCGAGGCGAAATTCATAGATGATTGGGCTGTCGCCGGGGGTTGCAGGAGTTACCAGGGAACCGTCCTGCCCCTGAACGATGCTGAGGTCTCGCGGCTTTAGAGCGTCCGGCCCGGCCAGGTCGCCGGCTGGAACCGCACTTGGGCCGGCATTCACGTCGAGGCATTCGCCTCGGGCGCGGAACATCGCGTCGTCACAACGAGGCATCAGCTCAGCAGGAGCTGCCTGGGACTGCGGCTTTACATACTTCGTTGTGGGCGCCGCTTCATCGCTCCGTGATAACGAGGAGGTGAAGGTGAAAAAGACGGTTTCGTAGCCCGGAGGCTTTTCGATGCGAAACCAGCTATGAGCTGTGGCAGGAATTCTGTAGTCCTGGCCGCTCTGCATCTTGTTGTCCGCGCCCTTGGCGGGAAACAGCTCGCTGTATTTTCCCGAGGCTGCACGGTTGCTGACGTAAAGAAATCCATCGGAGGAGCAGCGTACACGAAATCGAACCATGTCCCCGGTCTTGAATACATGCTGGGGACTAACCACGCGAAAAGTAGATCCAGTCTGCTGCTCTAGGACAATTCGCATTTGCAGGTCCGGGTTCGACTGCTGAGCCCAACACCCAAGCGCACCGGCTCCTGTGACGAATACTAGCCAGAGCGATTTCATTGATGATCCAGTACGAGGTTGGCAAATACCTGGGAGGCAGTGCTGTTACTCTTTCCCTGGCTTACGACATAGACAGCGTTTTCTCCCAGGGAGGAGTTTTTCGTTTCCTGCGGCGGATCGACCACTTCCATGAGATCGCGGCTTTGCAGATTTTTGATCAGCTGGTCGCTGATCCGGTTGCTGGCTTCTACCTGCTCTGAGGGCCGCGAGGTTGCTGTGGGATCCTTCTCCTGTTGACGCAGATTGAAAATTACGCCATCCAGATCGGAGACCACCTGACGGCTTAACAGGATGAACAGGCGTTCCTGGCCGGTTTGCTGATTGAACTGGAACGATTTTCCGGAAGGAATTTGATAGATGCGACCGGCTTCCACCCGGTTCGATTCAGGCAAATCACCCGGGGAGGGGAACAAGGGACGCCAATTGCCGCTGGAACCTTGCTGAATGATGTAGATGTAACCGGGCTGATTGGCCATCAGGCTGATTTTCAACTTATCGCCACTGTGGAAGGTGGTTTCCGGCAACACTTCAGAAAGCTCACCAGCGTCGCCAACCTTGAGCAAGGCGTAGCGAAGTCCAAGCCGCTGTTGCGAGGCTTTCAGTTGGACGATATGGGGCTCCGCTCCATAGCCTTTGGCTGCTACCTGTACAGCCTTTTGCTTCAGTGGAGTGGCCTGGCCTGAGACGCGGGTAGATTGCTTAGGCTTTGTTTCGGCTGTCTGCTTGATTTTTGCCGGGGGCTGGGTGGCGGGGTTTGGAGCCACTTCCACAAGATCGCTTGCCGACCAGAAAGAATCGCGCGGAGTCAGTGCTTCCTGGGCCTGAGCGCTCCCGCAAATGGCGACGGCAACGGACAGGACGATCCACTTGTTCATAGGCCCACCTCACTTAGACAGCAGCGACTTCAACTTACCCCACAAGGTCGATTCAGGAACATCACGCACACAACGAAAGCCAATGTAGGGTGATCGTTGGTCCTCTGGGAACCCGCGGCGCATGTAAGCGAGTAGGAGACGGGGGTCGCTCCGAGGAGAAAAGCTGCCACCTTTGATGGAGAACCATTTCCTGGAAAAAGCGCTGCTGCCGAGCTGCTTCTCCATATCCGCATACTCCAGCGTGCCCGCGGGGAAAGGTGATCGTGTCCATTCAAAAACGTTCCCCGCCATATTGAGCGCGCCCACTGGGCTTTGTCGAGTCTTAAATGAGTCCACCTGTTGCAGTTGGTGAGGCAGGTCCTGGGTCCACGGATCCCAGCCCCAGGGGTAGGGACGGCCGTCGGCCCCACGCGCCGATTTTTCCCATTGCTCTTCCGTGGGCAGCTGCTTGCCGGCCCATGTCGCATAGGCCTGGGCGTCGGCAAGAGTGACATCGGTAACGGGGAAGTCCGGTTTGGCAAGAAAGTCGGACGAGCCTGGAGGGGCGTGTCCGGTGGCATCGCAGAACCTCTTGTACTGCGCGTTCGACACCTCTGTCTGATCTACATAGAAGGCTTTCAGAGCGAGCTGCTTGCGAGGGTTTGGCGATATGGGTGAATTGTCGCCGAAGATAAAGTCTCCTGCGGGCACCAGCACCATCGATCCTGCAGGGTCGGAGAGGATTTTCTTTGGCCGATTCAGAACCAGCAGGGCGGCGATGCCCAGCAGCATTGTGACCGTCACCAAAGTCACAGCCGTGATCACCTGCCAGCGGCGATGGGTGCGGGCCGCGCCGGTGGTGGGTTGCTGAGATGCAGGGCTGATCCGGGTCTTCTCGGAATGGGCAACCTGGTCGAACTCCGGCACCAGGGTGCTGCGCCCGGAGTGGACTCCGAGGCGCGAGAGAATCGCCAGCAGTTCTTTTGGACTTTGCAAGCGATTTGCAGGATCAATTTGCAGCAGCTTCTGAATCAATTGATCGTAAGTTGCGGGCAAGCCTGGATCGTGGGATCGGATGGAAGGACGGGCGGGCGAGAGATGGGCTTTCTGAATGGCAGGGAAACTGTCCCCGCTAAAGGGACGCTGTCCGGTTAGGAACTCGAAGAACACGATCCCGAGCGAATACAGGTCGCTGCGTGGATCGCAGACTTCGCCCAGAAACTGTTCCGGAGACATATAGAACGGTGTTCCGAGACCTTCTCCGGGCAACGTCAATTCGCCCGATCCTTGAGACGCCTTGGCGATACCGAAATCGACAACGATCGCGCGGCCAGATGTATCGAGACGTATGTTGGCGGGTTTCAAATCACGATGGACGACACCTTTGTCCTCTGCCCAGCTCAGGGCCTCCGCAACCTGGGCCACGAGGTTTGCCGCATCGTTCGGACGGAGCCGCCCGACACGGCGGACAAGACTGGCCAGGTCTTCCCCCTGGATGTAAGGCATGACAATGTAATGAAGTCCATCGGCTGCTCCGATGTCATAGATGGGAACTATGTTGGGATGACCAGAGAGGCGAGCTTCGAGGCGGGCTTCTTCTTCGAAGCGCGCTACCACTCGCTCGTTTCGGGCGAGGTTTTCTGCCAGAACTTTGACGGCAAATAGCGCTCCATGGGCAGCGTGGCGGGCCAGGTACACTTCCGCCATTCCGCCACCGCCAATGCGCCGGATGACCTCGTATTTCTCACCCAGGGCTCGACTGAGTTCGGCACATTGGTCTTCCACTCTGCTCATAAGCAGTGCCTGTTGGAGATGATTATGTTCACCCTGGACGTCGTTTCGCAATGCTATTCGCGAGGGACGTCGGAGTTTCCTCGACAATGGAATCCGTGATGCAAGCAGACGTATTTAGCGTTGGTAGTCTCACGCTTTATGCTGCATGGCCGCGAAACCGCCAAGAGGCCCCGGAGCACGGCGGTGGGGGAAGTGCTTAGCGTACCAAGGGGCAGCGGGCCCGACGAAAGACTCGCCTTTAGGACCAAAGACCTCGACTGTGTCGTTGGTGTGCTCGGAAAACTGGAATTGGCCGCCGTGCTGAATCATTTGGGAACCGATCCGACTGTTGATGAACCGTTCCAGCGCGGCCAATCGTGGAGGGCGGAAATCAGGTGCTCCGTCGCGCTCGCCCACGAGCGCGAGATTGGCGCGCTCATGGCCGACTACGATGATGTCGTATAGGTCGTAATCGCTGTGCAGGTATCTACCTTTGTACTGTACGCACCCAAAATGAACTGAAGCGGCATCTCGGTCGATTGAATAGTCTGATCCCTTGCTGTTTAGATATTCGCTCTTGAAATTGGTCCAAAGCGCGACTACCTGGGTTGCCGTTTTTCCTCCACTAAACACGTTCCTGTGCACAGTTGGATCGACCACCAGGCCGGCGGTCGTATATCTTATACGCGTTGCGGCCGTACCCGGAGCAGGGTCGTAATCGGCGGTCTTTGCCTTGCAAGTAATCGGCTTGGGAAAGTAGCGCGAAAGGCCAATATACTTGAGGGACTCCCGATTCGTCTGACGCAAAACTAACCAAACATTGAAGTTCTTTGCGGCATCGAAGAAGATTCGCGCATCCTGTTCACGGATCCCAGCGCTCATAGGCTCCTCGACAATAATTTTCGGTGACGCAAGGTGATCCGATGTGTCAAAAGAAAATCACCTAAGAAACATACCTCAGGGCTAAGAAAGCCGAAGCTATATTTCCATAATTAAGGGCGAACTAAGTCGTGCCCTGTTACAAGCCCGTTTACTACTCATCGACTAACACGATCAGGCTCATTTCGGGCGATGGAATTTCGCCGGGCACATGAACCCCGACCTTTCGAGTTTGGACGATGTTATCCCAGCATGGGCCGCTGCGATTGATAACGAAATATTGGCTTTCTACCTTGACAGCGACTTCTGCCGGCGGCGTTTGCAAGTGCTTCAGCGCGAGGCCAGGCAAAGCGCGCTTGACCAGTTCCCCCACAAAGCGCGCGGAGCATGTCTTAACCAGTTGCGGCACGCGCGCGATCAAGTCCGCCTCCCCGATTGGCGAACGAATCTCCAGAAGCCAGCGCGAGCCTCCGACGCAACGCTCGTCCTTTACGTCCCCTTCGTATAAGGAGCTTTCGATTCGCCGCAGCGGAATGGTGATCGCTTTGGAGGGCATCACGATCTCGAGGTGGCGGCGGATGTGCTGGTCGAGGGCTTCAAAACATGCGCCAATCGACAGGTGGTCGTAGACCGGCAGGGAGCGGGGATGGACCTCGAGACCGAAAGTGCATAGAGCGCCACCCAGCCTCGACATTTCACGAAAAAGTTCCTGAGGATGTACGTGCTTGGACAAAAGAAAATGCCGCAGCGTGGAGACGCTCGAGTTCAGCGCATGAAGAAACCAATACTGTGCCACATGCCTGGCCGAGGTGCCTGCCTGGAACTCCCCGTGCCGCTGCTGTTGCTCGCGAGCGAACACGGCACTCTTGATATCCAGAATGTCGATCAGGCGGGTCAGCATCGAGGTGAGCGGCCCACTCGCGCTCAACGAGAGACACGGCGGCACGAACGAGACGTCGCTTTCGAATCGACCCGAGCCGTCGCGCACGATGCGCAACAAAGGCAAGCTGATAAATTGAGCGGTTATCTCGTTTTCGGCGAGAATCTGAAGGTTTTTGCGGCCGATTTTGATGGTCCGTTCGTCACGGCCGGTGGTGTCATCCGGCAAAGCCTGGTCTACACCCTGATAGCGAACGGCGGGCGCATCATTCTCAAGACTCATATTGCGGCCCTCCGGCAGATTGACTGGAACCGCAAGGTGCATGGTCAGATGGTCGGCGACCGGGGAAAACAGCGCTGCGAACTCGCGCGGTGGAGGCGGCGTATCTGAGGCCGGAAAATCAAACGGCAGACCATCCGGGAACAAGCCGCGCCCATGCGTCAGGGCGAGCGTGCCATTCCGCAATGCGTCGCCGTCAAATTGCAGTCCGGCAAAGCCGTATGCGTCACGCCAAAGACTGGTGGTGACGAAGTTCAGTGAGTCCTCGAAGTAGCGGCTCTGGGCTTGGAAATTGTGGGGGCCGAGATACATCCCTTCCGCCCAGACGGGTTTGTTGAGTAGTTTCATCGGCTTTCAACCCGCCTGCGGCAACAGGATCAGCAACTCCATCTGTGGATTCGGAAAATCCCCCGGGACGTGCAGGGCCAGATTGCGCGCGCGGGTGATGGCCTCCCAGGCCGCTCCGGACTGGTTCAAACTGAAATACTGATATTTCATCTTGACCGGGATCGCGCTTGGCGGACTGGGCAGGTGGTTGAGCACAACCCCAGGCAAAGCGAGGCTGATCAGGCGCTCGATATCGGTCGCCGAGCATACCTTTACCAGCTGCGGGACCTTCCGGATGATGGTGTCTTCGCTGGTCTCTGCGCTGATGGCCACATACATGCGCGTGTTATTGAGATATTTGTCCTGATCAATTGCCGTGGCGTAGATGGTATTCTTCACCTGCTTCAGCGGCAATGAAACGACGTTTGTCGGCACCACGGTTTCAAGTAACAGGCGCAGTTTCTGATCCAGATCATGAAAGACCTTGCTCAGCTCGAGATGATCATAGAGCGGCAGATCACGCGGACGTATGGCCGTGGAGAAGGTGGTGAGGGAGGCGCCCAGCGCGGTGAGTGCGGAGAAGAGCTCTTCCGGATGACAGCGCTGGCCCTGCAGCAGATGGCTGAGCACCGGAATGTGCGAATTGACGGTATAGAGGAGCCAGAAATTCGCGATGTCGGATGCAGTAAAGTCGGCAAGACTCTGGTTCCTCTGCCGCCGGCCGGCAGCAAGCTGTGTGCTCTTGGCGGAAAGGATCTCCAGTAATCCATTGATCAGGCCGCGGAGAAAGTCGCTGCCGCGCACCTCGAGAAGCGGAGGAACGAAGCGCGTGTTCAGGCGAAAGACGCCGGCATCGGAGCGTTCCACGTTGGCGATGCGCAAAGCAGAGCTTCCTTCGCGCGTCTCGTTGGCTGCCAGCAGGCGTAGATTCTTGCGTGCGATCTGGATTGGCTTCTCACCGGTCCCGGTATTCTCGTCAATCACTGTGGTGATCTCCGCCAGATAGCGGGAGCCTGCGGAGCGTCCCACCGGAGACACGTTGAGTCCCTTCTGCCGGTAGTCGGGTACGGTCAGGTAGATGTCGAGATCGCGAACACCTGGATCGAAGAATTCTGCCAGGGCTTTGGAAGGAGGCGGCGGATCCGAGCCAGGAATATCGAAGAGCAGCCCATCCGGGAAGATGCCGGAAGCGCGGGAGACGGCCAGGTGCCCGTCGGCCAGCAATTCCTGGTCGAGCACGACTTCGCTAAAGCCCCAGGCGCAGAATTTGAGCGCCTGCAGGCGGAAGTTCAGGCTGTCTTCGAGGAACCGGTCCTGGACCTGCAGGTGCTGTGGTGTCAGGAACGTCCCTTTGGTCCAGAGCACGGGTTGGAGCTGTTTCATGAGCGATTAACCGGACCTTCACGATAGCAAGTCACTGGCAGCAGCGCAAAAGGCGACCTGACCCTCAATTCATTTTCCCGCCCTTGCTGCCGTCGTCGGCCTGGTCCGGATCTTTCGGGCTGGTGGGGCTGGACCCCGGACCGGAACCAGCCGCGCCGCCGCTATTGATCATCACCATGGTTCCAACAATAGTGACGCCAGCCGGGCCTATATCGATGAAATTGCCGCCTACTTTCAGGGTCAACTCCACCCCTGCTTCCAGAACCAGGTTCATACCCGCCTTCAGGTGAATAATCTGTCCGGCTTCATGGGCGAAGTTCATGCCTGATTTCTCGTATAGATTCTGCCCCACCTGCAGGGACAGATTCTGCCCGACCTTGTCATTCTGATTCCCGGTGACCTGGATATGCAGGTCGCCTCCGGTCTGCTCCATCTGATCTTTGGTTACGATCAAGCTTCGGTTGTTGCCTACCCATTCGCGGACATCGTTTTTCAGCCGGGTATCAAAATCCTTTTCGCCGCGTAGGAAGATTTGTTCACTCCCGGTCTTGTCTTCAAAGCGGAGTTCGTTATAGTTGTCGGAGCCTCCGCCTTCTGAGCTTCGGGTCTTGAAGGTGCTGCGGGTCTGGTTGTCGGGCAACGGGTAGGGCACGGTCTGGTTGGCGTTGTAGACGCGTCCGGTGATGATGGGACGGTCCGGATCGCCTTCGAGGAAACTGACCAGCACTTCCTGCCCGACGCGAGGGATGGTGATCGCACCCCAACCCTGTCCGGCCCAGTCCTGAGAAACGCGCACCCGGCAAGAGCATGCACCGGCTCGGTCCCAGGGAAAGCGAACAATCACCCTGCCGAAGCTGTCAACCCAGATTTCTTCGCCGTCTCCTCCGCCATCGTCTCCGCTGGTGTCGGTGTAGCTGCTCTTGCCGATAACGACGGCGGTTTGCGGCCCCTGCACGAAGGGTTTGGGAGTGAGACGCGCGGGCCGGAAGGGAACCGTCTCTGGAATACAGGTGAAGTGATTGGAGTAGCTATCATTCCCGTCGCCACTGCCTCTATAAGTGCCGGCCGCAGAGGCGATATGCTGGATCTCGATGAGGACGTAGGAGGTGTTCATCGACTCCTGATAGTGGTCGGTGAGGTCGAATTTGTAACCCGTAGTGAAAGCGCGGCAGACGCTGGAGCCATGGCCCACGAGGTGATTGGCTTCTTCCTCCTGCATGCGGAGCTTGGCGAATTTCGTTCCGTCCGCCCGGGCGGTATATTCGCCTGGGAAATCGAAGATTTCGAAGCTGCTGTTGCCGCCAACATCAATGACGCTGGGCTCGGTGGCTGTGAGGTTGGCCGACGGCGTTTTGAAGTTGTAGTCGGTTAAGGTGTATTTCCCACTCCGCAGCACCTGCTCCATGGTCCACGAATGAATGACATCGGTGTCGTCGATGCCGCCGCGCGCAAGATTGTATCCGGCGCTCTTCTGTCCAGGGCACGGCTCATGAGCACTGGAAGAATCGGCGATAACCATAGTGTGCTTTCCCATCTCATGCTGAAAAAAGTAAAAGATGCCGTTCTGTTCCATGAGGCGCGAGATGAAGTTGAAGTCCGTTTCCCGATACTGGACACAGTACTCCATTTCTGAGTAGTCGCCGTTGAGAGAGAGTTTGAAATCCTGGAAGGCCCTGCGATGGAAGACCTCTTCGATAATTTCGCCGACCTTTTTGTTGTGGAAAATTCTGCAATCGGCGTAGCGGGTCAGCATCCAGGTCCAGGGAACGATCTGCATCTGGTATCGAGTGAAGCGGGCGTCCGCGCCACTTTGGGCAAACTGGCTCACCAAGCCGTTGAAATAGCGAAGAGTGCCATCAGAGAGTGATACTGATATGGTTACGTTTTTGCCGATGATGTCGTCAAAGTCGATTGTCCCTTGATTCGATAGCAAATCCAGGTGAAAGCTGAATAGACGCGAGATAGCCTCTTGACCGCTAAAGCCAGCCAATAGCAATACGTCCTCACCCAACGGTGTGGTGAGGGAAATGAAACGTCCGATCTGAGAAAAGCTGGTGCTCGCCATGCTTTACCTATCTGATCCCGGGTCGAAGTGATGCTGAGGTTCACAACTCTCGGTCGAATTGTTGGAGCCCGACGGGAAATAGGTTGTTGACTGATCGGGCTGGCGAATCACGGGCTAATTCTCCCTCAGCTAACAATTCGAAGTGCATGATGTCCTTGCTCGTTCTGTACTCGGCTCCCCACCTGAAGCCTAATTTCCCCATGGCCGCGGCAAACGGCAAGGGGATGGTTTGTATGCCCCGGTCAGCCCAGTGCTTGAGGTCATCAAGGCTCACTTCCTTTAGCAGGTCCTCGATCTTGGCATCATCGCTCACTTTGGAATTGGTCATCGATACGCGCTGGAGGTAGAGAGGCAGGGCGGATCGTAGCCAATTACGAAAAAGCTCGGAAGCCTGTTGCATCCGCCCATTGATTTGGGCGAGCACATCCAGTTTGGGAATCTGGGGAGGAGTGAGAGCCGTGAGAACCGCTGGGTCGGCGGCCCCGAAGTCATAGCCGGTGACTTCCTTAAGAACAGCGATTGTTTTGGGGCCTTTCACATGAGGATTCCAGGGCGCATCGACATCGATAGCCAACCCATATGCGTGGTTGCTGAGGCTGTCCTTGCCGGCAATTGTGCGGGGGCAGAACCCCCCTATGCTCTTAATGGCCTTGCCAACCTGCGAGGCCAATCCCTTCTGCCACCCTTCCAGCTCTTTCTCCAGATCACCCACACGTTCCTTAAAACTTTGGTGAAGCCCTCCGGCAACTTGATGCCCAAGAATGGTAGTTTCTTCGATTTGCGAGAGGAATTGATCAGCCGGTCGGGAGTATCCCGCATTGTAGTACCTCCACCGGATATTTTTATAGTGCATGAAATGCAGCTGAACTTCTTCCTCCTGGAACTGGGCGAGTTGATCTGGTTGCTTCGGCCTTTTTCTTCCACTCCCTTTGCCAAAAGACGCCCGCACATTCGGCGGCAAACCGGCGAATTCAATCCGAAGTTCTTCCTCGTAACGCTGAATTTGATATTGAATGCAGTTGATTTCAAAGTCGGATGAAAGATCCGAAGCGAACGTGACCTCCACGTCCAAGCGAAAGGTTTTCGAGCTACCGAATTGCGCAAACGATTCAACGCTGGAATGACTGCTTGCCTTCCGATTTGCGCGCAGAAGACGCAGGAGAGTTAAGGTGTCTGCCCCTCTCCTCAAAGCTTCAGCGATGAGCCCTTCCGGCTGATAACCAACGGGGGCGGTCAAAGGTTCCAGAAGGTGAAATGAATTACTCCGCAAACCCCAGGATCCCGCTTTCTTTTTGTGTCTCTGTGCCATTTCAGTGCCTCCAAATGTTTCGGCGCCTCATTTCGTTTCAAACCATCGCCGCCACATCGGCCTGGGCTTCAGGCACCTCATACACAAACTCTCCATCCTCCCCAACGCCCACGTGAATGGCACTCATTTTCTCGCCTTCAGCCATCCCGCCGAGTATTTTGCGCGAAATATCCGGGAGCAGGGAATTGGTGAGGATGTTGTCTACATTCCTGGCCCCGCTCTCCACTTCGGTGCAACGGCTGGCAACCGCGTCGAGGAAGGCATCGTCATAGGTCAGCTTGATCTTGTGATTGTCCAGGATCCGCCGCTGAATCTTTCCCAGCTTGAGGCGGATGATCTGCTTCAGTGCCTCATCCCGAACCGGGTAATAAGGAATAACGACCATCCGCCCCAGGAACGCAGGCTTGAAAATCTTGTTGAGGTCCGGTTTCAGCGTCTCGACCAGCGCCCGTGCGCTGGGCGCCGTCTCCGGATCGGCCACCAACTTCATCAACTGATCGGTGCAGGCGTTGGTGGTCAGGATGATGATGTTGTTCTTGAAGTCGATCTGGCGACCCTCCCCGTCTTCCATGTTGCCCTTGTCGAAGACCTGGAAGAAGAGCTCGAGCACATCGGGGTGGGCCTTCTCGACCTCGTCCAGCAACACTACAGAATAAGGACGGCGACGAACCGCTTCGGTCAGGACTCCGCCTTCGCCATAGCCAACATAACCTGGAGGCGAACCTTTCAAGGTCGAAACCGTGTGGGGTTCCTGAAACTCCGACATGTTGATGGTGATCAGGTTGTGCTCACCGCCATAGAGCAGGTCGGAAAGGGCGAGTGCGGTTTCCGTCTTACCTACTCCACTGGGACCAACCAGCATGAATACGCCCACCGGTTTGTTGGGGTCGTCGAGCGATGCGCGCGAAGTCTGAACACGCTGGCTGATGATTTCCATCGCATGCGGCTGCCCAATGACACGACGCCCCAGGTGCTCCTGCAGCGCGAGCACGGTAGTGATTTCATCTTTGAGCATTTTGCCCGCGGGAATGCCGGTCCACGCCGAAAGGACCTCGCCGACAATTTGTGCATCCACGCAGACGCGGATCAAGCCCGTCTCGCCCTGCAGGGTGGCGAGCTGGGCTTCGAGGGCCTGCAACTCCGGCTTGAGTGAGGCCGAGGCATCGGCGGATCCGTTGGCCGCATGGCCCGCCTCCAGCTTTTCCCGCAGTTCGCGAATTTTACCTACCAGCTCGCGCTCTTTATCCCAGCGCGCCTGTAGCTCCTTGAGCTTCGCTTCGGCGGCGGTCTTCTGCGCTTCAATCTCCGCCAGCTTCTCCTGATGGTCGGCGCCCACCACGGTCTCACGCTCAAGAATGCGCTTTTGTACTTCGAGGGCGTCAATCTGGCGTGTTGTGTCTTCGAGCGCCGGCGGAGTGGCGTTCTGTCCCAGCGAAAGTCGCGCGCAAGCCGTGTCCAGGATGCTTACCGCTTTATCCGGCAGTTGACGTCCGGCAAGGTAACGGTGCGACAGCCGCACGCTGGCATACACCGCTTCGTCGAGTATCCGTACGTTGTGATGCTTTTCGAGCGATGCCACCAGGCCGCGCATCATGATGAGGCACTGGTGCTCGCTGGGCTCCTCCACCTTGACTACCTGGAAGCGCCGCGCCAGCGCGGCATCCTTCTCGAAGTACTTCTTGTACTCGGACCACGTGGTTGCCGCGATGGTGCGTAGTTCACCGCGGGCCAGGGCTGGTTTGAGCAAGTTCGCGGCGTCGTTTTGCCCCGCCTGGCCGCCCGCGCCGATCATGGTATGCGCCTCATCAATGAAGAGAATGATCGGCGTCGCCGAGGCTTTTACTTCTTCGATCAAGCCTTTGAGCCGGTTCTCGAATTCGCCCTTGACCCCGGCCCCGGCCTGCAGCAGCGCCAAATCCAGTGTCCTGACGTGCACGTTTTTCAACGGAGGGGGAACATCGCCCTGGGCCACACGCAAAGCAAAACCTTCTACGACAGCGGTCTTGCCTACACCCGCTTCCCCGGTAAGGATGGGGTTGTTCTGCCGGCGTCGGGTGAGAATGTCGATCACCTGGCGGATTTCCGCATCGCGGCCGAGAACGGGATCGATTTTTCCTTTCCGGGCGTTACCGGTCAGGTCGACCGTGTACTGATCCAGGTTGGGCGTTTTGCCGCCCGCCGGTTTCGCTGTATCGCCGGCCGCGGCCGCGGCCGCAGCCGTGGTGGTTGTTTCATTGGAAAGCGCAACAATGCCGAGTAGGTCCTTGCGCAGCGCTTCGGCGCTGATCTTCTGAAATTCCCGGCTTATATCGTTGACCAGCCGCGCCAGTTGCTCATCGGAGACCAGCGCCAGGATGGTGAAGCCGGTACGCACTTGACCGGCATTGAAGTCGATCGAGCCGATCGTCCACGCTGTGGTCAGCATCTTGAGCACAGTGGGACTGATCGCCGGAGTGCGCGCGTTGCCCGACTTCAGCTTGTCCAGGCCGCGCGCCAGATCAGCAGCCAGCCGCGACTTGTCGACTTCAAAGTGCTTGAGGATAGCAGCAAAGTCTCCCGAAGTGGAGTCGAGCAGCTTGGTGAGGTAGTGCTCGATCTCCACGTCGTAGTGAGTGCGAGACAGGCAGAGGCCTGCGGCGCCCTCGAGTGCGGAGCGGGCGGGGTCGTTCAGCTTGCCGATAAGAGCTTTCAGATTCAGTCCCATCTTGTCCCCCTTACAAAGCGAGAATTGTATCGTCGGGATCGCGGTCCATGTCCGCGGTCCTGGCCCAGGAGATCCAGCCCAACCGCGCGGGGCTTGGTGCATCGAAGTCCAGCTGAATGCCGGGTGTCTGGCTGCGATCCAGTACGAGTTGCAGCTCGAACTCCAGGCATTGGTTAGTGAAGAATCGGGTCAGGGCGCGCAGAGCCTTGTAGGCGCCGGCCCCGGGCAGAAAATCGCAGTATCGTTCCATTCCCAACGGACCGAGGCGAATGCGCACCCGGGCCTGCCGGTCCCAAACCGCGTCGCCCGCCACGGCCCCGGCGCCAAGTTGCCGTGACGGGGTGTCGAGATCGTTCATCGAGCACTGGGTCGAATGGTCCAAACCGTACCACGCGCCGGTGAACTGCTGAATATCTACTGGGACTTCGAAATAATCTTCGATGATCTGCTCCAGGGCCACTGCCGAGCGGGACTGCATCGCTACCAGCGAGACGTAATGAAGCAAGGCTTCATCTTCGATTTCCTGCCGGTCGCGCAGGCCGCCCGTGCCCATTCCGATCAAATCGAATAGATAACGCGTAAACAGATCCTGGGCGCCAGCCGAATAGGTGACAGGAAAACGGGATTTCTGCCACGCTCGATAGAAAAGCGAAATCGCGCGGTGATTAAAGATGTCGAAAAACGCCGCGAGCCCGTAATCCTTGGCCCGAATACGCTCCAGAATTTGCTCGCTATAGGCATGGGGCAGCACACCCGAGGGCCCTGTAAGACCCATGAAATTCACTGCCATTTGTGGAGGGGCGTTTTCAGGGAATGACAGCTCCTGGATCTGGCTGGCGGGAAAGCCCAGCCGCGGATTCACCCGGAAATGGACTGCTTCCTCGGTGGGATTGGAGAAGCGCCCAACCGGGCGCAGGCCCGCGCTGAGCCGCTGCAGCAACGTGACCGCCTGGAAAAATTCGAACTCGTAGGCATGTTCCGCAAGTTCCTCACCCAGGGGCGTGTTTTTCAGAGGAGCAGTTTCCGGCCCGATCTTGGCTGCCATTCGTGCAGTGCCCCCTTTCTTTGCGGAGTTGTGACACTCAGTTGGGTAAAGCTGTTCAGCGATGCGCTGAGGGCGAAGAATTTGTCCAGCACATTAGCGAACAGAAATGCGCCGCCGCCGGTGAATTGATCCTCATCAAGTTCCATCTCGATGCGTAGCCCGCGCGCGAAGCTCACGCCCTGGTCCGAGATGAGACGGGTGAAGTGCGGGCGGCTGCGGATTTGCAAAATGCTCTGGATGACATTCTGCGAATAGGCCGTGCGGCCCACATCGTAAAGGCGCAGGATCTCCTGCAGGGCCTCTTTCCCCTGCTCCACCAGGGACAGATAGTTAAGGGACAGGTGAGAGACCAGTCGCCATAGTGTGCTCTTGCCTAGCTCGGGACGCACCGGCGCAGTAGGCTTACGCAGAGCGACGATCCGCTTCATGGCCGCCGTACCCTCGATCTCAAAGTCACTGTCCTGGTTACCAAAAGGCAGACGGGACGGCAGGTCGCGATTGGTGCAGGTGGTGCGCACGGAGAGCACCGAGGCTTCCGAGTCGACGGCAGTCGTCGACAAATCGACCAGGGAGAGCGCGACGTCGGTGCCCTCATCATTCAAACGGGTGGAGAAGCGGCGGCGGGCGAGCCAGAAGCAGGAGCGGTCCTCCTTCCGGGCCGAATGCCGCAGTGAGTAGAACGGCTCGTAGCTGGTGATCTTCTGATTGTTTGAGCTGATGGCATTCACCTCGTCGATGGAAAAGACTTCCATCGAGTAAGGGCGGCGCACGTCGGGGATAACAGTGTACTCGTACTTGCGCTGATTCAGCTGGATGGGCTCGGCAACCTGAGGAAAGAGATTCACGATGGGCGAACATCCCAAACGGAACGTCTTCCTTGAGAGCTCGAGTTCGAGACGCTGGATGCGCCCCTCCCCTTCCACCTGAGAGATGAGGAAGATGACTTCGACCGCATGTTTGAAACCAGCGGCAGAGAGACACTCCAGACCCGACAGTTCCACAAAGAAGAACTTCTCCGGGAAAGCGAAATACTCCATCAAAAGCCGGTGTCCCGCGAATGAAGAGGGAGCATAAGGAATCATCCCCTGGTCCGGAGCGAAGCCAACGGCGCTCAGGGCCGAAGCAGGTAGGGTTACCGGCGCAAGCCGCGATCCTGCGGAAAGATCGCGTACCACGATGCGATTCAGACGGCTGAAAAGAAGTTCGTAGAGTATGTTGACCAGACCGCCTTCGCCGTCGAGGTAGAAGCGGAGTTTGTCCAGCTTCAGTGTCTGGAAGCTGACGTCGGGACTGCATCGGAGTTCCAGCCGGACGGCCCAGGCAGAATCGTTGGCCTTAACTGCCGGCTGCAACGCGCTAGGTGACCGCCATTCTGCCGCGTGCACGGTCAGGGGCCATAAAGTCGTGTCATAGCAGGTGCGAAAGGTACAGGGCACGCCGCTTACCGGCTTGGAATAGAGTGGGGAATTGCGCTCGATTTTCAGAGCGCTGGTCAGCTTACCCTTTTCCGGGTCCAGTTGAAATTCGACCACTGACATCGACGGTAACGGACGAACCAACTGCGGGTAGACGACGGTAAGCAGAGCTTCGGTGATCTCCGGAAACTCGTCGTCCATCTTCAGATGAACGCGGGCTGCGAGGAATGCGAAGGCTTCGAGCAGCCGTTCGACATGCGGATCCTCACACTTGGTGGGTTCCAGCACGAGGCGGGACGCAACCTTGGGATGCTTTTCCGCAAACAGCGCGGCAGACTTGCGCAGGTAATCCAGCTCTCGCTCGTAATAGAGCAGCAGGTCATCGCGCATCGTCGGCTCCTGAGAGACGGCAGTTGCCGCTCTTCAGCTCGATGATGGTGTCGAAGGAGATCGGCTCCGGCGATGGGTCCATGCGCAACATGGCCTCAATACGCAGACGTACCTCTCCTTTCACTTGGTCGGGCGTTTCTACCCATGCCAGACGAACGTTGGCTAAACGGGGCTCAAAGAGATTGATCGCCGCTACTATCTGGCGCGCCAGCTTGTTACGGTCACCGGCCGTTGCCATGGTCAGCGTGGAGAGATCCGGCAGCCCGTACATGTACACCGAGCGATAGGCTTCTCTTGAACCCTCGTCAACCGGCTCCGCGATTCTACGCGTGTTGAGCAGCCACTCCAGATCGCGGCGTACCGCCCGCTTGAGGAGCCGCTCCGATTGCGAACGGCTGGGCGGATTCTCCGTTTGGCTTCCTGGCTCAAGGTCAATCAGGCGGTCGAGCACGGGGATGGTGACGGTTGTTTCGCCAAGGTTCCTTGCCATCGCTTACCCCACGTTGAGCGCCTGAACGGGATCAAGGCGGCAGATGCGTTCGAATAGTTTTTGTTTTTCGCCGGCGTTGCCCTGAATCTTCTTGCTGTTGCGCATCAGCCTCAGGAGGTCGCTGGCCACCTGTTCCGGGTCTTCCCATGCGTCGAGCTTGTGGGTTTCGATCATGGCCGACATGTCGTCGAGCAGGGGTTGAGCAATCGCATCTTTTCCGGCGGACACCATCAAATCGACTAATTGCATGGTGCGGCGAAAGCGTCCGCGGCCGGATCGCTGTCTGGAAACCTCGGCACGCATGATGGCGAAGGCCTTCTCCTCTTGTCCGGCCGTCAAGGCTTCCTTGGCGAGAACGTAGGCATCCGCTGCCTGGGCGAGCCATGTGGGTGTTCCATTTATGCTGGCGAGGGAGGAAGAACTTTCCTCATTGCCGGAGACCGGGTCGAGGTGAGCCGGCGCCTGCAGGTGTTGTAGCCACGACTTGGTTTCCGGATTGGCAGCCGGCGTGTCGTCCAGCAAGGTGGCATCCAATAATTCGGGGAGATCGTTCAATAGTGCGCGAAGCTCCGACTGGATGGCTGTGGCGATAGGTCGATACTCCGCACCCAAGGCGGAGCAAGCGGCAACTGAGAGGCGCTGCAGATCGAGCCACCCTCGACCGCAGGGCAGAGCCATGGCATCTTCGCATGCCTCCAACAGCTCGTTCCATCTCTTGGCCAGAGCCAGCCGTTTCACTTTTTGCCGCAGCTCCGTTGGTGGCGCCTCGAGCAAAGTGGTATCACCCAAACGCGACCCGGTGCGCAGCTCACCCCAGCGAAGACCGCGCAGAACCAGGTACGGAGCGGGGCTGAGCGGCTCCCGTTTGCGCAGGAAGGCTGCGCCTGCAACGACTCCGGCTACCGCCTGGCGAAGGTCCGCCGGCTCCGACAATGTAACTACAAGTGACGATGCAACTGGAACCACTGCGAGGGCGCCCTGGTCTTCCGTCAACTCCGCCGTGGCCGGAGCCTCTGCGACCGGAGCCGGAACCTCCTCTACGGGATCCGGTTCTTTCTCCCGCTTCTTGGTCAGCAACGAGTGGACGGTGTGGCGGACTTCGGTAAGCGCCGTCCTGAGTTTGACGAAGGACGGCCCCTCCTCTTCGAACTTTTCATTACAAAGCGTTTCCAACGATTCCAGCGCCTGCAGGCAGCGGTCGAGGTCTTTTTCCGCCGTGAGATAAAAGGCTTTCGGGGTCTCGGCAAAGGCCTTATCGAAAACTTCCGGCGCAATCTTCCCCTCTTCGATCAGCTTGGTGCGCGCTTTTCGTTCTTTATCAGTCTTGGCCTGTTCTTCATAACCGAGGTCACGAGACTCCTTATGGGTGAACCAGGAGTACCCTGCTTGAACCAGCGGCGCGGAACGCACATGAAGATCCAAATCCCGAGAAGATCCGATCCAGGAGAGCGGCTTGGCGCGCAGCTCAAGGTCTCCATCCTCTACGACGGGATAAACCGTATCCCAGAAATCAGTCAGCAGGCTCTGGCACAGAGTGAGTCCCCGGCAGAGTCCACCGTAAGGCTCCGTGACCAGGAGAGCTTCTGTGAGCCACGCGGCTAACTGGAGGTCCTTCGAGACGGTGGCCAGAGCGTCCTGCGTCAGCTTGATGATGAGCGAGTAGTTCGCTGTCTTCCGCTCGGTCTGCCATGCCCCTTGTGCAAGGCCGTCATCCTGCCGCCGGGCTTCGCGTATTTTGTCGTAGATCAGCAGTTTGGTGTCGTAGCGAAGGTCGATGCCGCTGGGATTTTCACCGGGAATGGGAGCGAGGATATCTTCTCGGAGAGAAATCATGGCGGCGACCTGCTTACGACGAGCTTAACTGCTCAGACGGCGTTGCCGCCGGTTGGGCAAATGTCAGCGACCGAACTTCCAGGAATGGAACTTCTTCACCGTCTGCCAGCAGCATCTTCTGGCCTGACGGGTACTCGCGGCCTTCCTTATCAGCCACCCAGTCCGTGATTCTACCTAGCCAGACCGCTTCGTCCGCACTCTTCCAGGAGAATGGGTAAATCGCCGGAAGCAGTACTTCCCCGAGGTCCATCCCTTGAAACGACGGCGCGGCCCGCACCAGCGCCGGAGACCAGAGCGTGTCGCGCAGCCGCTGGGGCGGCCCCATCTCGACCGAGGCGACATGCTCAAAAGGAATCCAGACATAGGCGCCCGCGGCGAAAACTTCGAGGCGCGCGCCTATATCGGGATCCGCATCGCTTAATTGGGTGAACGGTTTCCCATTCAGTTCGCCTCTGGGGGAGGTTGCAGGGTGTTGCGGGAAAGCCTGCTTTTCAAACAGCTCATGCCGAGTCTTTTCCGCATGCAAGGCCGCGTAATAGACGATGGCTCCGGTTTCCGCCTCAGCGCTCTTTCCCGCAAGAACGCTGAGCTGCTTTTCCGCGCGCGAGTATTCCCCGGCGAAGCAAAGCAACTCGAAAAGAAAAACCCGCTGCGCAGCGTCCGACGGATGCTCGCGCAAGTGCGCTGTCAGCCACTTTTCCGCTTCCCGCACCCTACCTGCCGCGAATAGTTCTTTAGCGGTTACCGGCACCTTGTCCTTGCTCGCCCGCGACTTACCACGGCTTGAGCTTGAGTACGTCGAATCCTTTGTCGATAAAACCCTGCAGCGACCCGCCCTCTTCAGGGTTGTAGCTGACTTTAATCTTGGAGTAAGCGAAACTGACCGACTCGACCGGGTTTTCGTTGGAACCGGAATGCTGAATGCTGGTGATCAGTGCGTTTTCCAGATGGATTTTGTAGTAATCCTGTTGATCGTCACCCATCGGCTTGTCGTAAATGATGTCGACGGTGGCCAGGTAATTTCCGGTGACGCAATCATCGAAGAGCAGGGGAGAAGTCTTGTCGACTACCTTCATGATCGAGATGTCATTCAGATTGGCCCGGCCCGCGCGGGCCTCGCCACCGGACGAGCCAACGCCGATGACCGCAGTCTGGCTGGCCCCGAAGCTGAAGGAAAGGATGTCGATAGCATTTGGCTTACTGGTGCTGGGTCCTGGGCGGCCATCGATGATCAGATACGCATTGACTGCCATTTTTTTCTCCTGTCGAAATTACACGTTAAGAGGAACCGGCATATCGGCATTGCGGGACACGCGTCGTGTCCAGTACTGGAAATAAAAAGCCTACTTCGCCGCGGCCGGCAGTTCCGCCACCAGCCGCAGAGAAACAGTGAGTTCGTCAAGTTGGAAGTGGGGCCGAAGGAAAGCCACCGCGCGGTAGACGCCTGGCTTGCCAGGAACCTCGGACACATCGATGCGTGCTTCGCGCAGCGGGCGCGCGGCCTTGGCTGCCGGAGAAGCAGAGTCATCGGGAGTTACGTAATTCGTGATCCAGCGATTCAGGAACCTTTCCGCCTCTTCCCGAGACATAAAGCTGCCGATCTTGTCGCGCATCATCGCCTTGAGGTAATGAGCGAAGCGCGATACGGCCATGATGTAGGGCAGTTGCGTGGACAAGCGGGAATTCGCATTAGCTGAGTCGGTGTCGTAGACCTTGGCCTTCTGGCAGGTCTGCACACTGAAAAAGGCTGCGTAGTCGGTCCCCTTACAGTGAACCAGAGGAACAAAGCCCAGATCCGCCAGCTCCTTTTCGCGCCGGTCGGTAATTGGCACTTCGGTGGGGCACTTCAACGCGATATCGCCTTCGTCGGTCGAAAAGTTGTGAGTTGGCAGCCCTTCCACCAGACCACCGCCCTCCACTCCCCGCATCGCGACACACATGCCGTAAAGCGAGTAAGACTGGGTCATCTTGGTGCCCAGCGCGTAGGCCGCGTTCATCCACAGGTATTTGGAGTGATCGGTACCGTCCACTTGCTCTTCATACTTGAATTCGTCGATGGGCTTGGTATCGGACCCGTAAGGCAGACGCCCTAAGGTCCGCGGAAGAGTGAGCGCCACGTAGCGCGAGTCTTCGCTCTGGCGGAAGGACTTCCACTTGGCGTATTCGGTGCTGTCGAAAATCTTTGCCAGGTCGCGCGGGGCGTCGAGCTGGGTGTAGCTTTCCAGATTCAACAGGTCGGAGGAGGCGGCGCTGACAAACGGCGCGTGGGCCTGGGCCGCGATATGCGAGACACCCTCCAGCAGAGCCATGTCTTCGGGATGCTTGCCAAATTCGTAATCGCCTAGCAGCGCTCCGAAGGGGGCGCCGCCGAAAACGCCGTATTCCTCCTCATAGATCTTCTTGAAGAGGGCGCTCTGGTCGAATTCCGGCGCTTTCTCGATGTCGCGCAGCAGCTCTTTCTTGGTGGCATTGAAAACGCGAATCTTCAGTCCCACACCCGTCTCGCTGTTGTCCATCAGATACTTCAAACCGCGCCAGGATCCTTCCAGCTTCTGGAATTGGGGGTGGTGCATGATCTCGTTCAACTGCAGCGAGAGCAAATGATCGATTTGCGCGATGCGCGCATTGATCATCATTTCCGCGTCTTTGGCGACGGTCATCGAGCCGTCAAGCACCTGGGCTACAAATTCCTTCACCAGGTCTCTACCGCGCTCCCGCGAGGCAGCCTCTTTGCCGAACCGGCCCTGCTCGACGATCTGATCGAGAAGACTGGATTCCTCGCTGGCAACGGTAGGTGCCGATCCTTCTTGAGCGGCGGTTGCTTTAGCCATTGGAGCCTCCCTCATTCGCGCCGATTTCGCCTTTCAATTTCTCCAGCTTCTCGGTATTTCCCACGGCCTCCAATAGTAATTCTTCCAGCTTGTCGTTGCCTTGCAGTGAACTGCGGAGGTTCGCCAATCTGCTGCGCAGGTCGAGTAATTCTTTGAGCGGCTTGACCTGCTTGGCCACGTTGGCGGGCTCAAAATCATCTAGCTTGCGGAACTTCAGATCGACCTTCAGTTGAGCAGCGTTCGGGTCATCGCTCAACTTGTTTTCCACAGCGAAGGCAAGATGCGGCTTCATCCCCTCCAACACAGTGTCGAAATTGTCGGGATTTACTTCGACAAATTTGCGATCCTTCAATTTCGGTAAGGGCTGTTCCGGGTTGCCGGTGAAATCACCCAGTACTCCCACGACGAATGGCAACTCCTTGATCTCGATGGCGCCACCCACTTCGACGTCGTAGGTGATTTGAACACGAGGTGGTCTTACCCGGTCCAGTTTGTGCTGTGCACTTTGTCTAGCCATACTTGCTTCTCCCTCCACTCACATGGATCAAGGCGGATGATCGTTTCGCCGAATCTTGGGTCCGAATCTTTTGAGGACGCGCCGAGACTGCTGACCGGAGGGATTCCAAATTCAAGCTATACGTTGATTTAGAGTCTCTAACCAGCGCGATACTGTTCATACCACGCGGCTAAGGGCCGGTCAAATGAAAAAACAGAACTGCAATTTGCTTCACAGGCGGACTCAGACGCTTCCGATGTTAAGGTGTTAGGCGCATGCTAACGCCCTTGTCGGTTGACGCCTCGCGACGGCTCCGCGGCTGGTTTGAAGAGACCGGATACACAGAAGTAAATTTGCAGGGTTACCTCGGTGCCGCCGAGTTGCCGTCGCGCCGTTTGCGTAACCAACCGCGCCTCCTTGATCGCACCCGCGAGGTCACGTTACTCAACTCATTGCTCCGCTGGTTCTGGTTGGGACGCAGTCAAAGGGAAGAGGCTGTGGCGGGTGTGCTGCCCCCCGCGTTACTGCAACTGCTGCTGGACTCAGGTTTGCTCGAACAACAGGGTGGCCAGTTATCGCCAAGGGCGATGCTGCTGCCTGCAGACAGTTTTCTGGTTGCTTCCGATCACCCGTCATCGATCGATCGCGGCGACTCCGATTTGGTGCTTTGGCCCAATCCCACCAGCAAATTTCTGGCCAGGTTTGCGGTCCGGCGACATTCGTGCGCCACTCTCGACCTGGGGACGGGAAGCGGAATTCTCAGCCTCGGGGCGTCCAGGTACAGCGATCACGTGGTGGCGACCGACCTCAATCCCAGGGTCGCTTCGTTCGTCAACTTCAATGCGCGTCTGAACGGGGTGGAAAATATTGAGCTGCTGATGGGCGATGGGTTCCAACCGGTTGCCGGGCGCAGCTTCGACCTGATTCTCTCCAATCCCCCGTTCTTCATCACCCCCAAGAGCGACTACATGTTTTGCGACAATTCGATGGAGCTCGATCAGTTGTGCAGAAAGTTGCTCCGTGAAGCACCGGCTTATCTCAAGGAAGGCGGTTATCTGCAAATGCTTTGCGAGTGGGCGCAGGTGACCGGGCAACCGTGGGAGGAGAGGGTCGCGGAATGGCTGGATGGGTCGGGGTGTGACGCGTGGGTGATGAAAGGAGTGACCGAGTATCCAGAGGAATATGCCCAGCATCGCATCCGGGAAACCACGGCCGACATGGGCCGCGATCTGGAGCTGTACCAGGGTTACATGGACTACTACCGCAGCCGCGGTGTGGAGGCTATTCACGATGGCCTGATTGTGATCCGGCGCCGCAGCGGAAAGAACTGGGTGCGCATCGAGGAAGTTCCAAAAACACCTAAGGGGGATCTGGGAGAACTGATCCTTTCCACCTTCGCTGCGCATGATCTGTTGTTAGAGATGGATACGGACGAAAAGCTGCTTGCCACCAGACCCAGGCTGGTTGCTCACGCAAGGCTGGAGCAAGTTTGTGACCAGCAAAATGGCCGTTGGCATGCGGAGTCGCTGACTCTCCGGCTCACCCGCGGTTTCCCATTCCACTGGACGATTCAACCTCTGGTTGCGGAGTTTCTGGCGAACTGCGACGGGACGCGCACAGCCGAACAGGTGATCCAGGCATTCGCGGCCAGTGCGAACGCTCCACTGGAGACGGTACGGCAGGAATCCCTGGCGATGATTCGTAAGCTCATCGAGCGCGGTTTTGTTGTAGTCGCGCCAAATTGAAGGTTATGCTGACGGCTGAGGAGCCGATGATGGCAAAGGTGACCGGTACCATCCAGATCAACGCCAACCCAGGTTCGACCGGTGGGGTAGGTCACTTTGAAGTGGTTTTTGTTCCCTATGCCGGCCGGTTGAATACTAAGCCGGTCAAGGTAAGCGATCTCGACGATCTGGTGGCGCTGCTGATGAACCTGAAGATCAACGAGGACGAAGCTACCCGGTGGGCAGGCAAAGCGCGGACCCAGGGCGTTGTTCTGATTGCCGGCGTGGAGCGAACGGAGATCCAACTGAAGGAGAACGGTCTCCTGGCCTGAGAAACGGAAGACTCGAGACCTGCCGTTTTGGTCCGGGCTACTTTCGCAGGAGAGCGAAGACTACCACCAGGATCAGAACCACCAGCAAAAAGGAGTTGAGAACCAGCAGTATCGGCATCATCTGCTGCAATTTGCTCAGGGGTGCGGGAGCTGCCGGTGGAGATAACTTGGGGGCGGGCGGTTTCGGCAGCTCGCCCACAGGAGCCGGCATCTTTGCCACTGGAGCAGCGGCTGGAGCCGCAGGGATTGCCGAAGCCGGAGGGGTCGCTGTGACCGCCTTCAGCGCATCCCCGGAAATGATACGGGTGTATTCTCCCTGGCCGGCCGGCGCTGCGCGTTCCGGCGCGACGGGTGTGGCCTGCGGCTCGGAAGTCTGCGACGGTGCGATCTCTTCCGATAGTTTCTGGAGCCACATGGTGACGCTGCCCGGCGCAGCAGTGGACGCAGGCTCAGGGAAAACGTCAGGCCGGCGAGTGGCGCGCTCCGCGGGGAGTGGCGGGTCCTGCGAGAGGGCGCGGAACAGCTCCGTTGCTCCCGGGTTCGGCGCAGGTGAACTGCTGGTCTTCGCCGTGGGTGGAATCGGGGACGAAGGTGAGGGTCCAGGAGATACTGCGCGGAACAGTTGGGTGAAGGTTCCATCCGCGGACGCAGAGTCGGAAGCACCTGGTGCGGAGAAGCCCCTCATTCGCTGCGGATTGGGAGAGGGCGCCGGAATGGGAACCGTCCGCACTACCGGTGGTTCGGCCGGCGGGGCCGCCTGGCGTACAAAGATGCGGGTAACTTCTTCAGAACCCTGTTTGGGTACTTCGGGCGCTGAGGCAGCGGCCGACGGCGCGGATGTCGGCGGCGTGGCCGGGTCCAAAGATCCGAACAATTGGGTGAACTCGCCCGGGCCGGCCGGTTTGGCGCTCGGGCTCCCTGGCGTGGGAGGGTTCGTTTCCCGCTCTGCCTCCGCTGGATTTGCCTGGCGATCGAAGGCGTTGAGAAACATGCCCGTCGCGCTCAGCGGATCGGGTTGGGCGGCCTCGCCGGGTTTGCGATCTGCCGGACTCATAGATGCGACGGTTTAAACCGTAAACAATACGGCAGGTAAACGCAAGAGTACGGCATCTTGCCATGCCGGGATAGACGATCCGAAGTTTTTCTCTGCCCCGGCTGTGGTTGAGGTATCCTCACCCTGATTTGCATTCTAAGATCGCCGCGCAAATTCGAGCGAACCATCAGCTCGCTAGGGAACCCTTGCATGAATGAAAGCCCGCCGCGCACCCAAAACCTGGCCTCCTGTTATGAAAACTCGATTACGACCATCCTTCGGCTCGGGGCGCAGCAGCAGGCGCTGCAAAACGCCCAGGTATTCCGCGGCAACATCCGCGCGGCCCTGAAGGCAGCGATGGAGCAGGCCCGGGCGCTGGGATACTCCAGTGAAATGATTCAGTTGTCGTTCGCCGCTGTTGTCAGCTTTCTCGATGAGAGCGTGTTGATCCTGCAAAGTCCCACCTTCGCCGACTGGTCACAGAGGACACTGCAGGAAGAACTGTTTGGACACAACCGCATGGGCGAAGTTTTTTTCGAAAACCTCCGTGGTTTGCTCAGCCGTCCGGAGACACAGGAGGGGGTAGATTGCCTCGAGGTCTACCTGCTTTGCCTCCTGCTCGGTTACCGAGGCCGTTACGCGTTCGGCGGTGGAGGCGATATCGAGATGTTCATTCGCCAGATGCGGGAGAAGATCGCGCGTTTTCGTGGTCCAATGCTGTTTCTTCGCCCCGGTCCTACCCCGCCGGTAATAAAGCGCGCGTCGTCCATCGACCGCTGGAGCAGGGGACTTGGCATTGCTGCACTTTGTCTATTACTGGTCATGCTGCTGGCATTTGGCGGTTTCTGGTTCGCTCTCAGCTCCGGGATCTCCCAACTGGGGTAACACCGACCGGCGCCTGGAGGATTCTTGTTGATTTATCTCCTTGCTCTTGCGGTTGTGCTCGTTGCCGCTCTGGTGGCTTACGGCGCCGCAGCCATGCTTCATCTCCACGGCGCCCCGCTGTTCGTACTTGCAACCTTGATTGTGCTTGCCGGGATAGTGGCCGCGGTGACCATCCTGGTCATTCACTTTCGAGCGAGAAAGCGCCAGGGCGAGGGAGAAGGAGTGGGCGGCGACGGGGACCATGAACTCGATGTTCTATTGAACGACGCCAATCGCAAACTGCGCACAGCGCAACGACAGGGACGTAAATCGCTCGATGGTCTTCCCCTGATTTATCTGCTGGGGGAAGCGGGTTCTGCCAAGACGACCACTGTCTTACGTTCCGGCCTGGATCCTGAACTGCTTGCCGGCACCGCGCCGCCCGAAGCGGATGTTTCTCCAACTCCGCTGCTGAATCTCTGGTTCACCCGTCAGGCGGCTATCGTGGAAGCCGGCCAGGCTATCCGGGAAAACACGGGTTTGCTCAATCGGCTGATTACACGCACCCGGCCTAAGGCTTACCGGTCGATTGCTCCCGCGCGCGCGGTTGTGGTTTGCGTGAGCGTGGAGCAGTTCCTGGTGCCGGACGCTCCCACATCGTCGCTCGCCTCGGCTCGCACCATCGGCTCACAATTGCGCCAGATCAGCCGCTTGCTTGGAGCGGCGCTGCCGGTCTACGTGATTGTCACGAAACTCGACCGCGTACCCCATTTTGCCGAGTACGTCCGCAACCTTTCTAACGACGAAGTCCGCCAGGTTTTGGGCGCCGTGCTTCCGCGCAACGATGCCTCAGCCGGTCTCTATGCCGACAAAGTTTTGCGTGAGTTAGGGATGGCGCTCGATGCGCTTGTCTTTACGCTTGCCGAGTTCCGGGTAGAGATGTTGAGCCGGGAGACTGAGCCGAAAAACGCTCCCGGTGTGTACGAGTTCCCCCGTGAATTTGGCAAATTACGAAAGAACCTGAGCCAATACCTGGTGGAGCTATGCAAACCTAGCCAATTGAGCGCCAATCCGTATTTGCGCGGGTTCTACTTTGTCGGATTGCGGGCCCAGATGGTGGAACAAATCGTCGGTCCGGCGCCCACTCCAGTACAAAGCGCGGCGCCCGATGTGGGCGCGACGGTCATTTTTTCGCGGCAGGAATTGCAAGCGCCCCGGGCCCCCGCCCAGCCGCTGCGCCTTTCAAGCCGCGCGCCCCAGTGGACATTTCTGTCCCGGCTCTTTCCGGACATCGTTCTGGGAGACAGGAGCGCCTTATCGGCTACACAGCAGACCGCGCCGGCGCGCCTTTTCCGGAGGTCTCTCTTCGCTTCGCTAGCGGCGATCTTTGCTATTTACACCATCCTTCTAGCGGTCTCTTATCTGAATAACTCGGCTCTCGAAAGCAAGCTGCTGGCGGCGGCCCGGGCATTGCCGATGGTTTCCAGCAGCGCCACGCCTAGCCTCAGCGATCTCCAGGCTATGGATCAGTTGCGGCTGACGATCCTTCAACTGGATGGCTACCAGAAGAACGGTCCACCCCTGAGCTACCGTTTCGGTCTCTACCAGGGAGACAAACTGGCTGCGCGCGCGAGGAAGATTTACTTTGACCGCTTTCGGCCCATGCTGCTCAATACCGCGCAGGCGAACATCCTCAGCTATCTAGGCCGCTTGCCCAATACGCCCGCGCCCGGCGCCGACTACACCGCGGCATATGACCCGCTCAAAGCGTATCTAATGACAACCAGCAATCCCGACCGGACGGTCCCCCAATTCCTCACCCCGGTGTTGCTGCAATATTGGCTGAAATCTGCGCCTGCCGATCGGGCGCAGTCCCTGCTTGCTCGGCAGCAGATTGATTTCTACGCCGGTGAATTGCTGAAGCAGGACCCGTACACCATCAGCCCCGATTCTGTCGCAGTGGATCACGCACGGACCTACTTGTCTAACTTTGGCGCTGTCCCGCGGATATACCAGGACATGCTCACGGCAGCGGAAAAGGCCAGTCCCGGCATCGACTTCAACAAGCAGTATGCCAACTCAGCGTCTTCGGTCATCGAACCCCACTTTGTGCCCGGCGCGTTTACTCGCTCCGGCTTCGCGTTTATGCAAGATGCAATTCGTCACCCGGATCGTTACTTTCAAGGGGAAACATGGGTTCTGGGTCAGCAGGCGGCACGATCGCTCGATTCCGCGAGCGTGAGCAGGCAACTGACAGCGATCTATTCCGGCGAGTTTATCAGGCAGTGGCACGCCTTTTTGACCGAGGCACACATCATCGGTTGTGGATCCTTAAAAGATGCTCCCGAAAAGCTGAACACTCTGGCGGGACCGGAGTCGCCCCTGCTGGAATTTTTCTACACCGTATCCTCCAACACCGCGGTTGCCGATCCGCAGATCAAGACCATTTTCCAACCCGCCCAGGTACTGGTTGATCCAAACGCAACCTCCCGCTTCATCGGGGGCGGTAATACAAACTACGTGAATGCGCTCTTGTCTCTCTCGGGCGCTGTGAACCAGTTCAATCAGAAGCCGGATACGTCCGCCGATCAGCTGAACGCGGCTGTTTCGGCCGCGGATCTGGCGGTGCAGCAGACGGCCCAGGCCTTCAACGTGGATCCGCAAATGCACACGGAGAAAACTGTGATCTCCCTCTTGGGGGCTCCCATCCGGTGCGCTATACCTCCTCCTCCGCCGCCGCCTCCGGGACCGCCGTCGGCGACCTGCACCTTGTTAGGTAAGTTTCCCTTTGCAGGCCTTTCGAAGTCCCAGGCCAACAGGGATCTGACCAATAACGAGCAGGCCAGCCTGCAGGAGGTGAATACTCTCTTTGCGCCGGGTACAGGCAAAGTCTGGACTTACTACAACGACAGTCTCAAGCCGTGGTTGGGATTGGAGGGCGCGCGGTACGTACTCGCTCCTAACGCGGCTGGGCATGTTGGTCCTCTGTTTGCGCAGTTTTTCAATCGCTTGGCCGCCATTTCTGCGATGCTTTATCCCTCCGGAGCCAGCAACGCAGCCTTCAATTTCACGCTTCGCTCGGTGCCCAGCAAGGGAATTGAGAATGCCACCCTCGTGGTGGACGGACAACGGATTGCCCCCGGTTCGACCGTGCAGCAATTCAAGTGGAATGGCGCGACTGCGCACCAGGCTTCGCTCGCCTACAATGCCGCCGAAGCGCTGCAATTCCAGGGAACCTGGGCGCTGTTTCAGTTGGTCGGAGTAGCTCACGTCACCCGGACCGCCGGGGGGATAGAACTGGAATTTCCGCTCGAGGTTTCCGGCCACCCGCTCCGATTGCCGGATGGAACTCCGGAGGTGGTTCGTTTTGAATTGTCCGGGCCGGGTGCCGACATACTGGCCCCAGGCGGACTGAACGGACTACCTTGTGTCCCATCCGTTACCAAGTGAGGGGCAGATCCGATGCTAGCTCGCAGGCAATGCCTCGAGCGCACGCAGCACGATGCACGTGATGTTGTCCGCGCCGCCTCTCTGCTTGGCAAGCTCTACGAGGTTCTGGCAAATCGCAGGCAGATCTACCGGGGCGGATGCAATCGCGGCAATCTCTTCCTGCCGCAGGTAACGGGTAAGGCCGTCTGTAGCGAGCAGGAGTAAGTCGTCGGGTTGGAGGTCGGCGGCAAAAAAATCAGGCTCGACCGTCTCGGCCGCGCCAATGGCCCGCGTGATGACCGATTGCAGGTTCGAAGTGGCGGCCATTTCCGCGGTTATAATCCCACCGCGAACTTGCTCCTCGAGCAGCGAGTGGTCCTGGGTAATCTGGACTCCCACTCCGTCGCGAATCAGGTAGGCTCGGCTGTCGCCCACATTGCCAATCAACATGCGGGCGCCGTCCAGGCAGGCGCACACCAGAGTCGTTCCCATATTTTGGAACTGCGGATTGTTTTCGGCGATTTCGCGGACCACGCGATTGGCTTCCCGAATCGAGTGCAGCAATCTGCTCTCGACCGGCAGCCCCGGTGTGCCGGCGGACGATTGCGCTTCGAAGGATTCAATCAGGATGCGTACCGCTGTGCTGCTGGCCACTTCTCCCGCGTCGCCGCCGCCCACGCCGTCGCAGACAACATACAGGTGGGGGGCGTTATCGTAGCCAAAACTATCTTCGTTATTCGCGCGTTTGCAGCCGATATCGGTCGCAGCCGCAAACGCCAGAGACAGCGCGCCAAGTTCGTTCATGGTAGGGATCCGCGAGCGAAGCGAAGGTACCAGGAACGCTAAACCATTTCCTACTCAAAAACCACGAAATTTGTAAGTGCCTGGATCTTCCTGCCAGCTGTCCGCGAAAGAGCAGGTCCTTAAGGCCATCCTAGGGAACCTCAACCGTTTCCTCGCCTGCATCAGTGAAGGTGATTACCCCACCCCAGGTGCACATTAGTTGCGACACGTTATCAAGGGTGGGGAAGTTACCCAGCAGAACGGTTGGCGCGCCGGTCACCCAGGGAGCGGGAGTCACAGGAATGCACGGCATCGGCGTAAGCACACCCAGGGCCGCGGCTGTCGCCGCGGCGACGGTCGGGTTCGCAAGCGACTGGCACATGCCGAATGGCATGATATTGGTCATCGGAATGTGGTCCATGATGTTGGCGTCGGGGACCATGTTGGTCATCACTTTATTAGTGGGCAGCACCACCAGCGAACTCGGCGCCATTCCGAAGCTGCATTGCATCATCGCTCCCATACAGACCTGTAGAGGCATGAGCCGCTCCTTCTCCACTCGACTGGATTCCCCAGCCGTATCGTTCTACCAGAGCTGGGTAGGAAAAACCCACAACGGATTCACCGAATTCAGCGTTGCAGTTCTCTTGAAATACACCTGTTCGCCGCCGCCCTTCAGCATGGGCGTCTTCCGCAGGCTGGAATCCATCGAGGACTTTCGCGGTTGAGGCGCGCTGAGCCCGGCGAGTCCAACCAGTTCCTGGTCAGCCGGGAGCTCTAGTTTGAACATTTCGCGCATGTCGTTCCAGTCCTCACACAAAGCCGCCGCTCCTCGATACTGAACGGGCCAAGCCTTCCGCAGAAGATTCTTCGGCAGCCAACCCTCAAACTGGACAATCTGACGGCCGATGCTCGCCAGCACAGCTGCGTCGGCCCACCAACTGCCATAAGCGGACGCTAATACCTTTTTTGCGTCCCATCCCGCCGCTCGATAGAGTTCATGCGGGCCTGTGAAACGAACCACATTCACCGTACCGGGCTTGAACGTCGAGAGAACGGACGTTGGTTTTTCTATCACGATAGACCCGCTGGATAGCCACTCCAATGCCGGTATCGGCAGCTGTTCTCTCACGTTCAGCTCCTGCGGAGGGCTAGCAGTATCATAAACCGATGACGTTTCAGCCGGGGCAGGTAATCGGGGAATACGAGATTGTGCGGGTGTTGGGCAAGGGCGGTTTGGGCGCCGTTTACGAAGCCGTGCATCAGATCTCGCGCCGCGCCGAAGCGATGAAAGTCATGCTGCCGGAACAGACTGGCACCGCAGACATGAAAGAACGTTTCCGCCGTGAGATCCAGCTCCTCGCCAGCCTGAATCATCCTAACATCGCCGGGCTCCATAACGCCTTCTACTTCGAAGACCAGCTCATCATGGTCATGGAGCTAGTGGAGGGAGAGGACCTTCGAACTCGCAGCCGCCGCGGCTCCCTTGCGATGCCGACCCTCATGGATTATGCGACTCAGGTGCTTGGCGCCCTCGACTATGCGCACGCGCGCGGGGTGGTCCACCGCGATATCAAGCCGGCAAACATCATGGTTTCTTTTGCCGGCCTGATCAAGGTGCTGGATTTCGGCATCGCGATCGCTCCGGGTGCTGTCGACCTGACTTTGGCCGGATCCGTGATCGGGTCTCCGTTACATATGTCACCAGAGCAAATCCGGGGGGAAAAAGCGACACAGCAGTCGGATATCTACTCTTTCGGCGTGACCATGTATGAACTCATTGCGGGCAGGCCACCTTTGAACGGCGCCACCACCTACGACATCATGATGGCCCAGGTTAACAGCAGACCTGTGCCTCTGGCGGAACTGCGGCCGGACATCTCGCGTTCCCTGTCTGACGCAATTTCCAGAGCTCTGGAGAAGGAACCGGCAAAGCGCTTCTCTAACGCCGCGGAATTTCTTGGTGCGCTCCGTTCTCAGAGCGTTGCCGACAACTCGGCAGCTACCGCGATCAGTCCTTCCAGCAGTCCCCAACGGACAACGACTACCGGCGGGGTCAAACCACCGACTACGGAGTCATTCTCTCCACCCGTTCAGCAACTGGTTCGCCACCTTGCGTCCTTTATCGGACCGATTGCAAAGGTAATCGTGGGCCGCCTGGCGAATCAATTTACAGATCTCGACCGGCTCTACGCCGAGTCTGCCAAGCAGATCGAGGATGAAGCGGACCGCAAGAGATTTCTCCGCACCCGGCCGCCCCCGGTTTAATTCGCCGTATTATCCGTTGAGGAGTTCCATGGCTTTCTTTAAGCTGGTATGCATGCGATTAAAGGAGCGAGTGACCTGCGCAACTTCGTCGTGACCGCGGACAGGGACCTGTTCCAATTCCATTTCCCCTTTGCTGACCCGGTCGGCGGATTCGGAGATCTTGCGCAGCGGCCGGATGACGATGAAATAGAGCCCCACATCGATCAACAGAATCGCCGCCAGGAAAATCAGCGACAGGTTGATCAGCAATCGTTCCAGTCCCTCGCGGGCCATCTTTATAGGAACCGATGTCGGAACGGAGATGATCTGGGCTCCGACAACCTCATTCAGGTTCCAGCCGAATCCATTATCCGATCCATAATGTTTGATGAGCGCTTTGGGGGCCATGGAAGGCTGGCTGTGGCACTCGAGGCATCCACTCTCGACCCGAATTGGGTGAGCCAGCGTGAGGCTTGGTCCGGTAGCTGAATCCCGCATCTTGACTAACTCGGTTGCATTGGGGGAGTTGCGGAAATAATTGATAATGTCCGCTTCCCAATCCGTGGCCCGATCACGCAGGTTCGTCGGGTTCAACGCGGCTTCCTTATAGGTATAGTCCGGATAGGTTTGGCGGAGCTGTTCGAACGTGGTGGTCGAGGCAAAGAAGGGAATGGCCTGGGGGAGAAAAGTGTTTGCATGTTCCGTAGTTTTCTCGATCACGGGCGTGATGTAGTGGTCGGTGTAGTTGCGAGTGGCTAAAGCGCTGGCCGCCATCAGGCCGGCCTCGCGCAGCACTTCGGCCTGCGCCTGCTCCTGCAAAAAGCTTTGCGCCTCGTAGGCGATCAGGAAGAGGCCTAAGCCGAAAACCGCGATCAACAGAAGGTTGAATTTTGCCAGCAGTTTCAAGCGGATGCTCCTTGGCGATTACGAAATAGCATGCTACACGAAACAAGCGGTGACCGTTGGCGCGACCATTGCTGCGCCTTCGCATGGCCCTCTCACAAAAGGAGTGGAACGCGGAGCACCCGCTCGGATTTCGTCCTTGATCCTCCGCAGAACTGACTAGTCGGAAGGCCCGCTAAAAAACCGCTCGTTCCGTAGCTGATACAGATCCGAGTGACAGATCCCGCAGAACAAGATCTCAAGCTGCACGTCCTTTTCCCCCGGAACCCGCAGTTGAAGGGAAGCTGTAGTCAACGGAGAAGCAGGACCGGAAGCGGCATATGCTTTTGCCTGGTACATGAGCGTCACCTTGCTTTTCACTATTTCGAGCTCACGCTACTTCGCGAATTCCACTTCGAATAATGCTTTTTACCGCCCGGGCGGCACTTCACGCTCTTGAAGGGCACGTTTCGCTGACGCGTGGAAAAACCCGCAATCACCGAAAAATGTCGACGGGAAGGTTGCTTTATTTTATTTCGGAACGAAATGCACGAAAAAAGCCAGGACTAGGACGGTATTAATTGAGAAAACTTAATCTCGGCGGGTATCCACCCCGATTTTCAGGAAGATTCATGTTGACAATGCATTATCTGCCTGCTAAAAACCCTTCATCAAGATTTGGCAGTTATTTCATTTTTGCAACAAGTTCGGTGTTGGCTCTTTCACCCTTTGACCAAATGGCGCCTCCGTATCGGGTCTTATCAAAGGAGCAACCAGTGGGGAGCGGCCGCTTCGTGCATGGCGTGAGTTTTCGCCGTCGGTTTACTGGGCCACTTGGGGCTGAGACCGCCTGGTGTCTAAGCGGCACTCAATAGCGATGAATCCCGTTTCTGAATCTCTGTAAAAGCGAAAAAGGAGAAAAACGGTGAATGCCGAACACTACACTCTGTTGCAGCCCTCACGCTGTCAATCGAGCAGCAAGGCGGGCCTCACACGCATGGCGCTGCTGAGAAGCGTGTTTGGCGAGCTTTGCCATTTCCGGTTGAAGGCCACAATAGCCGCGGTTTTCCTGATTTTCATGCTCACGGCCAAGTTGGCGCTTGCGGTTGCTACGGGAAATATTTCCGGAACCGTGCTGGATGCGCAGGGAGCCGTTGTACCGGATGTCACCGTGCAACTCCGCTGTATCGAGACCGGAGTCATGCAAACGGTTCAGACGGATGGGGCAGGTTTCTACCGGTTTCCTGCGCTGCCTCTGGGGCACTACACCGTCACTTTTACGAAAACTGGTTTCTCCAAGTTTGAGAGAACAGGCTTGCTCGTCGATGTCGATACATCCCTGCGTGCAGATGCAGCGCTAAAGGTTGGCTCGGCATCTGAAGAGGTCACGGTCACTTCCACGGAAGCTCAGGTAGAGACCGAATCAGCTCAGGTTGGCGAGGTGATCAGCGGGAGAGAAATGACGAACCTGCCGCTGAACGGGAGAGCCTACACAGACCTGCTGGCTCTTCAGCCGGGTGTTGTCCCCTTTCAAACGGCAGAATTTGGCTCGGAGCAGCCGGCAAATTCTCTGAACAACGGACTGCTCGACATTTCCGGCGGCCAGAATACGCACAATGGTTATATGGTGAACGGCGCCAATACCGTGGAAGGATACAGCGGCGGCACGTTTCTGATTCCCACGCTGGATTCGATCGCCGAGTTCCGTATCATCACCGCCGATGCTAATGCTGAATACGGAAACTATAGCGGCGGTCTGGTGAACGTTGTCACGAAATCCGGTACCAATCAGTTTCATGGTGGGGTTTTCGAGTTCCTGCGTCTCCCCAATTTCAACGCTGCCGACTACCTTACCAAGCAAAAAGGTGAGTTCCGCCAGAATCAGTTCGGTGGCGTGCTTGGCGGACCGATTTGGCGAAACAAGATATTCTTCTTCGGCGACTGGCAAAGCACACGTCAGACCGTCGGGCAAAGCTCGGGCAAGCAATTCGTTCCCACTGCGTCCGAAATCACAGGTGATTTTTCCGACGAGGCCAGTCTGCTCACGGGGAATGTAAGTGGTCCATATTATGCCAGTCTCCTTACGCAGAGGTTGGGCTACACGGTGACGAATGGGGAACCTTATTACACGAACAGCTGTACTTCGAACTCGCAATGCGTTTTCCCAAACGCGAAAATTCCCCAGGCCGCATGGTCGCCGGTCGCCCCCTACATCAATAAACTGATCCCGGCGCAGACCACGCCGCCCTCCGGAGGGAGTGCCGGCTACTACATCACATCGGCTTTCCCGGAAACGCTGAATGACGATAAGGGCGGTGTCCGCATCGATGCCGACACGAAATACGGAAGCATCTCCGGGTATTACCATACTGATCCGTGGAGCAATATCCTCCCTTACGCCGGATGGGGCGGAAGCACCGTTCCTGGCTTTCCGACCACGGCGAAGGGAAAAGCTCAGCTTTATGTTGTGAGCCTCACCTCACGGTTTGGTAGTTCCGCAGTGAATGTTCTTAACGGCAATTGGACGATAAACAGCAATTCCTCACTGGACAGTTCGGCTCACCAGGGCACCTCTCCTCAGTCCATTGGATTCGCGAGCGCGCAAGATCTCGGAATCTTCACGGAAGCTCCCCAATACGAAAATTACCCGTCCATCAGCTTGAATGGTTTCGGGTTGGGGCCGGCGAATACCGTTCTTACCCAGAACAATAACCTATACGGGATCCAGGATGACTTTTCTAAGGTCATCGGCTCACACACGTTGAAATTTGGAGCGGCGACCCATTGGGATAAGGTGGACATTGCTCATCCCAACAATGCCAGCAACGGAGCCTTTGGTTTTACGGGCGAAGAGACAGGTATCGATTTCGCGGACATGTTGATCGGCGCCCCGGCCTCCTATTACCAGGGCACTCCGGCGGTCCTGAACCTGCGGAACTACTACGTGGGCATCTACGGACAGGATAGCTGGCGAGTGAATAAACGCCTGGTTGCGAACCTTGGGCTGCGCTGGGATGTTGATCCTTTTTGGGAAGACGCGCACAACGCGAGCCCGGTTGTGCAACTCGGCATACAGTCAACCCAGTATCCTACAGCACCCACGGGATATGTCTTTCCGGGCGATGCGGGCGTCGCCCGGCGCAGTGGGGCCCTCACACGCTTCAATAACTTTGGACCTCGTATCTCGCTGGCCTACACTCCGCATGTGGACGATGGATTCATGCACTCGATCTTTGGCGACGAGGGCAAGAGCAGCATCCGCGCCGGATTCGGAATGTATTACACCAACGTAGAGGGCGCCAATACCTTCAACTTTTCAGCGCCACCAACCCATCTGTTTTATGACAACAGCGCCCCGGTTCTGTTTGAAAAGCCCTTTCTTAACCGCGACAGTGGCTTGAGCCTGGGCCAAAGGTTCCCGCTTCCCCCCGTTGATCCGTCTTCGATTAACTGGGCCAACTACGAGCCCCTCGGTGGAAACTCCAATCCGCTGCGTATTTCCAAAACTCCTTATTCGGAACACGTCGATCTCTCGTTCCAACGTGAGCTCGCCACGAACATGGTCGCGAGCCTAACTTATGTGGGTACATTCGGCCGCCACCTGATCGTGGTCGGCAACAATAACCCGGGCAATCCGGCTCTTTGCTTAAGTGTCAGTCAGCCCAATCAGACCACGGATGGTGTCACCTGCGGGCCGGGGGGTGAGAATAGCATCTATTATCCGGTGGGCGGCGGCGTCATCAATGGTACGCGTGGACCTTTCGGTTCCAACTTCGCGGTCAATCAGTACGAGCTTACGCTTGGCAGCTCAAGCTATAACGCACTGGAAGCCACGCTGCGCAAAACCGGAACGCGTTTCTCGGCCTTGTTCAGCTACACGTACAGCAAATCGATCGACAATGGATCGGGCTTCGGCGATCAGATATTTACGTATGGAGATCACGACCACTTCCGCGGACCCTCTTACTTTGATCTGCCGCACAGCTTTGCCGCGAGCTACACGTGGGAGATGCCCTGGGATCAGCTCTTCAGGAAAGACAACCAGGCGACGCGCGGCTGGAAATTGTCAGGCATGACACAGTTTTCCAGTGGCGTGCCGGTCATGATCACGGAGACCGATGACCGGTCCCTGATGGGCAATACGGGACTGACCTTCAGCGGGTCGACCGACGAGCCGGTGCTCCAATTTGGCACGGGCGCTTCGTTCTACGGGGATAAGAACCCGAGGCACGGTAAGTCGTTTCTCAACAATTCCCTCTTTAGCCAGGAGCCTCTTGGTGGACAGGGAAATGCGCCTCGCCGATTCCTGCACAGCCCTGGTTTGAATAACTGGAACCTGGCGCTACTGAAGGATGTGAAGATCTACGAACGCGTTACATTCGAATTTCGCGCGGAGTTCTTCAATGCCTTCAACCATACCCAGTTTTACGGAGGTGGAGTCGTCAACGGCAACTATGCCTCAGGCACTGCATTCGGCTCCATCACCTCAGATGCTGGTCCGCGCGTCGGTCAACTGGGCGCCAAGTTGAACTTTTGATTCGCTATTCCCGGTCCCCTGCTGGTAACTCAGGTTGCCTCCAGGTTTTGACGTAAAAAGTTTGCGATCCCACCGATCGGAATTGCTCTACAGATTGTTACGATAGGCGTAGGTGAGAGGTATTCCAGGCGGCAGTCTCGGCAGTCTCCTGACTTTTCTGGCGGGTAGGAAATCGGGCTATGGCGGTAGATCGGCGTACAGTCGTAAAGAGTATGCTCGCAGGTCTCTTTGCATCTCATGCGCCTGCACGCAGTTATGAGGTACCGTTCTCCGCGCTGACCGAAAAGCGATTCAGAATCTGGGATGTTCATAGCCACCTGGGTGCGATGGCCGGCAATACGCCCGAAGATCGTCTCGAACTGCTCATCCGGCACATGGACCGGCTTGGCATCGAACGCGTCATCCTCTCCCAGGGTTTTGAGGAGTTCGAATATCATCCCACTCCCGAGCAGGTGCGCATAGAGAACGATCGCGTGATGCGGGCGGTCAAGCACTTTCCCGACCGCGCCTATGGCTCCTTATACATCAGTCCTGACAATGTTGACTTTTGCCTCCAGGAATTCGACCGGTGCGTCCGCGATGGGCCGATGGTCAGCATTGGAGAAATCGAAACCGACGTACGATGCAACTCGCCGGCTCTAGATCCCATTGTGGAGCGAGCCATTTCGCTGAACGTGCCCATCTACCAGCATACGTGGATAAACTCGTTGGGTAATGGACCCGGCGATTCGACTCCTTTCGACCTGGTCGAGTTGGCGCGCCGTCATCCACGAGGAAAATTTGTGTGCATGCACACCGGCGGCAACTGGGAACTCGGCATCCGTGCTATCCGCGATTGCAAGAACATCTGGGCTGAAATTGCAGGCTCTGACCCAACTGCGGGCTTCACCGAGATGGCTGTTCGCGAATTGGGCCCGGAGAGAATCGTCTACGGCAGCGATGTAGGTGGCCGAAGCTTTGGTTCGCAGGTTGGCAAAGTTCTTGGCGCCAACATTCCCGATGAAGCTAAAGAGATGATTCTAGGTGGCAACCTTCGCCGCCTGCTGCAACCTGTCTTGCAGGCTAAAGGACTGGCCTCTTGATCGATACGAACGTTCATTTGTTTCAGTGGCCGTTTCGCCGGCTCTCGGGAGATACACCGGAAGACCTGGTGGCGCAGCTGAAGCACAAAGGGGTCAGACAAGCCTGGGCTGGAAGCTTTGAAGCGCTCTTCTGCCGCGACGTCAGCGGAGTGAATGCGAGGCTCGCTGCTGCCTGCCGCGATCAGGGCGCGGGTTTCCTGGTGCCCTTTGGAGTTGTCAATCCCAAATCACCGGACTGGGAAGAGGACCTGCGGCGATGCCAGGAAGATCATCGCATGCCAGGGATTCGTCTGTATCCCAGCTATCACCGTTACCCGCTCTCCGACACCGATTTCGTAAGGCTGCTCACGTTGGCTGCGAGCCGGCGCCTGATTGTGCAGATTGCGCTCTCCATGGAGGATCCGCGCACGCAGATTCCATGGATGATGGCCATGCCCACGGATCCCGCACCGCTAGGACCCCTCGTTGCCAGGTTGCCCACGTTGAAGCTGGTTCTGTTGAATGGCGCGCATTGGGCCGGAAACAAGAATTCAGACGTGGTTGCGCTTTGCCAAGCGAACAATGTCTATTTCGACATGGCGAAGAACGAAGGGATTGGGGGCCTCGAGGCGTTGCTGGCTGCAACTAGCCCCGATAGAGTTGTCTTCGGATCTTTTTATCCATTTTTCTATTTCGAATCAGCTTTGCTGAAGATTCGCGAATCTGATTTGACGGCTGATCAAAAGACGGCCCTTACGGAAGGGAACGCAGCACGGCTCTTGCTGGAGCGCGAGTCCTGACGATTAGGAGAAATCGTGATTCGTAGGCAATTCCTTGCTCAATCTGCGAAGTCTCTCGCAGCTGCCGGTTTGCTTCGCTCCTGTTCCTGGGCAGCCAATGCGGATGTTCCGCAAGCCTGGGCAACGACGCCTGGACCTCCGGCGCCCGTCTTGGCAGGCACGACGCCGTTGACGCAAACAGGAGATCTCGTCTTCCAGATGGAAGATGGGATTGTCGAGTATCTCCGTACGCGTACTAAGCAAGCTCCGCAAGAGAGAGCCCGACTCTGGCATTGGGATTACTACTCCGCTGAGGCATACGAAAAATCCGTGGGGCAGCATCGCGAAAACCTGCGCAAAATAGCGGGGGCGGTAGACCCGCGCGTATCGCCCGTCACCATCGAAATCATCGCGCACGCGGGACAACCCGCAGAAGTCGGCAGGGGGCAGAACTATTCGGTACTGGAGGCCCGTTGGCCTGTATTCGATGCTGTCGATTTTGGCATGTGTGGAATGCAGGCGGAGGGCTTGCTTCTTCAACCCGCCAGCCCCGCGAAGGCACGCGTGATCGCAATCCCCGATGCTGACTGGACTCCGGAAATGCTAACCGGTCTCGCGGATGGTGTCCCTGCGAAAGCGCAATTTGCCCGGCGTCTTGCGGAGAATGGCTGTCAGGTGCTCGTTCCCATGCTCATCAACCGGGAGGATACCTACTCTGGAAACCCGGCGATCAGAATGACCAACGAGCCACACCGTGAGTTCGTTTATCGGATTGCTTACGAACTGGGTCGTCACATCATCGGCTATGAAGTACAGAAGGTGCTGGCAGCTGTGGACTGGTTTACGGCGCAGCAACCAAAGACGCCCATTGGAGTGATGGGATACGGAGAAGGAGGTTTGATCGCGTTTTATGCCTCCGCTCTGGATGCACGCATCGAGGCGACAGTGGTTAGCGGGTACTTTGACGAGCGTGAGAATGTCTCCGAGGAACCTATCTACCGGAATGTCTGGGGCCTGCTGCGCGAGTTCGGAGACGCCGAGATCGCCAGCCTGATTACGCCGCGGACATTGATCGTGGAAGCATGTCGAGGACCCGAAGTCAATGGGCCGCCGCCTGCTGTGGATGGGCGTTCGAACATGGCTTGTCCCGTAGGACGTTTAAGCACCCCGCCCATTCAATCCGTGCGGCGCGAAGCAGCCCGTGTGCAGCCCATCTTCGATCACCTCGGCGTTGGCGGGCATTTCCACTTGATCGAGCGCGAAAACGGTACCGGTCTTCCTGGGGGTGAAGAGACTCTGGTGGCGCTGCTGGGTGCGCTCGGTGTGCGCGCGCCGCTGACAGCCTCAGGCAACGCTCCGCAAAGAACGCGCCAGGGAACCAGCGCACAATCGCGGTTACATGTGCAGTTCGATCAAATGGTCGCGTTTACCCAGGGTCTGGCCAAAAAGTCGCATGAACGCCGCGCCGAGTTCTGGTCGCGTGCCGACAGCTCTTCCGCCCAACGGTGGGTGGAGTCCACACGTGTATTGCGCGACGAGGTATGGAATGAAATCTTCGGGCGTCTGCCCGATCCGGCCATTCCTCCTAACGCACGCACGCGTCTTGTCTACAATACGCCTCGGCTGCTCGGTTATGAAGTAGTCATGGATGTCTGGGAGGGAGTCGAGGAATACGGAATTCTTTTGCTCCCCAAGGATCTCAAGCCGGGCGAGCGTCGTCCTGTCGTCGTCTGCCAACACGGGCTGGAAGCCCGGGTGCAGGAGGTCGCCGACCCTGGTTTTGACAGCCAATTCTATCGCCAGTTTGCGGTGAGCATTACCAACCTGGGATTTGTGACTTACTCTCCGCAGAATCCTTTCTTCGGCGCGGAACGCTTTCGTGCCATCTATCACCTCGGCCACCCATTGAAGCTCGAGATGTTCTCCTTCGTCCTTGGCCAGCATCAGCAGGTGCTGAACTGGTTATCGCAGCAGTCTTTCGTCAATCCGGATCGGATTGGCTTCTATGGCATGTCGTATGGAGGAAAAACGGCGATTCGTGTCCCGCCGCTTCTGGATCGTTATGCCCTGGACATTTGCTCGGGAGACTTCAATGACATCGTTTGGAGTATGACCGACGTTGATTCACGAGGGGTATTTCCCTTCGATGATAGTTACGACCTGTACGAGTTCAACTTTGCCAACGTGGTCAACTATGCGGAACTGGCCTGCCTTATGGCTCCACGGCCATTCATGGTTGAGCACGGATGGGCGGACGGAGGCGATCCGATCAAAACGGATGAAGCCATTGCGGCGCAATATGTGCTCGTGCAGCATTTCTATGAACACCTAGGGATAGCAGATCGCGTTGCCATAGAGTATTTCGAGGGACCGCATACCATCAACGGTAAGGGGACATTCGAATTTCTCCGCAAGCAGCTTCAACTGCCGTCAGCCTGAAGGATGCGCCAGCCCGCGAATTGAATGGGTTACCGGCAATCTAAGAGGAGGACCATGGATAGACGAGCTTTCCTGAAGAATTCAGCCGCGCTTGCTGCATCGGCGGCACTTCCGGTCCCACCCTCCGGGGCATTGAGCAGTTCTGGTCAGAGCATGTTGCCAGAAGGCCAGCCCGCGCACGACGGTTACACGCCACCCGGTTGGCTCCACTATTCACGGGCGATTTATTTCGAAGGGTACACCGAGCCGGTCTTTCCCTACATGCAGGCATTCGATGCCGAACGACTGGTCCGCATTGTGCAAGAACTCGGCGGCGATACGCTGCGCTTTCAGCCGCTCTGCGATTTTGCCTTTTACCCCAGCAAGGTCCTGCCTGAGGTACCTGGGCTCAAGGGACGCGACCTGATCAACGAAGTGTCGGCTGCGTGCCGCAAGGCGGGTATTCACATTTACTGTTATTGGAAATTTGCCGGCAGCACCATGAATCGGGGATGGATCGAACAGCATCCTCAATTTTCTGACTGGGCGCTGCACGGCCCCGACGGTAAACTCGATGCGAATCCCCTTACTGGCTATGGCTGGGGATCGAGCATGAGGGTGTGCTCGACCAGCAGTGTCTATCGCCAGGCCCTGCGCCAGATGGTGCGTGAGCTCAGCGAGCACGATATCGATGGCGTGTACTTCGACGCGCCCAGCGCATTTGAATACACCGGCGTCTGCTATTGCGAATCGTGCCGGAGGGGTTTCCGCGCGGCAAGCAACATGGATCTCGATCGATTGCAGAACCAGGCTGATCTGGAAGCCAAAATCGCCTGGTTTCGCTGGTGGAACCAGGTGAACCTCGAGGATTTAGAGGCGTGCCGGGAAATACTGCATCGCAGCGGAAAGTTCATGCTCTGCCATAACGGCGCTTCCTGGCGCGAACACTCCTTGCGGACGCAGTATCGCATTCCCGATGGCTTTATGGTGGAGCACAGTACGCAGATCTATGAACGCCTGGCAAGAGGCCTCATGGGCGCGTCCATGGCTAGGCCCTATGGCAAGATTGCGCAGATGTATCTGGGCAGCTATTGCGTTTCCAACTTCAACCAGCCGCCGCACTGCAAACCATTCGCTGTCCACTGCACCAACCTCGAGGACAGCGAAGAAATTCTGATGGAGGGTTACACCAACCTCGCGTGCGGAAATCTGCCCCTCTACGTTGCCCTCAATCGTAAGTACTACGGTATTGGCAGCGGCAGCGACCAGCCGGTTCGCGAGATCTATGCTGTGATGCAACGCGCCGAGCCCTTGATCAAAGACAGCGTACCGGTGCCTTACGTGTCTGTGGTCATGAGTTGGGAAGCGTTGCAGGGTTGGCGTACGGGAAGAGAAAGCTGGAACGTGGAGATGAGCCAGGGGTTTGTTCTGGCGATGCTCGATGCGCACCTGAGCCTCGATGTCCAGCCGAGCACCGAGATGACTCCGGAATGGTTGAGCCGCCAGCGTGTCGTGGCCCTGTGTGGTGCTTCAGGACTTTCCCAGGAGCAGGCCCGGATGTTAGGCGAATGGGTTCGTAGCGGCGGCAGTCTGCTGGCGACATACGACACGGGTCTCTGTAATGATGTGGGCGAGGTGCCGCCGGGAGGAATGCTCCGCGACGTTTTGGGCGTGGAGTTAGAGGGAGGCGCCCCCGGTGCTCTGCCGGAGATGTACTACCGCCCGACGGAGGCACATCCCTGCCTGGGCGGATACAGGCCTGGCGATCGTTTCATGGGAGATACGCAATTGATCCCTGTAGCAGCAACGGGGTCCGCGCGTGTGATTGCCGAGTGCTGGAACCTGGGCATGGATAAGGTGATGGGCCCGGCAATGATCGTCAATAATCTGGGTAAAGGGCGGACGATCTATATCGCAGGAAGCCTCGAAGCTCACTATATCTCGAGCCGCGTTGCCTCGTTGCGAACCGTTCTTGCTGCGACTGTCCGGTACCTGGCCCGTGATGCGCAACCTCCGTTTACCATCGATGCACCCAGGGGGGTCTACGGGGTGATGCGCAAGACCTCAGGCGGTGATCTCGTTTTGTGGGTGCTGGCCAATGTCGGCTTCAAAGACGCATCGGACGGACGGATGCGGCAGGAGTTCGTGCCTCTGAACAATATTCCCGCGCGCATCCTGCTGCCGGAAGGGCGCACCGCAAAGGGAGTTCACCTGGTCCGCTCCCGGCAAAGCGTACCCTTCACGACGAAGGATGGATACGTGGCCGCCGTCATTCCATCTTTGCATGCGGCGGAAATCGTTCATGTCGAGTTGAGTTAACTTAATGGTGGCTTTTGTCCGCGATCGCATTCTCTCGTCTGGCGTCGTCTTCTCGCCCCACTCGCCTATAGGCTTGGGCAAGAACCGCGTGCGTTTCGAAGTCGCCCGGGTCCAGTTTTTCTGCATGTTCCAGATACATGATGGCAGTCTGAACGTCCTGGCGGCGCAACAACACTGCGCCCAGCTTGGCGAAGGCGCTGGTGAGATTCGCATCCAGTGTGATGGCCTTGGTCAAAGCCATTTGTGCTTCGGGCAGCTGGCCCAGGTGCATGTATGCATCGCCCAGGCTTTCATACGCGGGTGCGAAGTCGGGATTGAAACGCCGCTCGTCCTCAAATTGGCGCGCGGCCTGGCCATAATCCGATTTCTGTGCCGCGAATTCTCCCAACATGAAATGGGCCATTGGCAAGCTGGGTGCGATGTCGAGCGCCTTCTTCGCCTGGACCTCCGCCGACGCTGGGAGATCCATTTGCCGAAGAATGGTGGCGAGCAGAAGAAAGGACGCTGCGGAATCGGGAGGCTGTCCGAATAACGTTGCGTATGTGCTCCGCGCATGATCGAAATCATTCAGTCTTATAAAACACAAACCGAGAATAGTTTGCGCGTCGGCATTTGTGTTTGGATTCGCTTGCACTACGCGTTGGAGGTAAGGGACAGCTGCATCCGGACGGCCGAGCCGGTATAAGGTGAGGCCCTCCATCTGTACAGAATCCTGGTCGGACCGATCCTGCTCGATTGCCTTGGCGAAAGCCTCCTTCGCCTTCGGCAAGTCGCCAATGCTGTAGTAAGCGGTACCTAACTCGTGTTGCGCGCCTGCAATCGGTGGCTCGACGACTGTTAGCTTTTGCAGAATGTCAATCGCCTGGGCAGGATGGCCGTGATTCAGAAGATCGCTTGCTCTCGTCAATTCGGCGGGGCCTGAGGTCGAACCTGTTTGTGCCCGCGAAGAAACCAAAGAAAGAGATAGCACGACAAGACAAAGGGCTCGCATCGATGGTTCAGCATACAATAGGCTCAATAAAAGTGAATACTTCGAATAATGGCAAGATACTCGACATGAGATCTGCCAAAGGCATTCTCATTTATGCCTTTCTGCTGAACAGCTTATTCGTGTCTTCGACCCTGGGTCAGCCCGTTCCGAATGCAACCGGTGGCGAGTGGCAATTTTATGGCAACGATCCGGGCGGGATGCGGTTTTCTTCACTGCAACAGATTGACCGCTCCAACGTCTCGCAGCTTCAACGAGCATGGACCTATGAATTGCCGGCGAGCCCGAGCAATTCCGTCATCGCCTTCGAAGCCACTCCCCTCATGATCGGTGACACCCTTTACTTTGCAACGCAAGCGGGAAAAGCCATCGCCCTCAATGCTGAAACGGGCGAACAGCAATGGCTCTTCGATCCCGGACATGCCGTTCCTGAGAGCCGGGAAGCTGGCGTGAATCGGGGTGTGGCGTATTGGGAAGCGGCCGCCGGCGGATTCTGTGGAGAAGGGAATCAGGCCGTCGATCGGAGGATCTATTACGTCACTCCGGATGCGCGCCTCTTTTCGCTGAACGCTGCGAATGGAAAGCCCTGCAAAAGCTTCGGCATGAATGGCGCCATCGATCTTCGCCAGGGAGTTGCAACCGCATGGCCCAGGGCGAAATATGATTTGACGTCGCCCCCGGTTGTCTACAGGAACCTGATCATCGTAGGCTCGGAGGTACAGGAGCATCCCTCCAAGGGCCCTAGCGGAGCGATCAGGGCATTCGACGCGCGAACAGGCAAGCTGGTCTGGCAATTCGATACGGTACCCAAGCCTGGCGAAACCGGAAATGAAACGTGGGCCGCCGGCTCCTGGAAAGACCGCTCGGGAACCAATGCGTGGGGCCCGCTCAGTGTTGATCTCCAGAATGGCCTTGTCTTTCTGCCCGTCGGATCACCGACCTACGACTTTTACGGCGCGGATCGCAAGGGAAAAAATCTCTTTGGAGATTCTCTGGTCGCGCTCAACGCGCAAACTGGAAAGCTGGTCTGGTACTACCAGATCATCCATCACGATCTATGGGACTATGATCCCGCCTGTCAGCCGGTACTAATGACGCTGCACCGGGAGGGACGCGAGATTCCCGCCGTCGCAGAGGCCACTAAGACGGGTTTTGTATTCGTCTTCAATCGGCTTACCGGCACGCCGCTCTTTCCGATTCAGGAGCGGCCAGTTCCCAAGAGCGAGATCCCGGGAGAAGAAAGCTGGCCGACACAACCATTCCCTGTGGCGCCGCCGCCCCTGGCGAGAACTTCAATTACGCGAGAGGACATCACGAATGTCACGGCGGAGTCGCATCAGGAATGCCTCGAAAAATTCGGATCGGTTCTCCCTTCGCATCTTTTCGACCCTTGGCGTAGTACGCTTACGCTCGCATTTCCCGGCACGCTCGGCGGAGCCAACTGGTCGGGCGCCTCGTTCGATCCATCATCCCACTATCTGTTTGTGAATTTAAGCGAGCTGGGTACTGTCGGCGAAATCAAGACGCAGCCTCCCGGCTCGCCAGAGAAATATCTGTGGGATAGTCCATGGGGTACCTACGCGCGGTTTTGGGATAGCAAACACTATCCATGCCAGCAGCCGCCCTGGGGAACGTTGAATGCCATCAATCTGGATACTGGCAAGATTGTTTGGAAGGTCCCGCTGGGAGTTGTCGACGATCTCGAATCGAAGGGAGTTCCCAAAACAGGCCTTTATAATTTGGGAGGTTCGATCGTAACCGCTGGAGGACTGGTGTTCATCGCCGCTTCCTCAGACCGGCGGTTCCGAGCCTTCGATGCTCAGACGGGTAAGGAGCTATGGGTTACGCGGCTCGAATCGAATGGGCATGCGACTCCGCTCACTTACTTTGGAAGCAATAGCAAGCGGCAATTCGTGGTGCTTGCCATCGGCCCCGGGGGAAACATCGAGGGCGGCGGTCCAGGGCCCGCTGCATTGGTGGCCTACGCTCTCTTTCCGAAAGGCCAGACAAGCCCGGCCCAGGCAAAGTTGTTGGCGGAGGGAACTGGAGTAGGCGCTGCATCCGGAAGCGAGCCGCCTGCTGCAGCCGGCTCGTTTTCTGCGCCCGCACAGCCGGTCTCATTCAGCCATCGCCGCCATGCCGCCGCGGGAATGGGATGCAAGCAGTGTCACCTTCTCTCGTCAAACGGCAAGGATTTCTCGCTGCCGAACGCTAAAGAATGCATGAGCTGTCATCGCACGGTGATGCGTGACGATCCGGCGATCAAAAAACTGTCAACGTTTGCAAAGGCAGGAGAGCCGATAGACTGGGTTCGAATTTACTCCCTGCCCGGCTTTGTCTTCTTCAATCATCAAATGCACCGGAATGCAAATGTCGGATGCTCAATATGCCACGGTCCGGTGACGGAGCTGGATACCCTCCGGCAGGAGAAGGATATGTCCATGGCCTCCTGCGTTAACTGTCATCGCCTCCGCAAGGCGCCCACCGCCTGTGGCACATGTCACAGCGTCGGATACTAAATCGCCACCAAACAAAGAAGCTGCCGCTATTGCCGGACAGCCGCCGCTCGGCCAACTTGTGCAACGCGGCGCGGCTCTTCGTTCGAGTCCCGGCGGGGCGCGATCGACGGTACGCCGGCATAAAGGTCATCCAGGATTCGCTCCGCCATCAGCCGGGAAGCGCCCAACGCGCATGCTTCTCCGCCAAGCGGGGAAGCGAGCAGCCGGGCTTCATTGGCCGATTTTTCGAGCGAGCGTTGCCTGATGATTCGACTCAAGGGATCGATCAGAAGCTGTGGAACTGCGCGAAAAAGGGCCCCTCCGAAGATCATGGCCCCGGGATTCAGAAGATTGACGAGATCTGCCAGCCCGATGCCGATATAGGAGCCCGCCTTCTGAAGGACTCTGAAGGCCAGGCTGTCATTTTCCTTAGTTGCCTGGGCAATGATCTCGATACTCACTTTCTTCAGGTCTCCGTCCACTAGATCGCGTATTTTGGAATCGATGCCTTGCTCGATCGCGGCGCGAACATTCTGAATGATCGCGGCACAGGACGCGACCGTTTCCAGGCAGCCGTTATTTCCGCACGAGCACAGTGGGCCATTTTCATCGACGGTGATATGTCCGAACTCGCCGGCGCTTCCACCAGTTCCGCGATAGAGCTTTCCGTCCAAAAAAATGCCCGCGCCGATCCCCATACCGACGTCGATGTATATAAAGTTACTGAGCTCCTTGCCCAGGCCGAAGGTTTTCTCCGCCGTCGCCGTGGTGCGCACGCTGTCCTCCAGCAGGCAGGGAACCTTGAATTCTTTTTGAAAGAGATCTCTCAGGGGCACGTTTTTCCATTCCGCCATCTGTCCCGGGCGCGGGTAACAAAGCACCAGGCCGGCCTCGCTGTCGATAACTCCGGAATGGGCAATGCCGATCCCCTTGATCGCATCCCGCGATAAACGGGACGAGCGAATGGCCTCGTGGACAGCCTGGAAGGTTCTTTCCAGAACGCGCTTGCGCCCCTCCCACATCGCGGTTTGACGCTGCGATTTATATACGATTTTTCCGTTGATATCCGTGATGAGAATGCGCTGATAAAAGGAGCCGATATCAACTCCGACGAGGTACGCAGCGTCCCCGCGGATTTCCAAGGGGACGGGCCGGCGTCCGAGCTGAGAGCGGACCGGCTCCGACTCGACGACAAGATCCTTCGTGATCAGGCGCTGGACGATGGAGGTGATCGATGCCGGGCTGAGGTTCGTCTGCCCGGCCAGTTCCAGGCGGGAGCAATTGCTCCCGGAATGGATCAGATGAAGGATACTGAGCTCCTTTTGCTCGAGCTTATCGAGTACTTCCACCGGACGAGCATACGAAGTTTTTGCCGCTGCGTTTTTCGTTCGGCCGGCTAGTCTTCTTACCCGTGTGCCCATCTTTCTCCTTGTCGTGTCTGATTCTGGTGTCAGGTTTGTCGTTAGCAGCCTTGCGAGCGTTACCAAAGCGCCGGCTATAGGGGAAACGGCGGCTGGTTTGCCGTGGGAGTCCATTCTTCCACGGCATCCGACTCATTTTTGAGTGTCCTGCACTTGTTTTTGAATCTAAAATATATCATGTCCCGACCGCATAATTACCCCTGAGTTAATTGACAGAGGGAAATAATTTTGAAATTATGTCTCGATCCAGTCCGTAGAAATGGGAGCTAGGAAAAGATACTGTCCCTAAAAAGGATAGGGAGCGTCCTTTAACTTGCAACCGTCTCGCTCCAGGTTTCGGCCGCTTCTCGCGCACGGAAAGCACAGCGTTGCATTTCGAATCAACAACTGCCGGAGAGTCTATTGTGATGCGATGCAATCGGCATAGTTCAAAGATTGCTGTTCGCTGTGCCAGTACCCTACCGGGCAGGTGGTCGACATACGTAACAGTTATTATTGCGATGCTTATCCTGACCGGGCTCGCGGCGGAGGAGACCTCGCAGAATCCGCTGCTCACCTGGATGAACGGTATCGCGCAGCAGCAACTCGACCAACGGGCGGAGAAAATTCGCGCCATTCGAACGATCGCCGAGGCGCAGTCGAGGAAACAGTTGGTTCGCGCCGCACTTCTCGACGACCTCGGGGGCTTGCCCGATTACCACGGCCCGCTTCATGCCCGAATCACCGGCGTGATCCGGAATGACTCCTACACCATCGAGAAAGTCGTCTATGAGAGCCTGCCTGGCTTTTACGTTACGGCAGACGTCTATCGTCCCAATCAACCTGGCCGTTATCCGGGGGTGCTTTTGCAGGCGGGGCATACGCAGGAAGGGAAGCCCGAGGACCAGCGTGTCGCGGCCAATCTTGCACTGAAAGGATTTGTGGTTCTCTGTTTCGACCCGATCGGGCAGGGAGAACGGGTGCAGACGTACAGCCCGCAGATCGACGCACCGCTGGCGGGCTGGTCCGTGCCGGAGCATATCGAAATGGCAGCGCAAACCCTGCTGATTGGCCAGGGGCTGGCGCGCTACTTCATCTGGGATGCGATGCGGTCGCTGGACTATCTTGCCGGCCGGCCGGATGTGGATGCGTCTCGCCTGGGCGCAGCGGGTTGCTCGGGCGGTGGCGCGCTCACAACCTTCGTGGGTGGGCTCGACGATCGGCTCAAGGTTGTGATTCCCAGTTGTTATCCGGCCTCGTTTCGCGTGCTGTTTGCCACCATGGGGCCGGATGCGGAAATGATCTTTCCCGATTTTCTGGCGAGCGGACTGGATACCGCCGATTTTGTAGAGCAATCTGCCCCCACGCCATGGCTGCTCGAGACCACGCAGACCGATCAGTACCACTTCAGCCATGAAGGCGTCCGCATGGTCTACGACGAAGCGCGGCGATGGTATTCGCTCTACCACGCAGAAGACAATGTCGGTTACCTGATGGGCCCCGGTTCTCACGGCCTGCCTCTCGTCAGCAGGGAAGCCATCTACCAATGGATGACTCGATGGCTGAAGAATGGCCAGGGAGATACTCATGAACAGCCGGTAAAGATGTACAGCAACCATGAGCTGCAGGTGACATCCAGCGGCAACGTTGAGAACGAACCGGGCAGCAGGAAGCTCAGCCAGATCCTGCTTGCCGACCTTCACTCCCGGGAGAAACAGAGGACAATTCCCGAGCTCACCGCTGAGCTGAAAGATTTCAAAATTCCCACGGATCGATCCGCGCCGGCGGTAAGGATACTGCATGAGACCGGCGGGCCTGGCGGCGGGCAGCAGCAGATTCAATTTGAGAGCGATCCCGGCATCTGGCTGGATGCGACTCTCTATCTGCCCCCTTCCGGCGACAGGAAGCCGGCTGTTCTCATGGTGGATGGACGAGGATATTCAGGGGCGACACCGCAGGCTTCCCTGGCGCAGAAGATGGCGGCACAGGGGCAGGTTGTTCTGGAAATGACGCCGCGCACCATGGCTGTAGAAGAGCATGGGCCGTACACCGGTGATTGGGAAATCGACGCCCGCGCCAACCTGATCGGCTTGAACATGCCGTCGCTGCGGGCTCACGACGTGCTGCGGGGCGTTGACTTGTTGAGCGCCCGGCCGGACGTGGACTCTGCGACAATTCGCGGTATGGGTCGCGGTGTCCAAGGTATATGGCTCCTGCTGGCAGCCGCTGCCGATTCCCGGATTGAGAAGATCTGGCTGGATCGGACTCCCTACAGTCTGCGCGCTGCGCTCGAGAACTCCGTCGCGGCCGACCTGTGGGACGCGGCGATACCCGGATTTGTGCTTCACTGGGATCTCGAGGATCTTGTGAAAGCCATGGGATCGCGCGGGGTTTTGTGGACGGATCCGACCAACTGGGTGCGCACGGTTGTTTTCGCGGGTCCGCCGTTTCGCTACCGCTATGTGCTCGGCGATACCACAGATCTGGCGGACGCCCAGGACGACGCATACATTCGTGAACTGCTCCATTGACGGATCCGGCGCCAGACTGAAAGAGAAATGCAGATCGATAGCGAAGAACAATTGGAAGAGAGACTGTCGCGGCCAACCACGGACGACATCGAAGCCATGCGCACGCTCGATGGAGATGTCATGGTGCTTGGCGCCGGCGGGAAAATGGGTCCGAGCCTCGTCCGCTTGATGCAGCGGGCGACAGCGGAAAGCGGCGTGAAGAGAAGGATCATCGCGGTGGCCCGCTTCTCAGATACATCTCTTCCCGGGCAATTGCAACGCGATGGAATTGAGACCATAACCAGCGACTTGATGGAGGACGGCGCATTGCGGGCCTTACCCGACGTCCCGAATATCATTTACATGGCTGCGCGCAAATTCGGCACCACTGGATCCGAGCACCTGACCTGGGCCATGAACACGCAGCTTCCTGTGTTGGTAGCCGGCCGCTTTCGCCATTCGCGGATCGTTTGTTTGTCGAGTGGGAATGTCTACTCCCTGCGGCCCCTTCACCTGGGCGGCTCGATAGAAGAGACTCCGGTAGGCCCACAAGGAGAGTACGCGCAGTCCGTCCTGGGCCGGGAGCGTATCTTCGAACACGCATCGCAGCGTTGGGGTACACCGGTCGCTATTCTGCGGCTGAATTACGCGATCGACCTGCGCTACGGCGTACTGGTGGATATTGGGCAGATGGTCTACCGCCGCCAGCCCATCGATGTAAGTATGCCGGTGATGAACATGATCTGGCAGGGAGACGCGAACTCGGTCTGCATCCGGTGTTTTCCCTATTGCCAATCGCCACCCTTTGTCCTGAATCTTACCGGACCCGAGACGATCAGCACACGATGGATCGCGGCGCAGTTCGGCCGGCGTTTCGCCTGCGAGCCCATGTTTACCGGCGAAGAGTGCCATTCGGCACTTTTCAGCAACGCCGGGAAGCAGCATCGTCTCTTTGGCTACCCGAAGGTGACTCCCGAGGAGATGATTGACTGGGTGGCTCACTGGATCGAGAAGGGAAACCGGCTGCTGAGCAAGCCGACGCATTTCCAGACCCGGGACGGGAACTACTGATGACGTTGCGAGAAAAACTCAAGTACGGCATGGTGATTCCAGCACATCCGCTCGCGCTGACCGCCGAGCGGAAACTGGACGAACGCCGTCAACGCGCACTCACACGTTATTACCGCGCTGCAGGAGCTGGAGGTGTTGCTGTCGGCGTGCACACAACCCAGTTTGCGATCCGGAATTGCGGCCTGCTTCGGCCCGTGCTCGAACTGGCGGCTGAGGAAGTACAAGGCAGCGAGATGGTGAAGATTGCCGGCGCGTGCGGAACGCAGGCCGCCGCCGACGCCGAGACGGAACTGGCCCGAACGCTCGGTTACGACGCCGTGCTCCTCAGGATGGATCGGGATCTTGCATTATCCGATCGGGAGCATCTGGATCGGGTCCGTGCGATTGCGTCGATCCTGCCGGTGGTCGGCTTCTATCTTCAGCCCGCCGCAGGCGGCCGGTTTTTTTCCTACCAGTACTGGCGTGCGCTGGCGGAGATCGAAAATATTGTGGCGATTAAAATAGCGCCATTCAACCGCTACCAGACCATCGACGTGGTGCGTGCGGTCGCCGACGCGGGACGCGCTGATGAGATCGCACTCTATACCGGCAACGATGACAATATCCTTGTTGACCTTCTCACGGAGTTTTCCCTCGGCGGAGCGAAGCTACGGATTGTCGGCGGGCTCCTGGGACATTGGGCGGTGTGGACGAAGACTGCCGTGGAACAGCTGGCAGTAGCGAAGAGTAATTCCGGTGCGGTGGACGGGCAATTGCTGACGCTGGCGCAACAAATCACCGATTCCAATGCCGCGTTCTTCGACGCCGCGAATCGATTTTCCGGGTGCATCGCGGGAATCCACGAGGTGCTGCGGAGACAAGGGCTGTTGGAGGGCACCTGGTGCCTCGATCCAAGCGAAAATCTGTCGCCGGGGCAGCGGGAGGAGATCGATCGCGTCTATCGCTCCTATCCCCATTTGAATGACGATGCCTTCGTCAGAGAGCACCTGGACGCGTGGCTGCGTTGAGCAATCGCGCCTCAGCCGCAAACAGCCCGGTGGCGCGCGGGCGGCCCGGCGGTTTACTGCGCTCCGTTCGCCAGTTGTTCGTGCTGCTTTGCTTTGTGCCTCTTCTGGCCGCTCGCGCGCAGAACGACAACTCTAATTCCGCAGCCAACAAAAGCGTCGAGCGGGGGAAAGCCCAATTCGAGCGCTCATGTGCCATGTGTCATGGCGCCATGGCGATGGGCGGTATCGGTCCGAATCTGATCCAGTCTTCGCTGGTGCGGCATGACAATGGCGGCGATCTCATCGGCCCGGTGGTTTTGAAAGGGAGAGCCGAACGGGGCATGCCCGCGTTTCCCGCGATGACCGCCGGCGATGTTTCGGATATCGCGGCATTCCTTCACTCCCGCATTGACGCGGCCAGTGTAGCCTCCTCAAATGGGCTGGCCCGCGATGATTCCCTGAAGCAACTGCTCACCGGGAGCGCGGAGCGTGGGAAAGAATATTTCTATGGAGCCGGGGGCTGCGGCGGTTGCCATTCGCCAACTGGGGATCTTGCGGGAATCGCTGAAAAATATAGCCCGACAGAGCTGGAAGGACGGTTCCTGTCTCCTCCCGGAGATAATGTAACCGCCGAGGTGTTATTGAATACCGGCCAAAAGGTTCAAGGCAAGCTGCTTCATCTTGATGCTTTCTACGTCGCGATCCAGACTGAGGACGGTTGGTATCGCTCCTGGCCGGTTGCGCAGGTCAAGGTGAAGGTGAAAAATCCACTCGCTGCTCATACGCAGCTCTTGAGCAAATATACAGACAGGGATATTCATGATCTCTTTGCGTACCTGGAAACAATCAAGTAAAGCAGGCGCATTGGGTCTGCTTCTGCTGCTCGGTTCCGTTGTGACCTCCCGCGGTCTCCAGGTGCAAAGTGCGGATCAAAAAAACCTCACCGGGCATTCCATTCCCTCGGTCGGCGACGACTGGCCGACCTTTAACGGCGATTACTCCGGAAGACGTTATAGCCTCCTTACGCAGATCAACAAGAGCAATGTTGGCTCTCTGAAGCTCGCATGGGCCTTTCAGACACATGCGGTGACCTTGAAGGCCACGCCTCTGCTGGTAAAGGGAATCCTCTATTTCAGCGTTCCCAACCATGTATGGGCGATCGATGGCAAGACGGGAGCGGAGATCTGGGAATTTCAGCGCAGTTCGGAAGGCGACGATATCGGCTCGCGCGGCGTGGGCTTCTATCAGGACAGAATTTACTTCGGAACCCCGGACGCCCATATTCTGTGCCTGGATGCGCGCAACGGGAAGAAAATCTGGGAAGTCACTGTCGACGACGTAAAGTTCGGTTACTACATCAGCGCGGCTCCTCTGATCATCAAGGGGCTGGTGATCTTTGGAACCTCAGGGGACTCGGCAGATATAAAACACTTTGTCGTGGCCCTCGACTGGCGCACGGGAAAGGTCGTGTGGAAGACCGCCACCACACCGGAGCCCGGAACCCCGGAGGCAAAAACCTGGCCGAACGCGGACGCCATGAATCATGGTGGAGGCCCGGCATGGCTGACCGCTACCTATGATCCGAGTCTTAACCTGATCTACCTGGGAACCGGCAATCCACACCCGGTGCTTGCCGGCGGTGGCAGGGCCGGAGACAATCTCTACACCTGTTCCATTCTGGCGTTGAATCCGGATACCGGCACGATCGCTTGGTACTTCCAGGAGTCTCCGCACGACACGCACGACTGGGACGCCGTCGAAACGCCGGTGTTGTTCGAGGCCAAATTTCATGGAACCTCACGCAAACTTCTGGCGCAGGCGAGCCGTAATGGATATTTCTTTGTCCTTGACCGCGTGACAGGCCAAAACCTGCTGACGGTTCCCTTCGTCGCGGCGAACTGGGCCACGAGGATTGGAGCAAAAGGGGCGCTGGTTCCTGATCCGGCAAAAATGCCCCAACCCGACGGCGCGCTGATCCACGAGGCGGAGGATGGAGCAACCACCTGGATGGCTCCGAGTTTCGATCCATCGTCTGGCCTCTTTTACGTTACTGCCTGGCGAGGGTACAGCTTCTGGTATCTGATCACGGGACCTGACAATCGCCCTACAAACCACCAGGGTGGAGGATCCATCCCCTTGGCCGCGAGTACCGTGCTTTTGGCTCTCGACTACCAGACCGGAAAAATACGCTGGCAGCGAGAGAGCGGCCGCGGCATGAACAGCATCGGCATTTTGACTACGGCGGGAGGCCTTCTGTTCACCGCCGACGGAAATGGAAATCTGTTGGCATTGGATTCATCGGACGGACGCGTACTTTGGCATACTCGTCCCGGGGGCGTTTCGCACGATGTCTCGCCGATTACTTATCAGATTGACGGTACACAATATGTGGTCACTGGTGTGGACGGTGTGATGTACGCGTGGACTCTCAAAGGAAGCCTGTAGAGAGGGGCAGTCGATGAGGAACCGCAGGCAAAAGCTGTTTTCTCCCGTATTGCTTGGCTTGATCACGATCGTCGTTCTTGTTCCCGACGCGCGGGCTGCTGCCGCTCAAGAGGGCAATCTACGTCTGGGCATCATTGGTACCGACACTTCGCACGTCGTCGTGTTTACCAGGCTGCTCAACGACCCCAGTGAACCAGGACATGTACCCGGAGCCACGGTCGTGGCCGCGTTCAAAGGCGGAAGCCCCGACATTACGATTAGCCGGGATCGGGTGGAGGGCTTCGCCAAAGACCTTCGCGAAAAATGGCATGTTCAATTCGTCGACCGGATCACCGGCCTGTGTCCACTGGTCGACGGCATTCTCCTCGAAAGTGTCGATGGGCGCGCTCACCTCGAGCAGTTTCGTCAGGCTCTGACCTGTGGAAAGCCAATTTACGTTGAGAAGCCGATGGCTTCGACGCTGGCGGATGCGAAGCAGATGGCTGCTCTGGCGGCTGCTGCTAAAGTTCCGTGGTTCAGCTCATCTTCCCTGCGCTTCGGTCCGGTTGAGGCGCTTCGCACTCCCGGGATCACCGGCGCGATGGTCTGGGGGCCTGGTCCATTCGAAGAAAACCAGCAACTGGACCTGGCATGGTACGCCATTCATTCCATCGAGATTCTATTCACCGTCATGGGGCCGGATGTGCAGCAGGTAACGCGAACCCATACGCCGGATGTCGACGTCTTGACCGGGATCTGGAGTGGAGGCCGGGTGGGGACAGTCCGCGTCATGCGGCCCTATAGCTCTTTCGGCATCGCTGTCTTTCACAAGAAAGACAATGAGCCGGTGCTCCTTACGCACATCGAAGGATACATTCCGTTGGTCAAGGACATTGTGAAGTTCGTCCGCGACGGGGTTCCACCTGTTTCGAATGAGGAGACCCTGACCATTTACTCTTTCATGGATGCGGCGCAGCAGAGCCTCGAGCGCGGCGGCATTCCGGTCAACGTCGCCAAATGAAATCCTGGCCCAAACGACCGCGCTTGCGGGGGATGAAAGTAGCAAAAATGAATTGTCATCCCGACCGTAGCGAACCCGGATCTCCTGCCACGCCGCACTGGACAGAACCGCGTATGCGCCTTTCCATTAAAGAAAGGCGCATGAAGCTCGCCAACGCCGCTAGCCTTAACAGGAAATCCGGGGTAGCGAAGTGGAGGGACCTGCTGTTTCCTTACTTCGCAGATGATTTTCGAGCATTGCCACCCGACAGAGCCAAATGGTGGTCCGCTGCCGCTCTCATCGCTCTCTTCTTCTTCCCCCCGACGCTTCGTAGTCAGGACTCCGACGCGTCCCAAAGTCGCGCCCAGGCGCAAAACCTTTATGCGACGCATTGCGCGGTGTGTCATGGCGCTGAAGCGCATGGCGGCGAGTATGGTCCGTCGCTGGCGGGGAATCGTGATCTGCAGGGCAAATCCCTCACCTGGATCCACGACATTCTCCATCATGGAATCCCTTCCGGGGGAATGCCCGCCTTCGATCTTCCCGACACTCAACTGGATGCTCTCGCAGCGCTGATTCTTGCTTTCAACCCTGCGGTGAAGAACCCGGTCTCGGGTGACCCATCGAGAGGCGAGCAATATTTCTTTGCGGCTGGCCATTGCTCGTCCTGCCACATGGTGGACGGCAGAGGGTCGGCAACCGGCCCGGACCTCTCGAGCATTGCCACCGGTCTCACGCCGGAGCAGATTCGCGAGGCTCTGGTCAACCCAAACGCGCGGTTTGCCCCGGGCTACACGCCGTTAACCGTGGAAATGCGTAATGGCGAGCTCCTGCACGGCTTCGCCAGAAGCCGGAGTAGCTTCGAAACTGTCCTGCAGGACCTGCAAGGCCGGTTTCACCTGCTCCCCAATGATGAGATTCAGTCGCTCAAGGAAGATGCGCAGTCGCCCATGCCTGCCGTTGCCGCAACTCCCGGGCAACTGCAGGATCTGCTTGCTTATCTCAGTGGGCTCAGCGGTGTAAAGCCCGGCCTGGGCGCTGCCGGCCCAGTTCCCGCGAAGGAAACTTTCATTCCTGGCGACATTCCCTTTGCGAGAATACTAAGCCCGCGGCCCGGCGATTGGCTGAGCTATAACGGCGGCTTGGCGGGCAACCGCCACAGTAACCTCGAAGGCATCGATGCCCGCAATGCAGCTCATCTGCAACTGCAATGGATATATACCGTTCCTCTCTGGCGGCAGTTTTTCCCCGACAGTTCTTACTACCGGGAGAACCTGCAGTACTACGGGCTGGAGACGACGCCGTTGGTGGCCGACGGCATCATGTACGCCACCGGACCGCAGCAGGCCTACGCGCTCGATGCCCGCACCGGCGAGCCCATCTGGAACTACACGCGCCGGCGGACGCCAGGAATGGTGGGCGATGCGTCTCTCGCTTCCAACCGCGGCCTGGCGATCCTGGGAGACAAGCTTTTCATGGTGACTGATGATGCTCATCTGATCGCGCTGAATCGCATCACCGGGAAGCCGGTGTGGGAGACGGTAATGCCGGATAAGCCGATGCATTACGGCGGAACCGTTGCGCCCCTGGTCGTAGAAGATATGGTGATCGCAGGAGTAGCCGGCGGCGACTGGGGCATACGCGGATTCTTGTCTGCGTACCGTGCCTCCGACGGCAAACTGCTCTGGCGCCGCTGGACTGTTCCCGCCAGGGGAGAGCCAGCAGCGGAAACATGGGGCGGGAATCCACCCGAAAATGGAGGCGGCGGCACCTGGACGACCGGCTCCTATGATCCTGAGACAGATACGATTTACTGGGCCACTGGCAATCCCTATCCCGACGGGGACGATCGCCATCGTCCCGGAGATAACCTATACACCAACTGCATCCTGGCGCTGAATCCGAGCGACGGAGCCCTGAAGTGGTACTACCAGGTGACGCCGCACGATGTTGAGGACTGGGACACGACGGGTCCGCTCCTGCTGACCGATACGGTATTCCAGGGCAAGAAGCGGCAACTCCTACTTCACGCGGACAAGAACGGATTCTTCTACGTGCTGGACCGCACCAACGGCCACGTTCTTTTGGCGAGGCCATTTGTGACCGTAACCTGGGCGTCGGGGATTGGCGCGGATGGCCGCCCGCAGCGGCTACCGGCCAACGGTGTGGTATGCCCTTCGGCCGGCTCAAATTGGAACGCCACCGCATTCAGCCCGGAGATCGGTCTCTACTATCTCGCTGGAGTGGAGAAATGTAATGTGAGTCTCACGGCTTCGAGCACAGCCCGGAAGCAGGCCGAGGAGCCCGCAAAGAAGTACCTGGAGGCGCTGGATCTCCAGGGTAAGGTTCGGTGGAAGATCCCGATGGCAGGACCGGGCGGGGGCAAACGTGATGGAGGAGTCCTGGCGACCGCAGGCGGGCTGCTGTTCTACGGCGAACCAAGCGGCGATATTGTTGCCGCCGATGCTCGCACCGGAAAGGCTTTGTGGCACTTCCGCACGAGTGGTGACAACAAAGCGTCGCCGATGACTTATACGGTGAACGGAAAACAGTTTGTGGCCCTCGCAGTGGGACCGAATATTCTCAGCTTTACTTTGCCGTGAGGAGGAGGGGGATGAACACACACTGGTCAAGACGCGAATTCTTGCAGAACTCTTCCGCAGCCGCGGGAGCGATGGGGCTCCGGGAATGGCCTGCATTGGCAGAGCCTTCGGCATCGGGAACCTTTCGAGGAGCAATCTGCTTTTTTTCCAAGCCCGTTCCGCAGTTGAGTTGGCGCGAACTTGCCCAGAATGCGAAGGCCGCCGGCTTCGACGGTGTGGATCTAACCGTTCGCCCGGAAGGTCACGTTCTCCCGGAGAGGGTCGAGACAGATCTCCCCAAAGCGGTTGAGGCAATTCGCGCCCAAGGCCTGGCGGTTCCAATGATCACGACAGCGCTGCTCAGCGCAGACGATCCTGTTGCGGAGCCGACGATGCGCGCGGCCAGCCGGTTGTCTATTCCTTACCTCAAACCCGGGTACTATCACTGGCGTTTTGTGAACGTGATGGCGGAGTTGGAGGAGGCGGGAAAGAACCTCCGCAGCCTGGTGGACCTTGCGGGCAGATATGGGATCCAGGTCGGCTATCACAACCACAACGGTTACATAGGCGCAGCCATTTGGGATATGGCGAGGGTGATCGAGCCAATGGACCCCGCACGCTGCGGTTTCTATTTCGATCTCGGACACGCTACCGTCGATGGCGGGACCAATGGATGGAAGGTGGACACCAACCTGGTTTTGCCGCGGCTCAAAATGATCGGCGCGAAGGATTTCCAGTGGGTGAAGGCCGGGCCGCAGGAGTGGCGGCCAGAGGCATGCCCCATGGGTCAGGGAATGGCTCCGTGGAAGGAATTTCTTCAGATCCTGGCGAAGTCAGATTTTCATGGCCCCATCTCGCTGCAACAGGAGTTCACTATTGCAGGCGCGGCCGACAACCAGGGAATTGCGATTTCACGCGCAGCCGTACCGCGTGTCATGGAATCTGCGAAAGAAAACCTTGACTATCTCAGGTCGCTTATCCGCGAAAGCTATCAAGCTGCATGAGCGGCCCAACCTGAGGGGGGAGAATTGTGCCATCGAATTCCAGAATCAGCCGGCGGAGCTTCCTCAAAACCGCATCCGCGCTTTCTATGTCGCCGCTAATCTCAGGCCCGGTCGTTGCTTCCACGCAGCGGAAGGGCTCTGATATACGGATCAAGCAGATCCGGGTTGAATATCAGGATTTTACGTATCGCACGCCCTATCGGTTTGGTGGGCGCAGCGTTGACGCGACCACGCTCCTAAATATCCACTCCACGGTGGAGACAGTCGACGGCCATGTGGCCGAGGGGTTCGGTTCCATGCCTTTGGGTAATGCATGGTCCTTCCCGTCGAAGACGCTTTCTTATGACACGACGCTCGATGCAATGAAGCACCTTGCGCAGCGCATTGCGAAGATTACGGAAGACTACAAAGAACCAGGCCATCCGATCGAAATCAACTTCGTGCTCGAGACGGCCTATTTGCGCGCGGCGGAAGAAGTGACCAGCGAGATGCGGTTGGATCAACCGATTCCCAAGCTGTGTACGCTGGTGACCGCAAGCGCCGTCGATGCTGCAGTCCACGACGCATTCGGAAAAGTGCATCGCCGCAATTGTTATTTGACCTATGGCCCGGAATTCATGACCTATGA
>DATJNV010000101.1:0-187468 GCA_035507705.1 Acidobacteriaceae bacterium
ATGCGCATAACCTTGGATCGCATCCCCACTCGAATAAAGTTGCTTACCCGTCGCAGCGTCCAGAGCATAGAGAGTAGCGTGCCCGGAGCCGCTGCCTTGGTCCAACGCAAACACAACGCCATTGGCAAACACCGGCGGCGCCGGATTTTTCAAGTCTTGCGAGATCCACGCCGGGGTCAGCTGCATATGCCCATCCTGCTCTTCCACCTTGAAGGCAACAATGCTGCCATGAGGCACGGAACCATTCGTCGACGCGAACTTCACGTCAGGTTCCACCTGTCCGGTAATGGAAGCAAACACCCATACGCCAGACCTATCCTGCGCGGTAGCTAGGCCTTCCCAGCCCTCGTGCTTTGCGCCCTTGGTCAGGCTGGCGGTCTCCGCCAAAGGAGTGTGATGATCCGCACCACCCAACGACTGGCTGTCCAGCAACACCAGGCTGCCATCCTTGCCTGGAGCGGCAATCAACTCCTTCTCCTTATAGCCAACGACCACTGGCCCGGCGTTCAGTTGCCTGCCGCTCGCCGAAGGAGCATACCAGTCCTTCACCTTGAGGTCCTTTGCATCGAGCGCCACAACACTCCCCGCATATACGGGCGGCTGCGACATACCGGCACCCGTCGTCACATACACAGTTCCGTCGCGGCCGATCGCCGGTCCGGTCAATCCGTTCAGGCTGATCTTCTGCGTCTTGTAGCTGCTCACGGTGTAATCGGGCGTGTTGAGATCGATCGACCACAGAGCATTCGCAACGTTGTGGCACCCGGCGCCGCTCAAGGCATACAGCACCTTCTCGTTCATATTCAGCCCGAACGAGCTGCCCCCGGCAACCGGCAAGAACTTGACCGGCTGAGCATAATCGAGGCCTGTAGCCATGATCTGCTCATGAACGTAACCGTCGCTGGTCACGACGTAGACGCCCCTCAGGCCGAAATAGCCACCGCCGGGAGAAGCCCCGACACGCCGTTCCGAGACGGGAAGGGGTTCCTCCGGCGGACGCGGAGGTGGAGGAGCAGGAGGCGCACCTGGCTTGGCCGCAGGTCTGGGCCCGCCGAAATGGATAAGCTGCGGTGCTTCGGTAATGAACTGAACATTTCCGCAACCGCGCGATCCTGTGGACTTGAAATCCTTCTGCCAGACCAGCTCGCCCAGTTCGCTGTCGAGAGCATACAGGGTGCCCGCGTCTGCCACGAGCGCCATGTCTTTAAACCCCTTGCCCGTGATCAGGCCGGGATAGAGTAGAACTTCACTGAATGACGGAGATTTTGACGCGTCTTTCCCGAGCTTGTACTTCCACAAAAACTTGAAGTTTTTCGTCACCGTGCCGGTGTTGATTTCCGTTTCCGCCTTCTGCCAGTTGTTGTGGGCGGCATCCGCATCCGGCGCCGTCCAGAATCCACTCGGTCTACCCTGCGCGTGAGCTGCGCTCGAAAACAAGAACGCGGCGGCAAGGCAAGCAACCAGAGAGCGGGCGTGAAATTCCGGAATTTTCATGCGAGCTTATTCCAAGCCAAAGCAGTAAATAGTTCCGTCGAAAGTGCCAAAAATGATGCGACCGCCGGCAACAGCAATTCCCGACTGGTGCAGAAATGAAGCGACTTGATCTCCACTGGAATAAAGCTCTTTGCCGGTCGCGGCGTCCAGTGCATAGAGCTTGGCCGGAACCGACCGCTTGATCCTGTCTTCAAAGGTGTAGAGTCCCCCGTCTGCGTCGTTGGCTTGCCCGGTGAATTCGCCCGACGCCAGAACGAAGACCACGCCATTGGCCACAACGGGAGGCGCGGCGCTGACCATGTCGCGCGAAACCCAGGTTGGGGTTAGCTCCAGCTTTTCTCCTGTTCGCGTAAGCTTGAGCGCAATGACCCCGCCATTCGGCGTGGGGCCATACGATGTAGGGAAATCCACGGCCACTGGGCCGCCGATCGGCGCCAATATCCAGCGCGTGCCGTCTTTCGCTTCCCAGCTCGCAAAACTTCCCCATGTGCCTTCCGTCTGAAAGTTCACATTCTTGTTAGAAACCAGCGGGCTGCGATACAGCGGGGTCTCGTGGTCTGCTCCGCCCAGAGACTTACTGTCCATCAGGAAATAGCGGCCCTCTTTGCCGGAGCCAACCAGCAGATCTCTTCCCTGGTACGGAAAAACGACCGGCGTGGTGTTCATATCGAGGTCGCGCTTGGTAAGCCACAAATGGTTGCTGGGCGTGTAGTAGTCCTTGAGCGTCAGTTCGTCGTTCGCCTCGGTATAAGCCTGAACAGTGGTGGACAGCTTCCCGATAGATGGATCGTAGGGCCCGTCGCCCGTTTCGAAGTAGATCGTGCCGTCACTCCCGATGGCGGGACCGGCAGTGCCAAAAATCCCTCCCTGGGGCGGACTGGAATGGAAGGCTTTCTTCGAAGTGAGGTCCACCGCATACAGCTCGTTGGGCACGCCATGACAGCCCTGGCCCGTTACCGTATAGACCACGTTGTTCACCAGGTTCAGACCGTATGCCTTGCCATAGATTCCCGGAATCATTTGTATGGCCGCGTCCGACTCATCGCCCGTGGCGATGTCCATCGTATGCAGATAGCCATCGGTGGTCAGAACGTAAACAAATCTCTTCTCCGCTCCGGCTGGAGTCGCTACCGGCGTCGCGGTCAGGGCGTTGTTACAGATAAAGCCTCTTCCCTCGCCCGGCTCCTGCGGCAGGCTGGAAGACCACTTCAGATTCTTTTGCCAGACAAGCGAGCCATTATGGAAGTCGACGGCATAGACGGAATTGTCGCTGCCGGCAACGATGGCCAGAGTTTTCACTCCAGCGGAGGTGTGTACGCCGGCCAGGATGATGGGCTCGCGAAAAGATTGCATGCCCATTGTCTTGTTATCCGTTTTGAGCTTCCAGAGGAGACGGATGTTCTTGACGTTGTCGACGGAAAGCCTGGTTTCGTCCCGTTGCCAGCCATCGCGCTGTTGGTCAAAGCTGCCCGTGGGCCACTCGGGACCCGCCGCCGGCCGGGTACCGTTCTCAGAATGGGCGAAACGCACCCCAAAACCGCCGAAGCAGACAAGCACCAGAACCGGAAGGAGCTTCACGCTGGAAACATTACCAATATGGAAACGACGTGTCAAAGAACATCTCGCTCCGTACCCGACTTTCCCTACTGCAAATCAAGAGACAAATGAATGGGGAGGGACTACTCATCGAGCCGCCGCTCTGAAGGTAAGTCACAAACCAATCCCGAAGGGAAGGGCAAAAACTGAATGCAACGGCCGCCCCGGAAACGTAAATGACGAAGGTCGTTCCGCATTCGAGCTGGATTATGGAGAAACCTTATCGAAACCCCGTCTGCCGGTTCTCGCGCACTAAACTTCACGACATAGAACCGCGAAGCCCCTCCCCCTACACCATTTATCATGACCATGGTGCCTGCATAGGAGGAAAGCATGTCCACAACAGCCAACTATCCGGCCGTGGTCGCGACCCGCTCGCCCTCCCCTATCCCCTGGTACATCTGGGTTGGTGTCATCGCCATTACGTCCTCCTCGATCGGTGGAGCATGGGATGTTTCCTGGCACCGCTCCATCGGGCGAGACACATTCTGGACCCCCGCCCACATGGCAATTTATGCCTGCGGCGTGCTCGCAGGTCTGATCTGCGCGTGGCTGGTTGCGGAATGCACGTTCGGTCACAACAGCGAACTCAAAGCTGAGTCGGTGAATGTCTTCGGACTCCGCGCCCCGCTGGGCATCTTCCTCGCCGGATGGGGATGTGTGGCTGTGCTGACCTCGGCTCCCTTCGATAACTGGTGGCATAACGCCTACGGCTTGGACGTCAAGATCGTGAGTCCGCCGCACGCCCTGCTGATCCTTGGGTTGCGCGCCATTTCCTTCGGAGTCTTGTTCCTGATCCTGGCCGCAATGAACCGGGCGGCCCAAAACGACGACCTCATCTTCCGGCGTTTGCAACTGCTCCTGCTCTACGTAGGCGGCCTGATGATCGTGGGACAAATGTTCTTCGTGCAGGAATACACCTGGGACGTGAAACTCCACCAGGCCGCACCGTACATCGCGATGGGCATCGCAATACCGTTTTTCTTTGCCGCCTTCTCACAGGTAACACGCGCGCATTGGGCCGCGACCTTCACCGCCAGCGTTTACACCCTCTTCATCATCGGAGAAATTCTGATTCTTCCTCTTTTCCCTGCCGAGCCGAAGCTCGGCCCGGTCTACAATCCCGTCACCCACTTCATTCCGGCGAAGTTTCCTATCCTCATCGTGGTTCCCGCCATCGTGCTCGACCTGCTGTGGGGGCGGATCAAGAATTGGAAACCGTGGCAGATCGCCCTGATCTCCGGCGTTGTGTTTATCGCGGTGCTTACCGTCGTCGAGTGGAATTTCGCCAAATTCCTGCTTTCTGACGCCAGTAAGAACCGCTTCTTCGGCACCATCTATTTCGATTACAATTCGCGGCCGACCAACTTTGACCGGCTGCGCAAGTTTTTTGAACCTGACAGCGGGCTTGCGTTGTACACGGGGCTCATGTGGGCCGCTGTCTACGCGACGATTTCTACCTGGCTGGGACTTTTGTTCGGACGGTGGATGCGCGGCGTGCGCCGATGAACAGACGCCAACCCTGGCCTCCTGCCTTTCCACTCTTTATGAAACAGCTGTTCGCCCTCTTCGTTTTTCTGGCATTTACGCTTCCGGCTCACGCCCACATCGGCAGCAAAGACGTTTATGAGGAAGTCAACGCGGGCGGATATAAGCTGTTCGTCGTCATCCGAACTCCGAATGTCATTCCCGGGGTGGCAACAATCGAAGTCCGCAACTCGGGCGCGGCCGTTCGCTCCGTCCGCATCACACCTACGCCCCTGACCGGTGAGGCCTCGAAGCATCCTCCAACCGCGGATGCGATGAAACAATCATCCGCCGACCCGAACTTCTTCACCGGATCTCTGTGGCTTATGGCATCGGGTTCATGGCAGGTGCATTTTGAAATCGATGGAGCCGCAGGAAAAGCCAGCGCCAGCGTTCCGGTGCCGGCGATGCCGCTTTCCATCCTTCCCATGCAGCGCTCGCTGGGGACCTTGTTGGCGCTTCTGGGCATCCTGCTGGTCGCAGGCATCGCAGGCATCGTCTATGCCGCAGTGGGTCAGTCACGCCTCGAACCAGGCGTTGCTCCCGACCGGACCAGGCACCGTCGGGCATGGATTGCCAGCGTGGCGACACTGGCGGTCGCTCTGCTGATTGTCTATGGCGGAGCTAAATGGTGGCACGCGGAAGCTGTTGGTTATGCCGAAGACGTCTACCGTCCCCTCAGCCTTACGCCCGAGCTTTCCGGGAACACTCTTACTTTGAAGATCGGCCGCTACGATGCGGATGCAAGGCACACCTTCCGAGCGCGCTCCAACGACGACCTGCTCCCGGATCACGGGCACGTGATGCATCTATACGCAATTCGCCAGCCGAACATGGATGCGGCCTTTCACCTGCACCCTGCGCTCGCACCCGATAATCGATTGCGTATGACGCTGCCTACCATGCCTCCAGGTACCTACCGGTTGTACGGGGATATTGTTCACGCCAACGGCTTCCCTGAAACGCTGACCGCAGACCTTGTGGTGCCTCCCAACATGCCGCCCGCGCCGCTGGCGCCGGAAGACGCATCCGCAACACCACCTCCGTTGTCACAGGGCGAGCTTGGCAATGCGTATCGCCTGCCGGACAGCTATACCATGATCTGGGATCGTCCACAGCAGTTGACGGCCAATACCGCCTACGCTTTTCGATTTCGTTTGGTCGACGCAAACGGTCAGCCGGCAAGCGATGTGCACCCATACCTTGGAATGGCGGGACACGCCGCCTTCGTCAAAACCGACGGAACCGTGTTTGCCCACACACACCCTGAGGGCTCTGCTTCCATGCAGGCCATGATGATGGCTAATGGCGGTTCTGAAATGGGCGGGGGGATGGATATGGCGACCCCTGCCGAAGCACGTACGGAATCCCTCCCGCCTGTGGTCGAGTTCCCTTACGGATTCCCGTCGCCGGGGCGCTATCGCATTTTTATCCAGATGAAACACGGCGGCACGGTCGAAACCGGCGTCTTTGATGCGAATGTTCAATGAGAGCATCTGAATCATGCAGGGATTTAAGGCTTTCTGGTGACACCTGGCTGCGCACCACGATAGTGACTGTACTCACAGGAGAAGAAGGATGATACGGATTACCTGGCTCGGACACGCTGCTTTTGAACTGCAATTCGACTCCGGACAAGTCTTGTTACTAGACCCGTGGATCGATGGGAACCCAGCCTATCCGAAGGGATACGAAATCGCCAAGGCGGACGCGATTGCGGTCACGCACGGACACGGGGATCACCTCGGCAGTGTAGTGCCATTGGCCAAAAAGTTCGGCGCCAAAGTAGTCGCTATGGTGGAAGTGGCCGGCTGGGTCGCTTCCAAGGGCGTGAAGGAGACCATCGGCTTCAACAAAGGCGGCACCGTGGACCTGGGCTTTGTGAAAGTGACCATGACCCACGCGCTTCACAGTTCCTCCATTGACGACAACGGAAAGGCCGTCTACGGCGGCGAACCCGCCGGCTACATTCTCACTTTCAAGGATGGGCGCCGCGCTTACTTCGCCGGCGATACCGCAGTCTTCTCTGAGATGGCCCTGTACGCGGAAATCTACCACCCGGAGCTGGCTTTCCTGCCCATTGGCGACCACTACACCATGGGGCCGGAAGAAGCTGCCTACGCCGGCCGCCTGCTCAAGGTAAAGGAGATTATTCCCATGCACTACGGAACGTTCCCGCTGTTGAAAGGAACGCCGCAGCAGCTGGAGCAGCAGCTTTCCGGATCGGGAATCAAGGTGCTCCCTATCAAGCAGGGCCAATCGATAAGCTGGTAGTGTCTTCCATCGCGGAGAGCATATGAGTTCACTCCAGCCGTTTGACCTTGTGGCCGCTGCAAAACGGGCATTGACCGAGCATGGCTTCGAACCCGACTTTCCGCCGCAGGTGCTGGAGGAATTAACGGCGCTCAAGAGACATCCGCCCACGATGCTCCCCGGAGCGCAAGACCTCACGCACCTGCTTTGGTCATCGATCGACAACGATACGTCCCGAGACCTGGACCAGATCGAATACGCAGAGACGCTGCCGGATGGGCGAACCCGCGTGCTGATCGGCATTGCGGATGTGGATTCGTATGTTCCCAAGGGCTCGGCAATAGATCAGTATGCCTCGCAGGAAACGGTCACCCTGTATGCGGGAGTCAAGAATTTTCCCATGCTTCCGGAGGAGCTTTCGACCGGGCTCACATCGCTGCTGGTGGGCCAGAACCGCGCCTGCATCGTGACCGAGTTTGTCCTGGCAGCTCACGAGAGCGAGAACGGGAGTTGCATCGCTTCGAGCAGTATCTATCCAGCGGTTGTGCGCAACGGCGCCCAACTCGCATATGACAGCGTCGGAGCATGGCTGGAGGGTGCGGGAGATCCGCCGGCCAAGGTCGCTGCCTCGCCTGAATTGCAGTTGCAGTTGAAGCTGCAGAACGAAATTGCGCAACGGCTGCGGGCGGAGCGATACAAGCGCGGGGCTCTGAACATCGAAACGCTGGAAGCACAAGCCATCGTGGAAGAAGACGGCATCAAGCTGCAGACGCAGGGAAAAAATTCTGCGACGGAGCTGATCGAAGATTTGATGATCGCAGCCAATGGTGTTGTCGCGCGGACTTTGATGGAGAAGAAGATTCCGTCCATCCGAAGAATCGTGCGCGTTCCGAAACGCTGGGACCGGATTGTAGAACTGGCCGCGCGACTGGGAACAAAACTACCGGCAACGCCAGACTCCCGGGCACTGAATGATTTCCTCGGTCTACAAAAGGAGCAGGATCCGGACCGATTTCCCGATCTCTCGCTTGCAGTCGTGAAGCTAATGGGTCCAGGAGAATATGTGCTGGAGCGCCCGGGGGATCCGCCGGAAGGACACTTTGGCTTGGCAGTGGAAGACTACACCCATTCCACGGCTCCCAACCGGCGCTTCGCGGATCTTGTGACCCAGCGATTGCTAAAGACCATGATCGCAGCCAAGCCGTCTCCCTACAGCGACGATGAGCTGTCCGGGATTGCCGAAAATTGCAACGTCAAAGCTACAGCGGAACGCAAGGTAGAGAGGGAAATGCAAAAGCGGATCGCGGCCGTCGCTCTGGCGAAACGCATCGGCGATAAATTCAACGCCATCGTGACCGGCGTGACCGACCGCGGAACCTTCGTCCGGACCATCGCTCCCCACGTGGACGGCATGCTGGTGGAGGGCCAGCATGGCCTGGACGTTGGAGACAGGGTTCAGGTCAAACTACTGCGCACAGACCCCAACCACGGCTATATCGACTTCGCCGTCGCCTAATTAAGGGAAGTGACTACGGCAACATAGGCCGTGTGCCCAATAGAAGTCACGACCCTACCCTTTTGTCTTCACGCAACCGTCCTTTCGAACCATCGGTAGAGCCCGGAAAAGATCCGGTCCAAAATAAAAAAGTAGAGAAGGAACAGCATCAGAAACACAAACACTACGACCGTCGTTGATCGAACCTCTTGCCAGGCCGGACGTTCTACGAGCTTTACTTCCTGCCGCACGCTGGCAATAAACTCCGGCGCATTTCTGACCGCTTGGACGATTCCAGCATCCCTTGTCGGACCACCCTGTTGTTCCTGCAAAACACACTCTTCCTTTCTGGTTTAACCCAGCTGTAAGCACACGTAACCACACGACGGCTCAAAACAGTTGCCGTGAAGAAATGGCCGAAAGGAATTAAGCGGGAGGTCCGCGGGTAAAAGCGGAGGAAAGGTGTATCGCGGGCGCGAAAAAGAATTCCTCATTCTCGAGCGAATCGCCAAGCTGGGTGTCCAGGAACCAGAAAACAAGCAAGACTGGCAGGGCAAGCGCAATCTGATCAATGCCATGCCCCGCGCTCAGCGAGATCGCGGTCGAAAGAACCAGCACGAAAGAAATAGCGCCTATAACAAGCAGCACTAACCCGAACCTACCCAGCCAATGCCGTTGTCGCCGCCTGTTCATACGCCTTGATTCTACTACCCGCCAGCAAAGCTACACTGTGGAAGGAAGCCCTCTACCGCGCCCCTTGAAGCTATCTACCCTACCGCCACTACGCATTCGAGCGCTCGTGCTGGCAATTGCCTTGATTGTCGCCACCACAATGATCCCGACGGCCGTTCGCCATCCTTCCCTGCGCTATATCGATAATGCCTTCCACCCTTCCGACGTAGTGAACAACCTGATCCTCTACATGCCTCTGGGCATTGCGCTGAGTGGTTCTTCGATATGGCGGGCCCTGCTGTATGGATTCGGCCTCTCCAGCTTTGCTGAATTTCTGCAGCTTGGTTACATCGACCGGACGCCCTCCTTTGTCGATATTGCGAGCAACACGATCGGGACCGTGATCGGCTACCTCGCGGCAAGATTGTTTTGGGCCGACCGTATCAAAAGGCCACTCTTGATCGCCCTTCCCCGGCTGGTCGCAGTTGCTGCGATACCGCTCGCGCTTCTCGGGACCTTGGCGATGCTGCACAATCGGCCGCCGTATGATTTCTCCAATTGGAATCCCCAATATCAATTGCTTGTCGGGAACGAGGCCAATGGCAACCGGCCCTGGACGGGAACTATCTTTGGGCTGGCAATCTATCCGTTCGCCATGCCGGCTGCGGAGGTCAAGAATCTTGCGCAACAAGGAAAAGTCTCTTCTGCTAACGAGCAGGAGACAGCTGCCTTTGGTCCCCTGGGGGAAGAAGATCTGAGCGCCCGATTCGGCCAACCGCTCCTTTCTTCGCAGGAGCAACAAAAGCTTTACCAAGCTCTGACTAAGACAAATCAAATGACGCTGTTGGTCCGGATGAAAACCTCGAACCTCGAGCAGAGCGGCCCGGCACGCATCGTCACTTATTCGGCAGATGCCTGGGGGCGCAATTTTACCCTGGGCCAGATGCACCAAGCGCTGACGTTCCGCTTGCGCACGCCCTCCTCAGGCGGCAATGGTGTTGACCCCGCTCTCTATACCGGACCGGTGCTGGAGGCCGGCCGAACGGTACTGGTTGCCGCAGTCTACGATGGCCGATTCTCCAGACTGTACGTGGATGGGAAGCTTATGACGCAGGCGGACCTGGGCGCAAGAAGACCACGGCTGCCCAGGCGAGTTTTGATATCACTGCCGAACTCGCTGCCCATCCGGGAAATAGAACTGGTCGTCGCGGAGGTGCTACTGAGCGGTCTGTTCGCGCTCGGGATCTTCGGCCAGGTTGGGGTTCCACGCCGGACGTTGGCGCGCTGTCTACTGGGTGCGGGCGCAGGCGCAGTCATTGCCGCAATCATTTGCTCCTTTGCGGTATCCCGCGCAGGGCTGGCAGCACGCATCACGCTGGAATGCATCGGAGCCGGCATGGTAGTTGCGGCGTCAGTTGAGCCTGAGCCTGCGGACTCCCAATGACTCATTCCTAGTCTTGTAGGGTCGAAAGTGGACCTTCAGGCTGCCTGCCAGGCTGAAGCCTCGATGAGGCGCGGATAAAGATCGCTATGCTCGATCCCCATGACGCGGAATTGAGGGTGTTGATCGGATGCAGCCCGCAACGCGTAGTCCGCCGTGGGAGCGCCAACATAAAAGCGCTTGATGCGGGGATGGTCGCTTACGTCTAGGACGGGCCGCCGACAGAGGATGACACAGTAGGCATTCATGGACTTCTACTCTCCCACTGTCTATAGATGCTTAATTTCAAGGCACACCCCTATTACCCAAGTACTCTGCGAGAGTTTACTAGGACGAGACTGGACCCGAGGCCGACGGAGCCAGCCAGGAAGTCGGCTGCGAATCATGATGAAGTCCGGGAAGTAGACCGACTCCCTCTTCCCCCAGCAACACGCATGCACCGATAAAAATAAGAATCAGGGCTGCTGCGCTCAAGACGACGACCATGACAAAGCTAGGTTCTTCCCGGCGTTTGCGCATGCGAGCTCTGCTAACCAAATCAGGCATATCTATAGGGATGCCGCCCCCTCATGCGGGGCTGCCTCCCGGGGTCAGTGCCCATCGGCTCTTCAGGGCTGCTTTGGCTTTAAGCTGAAGAGCTTCAAATCAATCGCATCCCCCATCGCCTTGTAGCCGGCGTCGTTGGGATGAAGGTGATCGCCCGGGTCGTCGCTGGGAAGATAGGTATCGGGATGTTGTGGATCTTTTACGGCGGCTTCGAAATCGACGACGCCATCGAACGCGCCACTGGTACGAATCCATTCATTGACGGCCTTGCGAATCGCCTCTCCCGCCTCGGTATAGTAACCGGCGCCATGGTAAGGGGTCAGCGTGCAGCCAATGACGGCAATGCCGTGCGCGTGCGCTCGCACGATCATCTGGTTCAGGCCGGAGATCAGGTCGGCGGCGGTGAGGCCAGAGCCAGGGTTGTTATGCAGACTACCGATGTCGTTGATCCCCTCGAGGATCATCAGGTATTTTGCGCCGCTCTGGGCCAGCACATCGCGGTCGAAGCGAGCGAGCGCATTGACACCGGCTCCGTCAACCAGGATCTTGTTGCCTCCAATGCCCTCATTGAGGACGGAGAGATCCCGAAATTTAGGATCGGCATGCAGGCGCTGGGCTAAATCATCGGGCCAGCGGCGATTTGTATCGATGGTCGATTTGGCGCCGTCCGTAATCGAATCTCCCAGCGTCACCACAGCTCCCGCATTGCTGCCGGCCAGTACGTCCACGCCATTGAGATACTCCCAGCTGGTCACAGTCGTGGGTGTCGGGAGAGTTTCGCTCGCCACCACGTTGCCCGAAGCGTGATAACCGGTGGCATCCGCGAAGGAGTGTTCCGTAATCGGGCCTGTCGGGTTAGGCAGATAGAAGCTGACCGTCAAATCGGAGAGCGGAGCCAGCTTGAACGAAACCGGATCGCTGATGATCAGCGCTCCCGGCGGAATCGACGCCGAGGGTTGGCCATGGAACGTGAGAGGCGTGCTACTGCCGGAAACAATAGCTCCGCCTTTCTGTGTCTGGGCAATTGCAGCAGCCCCAATCACCAGGGGAGCTTTTCCAAATGCATTGGAGAACCGCACCCGCACCATCTCTCCGCCCATGCTCACGTGGACCACTTCCCGCAAGGTGGTGGCGGTTAATGTTTCTTCAGCATTTTTCGCACGTCCGTTCAGGAGCGGGGCGGAGGCCCAGGTACCAACCCACTTCTTCCCTTCTGTTTTGGCCAACAGTGTAGGCGCAGTCACAAGGGCCAGAACCACAATCAGAAAAGGATGGCGCGCGTTGTGCATGTCTTTCTCCTGTCTTCAGGTTCTTGATTCGCCGTGCACGATATCCGATCTCGAACGCTTCCGTCCGACCAGGCTTAGAAGCGAAGGTAAGCGCCCACGGTGGGCTCAGACGTTTGCCGCCTGGCGTTGGTGGTCAGTTGGGATGAGCCGAAATCGGGAGTCTTGTAAACCAGCCCGCGGTATTGGAAGCGAAGGCCGAGGTGCGACGTCAGGATTGGATAGTTGACGCCGAGCTCATAGAGCAACGGCACCCGCCACTGTTGGTTATATCTCTGACCGCCGACCGTGGTGGGTAGAAAGATAAGGCCGCCAACCCCGACAGCGCCAAACGGTTGCAGACCAAGAAGAGGAATCGTGGGGCCCTGCAACAGGTACGCACCCGAAGCTTCATGGACGTTGTCCTGGACGGCGAACGGCAGAACGTTGTAACGCTCGGAGAACCGGGTATAGCTGTAATTGATCTCGTAGCCCAGCCAAGGATGAAACGACTGGCGGACAGAAACGAGTCCGCCCATCGAGTTGGTCGGGCTATCGCTGACGCCGTTGCCGCTCGAATTACCCGTAAATTGCCCTAAGACGTTGATCGAGCCTTCCAGGTTTTTTATTGTCTGGGCTGTCGCCGGGTGCCGGGCGGAGACCACGAATAGAAGGGCGACGAAAAGAAAAGACAGGGACCTGCGAACGCACATCAGTTGCCCACGCTCCTGGGTATTAGAAGAATCAAAGAGATAGGATACGCTAGCGGCCCAGGCTCACTGCGCCGCGGCGCCTCTGTTGCGCTCATCGAGGTATTCCTCGATGCACTGATCGAGGATGCCATGAGCCTGCAGGACGAAGTCGATGGCGTCGCGTCCCGCACCCAGGCCTCCGGGATTGGGAGTGACATAATGCGCGACGGCTTTCACCTGATCCCGTGCATTGGCGGCCGCAATCGCGAGGCCGCAGACGCGCATGACCGGCAGGTCGATAATGTCGTCGCCTACGTAAGCGATTTGATCGAGGGTAAAGCTACCGCGCTGCATGATCTCCTCCACCGCGCGAATTTTGTAGTCCTGCCCCATATAGACGTACTCCATGCGCAGAGCGCGAGCACGCAGGGCCACGGCTTCCGAAGTCCGCTTGGTCACGATGCCGGTATGGAGGCCCCCGAGCCTTGCGAGCGAGATTCCAATGCCGTCGTGGGCATGGAACCCCTTGGGTTCCCACAGCTTCTCGCCCTGTGTGGGGATGGCCCAAATCTTACCGTCGGTGAGAACTCCGTCCACATCGAAGAGAACCAGGCGGACGCGGCGGGCGCGCTCAGCAGCGGATAAATCCATGGCCCCATTCTATGGATGCGGCCAGCGCCACATACAACTTTCGTTATTGCGCTGCATCTTGCCTTCAAATCGGGCTAGCGCAATGATGAGAGCGCTATGAGAATTACCAAGGTTTTTCCCTTCCGCTTTACCGGCGCCGCGATGGTTACGTTAGCGCTGCTGTCTACTCCCGTATTCGGCTTTGGGTCGAGGTATGCCGGCACCTATAGCTCGGAAGCGCCGGACGTCACAGATCCGAGCCTCCCCGCCGGACCTGCGTTCAGCGTCAGCCTGGGACCGGACGGGTCCGCCACGGTGACCCAGGACACTGGTAAAGGAGCAGTTACCATGTTCGGCCATTGGACCGACGCCGGAAGTCAGATCACGGTGAAGTTCGACGCCGTGGGCGACAAACCGGCGGATCCCCCGATGGTATTTCAGCCCAGCCACGATGGGCTGCAGGCGGTGACCTGGAATCACACCTTCTGGGGCAAGACGACTCCTCCGCCGCTGAAAAAAGAAGAAAGCAACTGGCACGCCAACAAGAAGCACGGCTTTCTGTGAGTTGGCAGGCGATCGAGAGCCTGAGCTTTCTCGCCCCGCATCTGAGTAGTAACCAGGCTAGGCCCCATCCTCTGGGACGGGTTCCCCATCTGCCCCAGCGTATATGGCTAGAAAACGAGGGGCGGACCAGTCTACGTGAGAACTTAAGAGTCTCACCAGACTCTTAAGCCCCCTTCCTTGATTCGTCATTTTCCGTTTCGATAACGTTCCCTCAACAGGGCCTAGAATTGAGGGATGGTTCCCTCTCAGTCCAGCTTGCTTGAGGTTGAAACGTGTGCGGCGCTGGCCTGGGCGCATCCCGTGGTGCGGGATTGGTTTACCGGCAAATTTGGTACTCCTACCTCACCCCAGGAACTGGGCTGGCCGCCCATCCTCGACGGAAAACCGACCCTGATTTCGGCCCCCACCGGATCCGGCAAGACTCTGGCCGCCTTTCTGATCTGTATCGATAAGCTGATCCGCCAGGCAATCGAGGGCTCGCTGGCTCCGAGGACGGCGGTCGTTTACGTCTCACCGCTAAAGGCGCTCAGCAACGACGTGCAGAAGAACCTGGAGACGCCGCTGCGTGAAATCCAGGAATTGGCGCTGGCTCGGGGTTACCTGTGTCCCCCGATTCGCACCGCTGTCCGCACCGGCGACACGCTGGCCAAAGAGCGGCAGGCCATGCTCAAGAGACCGCCGCATATCCTCGTCACGACGCCAGAGTCGCTTTACATCCTGCTGACTTCAGAGAAGAGCCGGCAGAATCTTTGTGGCGTCGAAACGGTGATCGTGGATGAAATTCACGCGGTGGCTGATGACAAGCGTGGATCGCACCTGGCGCTGACCCTGGAGCGCCTGGATGCACTCGTCTGCGGAGAAAACCGGCTGAGCCCGGGCTCGCTGATTGCTGGAAGATCGCAGGCCCCGCAACGTATTGGGCTTTCCGCCACGCAAAACCCTATCGAGCTGGTGGCCAGCTTTCTGGGTGGACGCCGCGGGCCGGAGGTGGTCATCGTACAGGTTGGCCAGCACCGCGTGCTCGACCTGGGCATTGAAACGCCGAAAGACGAACTGGGATCGGTGGCCACGAATGCAATCTGGGATGACATCTACGACAGGCTCGCGGAGTTGGCCCGGCAACATCGGTCGACCCTGGTGTTTTCAAACACGCGAGCCATGGTGGAGCGGCTAGCCTTTTGTCTCGGCGAGCGCCTGGGACCCGAAAATGTAGGCGCCCACCATGGGAGCCTGTCCCGCAAGCTTCGCCTGGAAGCGGAGCGCAAGCTCAAGAATGGCGAGATCAAGCTGCTGGTGGCCACTGCTTCGCTCGAGCTCGGCATCGACGTCGGCAGCATCGACCTGGTTTGCCAGGTAAATTCCCCGCGCGCCATCGCGGCGGCCATGCAGCGCGTGGGACGTGCGGGACACTGGCGGGGAGCGATTCCCAAAGGGCGCTTCTTCGCCACCACGCGCGACGACCTCATGGAATCCGCGGCCCTGGTCCGCGCCATGTGTGCCGGTGTGCTCGACCGCCTGGAAATCCCCGATTGCCCTGCCGACGTCCTGATGCAGCAAGTCGTCGCCGCCTGCGCGGCAGAGCCATGGGAAGAAGATGCACTCTATGAAGTTTTGCGCCGCGCCCATCCCTATCGCAGCCTGACACGGGAGACGTATGAGGAAGTATTGTGCCTGCTGACGGAAGGCATCGAATCCAGCCGCGGACGTTACGGCTCCTACCTGCTGCGCGATCGGGTCAATGGACGCATCCAGGCGCGGCGGGGAGCGCGTACTATCGCGGTTTCCAATGGCGGCACCATTCCCGACACGGCGCTGTTCGCGGTCATTGTGCAGCCGGAAGGAGTCCAGATCGCGACTCTCGATGAGGACTTTGCTGTCGAATCCTCCGCCGGGGACGTGGTCCTGTTGGGTAATACCAGCTGGCGTATCCAGCGGGTGGAGAGCGCAGGCCGCGTTCTGGTCGAGGATGCTCATGGCCAGCCGCCGAACGTTCCGTTCTGGCGCGGGGAAGCGCCGCAACGAACCCTTGAGCTATCCCAGTTTGTTTCCAGCCTGCGGCAGGAAATCAGCGCGCGGACGGGCGACGTCATGCCCGGTTACATCAGCCAGACGCATCCCCAGGTCGCAGAGACCGTCGCGTGGTTGAAGCAGGAGTGCTGCGTGGATGACGGCGGCGCCGAGCAGATGATCGGCTATATCGTGTCTGGACGCGCCGTGTTGGGCGCGGTGCCGACGCTCGACACCATCATCGCAGAGCGCTTTTTCGATGAGGGCGGCGGCATGCAGTTGATCCTGCACGCGCCTTTTGGTGGCCGCGTAAACAAAGCATGGGGCCTGGCTTTGCGAAAAAGATTCTGTCGCGGTTTCAATTTCGAGTTGCAGGCGGCCGCAACAGATAACGGGCTAAACATCTCGCTGGCTGAGCAGCACAGTTTTCCTCTCAGCGATGTATTTAATTTTCTGACCGAACAGACAGTAACCGAACTGCTGGAGCAGGCTTCGCTGGACTCGCCGATTTTCCGCGCCCGCTGGCGGTGGGACGCGGGCCGCAGTTTGCAACTGCTGCGGTTCCATCATGGCAAGCGGATCGCACCCCAGGTGCAGCGAACCCGGTCCGACGACCTCCTGGCCAGCGTCTTTCCCCAGGTTGCAGCCTGCCAGGAAAACATCGTGGGCGACATCCAGATTCCGGATCATCCCCTGATCAAAGAAGTGATGAAGGACGTGCTGACCGAGGCCATGGATCTGGAAGGCCTAATCCAGTTGCTGGCCGGCATTCGCAAAGGCGCGATTCGCTGCCTGGCGGTCGACAGCACAACGCCTTCAGCCTTCGCCCATGAGCTGCTGAATGCCAATCCCTATGCTTTCCTCGATGACGCTCCGCTCGAAGAGCGCCGCGCCCGTGCGGTCAGCATGCGAGGCATGGTTCCGGACAAGTTGCTCGGAGAGGCGGGACGGCTCGATCCGGCGGCGATCGCGGAGTTACGCGAAGAGTGCAAGCCCGATGTGCGCGATGAACACGAGCTGCACGATCTGCTCTGCTCGCTGGTCGTGGTGCCGGTGGAGTTCGCGGGCAGGGACTGGGACTTATTTTTCGAGCGGCTAAGGTTTCATGGCCGGGCCACGATCGCCCAGCACGCGGGGCGGCAATATCTCGCCGCAGCAGAACGAGTCCCCTACCTGCGGCTGCTGTGGCCGGCGGTGACGCTAGCGGACGAAGTGCGTTGCCCTGCGGAAGGCAAAGAGTTGCTGCTCCCGGACGTGGCGCGCAAATGCGTGCAGGGATGGATGGCTCTGCTGGGTCCGGTGACCTCGAGGAGCCTGGGGGAAAAGCTCGGTGTGGATCCTAAGGCCATCTGGTCTGCGACGCTCTTGCTGGAGGTGCAGGGCACCATCCTGCGCGGCCGATTTGAGAGCGGCGACGCAGCGCAGGATGAGGATGTGGAGTGGTGCGAGCGCAGGCTGCTGCAGCGTATTCACAAGCGGACTCTGGCTGGGCTGCGCAAGCAAATCGAGCCCGTCTCGCCTGCGATTTATATGCAGTGGCTGCTGCGCTGGCAGCGAGTCGCGCCGCAATCGCAGCTGGCCGGAGAAGCGGGTGTGCTTGAGGCGCTTCGCCTTTTAGAGGGATTCGAGGCTCCGGCCATCGAGTGGGAGAAGACCCTGCTGCCGCAAAGGGTCGCGGGTTACGATCCGCGATGGCTTGACACCCTCTGCCTGCAAGGCGCCGTGGGCTGGGGGCGCATCTCGCCTCACCCGGCATTTGCTACGCAAGGCAGTGAGTTCTCAGCGCCCAGACGCGTCATACCCACGAGCATGGCCCCGGTGACGTTTTTCGTGCGCGAAGAAGCCCTCTGGATGGATCGTTGCCTGGCCCAGCGCGCGATTCCGGAGCCCACCTTACAGGCTTGCCTGAGCGAATTGGCGTGGCAGGCGCGAGGTCATCTGTCACGCTATGGCGCCGTCTTCGCCGGCGACCTGGTGAGAGCATTGGGAGCGGCCGCCGAACAGGTGAACCGGGCCTTGTGGGAACTGGTGGCCGCGGGACTGGTGACAGCCGATGGCTTTGACAGCCTGCGCGTACTGATCGATCCACGGCGAAAAGCCGTATTCCAGGGAGGGTTGAAGCGGGCACGCAATACCGTGGGACGGTGGTGTCTCCTCAACTCGCCGGCGGAGCCTTTGGAAACCGTCGGAGCCCAGGCGGAACGGCGCGAAGCAGAGATTGAATCCGCCTGCTGGATGCTCCTGCGCCGCTACGGTGTCGTGTTCCGCGATGTGCTGGAGCGGGAAACCACGATTCCTCGCTGGCGTGAGCTGGCGGCCATGTTCCGCCGCCTTGAAGCACGCGGAACTGTGCGCGGCGGCCGCTTTGTCAACGGCTTCGGCGGCGAGCAGTTCGCGGTACCGGAGGCCGTCGCGTCGCTCCGCGAGGCTCGCTTGCACCCGTTAAATGAACCGGTTACCGTGGCAGCTGCGGATCCGCTGAACCTGGCGGGAGTCGTAGTTCCCGGGGAACGGCCGCCCGCGGTTCCCGGCAAAACGGTTACCTTTCTGGGCGGAGCCGTGCGGGTTGAGGACAGCAGCCTGGCGGTAACCGCAGGTTGAAACAGTGGAGAATCATTTGGCCTGGGTGCCTAATCTAACCGCTAGCAAGGGAGACCGGCTATGAATGTTGCACTGACGATTGTTGCAATTATTATCTGGGGCTGGTTGGCTGTGGTCTGGATCCGCCGGATCAAGGCCCGGCGGGAAATCGAGCGGCTCAGCATCACCCCCGAGGCGCTGCACGACCTGATCGTCAGTCGCCATGATGTGCTGGTCCTTGATGCGCGCCAGCCATTGGATTTGCTGGCAGACTCGGAAATCATCGAGGGCGCCCAAAGAATCGCGCCCCAGGATGCAATGGACAATCCTGCGGTGATCCCCACGGACAAGGAACTGGTGGTATATTGCACCTGCCCCAGTGACAAAACCAGCCGCGCGATCGCGATGAAGGCGCATCAGTTGGCCCCCAACGTGGATATCAATCGCGTGAGGTTCCTCAAGGGCGGCCTGGCGGCATGGAAGGCCAAGGGCTATCCCGTTGTCCCTTACGACAAGACGTTTCGTTTAGACACAGGGACTTAGGCTTCTCGCGAGATCAGCTGCCGTGGCTTTTACCGGGAAGAGGGCGCAGAGGCTAAAGCCCAATTCGGTTTAGCTCTTATCGGCATGACTGAAGTCGTGCCCTGATACAAAGCCATAGCCCTAACCGGACGCGGCGATACGGAACTGTACCTGTGCTACATCTGTGACGACCGCTTGAGATAGGCGACCAGATCGGATCTCTCCTGTGCGTTGGGCACATGGAGGTCCATATTGTTACCGGGCACCAGGGTGTCGGGATCGGTGAGCCATTTCTCCAGGGAGGCTTCGTCCCAGACGATCGCAGCCTTCTTCAGCGCTTCGGAATATGGGTAACCAGGAACGGTGCCGGAGGTCCGCCCATAGACACCTCGCAACTTCGGCCCCTCCCGGCTTTGCTCCATTGCGTGGCAGCCGGTGCATCGCTTCTCGAAGACGTCCTTTCCCCGGCCGGGATCGCCTTGGGCTTCGAGGCGAAGCCCAAGGCACAGCAACAGGAATGCAGCCGATAGAGCCAGGATCTTCATACCTCAGCCGCCAAAGAAGAGTCGACGACAGCCAGATGACTGTGCTTCGGGATGTATTTCACTTCCGTGATGCCAAGAACGCTTTGCAGTTGCCCCGCGGGAACAACCATGGGGCCGGGAGCAGGAGCCTTGCCGGGCGCGGGTTGGGGAAAAGCGGTCGAGGTTGCCGTGTGGAAGGCGACATTTCCCTCGACCTTTTGCACCACCTGGTGAATGTGCCCATTGAGCACCGTCACGGAGCCAAAACGCTTGAGGTACGAAAGCGCTTCCGCGCCATCTTGCGTGCCCCAGCCCCAGTCGGGATAAACCATCCAAAGTGGGATATGAGCAAACACGATGATGGGAGTCGATGCTTTCAGCGCAGACAGATCCGCTTTCAGCCAGGCAAGCTGATCCGTTCCCAAACCGCCCAGTGCATCGATCTGATGAGAGTTGTTGAGACCGACGAAATGAACGGCCTTGTGATCGAAGCTGTACCAGCCGGCGCCCTGCGTGCCCCTGCCGAATCGCTCACGGTAAAGGACGCCATCATCAGTTGCCGTGTCGTGCTCTCCGGGAACGTAGAAGGCTTGACCAGCCTTCGCGCCCTGGATGAGCTGTTGTGCGGTATCGAACTCCGCCGGTTTGGATGAGTGCGTGATGTCGCCTGTGTGCAGCAGCAGGTCCGGCGTCACAGGGAGGGCGTTGATCTTGTCCAATGCCAGCTTGAGGGTGCCGGTCACATCCTGGTTAGCGGCTTTGTTGAACCCGATGTGGCTGTCGCTGATCTGCACAAAGCTGAAGCTCGAGTTCCCTGCGTGATCGGCCGCGAACAGCCTGGCTGTCGGCACCCCTCCGGCCATGGTCCACACCAGGCCGGTGCCGGCCCAGGCCATACACCTGAGAAAGTTTCGCCGGTCGATGCCATCGTCGTGCCGGCGCTCCGATTGAAGCGAATGCGAGCCGCGTGTACCGTTATCCGTATCGTTCATGGGAAAATCCTCCGCGGATGCAAACTGCCGGCCGCCGAATTTATTCCGTTGAAATAAATTCGTGGTTGGGCAGTTCTCATCTTTGAAAGGCTCGGATGACGCTGTTGCCGTGGAAGCGCAGGGCACATGACAACGGCCCGCAGACCCATGGGTTTGCGGACCTCGGATTGCCATTGCTTCCCTCGCTCTACAACGTCGCTTTCTGGCTGACGCGAAACGCGGCCGACGCGGAGGACCTGGTGCAGGAGACGTTTCTCAAGGCATTGCGTGGATTCGACTCCTTCGAGACGGGCAGCAACTTCAAGGCCTGGATTTTTCGCATTCTCAGGAACACTTACCTGACTTCGCGCGCTGGGTTGGCGGCGCGACGCACGGTCGCGCTCGAAGAACTGGAAGAGAGTGCGCTGTATCCGGAGGCCGCCATCGACCGGGAAACTCCGGAGATGAACCTCATCCGCATGAGCGATCGCGCTATGCTGCAGGCCGCCATGGAGAAGCTGCCGCCTCCGCTGATGGAGGTTATCCTACTGTGCGATGTGGAAGAGATGAAATATCGAGAGATCGCCACGGTACTGGAAGTGCCGATCGGCACGGTGATGTCGCGCATCAATCGCGCGCGCGCAGCCTTGCGCAGCGCGCTCGAATCCGGCCAGCGGGCGAGGGAGTGGGGCGCGTGAGCGATCATCTCTCTCCTTCCCAACTGAACGCTCTTGCCGATGGTGAGCTGCCGGCGGAGCAGCTCGCCGCTGTGAATGAGCATCTTTCCGTTTGTCCTTCGTGCACTTCAAGCGCGCTGCACCAAAGCCTACTGAAGTCCGCCACCGCGAAGGCCGGACAGAGATACACGCCACCGCTGCAGTTGCAGGAACGGATGGCGCGGCTGGTGACAGCGGGCGCGGGGGAGCTGCAAAAGAAGGCGGCCAATCCATCTCCATCGCGGTGGCGTTTTGCATCGCTCGGCTGGGCTACGGCGGCCCTCCTGGCTCTCGTCTTTGCCGCCACGACGATGCTGCAACGTCACCGGATGGCGCTACAAGAGCAGGCCGCGATGGCAACAGAGGTCTTCGATCAGCACATCGCCACGCTCGCCGGCAGCCAGCCGCCGGAGGTGGTTTCGAGTGACCGCCACACCGTGAAGCCCTGGTTCCAGGGCAAGATACCGTTCAGCTTCAATCTTCCGGAAAATTTGCCCCAGGGCATGACGCTGGACGGAGCCAACCTGACCTACCTGGATAACCAGCCGGTGGCACAGTTGCTCTACAGCATCGGTAAGCATCGGGTTTCGGTTTTTGTGCGGCGGAAGCAGGATGGAAGCGGACGAACGGCTTCGGGAGGCCTTCGCGCGGGTTTCCAGGTGATTCCGTTCCGCACGCGCGATTTGGCGATGGTTGCGGTCAGCGATGTGGATCCGGCTCGCCTCGGCGAACTGGTGAGCGCGATTCAGAAGGCCCAGGGGCCCTAGGGTGGGCTCCCTGCTGAGAGAATATCGATATGCAGGATGAATCGGCCAAGCCCGATAATCCGCCGGTTGCGCCGGGCGATCTGCGGCTCGGTGAGGACTACTACTTCGACGGGCCTTACATGGTATTCACCGCGCAGTATCACCTGAAGCGCGGAACCTGCTGTAATTCAGGCTGCAGGCATTGCCCATACCGGAGCTCGCCGGCCTAGCATCGGGTTGCCGGAGGGAAAGCCATCGACGGCACGATCAACCCCTCAAGGACGTCTGAGAATTTCTGAGGCTCTCAGGGTGGACGGCTTTGTGGAGGGATTGAAAAATGTTTGGGTAGGTTGGCAAGTGCAGAGCTTGTTAAGAAAGTTCTAGGGAACCAACAGAACTTTGCCCGGCGCACCCTTTTCTGCCACCTCGTGCGCCTTGCGAATCTCCGCTAATTTCAGCCGCGCGGCAATGGGAATGGCGAGTTCGCCTTTGGCCACCACCCGGGCAAGCTGCGCGAGGCGTTTCGCATCCGGCTGCGACCACACCTCATTCACGACGAGATCCCGGCCTTCCGCCGACTTTGGCTTCCCCACCACCGTGGCGAGTATTCCGCTTTTCCTGATGTGGGGGAGAAGCTGGTCGATCACCGGTGGCCCAATCGTATCGGCAACAGCGTCCAGCTCCTTCATTGCCTGCATCTGCTTTGCATCATCCAGGGCGACAATCTCGTATGCGCCGAGCTTCTCGGCGTCGCCACGCTGGCGTTCACGCACACCAAGAATGACCGTGAGCCCACGCTGTTTGGCGATGTGCGCGGCGACGCGTCCTACACTTCCCAGGGCACCGGTGATCAGCAGCCGCCCGCTCGTAAGCGATTCCACTCCCAGTTCGATCAGTTGCGCTCCGGTTTGCAGCACCAACGGGAATGCGCCTGCTTCGGATGGGTTGAGTCCCTGGGGAATCGGCGCCAGGATCTCAGGCTTGCAAGCAACGTACTCGGCGTAAGTATGATCGGTGACCCCCATGACGAACGCCCCTGTCTGGATGCCGGTAACGCCTTCACCGATTGCGCCCACCTGGCCGGCAAGGTCGTACCCAAGAATGGTGGGAAGCTCGAAGGGCATGATTTGCTTCATATCCCCCCGCCGAATCTTGTAGTCAATCGGATTGACGCTGGTCGAGGTGAGCTTCACCAGCACCTGGCCGGCGCCGGCAACAGGAGTGGGCACATCTTCGTAAGCCAGTCGATCGACACTTCCATATCCGTGCAGCTGAACGGCCTTCATGACATTCACCCTGCTCGATTATGCCGGAAGATTTTCTTCTACGGTGTTGGAGCACGCGGCGCAGGAGGTGGATTGGAGGGCGGTGCACTCGATGGCGTCGGGTTGGGAACAGCGGGAGGCGGAGCCGCGGCTGCGCGAATCAGAAGCGCCTGGCGAGGAAAGCTGAAGCTGCCCCCGGTGTCGTCAATCACGTTCACCTGGCAGATGTAGAGGCCGGCATGAAGTTGATCGAGCGGGATGTCAAAAGCAAAGGCGACCGCGTCCCGTGCGGGCGAATTTACGCTGTTGGCCTCGACCAGCGGTGTCTCGAAGACTTTGGTCGTGCCTTGCAAAAATTCAATGCTGGTCAGTACCTTCACCCCCGGCTTGACAGAGGCAGAAACTGGCGTCGCGGCCTTCGGAGGTGCCGAGGCAGGATCGTAGACTTCATAAAGAAGGTACATGTGTTGATCGGTGCGGAAAACGTGGGCCACGTTCGGCACCCAGGTGTAGCCTCCGTTGGTCAGCGGATTCCCCTCCTCCTTCTTGCCCGCCGGGGAACGCTGGCTGGACAGCACAACCGAGCTGAGCTTAAGCGGGAGCTTCTTCAGGTCCGGCAAGTTGATGTCGGTCTCAAAAGATCCCATGCGCCCGGTCTCATTCTCGCGGACAACGAACTTCAGGTGGTACTTGCCGAGCGGAAGGGTGAAGCCGGTGGTGTACTGGATGTTCTTGCGTGACACCTGTTGCGAGTCATCGATGGAAAGCTTCACCGTCTGACGGATCTCGGCCATGTCCTGCCCGGCAGTGTTCTTGAGCTCGCCGATAATGTCGAGCGTGGCCTTGCTGCGATCGCCGCCCTTCACAAAGGGGATTTGCGAGCCAGGGACGATCAACGAAACAGGGACGTAGTAACGAGGTTGTCCATTTCCGGTGTCGCTGCGGAAATAGTAGGCCTGCAGGTAGACTTCCACATCGGTGGCGGGCAAATCGCTCGCCAGCTCCTCCTGCAGTTGGCGCTCGCGCTCATCTTTGTCAGCGTGTTTGTAGTCGGCGGGAGCATAGTATCCAGGCCGGTACTCCAGCTTCACGTCCGGACGGTTGATCCTGATGCTGAGGCGGCGATAGCGCCCGTCGCGCAAAGGATTGGTGGAGCGGAAGCCGATCACGTAATAGGCCGACGTATCCTGCTGGATGCGCTGGAAAGCAGGGGAGAAATCGTTGGAGTCAAAGAACGCCTTCCCGCCGGTGTCGGAGGAAAGGGTGGCCATCACTTCCTGGGTATTGAAGTTGGAATCGAGGTTGTTCTGCAACCCGGCGCCGTTATAGGCGGAAGTTCCCCGCAAGCTGCCGGTCGAAGCATCTCCTAACGGCGAAATTGCTTCCAGGCCGCGCGCGTCCACAGAGTAGATCGACATGTTGGCCCGCACCGAAGCATTAATCGCGGCGTGAAGCGACGCCTGATTCTCAATCCCATCGCGCTGAATGCCGCCGGAAAAATACAGCACGGACTTTTTTTCGTTGATATAGGCGAGGGAGTGGGCGATGTCTTCGAAGGCGAAGAGCTCACGGTCCGTATTGACGTCGTTGTACTCCTGCTCGTCGGGGGTGAACGCCGTGGTGTCTTCGGTCTGGTTCGTGGTGCTCGTCGCACCCGACTGGAAGCCCGCCTCCTGCGTTCCGGAATAGGCGTTGACCGCGTTCAGCAGCAGTTTCTTATTCGCGGTGAAATCCTGGTCGAGGGAAAGAGACTGGTCGAGAGAAACAACCGCCACCAGATCCGCGGCATGCATCTGATTGTTGATGTAGTTGCGGGCCGCCTCCTGCGCGCGATCCAAGTCCTCAGGCTGCATGGAGGTGATATCGAAAAACATCACAATCAGGCGATGATTGCGCAACTGCTCTGAAGTCACGTTGCGGTTCATGCTGCCCATGATGTTGTTGGGCGACTTGCCATTCACCGTGGCTTCATTCAGAGGCGTGGCCTGGTCGACACTTTCAAAATCGAAACTGATGATGGTTTGCGGCTTGCCATTTTCCAGGATCTGGAAATCGCTCGCCTTGAGGCCGCGCACCAGCTGGCCCGTCTTCTTGTCGCGAACCACCACATTGGTCAGGACCAGGTCGCTGTTCACCTTCATCGTGTAGGCGGACTGCACATCCGTCTGGGGCTGGCTCTGATCCTGCGCCCCCAGGCCACTGGCCGCACCCAGGACGAGCAAGGCGAGGGAGGTGATTCTGCGCAAGTGACGGTGGACGTTCATTGATAGTCCTCTCCCCTCCTAGAACCGGAACCGAGCAAGGAAGGTAAATTGACGCATGCCCGCGGCGGAAGTTACCTGCCCGTACGTACCCGAGCCGAGCGTTGTATCAACGCCTGAGTATTGGACGGTGTTGAAGACGTTACTGGCAGTGGCGCGGGTTTCGAAAGTACGGGTTTCGTTGAAACGAATCGTCTTGGAAAGGGACGCGTTCACGGAGACGGTGCCCGGCCCCGGTATGGAGTAACGCGAGGCGGTTCCATAAACATTTGCAGGAGCGGCGAAAGCGCTCTTGTTGAACCAGTTGTCGAGCGAGCCTCCGCCGGCAGTCAGAGAGACTCCGGGAACGCGGTCCGGCCGCTGCGAGGCCGTGGTGCCGCGGGCAACTTCATTCACCGTCGCCTCGTAGTGCGGGGTCAGAGGCTCTCCGCTGGCAAAGGTAAACGTGCCAGAGACAGAGATGCCGCTGAGCGAGTGGCCTAGCCAGCCGGACGTGACATAGTGCGCATCAGGGCCGAAAGGAAGCTCATACAGAAAGTTACCCTTGACCTGGTTACGAATATCGAAGCTGGAGTTGGATTCTTCGGCGAGAAGGTCTTGCCAGTTTTGCGCCACCACAGTTCCCGTACCCCCGTTGCCCCCGATAGAGCTGGCGTTGTCAATGGAGTGGCTATAGGTATAGGTGGCTTGCAGGGCGATGCCGTTGTGCAGCCGGTTACGCAGACTCAGTGTGAGCGCGTTGAAGTTGGAGAACGCAACCGAGTCCTCGTAGTCATAAAGAACTCCGCTCAGTGATTGGTTGGCCGTACGGCCCGGAGCATCGACGATATCGAGACGGGTGCCCTTTGACCCGTTGTAGCCGATGTTCAGCACGATGCCGAGAGGCAGAGTGCGCTGCAGGTTAAGGTTCCACACCTGCACGTAGGGAAGGCGGTAGTTCTTGTTCACCGCGTAGTTGCCCTCGCTTTGTCCCTGAGGCGAGAAGCCATTGGCCAGGGTGGGGACAAATCCGCCGGCGTTGGTTACTTCGTTGGTCTGCACGTTGGCGTACGGCGGCTGGAAGGCGAAATCCTGGATGAACTTGGCATATTGTCCAACGGCGTAGTTAATCCCATACCCGGCACGCACCACCGTATCTCTTATGGGACGAACAGCGATCCCGATGCGCGGGGAGAAATTGTTGTGCTCAGGATAGACCAGGTCGCGAGGATACTTCCCGGTGAAGGGACCAATGCCTCCGGAAACAACCGTAGCGACAGAAGTGAAATTATTCCCGGTATCCAGGGTAGACAGCCGGTCGTACTTCTCCGAGTAGGGAGAGAAGTATTCGTAGCGGAGGCCGAAGAGCAACGTCAGGTTTGCCCTGGCCCGCCAGTTGTCCTGGACGAAGGCATCCCAGGCGTTCTGACGCAGATAGGACTTCTGGAACGGCGCCTGGAGAGAAGTCTGCTGCGGTAAGCCCAGCAGAAGATCCGCGAGCGAAGAACCGGTGGAAGATGTGCCCCCGGTTGTGCCGCTGGTGCCTGGTTTTTCGGTGAAGAAGCCGGTGAAGACATACGTTCCTGTGATGTTGCCTGTGTTACCGAACAGGTCATTATGTACGCGGCGAAAATCGCCGCCGAAACGAACATTGTGCTTCTTGTGAATCCAGGAGGTGGATTCCGTCGCAGCCAGCGTCTGGTTGATTTGGAAATTCGGCTGCTGCTCAGTAAAGCTGGTGAATTGGTTCAGGGTGAGATTGGGCAAGCCAAAGAACAGTGGATTGGTCGGCAACCCGCTGAGTCCAAGCTGGCTGGCGATATCTGTAGTGTCGGTGAAATAATTTTTGAGCTGGGAATTGCTGCGATTCCAATTCAACGCGAGATTGTTGGTCACTCTGCCTTTGCCGAGGGTGTAGCCCAGAGCCAGCGAGTATTGGTGGGTTTGCAGCTTGCCGCTGAGCTCAGGAAAAAGGTCCAGCTCATCGCCCGAGTTATGGTTGTAGTTGAAGTTTGCATTTATGCTTTGGCGCAGGCCAGGACCGCCCTGGCCCAGATACTGGCGAATCAGTCCCCCGAGGGGAGATCCACCCGTGCTGGGACCAAAGCTATGGATAAACCGCACGCCAATCCGTGTGGTGTTCGATTCTGAAGAAGCAAGGCGCTGGTAATTCTGAAATTGGCCGGGAAGGTTCGGCTGCGGGAAGAAATTGAGGAGTGCCGTTGCCTGGGCCGCAATACGATCCTGCGGAATGACATTGTTGGGAAATGGCGCGCCGGTGCGAGGATCGTAGACGGTGATGGGCGTGCCTTCCTGGGTCGTCAGGGTAGTCAAGTCGCCGGCCCGCTCGTCCGCGGTAGGGACGCTGCCATACTGGCTGAACGGCGAAGACGAGCGCTGTCCGGAAATATTGAAGAAGATCGTGTCTTTTGTATCGTGCTCGATCAGGTGAGGGATATAAGGCGTGCCCAGAAAGGTGAGCCCGAACTGGTTCTGGGCGTAGCTGGGCTGGGGTTCCTTTTGCGTCTTGATGGGAAAGGGCGTGGCGTTCAGGGCGGAATTCCCACCAGTCCAGAAGAAGGCGCCATGGGGCTGGTTGGGCTTGAAACCGCGAAAGCTTCCAAAGCCTCCCCCCCGGCCGCCACGGCCACCGAAACCACCGCCGCCGAAACCCCTTCCGCCTCCGCCTCCGCCGAATCCACCTCCACCCCCGCCAAAGCCACCTCCGCCTCCAGGTCCGCCTCCGCCGGGGCCTCCCTGGCCGCGCCCACCGGGACCACCAAGGCCACCTGGACCTCCGCCGGCGACCGACTGGTCAAGCTCCGCGTTTTCCCGAAGCTGCTCCATGTCCACGCCGGCAAAGGGATTGGTGCTGCCCGCCTGACCGGTGACAGCCACCGATTCGGTAGAAAAATCGGAGTTGTTGGCCAGCGAGGGCAGGCTGGCTCCAGTGGCGCCGCTGCTGATCCCGGCATCCTCAGCACCACCGGTCAGACCAGACAGTAGAGCCAGCCCCTGGGCGCCCGCACCGGTATTCCGGCGAACCGTTCCGCCCTGCCGCCCTGCGAAGGGCGCGCCTCCGGCCAGATTTTGCTGGGGCGTTTCCGGGGGGACGCGGGAAGCCAGCGTCAGGGCGAAATCGGCCTGCTGGTTCACAGGAGCAGTCCCGGAGGGTTTGATCAAGGCCTCCTTGGTTTCCGGCGCGAAGGCGGCCAGCTCAGCCTTGATGACATACCGCCCGTTGGCCGGGATGTTCATCGAATAGTTGCCGTTGATGTCGGTGATCGTGGCATAGCGCTGCCCGGTGAGAGTGTTCGTAGCCACAATGCTTACCCCGGGCAGGGGTACGTTGCCTGCTTTAACAGCGCCATGAACCTGGCCGCCTGTGGTCGCGGCGGCAGGCGTGGTGGGAGGCGGAGGCGATTGGGCGTCCACGGGAATCGCCAACAACAGCCCGGACAGCAGCCAGACCTGCGGGAACCAGCGTTTGGCCCGGGTGAAGCGTTTATCCATATTCCGAGGAAAATCAAGAGCACGCATCGTTTTACTGGATCTTCCCCTGGTGGGGTAGGGTAAAGCCCAAAATCGTCAAAGGAAACATACCTCAGGGGCTAAAGCCCAAATGTTTTTCGTGCGATGAAGGCCCGACTAAAGTCGTGCCCCGATACAAACTCCGTTTTAGAGCACCAACCAGGGTTGTGCCACGACGTATTTTCCGCCAGCATGCTGTTTACTGAACCGGCTGGCCTGCCCCCGCGAAGTGTCCGGACCCGGGAGGCATGATGCGGAGGATGGTGGCGACGAAAGTGTTGTCATGGATCGCTCCCTGCGAGCTGATCATGTCGCCTACCTTTACATCGGCCAGGGTCACATCCTCGCGATGCTTACGGAAAGACGTGTTTTCGTCTACCGCCAGAACCTGCGTCTGTTTGTCTCCGGCACGCTCGATGCTGATTTTGAGTCCATGAATGGCAGTCACCTTTCCCACCACCCAGGTTTTGCCGAAGGAGGCGCGCGCTTCGCTGACTTCTTTGGCGTCGATGTCGACGACAACGACAGCTCCGACGGTTTTGGCCTTGGCATCGACCAGTCCGCCCGCCATGAGCATATCGCCCACGTGGACGTCTGAAGCCTGGATGGGCTGCCGGTCCTTCATCAGGCGAGTGTTGGGACCATAGAAAACATGATAGATATCGCCTGGATCCGTCTTGATGGTAAAGCTATCGCCGGCAATCGCTGTGACAGTGCCGCGAACGCCATTGCCCGGGCCAAAGGCTTGACGGAAACCCTGGCCGCCGTCGGGCGGACCCGCATTGTCGTCTTCCTGAGCATGGCCCAGTGGGGTTGACATCAATGCGACTCCCAGGGCGGTGATGGCCACTGTTGCCATGCGTTTCATTGCACCCATTAGACGGCAGGGTTATGACTATGGACGCAGGTGTACGGCTATGCGTTGTCGTGTGGCGGGACTAGGATAAACTGCCCTGATGCCGCCCGACTCACTCCCCACAGCTGCGCCCGCGGCTGCTCCTGCGCACACCGAGAAGCACTTTGAATCGACGGCCCTGGTGCGCGATGTAGTCATTGGAATGTCGGATGGTTTGACAGTTCCATTCGCTCTGGCTGCCGGGCTTTCAGGTGCGGTGAACTCCTCGCATGTTGTGGTGCTGGCCGGTCTGGCGGAAATCGCCGCCGGATCGATTGCCATGGGCCTGGGCGGTTACCTGGCCGCGCAGGGCGATGCCGAGCACTACGCCAACGAGCGCTTGCGTGAAGAACGCGAAATCGTGGAGCGGACGCGCGACGAGGAAGAAGAAATCTACGAAATCTTCGAGCAGTACGGCGTCGAGCGCAGCGAGAGCCAGCCGGTGCTGGAGGCATTGAAGCGCAGGCCCCAGGCATGGGTCGATTTCATGATGCGGTTTGAGCTGGGCCTGGAAGAGCCGCAGCAATATCGCGCCGGCCGCAGCGCAGCCACTATCGCATTCTCCTATATCGTGGGAGGGCTGGTGCCACTGCTGCCCTATATGACAGGGGTTACGATGCCAAACGCGCTCACGGCCTCTGTGGTTATCACCCTAGGCGCATTGCTGGTTTTTGGCGGGGTCAAAGGCCGGCTCACAGGGGCGGGCACTGTGCGCAGCGGGTTGCAGACGGTGTTGATCGGTGGGCTGGCCGCCGGCGCAGCTTACCTTCTGGCACGCCTGCTCAGCTCTCGTTAAGAGCCATCGAAAAGAAAGCGAAAAAATTTAGGCAACAAAGGGCGGGTTCCGGTCTCTAAGTAGAGGGAGCAACGATAAAGATGACGCCTGCCACCACCACGACGAAGACCACGTCTCCCCTGTTCGAGCAGTTTTCCCGCGTCCGGCGCCAAAGCGAAGAGCTGTGTCTTCCCCTTTCCCCAGAAGACATGATGGTGCAGTCCTGTAGCGAGGCCAGTCCAGCCAAATGGCATCTTGCCCACACGACCTGGTTTTTCGAGACATTTTTGCTGCGCGAGTATCTCCCTGGGTATAAAGCCTTCCATCCAGACTTTCTCTGGCTCTTCAACAGCTATTACAACTCGGTCTCCGATCAGCCCGAGAAGAAGTTGCGGTCTTCTTTCTCGCGGCCGCCAGTGGATGCTATTTTTCGCTACCGGCACCATGTGGAGGATGGGATTCAGCAATTGCTGGCTTCGAATCCGCCGGAGGAAGCAGTACGCAGAATTGTGCTGGGCATCCACCATGAGCAGCAGCATCAGGAACTGCTTGCTTACGACATCAAGCATGCTTTCTGGACCAATCCTCTGCGTCCTCCTTACCTCGACGAGGAAGTGACTTTCAGCGCGCCTCCATTAAGCAAACCGGATTGGATCCGCTACAAAGGCGGGCTATGTGAGATCGGATACAGCGGAGACGAATTCGCCTTCGATAACGAGTTGCCGCGCCATCCCGAATACGTGCGCCCTTTTGCCCTGGCCTCCAGGCTGGTTTCCTGCGGGGAGTATCTCGACTTCATCAAGGATGGGGGCTATGCGCGCCCTGAGCTTTGGCTGTCGGCCGGGTGGGACACGGTAAAAGCGGAGGGTTGGACCGCGCCTCTCTATTGGCGGCAACAGGATGGCGAGTGGCGCGTGTACACGCTGTATGGTGAGCTGCCCCTGGCGACGATGCTCGAAACTCCCGTCTGCCACGTGAGCTACTTCGAGGCGGATGCCTTCGCCCACTGGTCAGGTAAGCGTCTGCCAACGGAAGCGGAATGGGAAGTTGCAGCGCAGGGACTGCCGTCGACGGGGAATTTTCTTGAAGACGGAATGTTGCATCCATTGCCGCTTGGCGAGGGTCCTGCCAAGGGTCCGGCACAGATGTTTGGCGATGTTTGGGAGTGGACTGCCAGCCCCTATGTAGGTTATCCGGGCTTTCGCGCTGTTCCGGGCGCGCTGGGCGAATACAACGGAAAATTCATGAGCGGACAAATGGTCCTGCGCGGCGGCTCGGTGGTGACTCCGGCGTCGCATATTCGGGCTACCTACCGGAACTTCTTCTCCCCCGCGACACGCTGGCAATTTGCCGGCATTCGTTTGGCGAACATCTAACTCTTCCTTTAACCGGAATCCCGTGGAGAGATCATGTCTGCTATTTCTTTACCCAAATTGCCGTCGATTGCGTCGAGCCCAATCGCAATGGAAGTCTGGAACGGGCTCACCGGCAAGCCAAAGACACTTTCCCCGTGGCTGTTCTATGACGAAGCGGGCTCGCAGCTTTTCGAAGAGATTACCGACTTGCCGGAGTACTACGTCACGCGCACAGAAAGACAGATCCTGGCGAAGCATGCGCACGAGATCGTATCCGCGGCAGCCGGCGGACGCGACTTATCGATGATTGAGTTGGGAGCGGGGACGGCGACCAAGACCGGGCTTTTGCTCAAGGCCGCGGTTGGACTTCAGGGGAGCGTGGCCTATTGCCCGATTGACGTTTCGGAAACGGCGCTGGAACAAGCACGAGCCAGGCTGGAAGCCGAACTGCCGGAGGTGCGCGTTGAGCCCATCGTGGCTGACTACACCGAGGGCATGCGGCAGAACGGTGCTTTGCGGACAGGAAGAAAGCTGGTTCTTTATATCGGCTCGAGCATAGGGAACTTTTCACCCGCGGATGCTGTGGAAGTGCTGCGCGGCGTGCGCGCGGAGCTGAAGCCCGGAGACTGTCTGCTTCTGGGCACCGATATGGTGAAAGACATTGAGATGCTGCTGGCGGCGTACGACGATGCGGCCAGGGTCACGGCGCAGTTCAATTTGAACGTATTAACCCGGATCAATCGCGAATTGGATGCCCGGTTCAATTTGCAACTGTTTAGGCATCAGGCTCGCTGGAATGAGCAACAGTCTCGGATCGAAATGCACCTGGAAAGCCTGGTGGCGCAGCGAGTGGCCATTCGCGCTTTGGACATGGAGGTGCGGCTCAGCCTGGGCGAGACGATTCACACGGAAAACAGTTATAAGTTTACCGATCCGAGGGTAGAGGCGCTGCTTGCGCGCGCTGGATTCCGGTTACGGCAGCAGTGGAGCGACGGGAATAAGTGGTTTACGGTCTACCTGGCGGGGGCGTGTTAAGGGCGGGGAGGAAAGGCCAGTGGCGGGGAGAGAAACTGCAGATCCCGCGGCTGCGCACGGGATGACAAAGGGAGGAGTTAGTGAACAAATTCTTTAGGAGATGAGTAGACAGCAGGTCCCTCCGCGACAATGCGAAGATCCTTGTGGCCGGGTGTTACTTGCTTAGGCGGAGCAGGACGACTCCGTGACGGGGGACTGTCACCGTGTATGTGTTTTGGAGTCTTCCCAGGTCTTTTGCCGCCCATATGTCCGTTGCTTTTGCTCCACTGGCGAAGCCTACGTCGCTTAGCTTCAGGGTCATGGGAAGCGGGGTGTCGTCCCGGTTGAATAGGGCTACCGCTTTGTCGCCGCCCTTCAGTGGCTTGGCCCAGATTTCCTCGGGACCAACTTCGGAAACGCGGTCGCCTTGTTTGCCCAGCGGATCCTGATCGATCGCGATCACTTCGCGGTTGGTGAGGATGGCAGAGATCTCGGGCTTCATCTGGGAAAGGTCGTTGCCGGCAAGTAGTGGCGCGGCGAGAATAGCCCAGAGACTCATGTGAAGGCGATTCTCATCCATATTCAGTTTGCCGTTGCCCACTTCCAACATGTCGGGGTCATTCCAATGGCCGGGGCCGGCATATTTCGACAAGCCAGCCTGGGAGAATCCGATCAGCGTCATGCGATCCCAGGTGGGATTGATGTCACCTGTTGTCCGCCATGAGTTGCCTCCGACGGACGGCCCCCATTCCCACACACCATCCCAACCATACTGGCAGAGGCTGTAGAGGATCGGGCGGCCGGTGGCCAGCAGCGCCTTGTGCATTTTCACGTAGGCGTCCTTCATCATCTGCGTTGCCTTTGCCGGATCGTTCGGCGCCTGCTGGTTCATGATCTGGCGAAAGCTGCAGAGGTCATATTTGAGGTAGTCGAAGCCCCAGGCCGCGTAGGTTTTCGCATCCTGCTCCTCATGGCCGTAGCTGCCTTCGTAATGGGCGCAGGTTTGAGGCCCTGGCGACGAGTAGATACCGATCTTCAGCCCTTTCGAGTGGACATAGTCAGCCAGCGCCTTCATGTCGGGAAATTTGCTGTTGGCCTGAATATTGCCCTGAGCATCGCGTTGCCCCTGCCAGGTGTCATCGATGTTGATGTAGATGTACCCGGCATCCTTCATCCCTGAAGAAACCATGGCGTCCGCCGCGGCACGAACATCTTTGTCGGTCACCCTGCCGGCAAAAAGATTCCAGCTATTCCAGCCCATGGGCGGGGTGGCAGCCAGTGTGCTGGTCTGGGCAAGCAAGACCGAAGGCGTGAACAAAGCAGCAAACAGCAGGGCCCGGAACCAGTTGAGCATAGCCTCTCCTCGACGATCCACTATAGGTCAATTCACTTGCTTGCGGCCATAGGCTTGATGATCTCATCGAGGAGATCAGGGGTTCCCGACTGACGCTCCAGCCGCGGGTACTTTTCGCCGTCGTGATAATCGATGCGCACGACGCGGAATTCCTTGTCATTAGAGACGATGAGCTCGATGGGATCCGAGCTCCCTTTTGCATCGCGGATGGCCTGCTTGAAGACCTCGTTCGTGTAGGCGTGGCCATCAACAGCGACGAGCTTCTGGTCCGGGCCGAGCCCGGCCTTAAAAGCCAGGGAGTCCATCCTGACGTCGACAATGTGCCCCGAATCGTTCGCCATCAATCCAAGCGAAAACCATGCATCCACCTGCTTGAGCTTGTCGAGGTATGCGTCCTCGTATGACGTGGGCTGGGGAGCGTACGTGAGGCTATATCCGCCATGCTCAATGCCGCCCAGAGGCGCGTGGTCGACGTGAGTGTTCAGACGCTCGGTCAGGAAAGCGCGCCAGTCGTAGGGAACAACAGCATTGAGATCGGTAACGATCTCGTCGAAATTGTAAGGCACCACTTTTGGCGGGGTATTCCCGCCTACGGCTAAAAACTTCACGCAGAAATCATTCAGGGATTTCTGGTCGTGCGTCAACTGGCGGATAGTGGTATCCGCATCCAGCCAGATTAATTCGCCTTCCTGGTAGTAGTCCTGGCCGCGCCTCCAGTTGGCCCAGGCGGCATGGCTGGCGCGCAGCGTCTGGGAGGCGATGGCGGTGTCCTCCAGATTGCGCCAGGTGCGGCCGGGCTTTGCGTTGAGCCTGGCGGCACTGAAGGCTAATGCCTCCCGGTAGACTTCGGGAGTCCAGAAACCGGACCGCGCTGCGAGGACATCCCCCCAGTATTGCGTCATGCCCTCGTAGACCCAAAGCAAATCGCCCTTCTGCGGAGTGGCGTAGTCCGGCGTGGCCAATCCTATTGGCCGGCGGTATTTGCCATTCCAGGAGTGGGTAAATTCGTGAGGCAGCAAGTCTGCATTGAGGATGGCCAGCTTGGGATCGGACACTCCATTCTTTTCTATGCCGTTGTCGCTGGACTGGTGATGCTCCAGGCCTTCCTCACGAATTTCGTCACTGAGACTGAGCAGAAAATGGTAAGTCTCATAGTGCCTGGATTGATAAAGCGGGCCTGTTTGCCGCACCAACTGATTCACAGCGGCGAGGTAGGCCGGGGTGAGCTCGACGTCGGCTGCGGCGTCGCCGGCCACATCCAGATAATGCCTGGGCGTGATGTCAGGGTCTAACGGGTATTCCCGGAAGTACTTGCCGGCGATTACGGGCGAGTCGACTAATTGCCCCACGGAGACCTGAGCGAAAGATGTTTCCTGGCCTTTTTGCGCGGTTGGGGTCAGCGCGGTTCCCAGCTTCCAGCCAGGCGGGAGAGTCAGCGAAGGAATGACCGGGATTTGCGCCACGGGAATATGTGCGGGATAGAGGATGACCGCATTCCACTCGAGCACCTCCAGGTTCGGGCTGGTCGAGTTATCGTCATCGGATCCGGTGTCGCCCGCTGTAGCGAGGAAGTCGAGAGAAACATCGAGACTGGTCACACCGGATGGAACGTCGATGTGGAAACCGTACATGTCCACGTCATCGCGCCGCCAGGGCAGGTCTTGACCATGCGCGCGAATGCGAATTCCGGCGAGGTTGTCGATAGGGCCGGTAGGGCGATGATCGCCGGGAATCCATTGCGGATATTCCAGGGTGACCGGTCCGGGGCTCACTGGAATTTCCATCTGCGCGTGCAGCAGCTTGCGCGGGGCATCGGTCAGATCCACATGCAGCAGGATCGGGGAACTAGGGGGTTGTGCGCTGGAAACCGAAGCAGTAAAGAGGAGGAGGGCAAGGCCGGAGAGGCATTTATCCATTTCGCCATCCATCATGGCATAAAACCAAAAAGGGGGGCGCCCGAGAGTTTGGTGCCATGCTCACCAGCGGCAGCCAGCGCTAAAGCGCCGGCTGCGCCGGACGGAGTTCTTGGCATCGAACCGGTTCGCAGGGGCGAGTCCTCCAGCGGGAAAGAAACCGCGGATCGCTCGGCTTCGACGGGATGACAAAGGAAGGAGTTGCGGCTTTTATTTAGAGCCGTGACGCAACAGCAAACTATGCTGACGATTCGTTTGGTCTGCTGACGATCTTTGCGACTGGCGGCTAGAATCATGGTGAATTTGGACAGGAGAGAAACTTCGATGGCAGAAAAGACGCCGCAGACGTACGCTAATCACTCGCGCCTGGATCCGCCCTTCCATATTGTTCAGGGGCCGCTGGGGATGATAGCGGTCATCCTGAGCTTGATTCTTTTTTTCCGAAGTCCCAGCCTGGCTTCGGTGCTTTGGCTGATTCTGGCAGTCGGATTTTTGATGGGTACGTTCAGGATGCGGATTTATGCACTGAAAGTGCAGGACCGTGTGATCCGGCTGGAGGAGAGACTCCGGCTGGCCATGTTATTGCCGGAATCGGCTAAACCGCGGATTGGCGAATTGACCGAACGGCAGCTGATTGCTCTTCGCTTTGCCTCGGACGCGGAACTTCCTGCCCTGGCGATGCGCGCCCTCGATGATGGCTTAAGCAATAAGCAAATCAAGAGCGCAATTCAAAACTGGCGCGGTGACTATTTCCGCGTATGAGAGCAAGATTCGCTTCAGGCGCCGATACGCCCGAGACCGAGCCCGATGACATAGGTAACCAGGCCCTCGACTGCGCCCACTAAAGTCATTTCCGTACCGCTGCTCCACCAGGAGCGAACGGTGACGAGGGACTTGGCGGCTCCAACGGCAAAGTGCGCGGCAAGTGAAACCGCCGCTGATATGATGACGGCCTTGTATCCGCTCAGGAAGAAAAAGGGCACGATGGGAATGAAGGCTCCTGCCGCGGTGGAAAGCGCTCCTGAGACGGCAGAGGTCAAAGGGTTGCTGAGCGCTTCTTCGGTCGAGTTCAGCCGCTCGGCGGCAAGGGCACGCAGCATCTGCTCTGGATCACTGGCGATGTGGTCGACCATGTGGTCGGCGTCCTGCTCAGGCAAGCCCTTCACCTGGAAGTAGAGGGACAGAAGCTCCCGGGCTTCAGGGCCATTGGTGGCGATGGCGTTTCGCTCACGAGCCAGCTCCGCCTGGTAAATTTCGCGCTCGCTCTTGGCGGCAAGATAGGCGCCAGACCCCATAGAGAGCGCACTCGCGATCATACCGGCAAGGCCGGAGAGCAGAACGTATTTGCTGTTGCCCAGGGTCGCGCCGGAGACTCCGGAGACGATGCCGAAGATGGAGCCGAGACCGTCGTTGACTCCGTAAATCGCGTCGCCGATCCAGCCGGCGGTGTGCGGGCGCCCCTGGTTGCGCTTGATCAACATCTGCTCCAGGAGCGTTTTTGGATCGGCGCCCGGTGCCGTCCGGGTCAGACGAGACGGAAAGCGTCGGATGAGGCTGCTGAGCTCGCGATAGTGTTCCTCCTCATCTTCGATAACACGCTTGAGGATGGCCAGACTGGGAGCATCGCCGAGGGCTTTGAGCTGCTCGCTGTACTTGGCAATGTCTCGGCTCTCATCGATCTCGAGGCGGCGCAGGGCCAGATCGTCACCCCCAATGCGGGTTTTCAGGCTTTCCGCGTCTCCGGCTGGCTTGCCACGATAGACGGGCTCCGGCTGTCCCAGTTCGCGCAATCGGCCGGCCCAAAGGGCCGCGTGTTCCTTTTCCGCCGAGGCCATGTTCTCGAGGGCGTTTTTACGTCCCGGCTCCGGTTCGCGTTCGGCCAGGGCGCGATAGGTGTTGTAGCCCTCCATTTCCGCCTGCCAGTTCTGTTCCAGAATCTGGGCCAGACGCGGGTGGCGGGGGCGGGCTGGGATCGATTCAGAGGCGGTATTCATGGCTCGGTCCTAAGGCACAGCGTAGCATTTGCTATGGTTGGCTCATGACGAAGTTCGAGCACTTGTTAACGGAGACTCGCCACCCCGATACGGCGAACATCGACCGTCTTTCGACCCGGGAAATGCTGGAAGTTATCAACGCCGCGGATCGCACTATCGCGGACTCGGTGCACGCGGAACTGAGCCGAATTGCGCAGGCGGTCGACGGCATCGCGGAGCGCCTGGAAAAAGGTGGCCGCCTCTTCTACAACGGCGCGGGCACTTCCGGAAGGCTGGGGGTGCTGGACGCCTCAGAGTGCCCACCTACATTTAATGTGGATCCCAGCATGGTCGTAGGACTGATTGCGGGCGGCGACTATGCCCTGCGGCATTCCATCGAAGGCGCGGAAGACGATGCGGAGCAGGGCGCCGCCGATCTGAAAGCCCATGGGTTCACCGAGGGTGACACGCTGGTCGGAATCGCGGCCAGTGGGCGCACTCCGTACGTTCTCGGCGGAATGACCTATGCAAACCAGCTGGGGGCCCTCACCGTGGGGCTAAGCTGCGTGCCGGGATCGGAAGTGGAAAGGCGGGCACAGATCGCGATCACCCCCGCGGTGGGGCCGGAAGTGGTCACGGGTTCGACGCGGCTGCGTGCCGGAACCGCTACCAAGCTGGTACTGAATATGTTGAGTACCGGAGCAATGATCCGCATCGGCATGGTTTACGGCAACCTGATGGTGAATGTGCAGCCGACGAACGAGAAGCTGAAAGACCGGGCGGAACGCATCATCGCCGCCGCAAGCGGGGTCGATCAAGGGCGAGCCTCTGAGCTGCTGGTCAAGGCCGGGACGGTCCGAGCCGCGATCGTAATGCAGAAGCTGGGGATCGGGCGGGAGGAAGCGGAGCGCCGGCTCGCCGCGGCTGGGGGGAAGCTGCGGCTGGTATTGGGCGAACCGTGAGGCCGCTGTTTGGGCCGCCGGACAGCTTGCAGACAGATCGAAAGTCAAGTGCAGACCGGGAGACGTAGATTGCGTCTATTTAAAGAAGGGCTGTAGCGGATGCATAATGGGAGAACGCTGGGGAGGCGGAAGCCATGGTTAAGGGTCTAGCAAAGTTGTTGATTTTGTTTACGCTTGTCCCCCTCTCAGCCCTGGCCCAGACCACGGATCGCCCGGATTCGGGCTTCGGTCCTATCGATACCAGCGCCCCGTCGATCCCACCGGATCAGATCATCCAAAAACTTGCCGCGAAGGAGACCGAATTCCGGCGCGCCCTGGACAACTACACCTACCAGCGCGATGTGCGCATCCAGACCATCGACGACGATGGGAAAGTGGATGGTGAGTACCGGCAGGTTGTGCAGATAACGTTCGACAGCAACGGCCGCAAGTCGGAGCACGTGACGTTTGCGCCGCAGAACACGCTGGAACGAATCACGATGAGCCCGGCGGATGTCTCGGATATCGAGCAGCGGCTGCCGTTCGTTCTGACCACGGAGGACGTGGGGCAATACAACCTGACCTATGTTGGGCGGCAGAAGGTGGATGAGGTTGACTGCTATGTTTTCGATGTCGCGCCCAAGGTCATGGAAAAGGGCAAGCGGTATCTGAAGGGGCGCATCTGGGTTGACCAGAAGGATCTGCAGATTGTGATCACCAGCGCCAAGAACGTTCCCGACGATCTGCGCAAAGGGCACGAGGATCTGTCTCCTCCTTTCACGACGTATCGGGAGCAGGTGGACGGGAAGTATTGGTTTCCGGTTTATACCAAGGCCGATGCTGAACTTCACTTTTCTGGCGGGAATGGCTACATGAGCCAGGACGTGCATATTCGCCAGATTGTTCGGTACACGGACTACAAGCAATTCCGTTCGACGGTCAAGCTGATTTTTCAGGGACAAGATGTAACCAACAACACCCAGCAGCCCCAACCGGGCAATGCTCCCCCGAATGGACAGCAACAGCCGGCTACGCCCCACTAGGTAGGGATGGGGAGGGGGAGGGGGTCCGTAAACGGCAGATGTCTCCACCACCCTTCTAGGTCACGCCGGGACAGGTCGCTCTGGCGAAAAGCATCTGCCATATCGAGAAACAGCAGATCCCTCCACTTCGCTGCGCTACGGCCGGGATGACAATTTTGCGTTGAGGTCTGCGGTTTCTTTCTACCTCAGGCATTGTAGGTCGAGGAAGCGACACGGCCTCCTCTGCCAGTCCAGTTGGTGTGGAAGAATTCGCCTCGAGGTTTGTCGACGCGCTCGTAGGTGTGCGCCCCGAAAAAGTCTCTCTGGGCCTGCAATAGATTTGCGGGAAGCCTGGCAGTGCGGTAGCCATCGTAGAAGGCAAGCGCCGTCGAAAACGCCGGCATCGGTATGCCGACTCTGGTGCCGTAGATGAGCGCCTTTCGCCAGGATGGATGGTACTTGTTGACGGCCTTCGAAAAGAACTCATCCAGCAGAAGATTTTCGAGACTGGGATTACGATCGAACGCCGCTTTGATGTCGCCGAGGAAAACGCTGCGAATGATGCATCCTCCGCGCCACATGAGAGCCACGCCTCCCATGTTGAGTTTCCATCCCTGTTCCTTTTCCGCGGCTCGGAGCAACATGTAGCCCTGCGCATAGCTCACGATCTTTGAGCAATAGAGAGCCAGCCTGACGTCCTCGATAAATTGTTTCTCGCCGGTGGTGACTTTGCGCTTGCGGGGGCCTTTCAGAACTTTCGAGGCCGCCACTCGCTGGTCCTTCAATGCGGATAGGCAGCGAGCAAACACGCTTTCTCCGATCAGCGTCACAGGTTGCCCGAGGTCGAGCGCGGAGATCGCGGTCCATTTGCCGGTGCCCTTCTGGCCGGCGGCGTCAAGAATCTTGTCCACCATGGGCCGACCGTCATCGTCCTTCTTGGCGAAGATGATGGTGGAGATGTCGATCAGGAAGCTGTCGAGCTCGCCCTTGTTCCATTCGGCAAAGACGTCGGACAGCTGATCGGCGGTCAGTCCGAGTCCGTCCTTCAGCAACTGGTAGGCTTCGCCGATCAGTTGCATATCGCCGTATTCGATCCCGTTGTGCACCATCTTGACATAGTGCCCGGCTCCGTCTTCGCCAACCCAGTCGCAGCATGGAGTGCCGTCCTCAACTTTGGCGGCGATGGCCTGGAAGATTTCTTTCACGTGAGGCCAGGCTTCCTTGTTTCCGCCGGGCATGATGGAGGGACCGAACCTTGCCCCCTCTTCTCCGCCGGAAACGCCGGTACCAATGAACAGAATGCCTTTGGCTGCGAGGTCTTTCGTGCGGCGAGTGGAGTCGGTGTAGAGGGAATTGCCGCCGTCGATGAGGATGTCGCCCTTCTCCAGATAAGGCAACACCTGCTCAATGGTCTGGTCGACGACTTCCCCGGCCTTGACCATGATCATGACGCGGCGTGGGGTCTTCAGATGGCGACACATTTCCTCTATAGAATGCGTCCCTACGACCTGGGTTCCCTTAGCCTCATGAGCGAGGAATTCATCGACCTTGGAGACAGTCCGATTGAAGACCGCGACTTTGTAGCCGTGGTCGTTCATATTCAGCACCAGGTTCTGGCCCATAACCGCCAACCCGATCAGCCCGATATCGCAATTTGCTTCTGACATTTCGCCTTCCCTTTTTCCCGCAGCCGGAAGGCGAGATGATACCTGATCGCAGCGGCCGGAGCAAAAATCAGCTGGCTGAAACCTGCAGTTCAGAGACCAGGGAACCAACAGGATTGGTCACGGTCTTCACGGCGATGGCCCCCATGGGCTCTCCGCGACGGTACATCATATATGCGGCCACGGCTCCGGCAATGATAGTTCCCCAAAACAACGCTCTTTTCATGATGGCTCCTATGCGTGCTACGCCTTACCTAGGATGCAGAAGGCACGGTTCAGGACGGGCCCATCCAAAGAGGTAGACCGTCGGTTGGAGTGTCGTAAAGCTCGAGCTGGCCATGCTCGTACTCGGTCACTACGATTTTCCTGTTGCCCGGCAGAGCAAAGGCAACATTGGTGGGCAGATTTCCGAGAGCCTCGATGCGTTCGACTACTTTGCCCGCCCGGTCGAGCACCAGGAGGTCGTGCTGGCCGAAAACTGTTACGTAGAGACGTCCATCGGCCGCGAACGCCATTCCATCGGGTCCCTTAAAGCCGGGTGGTGCGTCCGCCCGGATCACGTTTCCGAAGTATTGGCGCGGGCCGACGGGGCAGCCGTTGTTCATGGCGTAACGAAAAACGTCTCCAGTGATGGTTTCGTTGGCATAAAGCAAACCGTCGGGACCAACGGCGATGCCATTGGTGAAGCGGATGCCGTTGTCGACCAGGGTCACCTTTCCGGTTTCGACGTCCACACGATAAACGCGGCCATCATAGCGGAGAGAAAGGTAGTCTTCGCGGATTTTGTTGCCGGGCGCGAAGAACGTGGCGAGTATGCCTGAGTCGGTGAGATAAAGACCTCCATCGGGGCCGAAACAGAGGTCATTGGGAAAGAGGAATGGCTCGCCGTCACAGGCGGTGGCGACGACTTCGCATTTTCCTTCCATGGTTAAGCGAAGCAAAGATGGCTCTTTGGACTCGGCTACCCAAATAACGCCGTGGCGATCGACGGCGAGGCCATTCGGTAGGCCCGTCTTCTTGATCACCCGTTTGCTCTGACCGTCGGCGCTGATGTGGGTGACACAGCCCCGATCGACCGTGCCTTCTACGACGAGCCAAGTGCCATCCGGCAGGGCCACCGGACCTTCAGGATCCCCAAGACCACGTGAAAAAACCACGGATTGCTCCCTTTCCGCAGACAGCTTCATGTCGGCTGCGGATCAGCATGCCAGAAAGCGGGTGCGGGAGATAGGAGAAATCCGCGGAAAAACTCTCAGAAATGAATGGTTTTTATGGCAGTGACTAGAAGAGGCGGCGCATGATGCTGCGTTTCGTTCTATTCGTAGAGGGGGTCGACTCCTCGCTGAACGGGGAGAAGGCGCCCTTCCAGGCGTTTGAGGTTACGTAGAAGACAAACGCAAGGACTGCCAGGGCGATAAAGGTGAGAGCCAGCGGAGGATTGAAGAAGGCCTCCACGATGCTGAGTCCAACAGCCAGGCCGATAAAGGCAACTAAACTTTCTCTCAGCGCTCGCGCCATCAGGATACCTGCAACTACCGCGAACGCTACTGACCAGAACATGAGAGCCTCCAAGGCAGATTGGAAAAATCAGTCGTGCAATGTGTTGAGTATGCTGCGCTTACCGCGGAAGAGACATCCCGCTTCGGGGTCAGGATAGGCATCGATCGTGGGAACTGTCTGGAGCCGAATGCCGGGGGAAGATACCCTATGTTGGTCAGCGGACACCATTAGTTGTAGAGGAGTGTTTTGTGCCTAAGCCTCAAGTTAGCTTCGATACCGTCTGGCAGATTGGAGCGAAGTTTCCTGGCGTGGAAAAGAGCGCTGCATACGGTAGTCCGGCGCTGAAAGTGAAGGCACCAGGCGGCAAGGCACAGGTCATAGCTGCCGTTCCCACAAACAAGTCGGCAGAACCAGGCTCGCTGATGATTCGCATGGACCGCCGTGAACGCGGAGCCTTGCTTGAAGAGGCGCCTGGGCTTTACTACGTGCCCGACCACTACAGGGACTACGACGCGGTCCTCGTTCGCCTCACCGAACTCACACCGGAGCTGCTCCACGACCTGCTCGCAATGGCATACAACTTTGTCACGCGCAAGCATTCCTGATATTCAGCGGAGTGCTTTCGACCTGACATCGGCAAGCAGGATGAGGGTGCGAGACGGCGGAGAAACTTTACGGGATTTGGAGCATAAAATAAGCTACAACTGCACCGTCGTTGAAGGGCCTATAGCTCAATCGGTTAGAGCAGCGGACTCATAATCCGTTGGTTCCAGGTTCAAGTCCTGGTGGGCCCACCATTGGCAGCACGTCGACGGCAGGCTAGCGGCTCGTTTGTCTGTATCTGTTGCCTCTCGCGCATCCTTTCCAATTTTTGTGCCGACGCCCAAGGCGAAGCTGAAAGAGACATCGCCAACTGCGCTCCAACCGGGGACACTGTTCCGCTGTGCGGGAAGCTGGCGAGCGCAGCGAAGGCGCTGCTAGAATCGTTGCCGCTTTTGGGGGCACTTGAAAATGAAGAGCATAGCCGGCACTTCAACGCTTGCACACACAGCTTTCATTTCCGTCACACAGGCGCACAGCCTGGTCGTGAGAATCGTTGCTTCCAAAACTTTTCAAACCGCCCCCACTCTTCAGCAACTGTTTCGTTTTCTCGCAACGCGGGCTCTGGAAGCGCCGGGGGACGAGATCAAGGAATACACGATCGGGGTAGAGGCATTGGGCCGGAAGCCGGACTTCGACCCTAAAACTGATCCGATCGTCAGAGTTCAGGTCTACCGGCTTAGGCAGAAGCTGAAGGAGTATTACGAGTCGGAGGGTGATCACGAATCGATTCTGGTGGAGATTCCCAAGGGACATTACCTTCCCAGGTTTGAAGTTACGGAGCCGCCGGCTTCCAACCTGCGGCCGGTGCAAGTGCCGCCGAGAAGCGGCACTGAAGATGGCGAAGCCGTAACTGTCAGGAAACCATCTCAAGGGTTTTCGGGATATAAAACCACCTTGATGGTTTTATTAACCCTGTGCGCATTTTTAACTGGTCTGTGGGCCGGGCATTACCGCCATCCAAGCCGGCAGGAGCAGCATGGGCTTCGCACCGGACAAAATGGAGAACAATCTACGGACCCGGTCAAAGCTTTCTGGGCGCCGTTCATCGCCGAGGATTCATCCCCGATTGTGGCGTATGCGGATGCAATTTTCCTTCTGGACGGTTCGACGGATCTGTTCCGGTACCGGCACGGAGCCAGCGATAACCGGGGCGCGCGAGTGGACCCGCACCTGGCTCGTGAATTCGCATCCAACCCGGCTCTCGTAGCGAAGGCCGGTCCTCTTTACTTCGATAATGGATACACCGGGACCGGCGACGTAGTGGCGGTGGCTGCACTGACCAGCTTGTTCACACAGATGGGAGCAAGGCCGATGGTCGAGTCCAGCTACGACATCACAACCAATGACTTGAAACAGCACAACATCATTCTGCTTGGCTCTTCGTTTCAAAACGTGGCTGTGGCTCAACTTCCGACACTGGGCGATTTTCGCTATGTGGAATCGAATTCGGTGCATGATTTGTGGAGCGGAAGGATCCTGGACAGTCACCCCGTGGGCAATGAGCGAGCCGAGTATCGGACCGAACGCGATCCGGAGACGGGGACGCTGAAAGCCGACTATGCCCTCATCTCATTTCAACCGGGGATCGCTCCCGGACGACACATCGTTAATCTCGGAGGCTTAGATACAAAGGGGATGGAAGGAGCGGTTCTGCTGGCGACGTCCAAGCCCGGCGTAGAAGAACTGGCTAAAGCACTGCCCGGAATAGGACAGCAAAACCAGAAGATTCCTTCGTTTCAGGCGCTCCTGCGCGTCAACCTGGAAAAGGGCTATCAGGTTTTGGACACCCAACTCCTCACGGTGCATCCTCTGTCGAATGTGGAGCCCGGCCTTGTGCAGCGGGCGCCTTAGTTATCCGGCCTCATTTACCGGAAAAACTTCGAAGCCCTGGAAAGCATCTGCCAACAAGGAATCGCCGAGGTTCCTTCGAAAAGCTCTCAGGCTCTTCGATTCCGCGCTCCGAACCCCTCGTTATTCGAGCTTTGCGTGGCGCTACGCTTACGAATGACGGCAAATTGAGGAGTACGCGTCGGGGGCTCCCTCCCAGGGAAAACCGCCGCGGCATGCTTCGCCGCCGAGGATGGGAATGAGCACTTCCGTGGATGATCTGAGCTTCTACTTCGACTCTCAAGCTGGCTCAGGCGCGTAACAGGCGAGGTAACATCAGCCTCGACGCCGTGTAACGCCGTTGTTTTCCCGCCATGTAGCCTCTGCGTAGCCTCGTTTAACTGGACTGCCCTTGCGCCTCGCTCATAGCGTTTGTCGCGCGGATGAATCAGTCTGCCCGGTGGTTTGAGTGCCAACTCACGATCACTGGATGCAGGACGGACCTACTGGATCCGTCGCGTTGCGGTGACATGATGGAGGCCTTTATGCGGATGAAATTAATCGGTTGCTCAGTGTTCCTTGCTCTGGCAATGGTCCCCGGGACCGCTTTGCTGGGACAGGCGGTTACGGGAACGCTGCTTGGGTCTGTCCTGGACCCAACGGGAGCCGTAGTGCCAAATGCAAATGTGACCATCACGAATGAGAGCACCGGGGTCAGCAACCACATGGCCAGTAGCGCGCAAGGGTTCTATACGTTTCCAACGCTAGAGCCGGGGCGCTATACGGTCACGGTAACGGCGCCGGGATTCAAGACTTCGGTAGCCAAAGGGAACCTAGTCCAGGTGGAGCAGTCGACACGCGTCGACGTAATGCTTTCAACCGGTGCGGTCAGCCAGCAGGTTACGGTGAGCGGCCAGAACCCGCTGGTCGAAACGACGACCTCGGATCTGGGGACGGTAATCGATACGCAACAGATCAATAATCTGCCAGTCAATGGGCGGTTGTTCCAAACGTTGATGTTTCTTGCCCCTGGCACGACTCCGGCAGCGTGGGGCGATCAGATTGAAAATCCGGCCGCCGCCGGATCTACTGCGCCCGGTGGAGGGGGAGGCGGCACCTATTCTTCGGTGAACGGATTCCCCTTCCAGGGAAACCTCTACCTGGTGGATGGCGTGATCAACGTCGAGCCGCAAAATGCGTACATCACCATAGCGATTCCGTTCGCGGACATTTCCGAGATGAAGATGGAGACCAACAACCCGACCGCCGAATATGGCACTTTCGGCGGAGCGGTGGTCAATCTCACAACCAAGACGGGCACGAATCAATTCCACGGGCAGCTCTTCGAATACGTGCGGAACACCGACTTCAATGCGAAAGATGCATTCTCACACCTGAATCCGCCTTATCACGCCAACCAATTCGGGGGTGAGATCGGGGGACCGATCTTGAGGGACAAGCTTTTCTTCTCCGGGGACTTCCAGGAACTCCTGCAACATGCGGGGACTTCCGGCCTGCTCACAGTCCCTACCGCAGCGATGCGGGCGGGGGACTTATCGGAGTTTGGTTCGCCGATTACCAACACGGCGGCGTGTCAGACGATCGCCAGCGCGAATGGACTAGCGAACGCGGCGCCGTGCACGGCCAATTCTGTACCCGCAGCTGACATCTCTCCGATCGCGGCGGCACTGCTGAACCCGTCGGTGATCCCGCTGCCAAACCGTCCTGGCACAGCCAACAATTTTGCCTACGCTGTGGTAGGAACGGAGACAATGCCGCAATTTGACGTGCGGGCCGACTATGCATTTTCGGACAAGGACCGCTTCTTTGTTCGCAACTCGTACGCACACAGAACGTATACGGCACCGTCGCCTGGAACGGTATTCATGGACGGTGGGAACGCTTATGGGAATAACTCCAGCTTCAACGACGTGGTCGGCTGGAACCACTTCTTCAGCAGCAATACGATCAACCAGGCACGCGTCGGGTTTAGCCGCTACTACACGGTGGACTTCAACAATGCATACGGGATCGAGGAAAACAACAATCTGGGTATTCCCAATGGCAATATCTCGAGTTTGCCGATTACCAGCGGGATCGCTCAGTTCTTCCCCGGCAACGAAAACGGCTGGAGCAGCACCGGGGATCCGGGATGGGTACCGAACGGGTTAGGACGACTGGCCAATATTTTTGAATATGTGGATACGGTGTCGATGATCCGCGGTCACCACAGCTTGAAATTCGGGGCCAACGTGGAAAGGGTGCAGACCAGCGTACGAAACGCCCAGAACGATCCTCGGGGAATTGTCAGCTTCGGCGGAGGCTACACGGGAGCTGGAACACAGGGTTCTTCGCTCGCGGATTTGCTGGTAGGCGGACCCAGCGAGGTGCAGCGCGACTTGTTTCCGTCTACGCCTGCAACCCGCGTTACCTACGTGGGAATTTTTGGGCAAGACGACCTTCGGGTGAATCAAAAGCTGACGCTGAATCTGGGAATTCGTTGGGACCTCTACACGGCGCCGGTCGATGCCCACAATCACCAAAGCAATTTCGTGACCAGCGGGCCGAACGCGGGCATGATACAAATTGCTTCTTCGAGCAATCGCGGCCCGAATGTAAATACCTACTACGGGAACGTGGCGCCGCGGGTTGGGGCAGCTTTCACGCCGGACAATGGCAAGACGGCTTTTCGAGGAGCCTTCGGAATGAGCTATTTCCCTGATAATTTTGGCGCCAACGGAGGGACATTAGAGAGAAACTATCCGGAAACGTTGATCGAAAACAACTTCGCATCCAACTCGAACTGCAGCACTCCGATCACTCCAACGAGTTTGTACTCAGGTTGCGGTTCTCTAGTCATGAGCAATGGGCTGCCCGGAATTACCCCAGGGGTCTACACTCCGCTTGTGGAACCGCCAACGACCCCGGGTGGATTTGTGAACCCACCCGCAGGCTTCGGCGTTTTCTCAGTGGTAAGCAACTTCCGGCAGGACGTGGCGATGGCATGGAACGTCAGCATTGAACATCAGCTGGCGTCGGACATGTCGTTTCGGATGGCCTACGTGGGTACGGCGGGAAGAAATCTGTATCACGATTACCAGCTCAACCAGTGCAACCCAACATCGTTTACAACGGCCACGACTCCGCCTGCATATCCGGCATGTCTCCCGTTCTACGCGGTCAATCCAAACATCACGACTGTGGATTCGCGCAACAGCACGGGCAAGTCCCATTACAATGCCGCGCAATTCGAATTTCAGAAGCGAGCCGGCCGCGGGCTTACACTCACGGCCGCTTATACGTGGTCGAAGATGATGGACAACATCAATAATCCGATCGACTCCTACGCTACGAGGGAGGAGTTGGACACGGCGAACTGGCAGCGCAACAATTACCCGCAAAGCCTGGTGCTGAGTTACGTGTATGAGTTGCCGTTCGGGCGTAATAAGCAGTGGCTCAGTTCGGCCTCTGCGTTCACGAATGCGTTGGCAGGGGGCTGGGCCGTCACCGGGATTACTTCCTTCCGGTCTGGCGCGCCTCTGCTTATTACGGCGAGCGCGAGCGATCTGTTGCCGCAGAACAGCGGGCAACGCGCGGACTATGTGTGCCACGGTCAGAACAATCCTCGAACGGATGCTGAATGGTTCGACACGAGCTGTTTTGCGCAGCCGCAGGGTTTCCGCTTCGGCAACGGAGGCGTGGGAGAGGTTTACGGGCCCAGGTATCAGGACTGGGACCTTGGGGTGTACAAAGTTTTCGGATTTGGCGCGAACGAACGGCAACAGATAAAGTTCGTTGCCAACTTCTTCAATGCTTTCAATCAGGTGAACCGGCAAAATCCGGATACGGGAGTGACCGATTCAAACTTTGGCGTGATCAGCAGCGACTTCCTGCCCCGTCAGGGACAACTGGGACTCACCTATACGTTTTGAGGGGAAGATAACTTGATTGCGGGCGCGCGCGAGGGATGGTGCGTCTGCGTCCACGAGAATCTCTCTCTGGGTTCGCATCCATGACGGAATCGCTCAGCAGGCGACGCTTTCTCAGCATATCGATAATGGCGGCGTTGCTCTCAAAAGATTTGAAGGCACAGATTGACAGCTCCCATGGCTCGGCGGGAACAGCGCCTGAGGGATCGATTGAGTTCGAATCATCCGACAGGAAGCTGATCGAGGGCTTTCAGTGGGCCAAATCCCAGGCGCTTGCCTACGTTCGTGAAAGCGCTCAGATCGGGCCATGGTACGAAGGCGCACTCCCTGGCAGGAACGCTTTTTGCATGCGCGACGTGTCTCACATGAGCACGGGAGCGCAATTTCTAGGACTGTCGACAAGAACCAGGAACATGCTGCGGCAGTTTGCTCTGCACATTTCCGCGGAAAAGAAATGGTGTACCTGGTGGGAAGTCACGGGGGAAGGCAAGCCTGCCCCGGTGGATTACAAGAGCGACAAAGATTTCTGGTATGACCTGCCGGCAAATTTCGATGTTCTAGACGCATGTTACCGGCAATGGCTGTGGTCGCGGGACCCGGCGTATCTCGGCGATGTGTTTCTGAATTACTACCGTCACACGGTGACAGATTATGTGAGGGCGTGGGATCACAATGGCGATGGCCTTCCAGAACACCTGCCCCGGGATGGCCACATGGGAATCGGCACCTATGACGAGGACCTTACCGATGATGTACTTGTCGGGGCCGACCTCATCGCAGCCCAGTACGCCGCTTACCGGAGCTATGCCGCCTTCCAACAAGCCAGAAACGAGTATGCGGTTGAGCAGGAGTTCACTATCAAAGCTCGCGAGCTCAAAACGCTGTACAACAACAAGTGGTGGGACGCACCCCGCAATTGTTATTTCGGCGCAATGAGCGAAGACGGCCACTTCCACGCGGATTTGAAAGCGAGCACCGGCGGCACTGATATTCAATTTCCGCTGTACTTCGGACTGACGGACAGCGGATCAAAAACCCAGGCATCTCTTGATCGACTGGAACAGCGCCTGCACCTGGACAGCGCTACGCTGGAGGGACTCATCGGTGGGGTGGAGGGCAGAACCTATCTTCCCGACATTTTCTATAAGTATGGGCGCTCACGACCAGCCTACGCCGTTCTGGTGGCGCTGATGGATCCTCGTCTGAAGCGTCGTGAGTATCCGGAAGTGTCCTACTCCGTCATGGGAAACCTGGGCAGCGGCCTGATGGGGATTCAACCGGGCTTGCGCGCGGGAGAGATCGAGACATATCCGCAGCTCACGGCCGAAACCGCATGGGCAACCTTGCAACACGTGCCCATCGGCCACAACGTCGTCTCTGTGAAACATATGCAGACAGAAACGACGACTCTTTGGAATGAATCGGGGCCGGACGCCGTTTGGCGCGCAAGCTTCCCTGTGGAATCGAAGACGCTTCTGGTGGACGGCAGCAGAGTTCACGCCGAGAGTGCAAGACGTGCCGGAGGAGCCCTCGAAAGCTTCCATCTTCTTAAAGTACGAGCCGGTGAAACCCACGTGGTGTCGGTGGGATAGGTTGACAGATTCCACGAAGATGACCCGGATGGGAATATTGAGGAGTGTCTATCAACGAGTGCGCGCCCGCGCATTCTTTTTATTGGCGAGTTTCCTTCTACACAGTTTCTCCGGATTATCCCTCGGCGCGCAGGTTGACGTGCTAACGCAGCATAACGATGTCGAGCGCACGGGAGCGAACCTGAATGAGGTGATCCTCACTCCCTCCAGTGTGGGCTCCGGGCAGTTTGGAATGTTGTTTCGGAGAACGGTCGACGATCAAATCTACGGTCAGCCGCTTTATGTGTCCGATGTGAAGATAAGGGGCGGCACGCACGACCTGGTGTTCATTACCACGGTGGACAACAGCGTTTATGCGTTCGATGCGAATGATTCCCTGGCTACAGAGCCGTTCTGGCATGTGAACTTCGGCACGCCGCCAAATGTTTACGACGGCAGGTTCGGCTGTTTGGACATGAATGGAGATATGGGCATTATCGGAACACCGGTTATCGATGCTCAAGGAGGCACGCTCTATGTGGTTTCGGTAACAAGGGCAGGAAGCAATTATTTGCAGCGCTTACACGCATTGGACATCACGACCGGCGCAGATCGGGCATTTAGTCCGGTGACCATCACAGCCCCGGGGTTCGATCCCCTCATGGAGAACCAACGACCGGGTTTGCTTCTGTCACGCGGCCGGGTATACGTCGGCTATGCATCTCATTGTGACAAGGAGCCGTACCACGGCTTCCTGCTGAGCTATGACGCGGGTTCCCTGCGCCAAAGGGAGGTGTTCAACACTTCTCCGGAGGGACATGCGGCCAGCATTTGGCAATCGGGGCAGGCACCCGCAGTGGACGGCGACGGAAACATCTATTTTGTAACCGGGAATGGGAGCTGGAACGGAACGACCGATTTCAGCGAGAGCTTCCTCAAGCTGGACGCCAACCTCAAACTGCTGGATTGGTTTACGCCGGCCAATCATGTGTATCTAGATTCCATTGACGGAGATTTGAATTGCTCGGGTGCGGTTTTGATTCCGGGAACGAACCTCGTGATCGATGTGGGGAAGCAGGGCGTGCTTTACCTTGTCGATCGCAATCACATGGGTCATTTGAACGATGGGCACTCGGAGCAACATTTTCAGGCGTCGAATTCACAAGTACCCAGCCTGGTCTATTGGAACAGCGCGAAGCGCGGGCCATTGATCTACATGTGGGGGCAGCGTGACCGGCTCAAAGCCTATCATTTTGATGGTGCAAGACTCACAGAAACGCCTTTTGCCATGCGGCCAGAAGTGACGGAAGGACATCCCGGCGCAATGCTTTCGCTCTCAGCACATGGGGAGAAAGATGGAATTCTGTGGGCAGCAATCCACGCCAGCGGCAGTGCATGGCACGAGTCACGACCCGGCATCCTGCATGCTTATGATGCGGACAATATCACGCGTGAGTTGTGGAACTCGCTGGAAAATCCCTGGCGTGATAATTGCAACAACTTTGCGAAAACGGCTCCGCCCACGATCGCAAACGGGAAAGTTTATCTTGCCAGCTTTGGCACCCAAAATAGCGGGAGTGGCCAACTGTGCGCGTATGGCCTGTTGGCCGATGGGCCTGCTCCGCTGCCGCCTGCCAAGGTGAGTGCGTCGATTGAAAATGGAGTGGTGTGGTTAACCTGGACGGCATCCACCGGCGCCGTTACTTACAATGTGAGGCGATCGTCCCGTGCCGCGGGACGGCTTGAAACCGTGGCCAGAGGTCTTACGTCTCCCAGCTTTGCCGATTCCACGGTAAGCGATGGAATGACCTACGAGTACGCGGTGAGCTCAGTCAACCGGAATGGTGAAAGCGCGCCTTCGCAAGCCCATGCCGTTGCTGTGCCCGAATCCCGATCACACAGCAGCGCTTTGCCGCCGGGAACAGGACGCGACCTGATGATACGCGTGTGTTCCGGATGCCATTCGCCTGGATTGGCGGCCAGAGAAAGCCTGAGTCCGCAGGGGTGGCACGATCTGGTACAGCGAATGGCGGCCAGGGGCGCTGCCGGCACTGATGACGAATTCCAGCAGATCACTGCTTATCTGGGGAATGCGTTTCCCAGCCATACAAGGAAGGAAGACCGATGACTGTTTTTCGCAGAGATTTTTTGAAGCTGGCCGGGGCTAGTTTGGCAAGCACCGGCGCGGGAATGACACCAGGAGCTCAAGCCCAAACTACGCCCATGCCGGGAGCAGGCACGCATGCGGTGGTTGATGTACGAGCTTATGGCGCGCGCGGGGACGGCGCTTCGATCGATACGCCGGCGATCAACAAAGCCATTGAGGCAGCCAACGCTCAGGGCGGGGGCACAGTCCATTTTCCCGGTGGCACATACGCCTGCTACTCAATTCACCTGAAGAGCAATGTTGTGCTTTACCTCGATGCAGGAGCAACCATCCTGGCCGCCACGGGCTCCGGCTACGACCAGGCGGAGCCCAATACTCCCTGGGAAAACTACCAGGATTATGGACACAATCATTGGCACAATAGCCTGATCTGGGGAGAAGGGATCCATGATGTCGCGATCCTCGGTCCCGGATTGATCTGGGGTAAGGGACTAAGCCGCGGGACCTCGGAAGAACCGAAAGCGGAGACACCAGGGAATGGGAATAAGGCGATCGCTCTCAAAAATTGCCACAATGTGATTCTGCGGGATTTTTCCATTTTGAAGGGCGGCCATTTTGGGATTCTGGCTACGGGCGTCGATAACCTGACCATTGACAATCTGAAGATCGATACCGATCGCGATGGCATGGACATCGATTGCTGCCACAATGTTCGCGTCTCCAATTGCAGCGTTAATTCTCCGTGGGACGATGGTATCTGCCCCAAAAGCTCATTTGCTCTCGGGTATGCGCGCGCGACTGAGAACCTGACGATTACGAATTGTTATGTAACCGGCGCATACCAGTTAGGCACCCTATTGGACGGCACCTTTAAGTCCCAGCCACCCGATTTCAAGATTGCCCCTACCGGCCGCATCAAGTGCGGCACAGAATCGAACGGCGGATTCAAGAACATCACCATTTCGAATTGCGTATTTGATGGCTGCCGCGGGTTCGCTCTCGAGAGCGTGGACGGCGCGTTGCTGGAGGACATCACGTTTACCGGAGTGACGATGCGCAACTGCACCAATACTCCTTTGTTCCTGCGCCTGGGAAGCCGGATGCGCGGTCCCGCGGGAGTTCCGGTCGGATCCCTGAAGCGGATTATCATCAGCAATCTTGTCAGTTACAACTCAGCTTCGCAATTTGGCGGAGCGGGGCTCATCCTGGGGATCCCCTCGCATCCGATTGAAGATATCAAGATCCATGATCTCTATATGGATCATCGCGGAGGGGGAACCCGCGAAATGGCAGCACGGCAAGTGCCGGAAATGGAACAGGGTTATCCGGAGCCCTACCGCTTCGGTGAGATTCCTGCGGGCGGATTTTTCATCCGTCATGTGAGTAACATTGAGATGGAAAATATTGAGATCGCCTGGAGCCAGCCAGATGCGCGGCCGGTGTTTTACCTGGACGATGTCAAGGGCGCTGATTTTTTTCGGATCAAGACGCCGAAGCCTCTTACCAGTCCTCTATTTGAGCTCCGAAAGGTGGAGGATTTCAGTGTGCGTCTGTCGCGGAACGTGAACGATACTCACCTGGAGAAGGCCGACCAAAAGACCATTCCGGGTTGATGTTTTGAAACTCAATGAGTCCTGGTATCGCGGGTGGATTGCCAGGCAATCTGCTGCCATCGGCCGTTGTGCCGCTGATACACGGTAAGGATGAAGATGTCGATATCGAACGGGGTGGGCTGCATGCGGGAGTCCGTCACCTTTACGGCATACTCTCCATTAATGACCGCCGCCTCGTTTCCCAGCATGCGGACATGGAGATCAAGGGGACGCCAGGAGATGTAGTGTAATTGGCCATTGCGGATTGCTTCCAGATAACTGCTTTTCGTGTCCACTTTGCCGCTGGCGTGAATGTAAGTGACGTTGTCCGCCATGATGCGCTCTAGCGCGGCCAGGTCGGAGTGCTCCAAGGCGGTGGTGCGCGCGTGTTCCGTGGCCAGCACTTGATGAGAGATTTCGCTCGTGGATTCGGGTACGGGCGCGGCCTGTAGCGTGGTTGTTCCGAGCACAAGGGCAACGAAGAGGTGGAGAGGCTTCATGAGGATGCTTCCTTTCCCCAGTTTTTCTGCGAGAAACATATTACTCGCGGAAGGAGGCGTAGGATGATAATCACCATGAAGAATGTTCCTAAGGGAATCAACCCTTCTGCAAAACCAAGCGGCACCGGCTGTGTGGAGTGCCTGGCGACGGGTGCGTGGTGGTTTCATTTGCGCCGCTGCGCAGAATGCGGTCACATCGGTTGCTGTGACAGCTCTCCCGGCCAGCATGCTTCCAAGCATGCAGCCTCGGCGGGGCATCCGATCATTGCCAGCTTTGAGCCGGGTGAGGACTGGTTTTATAACTACCAGACAGACAGCATGGTCAAGGGCGCGAGGTTGTCACCCCCTCATGCGCATCCGCTCACTCAGCCCACACCAGGGCCTGCGGGAAAGGTTCCGGAAGACTGGGAATCAATGCTGAATTGATGGGGGCGGGTGTTCCACTCTATCGATGGGTTCATTCTTCCCTCTCTGTGATTTCTAGCCGGGAAGGTCCTCACGATCCCTTAGCGGCTTCCAGCCGCTTTTCTGTTGGATTTGACGGCGAGGCTGAAGCCCCGCGCCCTTAACGTTCCGCTCCGAAGGCGAGCGACTGTATGATGTCGAGCTGAAGCAGGCCCTACGGGCCTGTTTCCTTTCTTCTCGACGGGTTAGGTGCGGTGCTTGGCAATCAGCTTGAAATCAGTTCAGCCCGCGAACCGGAAGGCCGCAGGGACTCAGTGAAAAATGGATAGTCGGTGTAGCCTTGCGAGTCGAAAGTGTAAAAGGTGTTGCGATCGTAAGGGTTCAATGGCAGGCCTTGCTGAATGCGCTGGGGCAGATCTGGATTTGCTATGAAGTTGCGGCCGAAAGCAACCAGATCAGCGTCTCCTTTTTCGACTACGGCTTCCGCCGTGTCGGGCTCAAAGCCGCCGGCCGCAATGATCTTGCTTTTAAAAATTCTGCGCAGACGCTCCGCAGCGACCGGCGCCTGGCCTTCCGCGATTACTACATTGCCTCTCACCCTTGGCTCTACGACATGGAGATAGGCGAGACCGAAGCGGTTGAGCTGCTCGGCAAGATAGTCGAACAAAGCTTGCGGGTTGCTGTCGGACATTCCGTTGAAGGTTCCACCGGGGCCGATGCGCACACCGACACGGTCTCCTCCCCAGACGGAGACCAGCGCCTCGACGACCTCGAGGACGAAGCGGGTCCGGTTCTCGATGGAGCCGCCATACGCGTCGGTGCGGTGATTGCTCCCGTCCTGAAGAAACTGGTCGGGAAGATAACCGTTTGCAGCGTGAAGTTCTACGCCTTCAAAACCGGCTGATCTGGCGCGCTGCGCGGCGCGGCGATAATCTTCGATGATGCCGGGGATTTCCACGAGGTCGAGGGCGCGCGGTGTTGTGGGCTGCAGCCAGCCATCCGGAGTCAGGACCTTTCCTTCGAAGGCGACGGCAGATGGCGCCACGGGCGTGAACCCGCTGGTGCCTACATGGGACGCGCGGCCAGTGTGCCAAAGTTGCGAGAACATGTGGCCGCCCTTGGCGTGGACCGTAGCGGTGATTCTTTGCCAGCCGGCCACCTGCGCGTCGGTATAAATTCCGGGCGCACCGAACCACCCCCGCCCGGAGCTGGAAATGGTTGTTGCCTCAGAAATAATCAGGCCACCCTGCGAGGCGCGCTGGCCATAGTATTCGGCCATGAGCACCGTCGGTATACCGTCGGGTTGTTGCGAGCGGTTGCGGGTGAGAGGCGCCATGACTACCCGATGGGATAGCGTCATGGGCCCGACCTGAACGGGCGTGAAGAGCTTGAGTGTGGTGGCCGTCATGTACTTATTTCTAGCGGCGAAGGCGCAGCGCGGATTGACTAAAATGCCCGTGCGTTTGCATTTTTCGCTTCGCAATCCACCCCAGCAAATTCGCTGCCGGGAACCCCGGAAGTGCGGCGTAGCTTTGCAAGAAAAACAACCGCGTTTTTGAGAGACTCGCGCAGGCAGCGGGGGTTAGGATTCGCTCGGTTCGATTACCAGTCGCTCTGCGCAAGGGAGTCGCCATGAAAGCGGCAGTTTGGCACGGCAGAAAAGATGTTCGGGTTGAAAGCGTAGAAGAACCGCCGGCACCTCCACCGGGACAGGTCCAGATCGAGGTCGCGTGGTGCGGTATATGCGGCACGGATCTTCATGAATACCTGGGCGGTCCGGTTTATATTCCCCAGCATGCACCGCATCCCCTTACCTCGGTGAAGTCGCCGGTCATCATCGGCCATGAAATGTCGGGACGGGTGATCGCCGTGGGAGACGGCGTGCTGGATTTTGCCGTCGGAGACCGGGTGGTTGCCTGCCCCATCATCGGCTGCCAGAAATGCCGCTGGTGCCGATCCGGATCCATGGCGCAATGCGACCAGGTAGCGTTTTTGGGCACGAGCTGGTGGGGAGGAGCGCTCTCGGAGCGTTTGAATCTCTACGCCTACCAGTGCTACCACCTGCCCGACAGCCTGTCGGATGAGGTCGGCGCACTGGTGGAACCATTTTCCGCCACGGTGCGCGCGGTCACCACAGGCCAGATAGGACCGCAGGATAATGTGGCGATTGTGGGCGCGGGACCGATCGGCCTGATGGCGTTGATGGCTGCGATTCTGCGCGGCGCAAAACGTGTCGTGGCGGTGGAAGTGGCGCAGAGGCGCAAGGAGACGGCGAAACGATTGGGCGCGGTTGAGGTCATCGATCCCGCGAATGAGGATGCGGAGAAGCGCGCGCTCGAGATTACGGAAGGCGAAGGTTTCGATGTAGTGGTGGAGTGTGCCGGGCAGCCACTGACAGCTCAACTTGCGGGAAAACTCACACGGACACGCGGCCGCCTCATCGTGATGGGCGTGTTTGACAAGCCTGCGGCGCTGGATCTGACGGATCTTGTCTTTCGCGAGAAGACGATCAGCGGGAGCATGAGTGGATATGGATTGTACGAAGAGACGATTCGCATGATGACCGATCCGCGATTCAAAGGGGAGGAGCTGATTACCGGGCGAATTCCCCTGGAAGAATTGGTGGCGAAGGGATATCACGGATTGCTGTATGAGAAGGAACGGAATGTGAAGACGCTGGTTTCGCCTATGTTGAGCGAAAGTACCCTCAGCGGCTAAAGCCGGGCTTGTCTTCTTGTGATGGCGGGGCTGAAAGCCCCGCCCCTTCAAACCCGGGTCTTCGGTTGAGTATGTGCTAGAAGTCGTAACGCAGGGAGAACTGCATTACACGAGGTTTAGAGTAGGTTTGCGAGTAGGTACCCAGGTTTCCAGCGGTCAGAGTGACCCCGAGGGAGTTGGTCGGGTTCACATCGAAGCGAACAGAGTTGGTTACATTAAAGACTTCCCAGGCAAACTTGAATGACTGGCTTTCCGTTACCCGAAATACCTTGGAAAGGCCGGAGTCGATGTCGAAATAGCCGTCACCGCGATAAGGGTTTCGTTCTCCTGCTTCACCCGGGTACGGCAGCCGAATGGGTGACCCATTGGGAACGCCGTTGTTGATGGTAGCGGGGTTGTCGAACACCTGAGGTGCTCCGTTCTCATCCACGTGCTTGCGCAACTTGACGGGCGCGGTCTGTACGCTGAAGCTCTCGATTTGCCAATCCGTGGCCCAGCCGGGCGCGCTGATGGTCAAGGGCAATCCACTGGTCCAGCGATTCAGACCAGTCCACTGCCAGCCTCCGATAAGCTCATCGACCAACCGGTTCGCGGAACCGGCGAACATCTGGCCCCTTCCGAAGGGCAGACGATAGACCCAGTCAAAGGTGATCAGGTGCTTGGTGTCGAAATCAGAGACGCCGCGGTTTAACGAGGGATTCCAGGTATTGATGATGTTGCTGAAGGAGCCATTGGTGCTGATTTCCGTGGCTCGCTCGGTGTCGGAACCCAAGTCGATGGATTTCGACAGGGTGTAACTGAAGTCGGCCTGGAGACCATGGCTGAAAGGATGACGCAACGTGATCTGCCCGGCGTTGTAATAGCTCATGCCGATCGAGTCCCAGGCATAGAGAGAGGAGAACTGCGACTGCCAAAATTTTGTTCCCTGGGGACAGGTGTAGAGGCAGTAGAAGTCGAGGTCGGCGAGAGACGTAGTCTCTCCGGCATTGTCGCGGTAGGGAGCCCACTCGTTGGTGTAGATTGCCTGTGTGGCGCTTTCTCCCATGTAGTCATAGTTTGCAAGTTGAGGGAAGACATCCTCGAAATATGGGATCGTGGGGACGGATGCCTGCGTATTGTCTCCGTTGGCATCCACCAGGGCGGAGAGTTTCGCAGCATTGGTAAAGTAATCGCCGCCGCCGAGAGGGTCTGTGTAATTGACGGGCTCAGCCATATCGAGGGCCTGCAGGAGGTGCCGGCCGAGCCGGCCTACATAGTCGACCTCGAGCGTAAGGCCTCCGTGCAACTCGCGCTGGACGGAAAAGTCCATCGCCTCTGCATAGGGTGTTTTCAATTTGTTGTCGGCGCCCCAGGTGATGGCAAAGGCATCCGCAGGGTAGGTATAGGGATATTGGATGGGATTCGGCTGTGGTGAGCCATTGGACGGAACATCGTGGATTCCCGTGAAGCGTGGCGCGTTCTCGAAGGTATAGGTGCCTGCCGGGCTCTCGACACTCGTATTCAGGCCGAAGGACCCATATTGATCGAAACTGTTGATGATGCCCTCGCCATAGTGGTCGAAGTAGAGGCCAAAGCCACCGCGAATGGAAGTCTTGTCATTCGGGGCGTAGACGATGGAAAGCCTTGGCGCGAAATTGGCTTTTTGTTTGGGCCAGAGACCGGGAGCATGGTTCGCTTTACCGCTGGGAGCGAACTGCAGCAGCGGTTCGTAGACCTGCCCCTGCAGGGCGGCGATATTGCGTTGCTTATACCAGGTATCGGTATCGATGGTGGGAGCTACCTGCTGGCCATTTGATTCATACGGGGTCTGCAAGATGGTATGCCGTACACCGAAGGTGATGGTGAGGTTCGGACGCGCCCGCCAACTGTCCTGGACATACCACTCGAACTCATTGGTTCTGAAGCTCCGGTTGATGAAGGTGCCGTCGGGATAGAGGGAACCGGTGGCCCCACCTTTTTGGACGTTGTAATTGGAGATCGTCGTCTGATCGGGCACGCCACCGATGATGCTTCCGTAGGCAATTTCGTAAGAGTTTTCGAAGCCGGCTGACACTGGTTGTAAACCAAGAACGGCGGAAGGATCGGGCGGCCCGCCTACGTACCAGTACGGGTTGGTGGAGGCAGTGTTGTAAGAGTTTGCGTCTGAGCCGCGGTTGTTTTGAATGAGGCGCCAATTCCCGCCGAAGCCCAGGGTATGGGCACCCTTTGTCCAGGTAAGGTTGTCGACCACGTTGTTCACGGGGACATTGACGATGGCGGTGCGGGTTACATAGTAGGGGTCGGTGCTGGCGTCGTTGATAAAACGAAAGGTGGTGTAGTCGCCCTGGGCGGTGCCGCGGTTGCTATAGCCCTGGCGTATGAGGCCATAACGAATGTCGTTGACGATGTGCGGCGTGATCGACCAGGTCTCGCCCGCGGCGATGCCCTTGCTGTTGTCTTCCAGTCGTGAGGACGGGGGGTCACCGGGGAAATCGAGCACGCCATCCTGGGTATCTTTCTGCAGATTGCCACGCACCCAGAGATGGTGTTTCTCGTTGATGGCGTAGTCGAGCTTAAGGATGGTGGTGTTGAGCGAGCCGGGATAGGGAGACGAGAAGGTATACGAGAGGAGGTTATAGCCATCACCCTCGGTCGCTCCGTTAGGCAAGGGGTACTGGTTGAAGAGAGCCAACGCGGCGGCGTTCGGCCCGGGCGTAGTGCAAACTCCATTGGCAACGCAAGGAGCGTCGAGCGTCGCGACCTGCGCAGCAGTCAGGGTTTGGGTTGAGGTCTGGGCACAAGTGGGGTCGTTTGGATCGACGCAGTATTGGTAGGTGAGATTGCCTTGACGGAAGCCTGCGCTCGGGACTACGCGCGTCTGCTGCGAGTTTTCTGCGGTACGCTGGCCCTCGTAGTTGAAAAAGAAAAAAAGCTTGTCTTTTTTGATAGGGCCGCCGAGAGAGCCACCGAAGGTATTGCGAATCAGCTTGCCGGGCTTGTTGGGCTCGTCGGACTGCAACTGTGCGGTCTTGTTGAACCAATCGTTGGCGTAGCCGAGACTGTTGCGGTTGTATTCGTAGGCGGCGCCGTGGAAGTTGTTGGTTCCCGACTTGGTGACCAGCGTGACCTGGGCGCCGGAACTGCGGCCTGCGTCCGCATTGGAATCGGTGGTGGTCACGCGAAATTCCTCGGTGGAATCGAGCGTCGACCTCAGGACGCCGGTGAACGCGTAACCATTTTGCTGGTCGTTGTCGTCGAGGCCGTCGAGGGTGACATTGGTCTGGTCGGAACGCGCGCCGGCGACGGAGCCGCTGCGGCTATCCTGATCCTGTTGCGCGGTTGTCTGACGGCCGAGGTACAACACGCCAGGTTGCAGACTGAGCAGGTCAGTTACATTGCGGCCTTCCATCGGGAGCGCCTGAATGGTCGCATTGTTGACCGAGTTGCCGATGGAGGCATCGGTGGTGTTCAGGGTTTCGGCTTCGCCGCTGACGTCAACGGTGGTGGCCGTGGCCTGGACGGTCAATTTGAAGTTGATAGTTGCGGGCTGATTCACCAGGAGGTCGGCCTGCTTGGACTGGGAGCCAAAACCGGCGCCGTTGGCGGTGATGACGTAGGTACCGGGCACAACTTGCTGAAACACGTATTCGCCGCTGCCGCTGGCAGTTTGCGAGGTGGTCAGGCTGGTGGCCTTGTTGACGATGGAGACGGTGGCGTTGGGAATCAGGGCGCCGGAGGAATCAGTAATGGTGCCGCGCAACGAAGTGAAGGAAGCCTGCGACCAGGCTGCGGTGCAAATACCAGCTGACAAAAACAGGAAGGCGATGGAGCAGCGGAAGGCGCTCATGCGTACTACCTCCAAATAGAGCTTTCCCATGGTCCCCGCTCTGCTTTGGCGGAGTCCTGTTCGCTTGCTTGAGGCCCGAAAAACTTCAGGTCTTACAAATCTGTGGAGCTTCTCTGCGAAGGCGGTACAAAGTGATACCCATTAATAACCGAGGATTTGCCGGAGATCAAGGGGATATGTTGCAGAAATATGGGACGAAGCCGCCCTTTTCCGGGGTAAGTGGGTTCCCGGTCGGGGCGGCTTTGATTACATCAATTCTTCGACAAAGGCGCGCGCGATGTCAGGAGGGACGCGCGTGCTCTGCTTAACCAGGGGCTCCTTAGCGAGCACCGGTTCGGATTCATCCAGGGTAGGGACGTCGGTTCGCTGGAAGAATTTGCCGATGGGAATCTCATCTCCCCAGAGGAGTGATTTCTCCATCGCACCGATCCAGTTGGTGGAATCGTACTCGGGGTTGTCTTCGAGCTTTTTGACCCGGGGACGAAACCACTGAAAGGTGTTGTCGTGGTTGTAGGTGACGCAAGGGCTGAATACATCGATGAAAGAGAAGCCTTTGTGCTGGATTCCCTGCTTGATGAGCTCAGTGAGATGCTTCTGCTCGGCGCTGAAGCCGCGAGCGACGAAGGTTGCGCCCGCTGAAAGGGCGAGGGAAATCGGATTGATGGGGCCTTCGACGCTGCCGAAGGGCATGCTCTTGGTTTTCATGCCTTTGCGGCTGGTGGGCGAAGTCTGGCCGGTGGTAAGGCCATAGATCTGATTGTCCATGACAATGTAGAGCAAATCGACGTTGCGGCGCATGGTGTGCATGAAGTGATTGCCACCAATACCGAAACCGTCGCCATCGCCGCCGGTGACCAGCACCGTCATGGCGTGATTGGCCATCTTAAATCCGGTGGCCACGGCGAGGGAACGGCCGTGCAGGGTATGCATGCCATAAGTCTCGATAAAGCCAGGGAAATTCGAGGAGCAGCCAATACCGCTGATGGTAGCAACCTCATGATTGGGAATCTGCAGCTCGACCAGCGCTTTCTGCACCGCCGCCAGCACACCGAAATCACCACAGCCCGGGCACCAGTCGGGATCGACTTTGCCCTTCAGGCTGGCCATGGTGACCGGTTTTGGAGCCGCTATGTCTGTCGCCATCGTGTTTATCTCCTTACCGGTTTCACAACTGGTCCCGGCCGAAGCCGGTGATCTTTCGTAGTTTTCTCTCAAAGAAAACTACGCCTCGCGGGTCCCCAACAAGCCCATGGTCATCGTGAAACCGTTTAGACCATGATTTCGTGGGCGGGAACGGAAAGGGTCGTGCTGCCACGCAGCTGCTCTTTGACAGCTTCCACGATGTGGTGGGGCATAAACGGCTCGCCGTCATATTTGCGTATATGTCCGTTGGCCACGAAGCTGGTTTCACTGCGCAGGTAGCGGGCAAATTGGCCACTGTAATTATTTTCGATCATGATGGTACGGCGCGAGCGCTTGAGAATATCGGCAATCGCGTCGCCATGCAGAGGCACCAGCCAGCGGATCTGGAGCTGATTGGCGGTAATTCCCTGCTCTGCCAGCAGTTCGCGCGCTTCTTCGATCACGCCCTGGGTCGATCCCCAACCAATCAGGGTGACCTCGGCATCCGCCGGCCCCTGGAGCTTGGGCGGTTCGACCGAGGCTTCAATGCCCGCCACCTTGCGCATGCGTTTCTCCATCATGGCGCGACGCTTGACGGTGTTGGTGTATTCGTCGCTGATAAGGACCCCATCCTCATCATGCTCGTCACTCGAGACCGTGTGGGTATAGCCCGGAACGCCGGGAACGGCACGCGGTGAGACACCGCTCTCGGTAATGAGGTAGCGCTTATAAGAACCATTGCCGTTGCCATTAGGGGAGGTGATCATTTCTCCACGATCGACAACAGGATTAAAGTCCAGGAGTTTGGGATCGACGCTCAGGCGGCCTTCCGATAACAGCAGGTCGCAAAGGACGATACCCGGGCACTGGAAGCGGTCCACGATATTGAACATCTCCGGTATCAGGGTGAAGCAGTCGCCGATGTCGAGAGGAGCCGCAATCACGCGGGGATAATCGCCGAAGCCAGCGCCCAGCATCTGCCAAAGGTCGCCCTGCTCCGTTTTGGTGGGAACGCCCGTGGATGGACCCGCACGCTGGCAATCAATGACGACTACGGGAATCTCAGCCTGGGCAGAGAGACCCATGGCCTCGCTCATCAGGGCAAAGCCTCCACCGGAGGTGGCGCACATGGCGCGAACCCCAGCGTGGGCGGCGCCGATGGCCATGTTGATGACGCCGATCTCGTCTTCCACCTGGCGGACCATGATGTTTGCCTTGCGCGCGTGCTCGGCCATCCAGTGCAGGACGCCGGTCGAGGGGCTCATGGGATAGGCGCAGTAGAACTTCACGCCTGCGGCGGCTCCGCCCATGGCCATGGCGATATTGCCGCCGAGCACGGCATAGCGGTTGTCGGTCATGGGCAGCGGATTGGCAAAGGCCTTGAAGTTCTGGGTGGCGTAGTCATAGCCGACCCGCGCCAAACCGACGTTTTCGTCGATGACCGCCTGCTCTTTCTTGCGAAACTGCTCAGTAATGACCTGCTCGAGGGCCTGGAAGCCGACGCCAGTCATGCTGAGTGCAGCGCCGATGGCCAGAGTATTCTGGGCAACCTTGTTGCGGCTGATGTCGGCCAGCTTGGAGACGGGCAGCGGGCATAATTCCACGCCGTCAGCAGGCTTACCCGGCTTGATGGTGTCGGAATTGTAGATACAGGCGCCGCCACTGGTCAGCAAGCCCAGGTGGCGATCCATAGTGTCCTGGTTGAGAGGAATCAGGAGATCGATCCGGTCGCCCATGTTGGTGATTCTGTCGGGTCCGGTGCGGATGGTGAGAAACGTATGGCCGCCACGAATGATGGACTGGTAAGCGTTGTAGACATTGAGATGAAGTCCACGGCGGCTGAAGATTTTGGCGAAAATGTCACCCGGGGTGGCGACGCCCTGGCCGGCGGCTCCCCCGATACCAATAGCGAACGACTGCCTCATCAATTCCCCTCCAGGCAGGGGTTCCGGGAGACACACCCCCGACACCCGGGTCTTATCCGGTCAAAGAAAATCAGGAAGGCTTTAAAGAGGCCATCCCCGAAGTCGAACCAGCATACACCCGGCAACGTTGGTCTGGCAGCAAAGGGCGTTCATGCCCCAAATGGAATCATCGCAATTGATTGATTCGAAGTAGGATCGGCACGGATGCCGCGGTTCAGAACTTGGTTCCTCTGGAGCTGCGCGGGCCGCAGGTTACAATCGGGGGCCTCAGCGAGGCGCAAGAAGGCGTAATCTGGTGTGTTCGATAATCCCTGCGTTCCCAGGCAGTGTAATCCAGGGGGCGCAATGGTGAGGAATGGGTAAGAGTCTACCGATCGCTCCCGTCGAGCACCCCTGGGCCACCATCGTCGCACTCCTGGTTGCCGCTTTTGTTTTTGGAGGAATCCCGCTATCGCTGGCGTGGGTTTGGGCGAGGTTATTTTCCCCGCCCAAACCGGGTGTGCAGAAGAACGCCATTTACGAGTGTGGGCTGGAAGCCAAAGGCGATGCCTGGATCCAGCTCAATGTTTCCTATTACCTGTACGCCATCGTTTTCCTGATTTTCGATGTGGAGGCGGTGTTTCTGCTGCCGTTTGCGGCGGCGTACTCCGGCCTGTCGCTGGGAGCTTGCCTGGCGATGCTGGTTTTCCTTCTCTTGTTAGTGGAAGGTCTGATCTGGGCCAGCCAAAAAGGGGTGCTGACCTGGGGATCATGAGGTTCTGATGGATCAGGATTTAAAAACCGAACTGAGCAAGCACGGGATCTTCGCCACCACGTTTGAAGAGCTGTATAACTGGGGGCGCAAGAATTCTGTTTGGCCGCTGACCTTCGGCCTGGCCTGCTGCGCGATCGAGATGATCGCGACAACCATGGCCCGGTATGACCTGGCGCGCTTCGGAGCGGAGGTGTTCCGTCCTTCTCCGCGGCAAGCAGACCTGATGATCGTATCCGGAACAGTGACCAAGAAGATGGCGCCGCAGGTGGTTCGGCTCTATAACCAGATGCCGGAGCCGAAGTATGTGATCGCCATGGGCGCGTGCGCGATTTCCGGTGGACCGTTCCGTGATGGTTATAACGTTCTCAAGGGCATCGACCGGTATATTCCCGTGGACGTGCACATTCCCGGTTGCCCGCCCCGTCCAGAGGCGTTAATCCACGCGTTCATGGCTTTGCAGGACAAAATTAGTGCGCAACACCTGACGGGAGAATCCCGGCCGAGACACCTGAAGGCGGAACTCCCCAGCGAGTTCCCGGTTCCGGACTTCGGAGAGCATGGCCTGGAGCCAGCGCAGAATGACGAGATATTCCATAACCCGCTCAAGGTGCTGCAAGGATGACCCTGGAGGAGATAAAAACTCGGCTACAAACGGGGGTTCCGGGCTGCAGGGTGGAAATTGTGGTAAACGGCAGCCCTTCTGCTCAGAACTCGCTACTGATCGACCGCCGGGATGGGCTAGCAGCCGCCAGGTTTTTACGCGATGACATCCAGCTTGATTTTTGCTCCAACGCGACCGCGGTAGATTGGCCGGACCGTGAGAAGACGGACAAGGTGAAAACCAGACAGGTCGTCGACGGAGTCGAGAAAGAGATAGAGCAAACAGTTAAAACCCGGATTCCAGGCTACCTGGAGATGGTGTATCACCTCTTCTCCATAACGAACAGAGAAGAGGGCAACCAGGAGCCTGTGGTGTTGCGAATGCACACCGGAAACCGGACAGACGATGTGACGCTGCCCTCGCTGACGCCGGTTTGGAGAAGCGCTGAATTTCAGGAGAGAGAGGCGTACGACCTGTTCGGCGTGGAGTTTGAAGGGCATCCGGACCTGCGGCGGATCCTGATGTGGGAGGGTTTTACGGATCACCCGATGCGCAAGGATTATGTCCCGCCGCCGGACGATGAGCGCGAAATATCGGGGGGACAGTGACGCAGTCAGCTGCCATGGAGTACGAACAGGGCGAAATCATGGAAATTTCGATGGGGCCGCAGCACCCATCGACCCATGGCGTGTTTCGTATGGATGTACGGCTCGATGGGGAACGCGTGGTGCGTCTGAAGCCGGTCTTTGGGTATCTGCACAGGAACCACGAGAAGCTGGCTGAGGCGGGAAGTTACCTGGCGTCGATCCCTTACACGGATCGGCTGGATTACCTCTGCTCCATGACCAACAACTGGGGTTACGCGCTTGCAGTGGAGAAGCTGGCGGGCCTGGCCGTCCCGGAGCGTGCCGAGTACATCCGGGTGATTGTCGCGGAACTGACCCGGCTACAGAACCATGCCGGCATGGTCGGTTTTCTGCTGCAGGATATGGGCGCCAGCGGTACGCCCCTGATGTATGCCTTCCGCGAACGGGAAAGGGTGCTGGACCTGTTCGAAACACTCAGCGGAGCGCGCATGATGTGCAACTACATGCGCTTTGGCGGAGTGCGTGTGGATTGCTCGGAGGAATGGCTGAACCAGGCGAGAAAGCTGACAGGAGGTTTCAACGGCTTCCTGGACGAGTTCGAGCAAATGCTCACAAGCAACGAGATTCTCATGGCGCGCACACAGGGAGTGGGTGTACTCCCGCCTGAGTTGGCAATCAATGCCGGGGTGACGGGACCGGGTCTGCGCGCCAGCGGCGTGAATTATGACCTGCGCAAAGTGGACCGGTACGGCATTTACGACCGCTTCCAGTTCCGCGTGCCCCTGGGTGACCATGGAGACGTTTTCGACCGGTACATGATGCGCGTGCTCGAGCTGCGGGAAACGTTGAAGATCCTGGAGCAGGCTCTGCGCGACATCCCACCGGGGCCGATCATGGATCCGAAGGCAAAGCTGCGCGGCCTGCGGCCCAAGGTGGGCGAGGCGTACGGGAGGATCGAATCTCCCAAAGGAGAGCTAGGTTTTTATCTCATCAGCGATGGCACTCCCAACCCATACCGGTACCGTGTGCGGCCGCCGAGTTTGATCAACCTTACAGTGCTCGAGGATATGTGTCTTGGCCATAACATCGCCGACGTAGTGGTGATCCTGGGAAGCATTGATATTGTGATGGGAGAAGTGGACCGCTGATAGTTTTCTCACGAATTTCGGCGCGCTCAGCGGCTAAAGCCGCGGATTTCGTTTTCGTGGCGTACGGGCTCAAGGCCGTACCCTTCATTGCTGAGGACTTTAGGGGCAGAAGATGTTAGGTCTTGGCATCATCAAAGGATTGGTTGAAACTGCGCGGAATTTTCTGGGCAGCTTTGTTGATAAGAACCGGCTGGTTACGGTGGAGTTTCCGGAAGAACGGCTGCCGGTGGCGGAGGCGGCGCGCAACTTCCCTTTTCTGATTTATGACGGAGCGGATGCGGAAGAAGGGTTGCGCTGTGTTGCCTGCCAGATCTGCGAAAAAGAATGCCCGCCGCGATGCATCCACATTGAGAAAAGCAAGGACAAGAAGCCGGACTTTGTGGGTAAGACGCAATTCTATCCCGCGGTCTTCAACATCGACGTGTCGGTTTGCATGAGTTGCCAGATATGTGTGGAAGTTTGCCCTTTCGACGCGATACGCATGGATAACGAATTCGAGTTGAGCACTACCGACCGCTTTGGCGGCCTGCTGTGGACGAAGGAAAAATTGGCGCGGCCCAATGAGCACTACCTGGCCATTCACCCGACCGAAGCGGCGGAAGTGGAGGCCAGGCGCGCGGAAGAGAAGGCCCAGGCAGAAGCTAAGAAACAGCAGCCGGTGGTGGCGAAATAATGTCCGACCAGGTGTTTGTGCTGCTGAAGCATTGGCTCCTTGGGTACACTCCGGCCTCGCTTCAAGTGGCAGTCTCGATTTTGCTGAGTATCGTTCCCATTCTGCTCGTTTTTCCAGTGTTGTTTGCGTTGACGACGGTGCTGGAGCGTAAGGGCCTGGGCAGAATTCAGAACCGATACGGACCTAATCGGGTTGGGATTTTCGGCGTGCTGCAACCGATGGCCGATGCGCTGAAGTCGCTGACCAAAGAGGATATTGTTCCCGCCTCCGCGGACCGCACGGTCCATTTCCTGGCGCCGCTGGTCTTACTTGCGGTTGCGTTCGTGCCCTATGCGGTTTTGCCGATCGGGCGGAATATGATCGCGGCCAATCTCGATGCGGGAGTGCTGTTCTTCTTTGCCATCGGTGCTGTAGCCGAATTGTCTGTATTTATGGCGGGTTGGTCGAGCCGCAACAAATACTCCCTGCTCGGTGCAATGCGAGCCGTAGCACAGATGATCAGCTATGAGGTGCCGCTGCTACTTTCCTCGGTGGCCGTGATCATGGCCGCGGGATCTCTCTCCACGGTCGAAATCGTGCAGAAGCAGTCCGGCTTTTCTGGAATCTTTCCCCACTGGTACGTGCTGACACCGTGGGGTTTTGTGGGTTTCATGTTGTTCATGATTGCCGCGACTGCCGAAACGAATCGCTCGCCTTTCGATCTGCCGGAAGGCGAGTCGGAGATTATTGCGGGCTATTACCTGGAGTACTCCGGGTTCAAGTTCGCCCTGTTTTTTCTGGCGGAATATCTGGGGATGTTTGCGATCAGCGGCCTGGGCATCACGCTGTTTCTGGGCGGATGGTGTGCGCCTCTTCCCTTCCTCACCTGGGTTCCTTCGTGGATATGGTTCTTCGTTAAGTTGCTCGCCCTGATTGTTGGGTTCATTTGGGTGCGCGGGACGTTGCCCCGCCTGCGCATGGATCAGTTGATGAACTTTGCCTGGAAGTTCATGTTGCCGATGGCCCTGGTGGTTTTGGTAGCGGCCGGAGCGTGGCGTTTCCTGCCCGAGGGAGTGACGCGGTGGCTCATCAGTCTGATATTCCTGGCCGTTGCGTATGTGCTGCTGGCACGCGGCGCTGCGAGCCGAAACAAGATCGCAAAGCGAACCTACCGTTTCGCTGAATGAGACTGATGAGCGCCTGGTTTCTTTTGCTAGCCGGAATAACAGTAGCTGGCGCGTGCGCGGCAATGACGCTCCGCAACCTGGTGCATTGCGCCCTCGCAGTGGCGGTGGGTTTTGCCGGCATTGGTACCTTGTACCTGTACCTTGGAGCGCAGTTCCTCGGCTTGGCCCAGTTGCTGGTCTACGTGGGCGCTATCGCCGTTCTCATTGTGTTTGTCATCCTGTTAACCCGCGGCAGCGACCCAGACTTGCCACAGCCAGCCGGAACCCTCTTCCTGGGAATTGTGGTGGCGGGAGGCATTTTCAGTGTTGTCGCCTGGGCAGCGCTGCATAGTTTTGTTTTGCGTGGGGCGGCTCAGCTTGCGGCTGCACCTACGGTTCGCCAAATCGGAACCGAACTGATGGACGAATACGTGCTTCCGCTGGAAGTGATCGGAGTGATGCTTACTGCCGCTCTGATAGGGGCTGCCATTGTTGCGATGAAGGAGAAGCAGGATAGTCGATGACAGCTCTGACCGGATGTTTGCTTGCCTCCTCGTTGCTTTTTGCGATTGGTCTTGCGGGCGCGCTGACCCGCAGGAATACCATCCTGGTGCTGGTCGGCATTGAATTGATGTTGAATGCGGCAAATATCAACTTTGTTGCGTTCTGGCGTTTCGGCCCGCATAGTTCAGGGGCAACTGGCATCATCTTTGTCCTTTTCTCGATTGGAGTTGCGGCAGCCGAAGCGGCGGTTGGCCTCGCGCTGATCCTGGCTGTCTATCGCCACACAAAAACGACGGACTTGAGCCGGCTCACGGGGAGGCCACAGTAAATCTCACTATGGCTTCGACGGCGTGGATTGTTCGCTATCTGTGGTTAATTCCGATACTTCCTCTGCTGGCCGCCGGCGTCGGGGCGCTGCTAAAACAGCGGCAGCGTCGATTCGCCGCGTCGATCGCCATTGGATCCATGGCCGTTTCTTTTGTGCTGGCGATAGCTGCTTTTGCCCGCCTGCTGTTCGCACCCCAGCGGCTTTTCGTTAACTTTCCCTGGATGCAATTCGGATCGGAATGGGTGAAGCTGGGTTGGGTTTTGGATCCGCTGGCTGCGGTCATGCTGGTGATGGTTACATTTGTGGGCGTGCTCATCTTTGTTTACAGCGCGGCCTACATGCACGAGGACGAAAACTTCACCCGGTTTTTCTGCTTCCTGTCTCTGTTCGCCGGGGCGATGCTAGGACTGCTGATCGCCAACAGCCTGCTCTTGCTGTTCATGTGTTGGGAAGTTGTCGGGCTCACTTCGTACCTGTTGATCGGTTTCTGGTATCACCGGCCGCAAGCTGCTGCGGCTGCGAAGAAGGCGTTCCTGACAACGCGTGTCGGCGACCTTGGCCTTTTGTTGGGGATGGTTTGGCTATACGGACAGACAGGGACCCTGCTTTTTTACGATCACGGCGCCGGTTGCATGGAGCATGGGCCGCTTTCCCAATTAACCGGCAAGGCCCTGACCGGTATTGCACTGCTGATTTTCTGCGGAGCGGTCGGCAAATCCGGCCAGTTGCCCCTCCACGTCTGGCTCCCGGATGCGATGGAAGGCCCAACTCCGGTAAGCGCGCTGATTCACGCGGCAACGATGGTGGCTGCGGGCGTTTACCTGATGGCGCGGGTTTATCCACTTGTAGGCGCGTCCGCTGACGCTCTCAAAGTGGTGGCATGGATTGGCGCACTGACAGCCATTTTTGCAGCACTGATCGCGGTCGGTCAGGACGATATCAAGCGGATCCTCGCATACTCGACGGTCTCGCAACTCGGATACATGATGCTGGGGATCGGCGTAGGAGGGGTTGCCGTCGGTGTTTTTCACCTGATTACACACGCGTTTTTCAAGGCTCTGCTCTTCCTCGGAGCGGGGTCGGTTATCCACGGGTTGATGGGCGAGCAGGATATTCGCGAAATGGGCGGGGTGCGCAAATGGATGCCGATTACGTTTGCAACCTATGCCGCCGGCATGCTGGCATTGTGCGGTTTCCCCCTGGTTTTCTCCGGATTCTGGAGCAAGGATGCGATCCTGCATGCGGCGCACGAATGGAACGTTTCGCAGGTGCCCTTCTATTTGGGAGCAATCGGCGCTCTGCTTACCGCGTTCTACATGACGCGCCAGGTCTGCTACGTGTTTTTCGGTACTCGACGCAAGGGGGCTGTGCCAGAACATGTTGTTCCTGCGGAGACATCCGCATCGGATCCTCATGAGGCCCACCACGAAAGCCCTGCGGCCATGACGGTCCCTTTGATGCTGTTAGCAGCGTTCGCGGTTCTGCTCGGATTCCTGGGTACTCCGGCGTGGCCATGGCTGCAAGGTTTCCTGGAAATGAAGGCTGTGAGAGCGAATCTTGGCGCGTTCACAGAAGGCAGCATGCTTTTGCTCATGCTGGCATCTTCTCTGCTGGTGTTTGCCGGATTGGGTCTGGGCTGGTGGATCTATGGCCGCAAGCCGATTCGCCATGCTGCAGATGCGGATGCGCTGGAGAAATTACAACCGGCACTGTTTCACGCTCTGCGTCACGGCTTGTACGTTGACAATCTCTACGAATTGACAGTTGTGCGGTTGATACGATGGATCGCGCACGTCTCCAATTGGTTCGAGCGGTGGATTTGGAGTGGCATCCCGATCCTGGTTTCTGCCCTGACGAAGGGAGTTGGCTGGATCGATTTCTCCCTGGACCGTTGGGTGGTGAATAAGGGATTCGACGAGGGGTGCGATGGCGTGGCCGGCGGCGGCAGATTGCTGGCGCGGCTCCAGAGTGGCCTTGTCCAGAACTATTTGCGGCTGCTGGCAGCGGCCGTGGCGCTTCTGACCATATTTCTGCTCCTGGGACACAAAGGATGAGCGATAGCCTGTCCCTGGTCAGCATCCTTACGCTACTTCCCTTCGTGGGCGGAATTGCGGTCCTGCTTGCCGGACGCGCAGGGCGTGCGCCAGCGCGCCTGACGGCCCTGATTTTCGCTACCGCGGCGGTTGCCATTACGGCTCTGATGTGGTGGCGTTTTCAGCCTTCCGCGCCGGGAATCCAATTACAGGAATGGCATGCGTGGGAGCCGGCCATCGGGCTAGCCTACCATGTCGGCATCGATGGTTTGAGCCTGCTGATGGTAGCAGTCTCCTCGATCGTGGTGCTGATGTCAGTTGCTGCTTCCTGGAAAAATGAAAAACAGGGCGCCGCTTATTTCTCTTTCCTGCTGTTTCTCGAGATGGGGCTTTTTGGTACTTTCACAGCGCTCAATTTTCTTCATTGGTTTCTTTTCTGGGAACTCAGCCTGATCCCGGCATTTTTCCTGATCCGAATTTGGGGTGGTTCGGCGCGTGCCCGGGCGGCTACGCAGTTTTTTGTCTACACCATGGTAGGCAGCATTGCGCTATTGCTCTCTTTTCTGGCCCTCTTCCTCGCCAGCGGCAGCTTTGACTTTGTTGAGCTGACGCGGATGGCGCAGAACGGCCAACTCGCGGCTGCAATAGGGCAGAATCTCCACTGGCATCAGTGGGACACCGGCCATATCACGATGGCCCTTTTCTGCGGAGTTTTTCTGGGATTTGCCGTCAAAACACCGGTTGTTCCTTTCCACGGATGGCTGGCGTCGACCTATTCGGAAGCTGCACCTGAAACCACCATGGTGCTGACAGGCGCACTGTCAAAGATGGGCGTGTACGGATTTCTGAGGATACTTTTGCCCATTTTTCCGGAGCAGATGTGGCGCGCGCGCACGGTGCTCCTGTGGCTGGCAATCGCCACCATCGTGCTGCCGGCCTTCACGGCATGGGTTCAGAACGACCTGAAGAAAATGTTCGCCTTCGGCTCGATCAACCACCTTGGATACTGCATCCTCGGCATTACCGCTGTTGCCGGCTCCAGTTTGGCAACTGCCGCCCAGGTACACGAAAAGGCCGCAGCACTCACCGGAGTGATGCTCCAACTCTTCAGCCACGGAATTACCGCAGCTGCGTTGTTCTGGTTTCTGGCGCTGCTCGCGAGACGCAGCGGCGGCCTGACCGGCTTGCATGAATTCGGCGGGCTGCGGCGCCGTGTGCCCATTTTCAGCGGACTCATGGGAATCGCGCTCTTCGCCTCTCTGGGATTGCCGGGGCTGATCGGCTTCCCGGGAGAATTTCTCATCTTCAAAGGCGTCTTCCCGCTTGATTGGTGGGCGGCTGCGCTGGCTCTCCCTGGGCTGCTGATGACTGCCGTCTTTCTGCTGACCATCTTGCAGCGAGTATTCTCAGGACCCCTCAGTGAGCGCTGGACCGGAATGCCGGACCTTTCCCTCGCCGAGCAGTGGATGCTCGCTCCTGTAATTGTTGTTCTGTTTGCCGTTGGACTGTACCCGCAAGTCATCAGCGGAATGGTGCATGCAACCGTGATGCAGTTTGTCGGCCTGGTGAGGTATTGACCATGCTGGCGTGGACGATCTACCTCTCTTTTATTGGCGCGATTGCGGTTTCAATTATGCCCGCAAAGAGCGCGGCCGCGGCCAGGATCACGGCTTTGTTGACCACGCTGTTGGGTCTGGGCATCGCGGTTGTGGCGGTGGCGCAGCAACCGTCCGGGCAATTGCTGACGATTGCGCGGAAGCCCTGGATACCAACGCTGGGTATCGAATATCACCTCGCTGCGGATGGCATCAGCCTGGTCATGGTTCTGCTGACGGGAATTGCTGCGGTTGCCGGAGTGCTCTTTTCCTGGAACATCGACCGTCGAGTGAAGGACTTTTTCGCGCTTTATTTAATCCTGATTGGTGCAGTCTACGGGGTGTTCCTAAGCTTCGATCTTTTTGACCTGTTCGTGTTTTACGAGATCGCGATCATTCCGAAGTATTTTCTGATTGCCATCTGGGGATCCACGCGCCGCGAGTATGCGGCCATGAAGCTGGTGCTCTACTCGTTTGCCGGGAGCGCCCTGGTGCTTGCGGGTCTTATCGCGGCGTATGTTGTGTCTGGCGGCCGCACGCTGAGCCTGGATGCCTTGGCGCATTTCCCCTTCCCGGCGCACTTTCAGATGTGGGCCTTTCCTCTTGTATTTGTTGGATTCGCGGTGCTGGCCGGCATGTGGCCGTTTCACACCTGGGCTCCCACAGGCCACGCAGCAGCTCCGACCGCTGCGTCCATGCTGCTCGCCGGGGTAGTCATGAAACTGGGCGCGTATGGCTGCCTACGGGTAGCCATGATGCTGTTTCCCCACGGGCTCGACTCGTGGGGATTTCACGTGCTTGGGTTTGGGTCGTGGCAGCAGGTGTTCGCCGTGCTGGCGGTGATTGGCATCGTTTACGGAGCAAGCATCGCGCTGGTGCAGAAGGATCTTAAGTTTGTGGTGGGCTACTCCAGCGTGAGCCATATGGGCTTTGTTCTGCTGGGGTTGATGACGCTGAACCAGATTGGCATGTCGGGTGGCGTCTACCAGATGTTTTCCCACGGGATTATCGCCGGGTTGCTGTTTGCTGTGGTTGGACGCATGGTCTACGAGCGCACGCATACTCGCGACCTGCCGGAACTCTCGCGTATTCCCCTGGCCCGGCTGATTCCGTTCGCCGCAGTCACTTTTGTGCTGGCGTTTATGGCATCGATTGGGCTGCCTGGATTTACCGGCTTTATCGCCGAGCTGGAGGTGCTGATCGGATCCTGGCGTGCCTTCCCATGGATGAGCTGGATCGCCGGCCTCGGTATCCTCATTGGTATTGCGTTTTCCTGGCGCGCACTGCAGGCTACATTTTTTGGCGAGGCTGAAACTGTTTCCGAGCCGCTTCCTGCTATTACTCTGCCGGAGCGGTTGGGAGCTTGCCTGCTGCTCGCCAGCACCATTGCGCTCGGTCTCTATCCCAGGCTGCTGATGGGCCTGATTCTTCCTGCATTGAATGGACCGTTGTTCGAACAGCTTCGCCGGAGTGGCTGGCGATGAGCGGTTACGTGGATCTGCTGCGGCTCACTGCGCCTGAGATTGTGGTGACGCTGGCGGGGCTGCTGCTTTTGATTTTGGATCTAAGTCTCCTGCGCCGGGCATCGCTTGCAGCCCGGTTCCGGTCCGCTGTGCTTATCGGCTGTGCCGGGTGCATCGTTGCAGTCCTCTGGCTCGAAAGAATGGCCGCACAAGGCGCGTTGCCGGCCGGAATGTTGGTGGTCAATTCACTCACGCAACTGTTGCAATTGGCTCTGCTGGCGTTGGCCATCATGGTTTTGCTGCTGGCACTTTCGGCGCGGTTCACCACGCATGCCGGCGAGTATTGCTCACTCATCTTATTCGCCACGGTCGCGATGATGCTACTGGTGAGCACGCAAAACCTGCTGGTCATCTTCATCACCATCGAGTTCCTAAGCCTTTCGCTTTACGTCCTGACCGCGTTTGATAAAGAGAGCTCGCAATCTGCCGAAGCTGGGCTCAAGTATTTCCTATATGGAGGAATGTCGGCGGGAATTCTCCTGTTCGGGATGAGCCTGCTCTATGGCATCAGTGGCTCTCTGGCGCTGGAACCGATTGCCGCCGCGGTGAGCAGTCTACCATCGGACCCGCTGCTGACACTCGGCATCGTTATGGTGATGACGGGATTCGGATTCAAGATTGCAGCGGCGCCCTTTCACATGTGGGCTCCGGAGGTATACCAGGGAGCGCCGACGTCGAGTGCTTCCCTGGTCGCTTCCAGTTCCAAGGTTGCGAGCTTCTTTGCGCTGTTTGTGGTTTTCTCGATTGGTCTTGCCGGAGCGGCCGGAAGTGCAGAATTGGGAAATCACTCAGCGGGATGGACAGGGTTGATGGCAGTTGTCGCCGCCGCTTCGATGCTTTGGGGCAACCTGGCGGCCATTGCCCAGACCAGCGTACGGCGTCTGCTGGCCTTCTCCGCAGTTGGACACGCGGGCTATATGTTGATCGCGCTGGTGGCTCACAGCCGGCAGAGCCTGATTGCGCTGGTCTACTATGTCGTCACCTATGCGCTGGCGACAGCGGGCGCGTTTGCAGTCCTGGGTGCGCTCGAGGATGAGAAGATCGACAGCATTGTCGATTTCAAGGGCCTGGCCAAGCGTGCTCCGGATCTTTCTTTTTGCCTGCTCATTTTTTTGCTCTCGTTGGCGGGCATTCCTCCTCTCTCAGGCTTCTTCGGGAAGTTCTATGTATTTACCGCGGCGCTGAATCAGGGGAATCACCTGGGCTTGCTGTGGCTGGTACTGTTGGCATTAGCCACGAGTATGGTTTCCTTTTATTACTATCTGAAAGTTCTCAAGCAAGCCTACGTGGCCGAACCCACGGCCGGAGCTACGGCGATTCATGCGCCGGCAAGCAAGCGGGCCATATGCTGGATCGTAGCCGCGCTGGTGGTACTGCTGGGCTGCCTGCCGGATCTGCTGCTGAACAAGATTGCGGCCGCGGTGCCGAATGCATTCCGCTAACTCAAACGCAAGCTCCGGCGCTGAGAATTATCTGGCGCGCGGTTTCCGCGATGTAGATGGGGCTTCCTTGGATAAGATGGCACGGTGTCTCCGATACCTGGATTCCCTTCCCGATTTCCAGCGATACAAGGATCAAATTCTGGAATTGATGGGTCCCCGGCCCGGATCAATGACTGCGGATCTGGGATGCGGTCTCGGATTCGACGTGCGCCGCCTCGCTCAACTCGTCGGACCCAAAGGACGCGCCATAGGAATCGATTCGAGCAGGTTGTTGCTGGCCTCCGCGCGTTCTGCAAGCGAAGGTTTGGCCGGGGTGGATTTCGTGCAAGCGGACATCAGGAATTTGCCTTTCGCCGATGGATCTCTGAACTCCTGCAAGGTGGATCGTGTGCTGCAGCATGTAGAACAGCCTGATGCTGTGTTGCGAGAGCTTTTCAGGTCTGTATCGTCAAGCGGCCACGTAGTGTGCGCCGAACCGGACTGGGACACTTTCGCCATCGATGACGACAGCGGTTCAGCGCTGGCTGCACAAATCGCCCGGAGATGGGCAGAGAGCTTTCAGAACCCGCGGATCGGCCGGGAGCTTAGCGTCCGGCTACAGGAGACCGGCTTTGTTCAGGTACGTGGGCACGATTGCAATTTGTCGACTGATACCTTCGCGAGCTCGGACGAAGTGTTTGATCTCACCCAGACTACGTCGCGGTTCGCAGCAAGCAGCGGAAGCATGGAACCTATGCATTGGCTTAACGGGTTGCGCGATCCTGATACTCATATTCGCTGTTCCGTTACGCTGGTGATCAACTTTGCCGTGAGGCCTTAGCTTGCTAGGTGCTACTGACTAGTTGTAGGACTAGTCAGTAGCGTTGAGGTTGAAAATCATGCCTGACCGGGAGCCAATTGAGTGGAACCATACGGATAATTTGCGCCGGCGAAGGTGTCGCGGATGTCTTCGTAAAGGGGCGCGAGGATCGTTGCGAGACTGCGCGCCAGACCCAGTAGATCAGACGCTTGCGTTGGCACTGGTTCTCCAGCCTCCAGGTAGTAGTTTTGGGTTGCCTCCTGCATCCTGACCGACGATTGGCGAATGTCCGGAACACCATCCACCCGCTTCCCGTTGACCTCGTTCGACAAAGCACGCATGACTGCGGCGATGTCCTTTTCAAATGCGACTCCGGCTTCAGCTATGGGTTGAGGCATGCTGCTGAGAGGCTGGCGCACCAGGTACTGGGCGGAAGTGACCTGTACCTGTAACAGAGTGCGAATCGCGGGCTGCCACCGGCGGATGTTTTCGCGGATTTGCAGCTTTCGCGATCGTGCCGGACCAAATTCGAATACCACTGCGTCAGCTTGCGCGTTTACCGCCTGAAAACCGGCATTAAGTTTATCGCGCAATTGTCGAATGCGCTGGATCGCTTTAGCCCGGTCCGGCTCCAGCATCTGCTCAGCCAATTCCGCAAACATCTCCAGGTTGCGGGCAAAGACAGTCTGCATCTCTTCCAGCGCGTCCTTGACCCACAGTCGATCGTAGATAAGCCACATGCACATCAAGCCCAGCAGGACACCGAAGACACGGTCGCGGGCAATAGAGAGCGAAATCTGTATTGTGAACTCCTGCAGATTGATCAGGTAGAAAGCGAGCGCCAATTGCACCCCAAGATAGGAAAGCCTTGTGGAAGAGGTCGCGATCCAGGAAGAGATCGCAGTGACCAATGCAAAGACGATGGTAAAGCCAACGATTGAGTCGAGATAAGGCAGCACAAAGATCTGTGCTCCAAAACCGAAAATGATACCGCCTACGATTGCGCCCATCAAGCGGAGAAATTGCTTCTGGCGGGATGAACCTATGGTGGAAAGGGCGGTAATGATACATGTCGCAATCGAAGTACTGAGCCCAGGCCACGCAATCGCGGTGTAGATGATGTAACTGGCAAGCGCCGCCAGCGTGCCGCGCAGGGCAAATTGCAGGTGCGCGGGATTGGAAAAGGCATCTGCGGCGAAAAAACGGGTGGGCTGCTCCTCATCTAACGGGGCTGGGACGAACTCATGGACTGTTGTCGACCCAGAAAACGCCTCTGGAATGAGAGCGACTATTCGCTCCATCGAGGAGAGAAAGGGCAGCTTAGAAGGCTGCTCTTCAGCAACCTGAATTTTTTCGGGCATGCGCCGGAGCACAAGATCTTTCGACAAGATTTCGATTTGACTGGCCAGCCGATGGCAGCGAGCTTTATCGGCCGGATCCATGTGAAATCCGGCTTCGTTTGTTGCTGCCGATTTTGCACGTTCGTTGAGAACGCGATGGAAATTGCCTGCCACGTCTATCAATTGGCCCACCAGGGCAACCGCCGTGCCCAGCTGGGCTTTGAAGTGCGCGCTATATTGCGAACGGATGATAAGCCTTCTCAGTCTGGAGATACCCACCATGGTGAACAGGGCTAATCTTTTTTCCGACACAGTATCGAGCGGCCGCTCCTCCGCAGCACAGCGCAAGACGTTCTCTACTGTCTGGACCCTGGCCTCGATTCCTTCGGTAAGGTCGGTGGTGGGATGGAGACTGCGGAAAATGTACTCGACAACAATGGTCACGACGATGCCGATCGCCACCACCCCACCGAGCCATAGTGTGTTGGAGACGCGTTCGTTTACGCTGAGTTCGGCTCGATCCCACAGTGGGATGGCGCCGGCTATAGTAAAGCCAAACGCAACCGATGTCCCATAGTCGTTCATGATGCTGATCAGATAGAAGGACGCGAGGAGACCGACGCCGACGGCGACGAAGTGCGTCAGTGGATCATCGACAAACAGCGCGGCGCCCAGTAGGCTGAACACCGTACCCAGACAGAAAAACGAAATCGCTTTCGCCCCGGCTACCAGCGTTGCCGTCGGATTTTCCCGGCTTAGAAACAACACAAAGATGGCCCCCAGGAATCCCGCGGGAATCCGGAAGGTCATCACTATCAGCATGACGAGTGTGGCCGCGATGGTAACGCGGGCTACGACCCAGGCACGTCCTGGATAGGGCGTAAGCTCATTTTTCAGGAAATCCCACAGCCAGGAGAGGGCCTCAGATACGACGTTCTGCTGCGGCGGAGCCGCTGCCAATGCCTCTCCGCGAGCCGCCATGATTAATGCGCTCCACGAATGATGACCACAGCTGACTCGCTCAGGCGAAACGGCTCGGTCTCCGGCGCAAGGATGCGAATGCGGACCGGATAACGCGTCGCCAAATGCACCCAATTCAGCGTGCGCTGCACATCGGGCAGCCCGGTGGGGGTAAACGTACCTACGAGTGTGTCATCCGGCCGCACGCCAAAACCAACACTGTCGACGATGCCGTCATAGCGAATCGACGGCCGAGAAAGCACGTAGACATCCGCATGCATGCCGGGATGGATGCGGTGTAGTTGCGTCTCGCGGAAGTTGGCTACCGCCCACCACACCCGGGTATCGATGAGGGTAAAGACCTGCTGCCCAGTGTGGGCATATGCGCCGCGAGAGATGGTCAGGTTGGTCACGCGAGTATCAAAGGGGGCATATACCCTGCAGTTGTTGAGGTTGTACTCTGCGTCGCGAATGGCGGCCGCACGGCCCTCGCGTTGCGCGGTGAGCGGATCCAGCGTGAGCACGCTATGCCGCGATTGATCGAATTGGGAGTGACTCTGTTCCATTGCGGCCCTGGTCTGCTCCAACTGGGCTTGCGCGGAAACCACCTGCGTCTGCGCTAAGAGTAGTTGCGAGCGAAGCTGTTGTACTGCCTGCTGTCTTGCGGTGACCGCGGTTCTGACCTGGTCAACCTGGTCGACGGTGACGAATTGCTGCGCCAGCAATGGCTCGATGCGATGGAAGTTGTTCGTCTGGTAAGCGAGCTCGGCGTTTGCGCTGTCGAGCGCGGCCTGGGTAGCCGCTACATTTGCCTTGGCTTCGCCGACGGCGGCGACGGCGCGATCTACATTCGCCTTGGCGCTATCGGTATTTGCGCGCGCCGCACCTACGGCGCTCACCTGCGATGCGATCGTCCTTCGCTGGTCGACGATCTGGCCTTCCAGGGTACTCAAAGCAGATCGCGCTTGTTCCAGTGCGTATTGATAGGGCCGCGGGTCAATCTCGAAGAGCAATTCTCCCTGCTTGCGAAACTGGTTGTCCTGCACAGCAAGTTCGTCGATCGGGCCGTCCACCTGGGGAGCGATGCCGATGAAGTTGGCGAAGACTTCGGCATCGTCGGTGCGGGGATTCATGTTGGTAAGGTGGATGACCAACCCACCGGTTATCACCGCGGCGGCGATGATGACAATGCTGACAATCGTGCCAAGACGCCGGCGTTGCGGGTCTATCTCGTTTTCGGGCATCGCATCTCCTTTCCAGTCAACTGAAGAACAAGAGCCATATGGTGAAAGTAAAAAACAACGTCAGGCACGGATATACCAGGACGAGCGGCCACAACAAATGACCCTCGAGCTTGATACGGAGGAAGAACAGACGGACGAGTGAGGCAAGGATGATGCCCAACAGTCCGCAGAGAATCCACGACGGGAAAAACGATCCCAGGATATTGAACGTCGGCGCGCGGGAACATCCAGCGGCCAATGCGGTCAGCACAAACGACGCTCCGCCGAGAGCCGGCCGGCCGATGACCCGGGTGAGAGGAGATGGCAAATTTTCTGTCAATTTTCCCGTCCATTCATATTCGGATCCCGAGCTATGGTCCCTTGGTGTGCAGTAGATCGCCCGTCTGAAAGGCTAACGCAGCCATTCCTGTCAATAGCTGGGTCCGGGCACTCACGTCCGCCGTGCGAGCCGCGGCCAGCGCGCGCTGCGCGGACACCACGTCGATCTGACTGCGCACTCCGTAGTTGTAAGACTGCAACGCTGCGTTGTAGGAGGACGACGCAGACGCAAGCAACGCCGCTGCCGCCTTTTGCTCGCGAAGCGCGGTGCGAGCATTTGAGTAGGCGGCCCAGGTTTCGTTTTCCACCTGATCGCGCATAGAGTCAATTTCGGCGGCAGCCTGTTTCTGCTCAGCCTTGGCGCGCGCGATTCGATTCTCGCGGGCGAGGCCATCAAACAATGTCCAGGTAAGACTCAGCCGCACGGTCCAGAATTCCTGGTTGGGGGAATATAAGCCCGGGAGCTGGTCCTGCTCTCCGTATGTCTTGTTCAGCCCACCGATCCCGTCAAAACTCAAGGTCGGCAGATAGGCGGTCTTTGCTGCTTTCAGTTCAGAACCAGCCGCGCGTAGTTCTGCCACTCGCTCCATCAGGTCGGGGCGTTGAGCGAGCGCTTTGTCGATTGAGGCTTCAACTGTGGTATTGAGGTCCTGGGGAATATTTAACGATTCAATACTTTCTACCTGGAACTGCGTAGTGGGCGAAATGCCGAGTACACTGGCCAAATCCCCGTGCGCAATTTCAGAAGCGCCAATCGCAGCTTGCAGGTCGTAGTCTGCCTGGGCAGCCGCACTACGAGCTTCGAGCACGTCGGGCAGCGTTGCAAGACCCAGAGCCAGCCGCGCTTCTGCCGCCTGCTGCACGGTCTGCGCATTTTTCAGGTTGGCTTCTGCAGCGTCTTCTTGTCCCCTGGTGTTAAGCACGCGATAATACGCAGCCATGACCTGATAGATGATCTTGCGATGAGTGTCATTGAACAGCAGATTTGCGGCGAGCAGGTTGTAGCGGCTGACAGCAATTTCATCGAGACGGCGACCGAAATCGAATACCGTGTATTCCACCTCGAGAGCGGGAATCCATGAATCGAGAGTCTGGCGAACCCACGCGGGCGCAAAGAGGATGTTGGTACGGACGGTTTGCCCGGTGGCGGCGGCAGCGATCGTGGGATAGAGGGTCGATTTGCTTATCCCGAGTTCGGCGGCTCGCGCTTTTGCAGCCTCCCACGCTACGCGGGTGTCAGGATTATTCTGCTCTGCAATATTGATCAGCTCGGCCAGTGTGTAGATCTTGGCAGGATCCGGAACAATCGCAGGGATCGAACGTGCAGGAGCCGTTGCCTGCATGGTGTCTTGCCATGGCTGGCTTGGCGAAGCCGGCGCCCTTTGGCCTGCTGCCATGGATGCCGCCATCAGCACAGCGAACATCGCACTCAAGTTGACAAAAGAATGCTTCATCCCCGGCGTCGCAACAAAATGGATTTCCTATAGATGTATACCGCAGACACCGGTCGTGCACAGCTATAGAGATATTCTGCGTGAGCAAACGGATGATAGCATCCCGACCCTGCCGGGAAGGGCGCGAGGTGCTCATACTCAGAGCGGGAGCGAGGGGAGGCTCCAGCAATAAGAACCGGTAAGCCAACGGGCGGAGTGTTGGTCCGCCCGTTGCTCGTCAGAGGCTAAAGGAAGCGATTACCGGTACGAGTTGGAAATGACTACTTCCAGATTGAGGGGAGTAGCAATGGGTTGATTGCTGACCATTCCCGGTGTGAATCGGTACTGGCTCACGGCGTTGAGAACGCTCGCGTCCACCCCAGGGCTAGCCGAGCTGACGATCTTGAGGTCTTCGGGTTTGCCGGTTTTATCGACAATCATGCCCACCACGACTTTGGTGTCGCTAGTGAGGAATTTGGAAGTTGTCTCGTCTGCTTGGACGTCGACGGTGTAAATCAACTTTGGGGGAACGACTCCAGTGGAGATGCGCTTGACTTGCGGCTCAGATCCGTTGGTCGCGATCTGGGTTTGGGCAGGCGAGCTTGCCTGGGCGTGGAGCATAACGGAGGACAGAGAGAGTATGGCTATAGTAAGTGTACGCATTAAATCTATCTCCTGAGTTAAGGGTGCCCGTCACCAACATAACCCTCCACTTGGACGTCTGTCAAGATATTTTCCACGGCCCGCATTATTATTGGGTAATTCTCGTTGCTATTGACTATCCGGTGACCCGCTCTCAAAAAAGAGCACGCCGAGTGATTCAAGACGCAAAGGCGTCAGTCCGAGGAGTTTACTCGCGGATTATCTGAAGTGGTTACTGCGGAGCTGAGGGTCGAGGGAACGATTTGGACAGGTAGTTCGTGATCTGATCGAACTCCTCGTCTGTCGCATTGGCGCCGCGCGCAGCCATGTTTTGCACCAGGGTGTTCCACTCCTGTGGACTCAGGCGTTGGTTGGCTGCGACATCAGGCGAGTGACATGCGGAGCACACGCGAACGGTCAGGTCGTGGCCAGGCCCAGGAGGCAGATGGTGTTGTCCCGCAGATAAAGAGGCAGTCGAGTCAGGCATCGGGGTGTTCTGTTGCGTGATTGCCCCAGGTAAAGTGCTGAGGGTATCAGTACTCTGCTGGCCGGACAAGCTAAAGACAATAAGAGAATCGCTGGCGAGCTTGGCTCCGATGCCAAAACCACCCGTAGCCACGACGGCGATGTATTGTTGGCCCTTCCCATCGGCGTAAGTGATGGGGGTAGCCTCGGCTGAGGCAGGAAGCTTCACCGTCCACAATTCCCTGCCGGTCCTGGTGTCAAAGGCACGAAAGCGTGCGTCGTCGGTAGCGCCGACAAAAGTCAGACCGCTGGCGGTTACGATTGCGCCGCCAAGTCCCGGGCGTCCGGTATTCTGTTTGCCCGGCGGCAATATGTCGGTGACTCCCAGTGTTGTACGCCATGCGATCTTGCCCGTGTTTACGTCGACGGCGACCAGCTGTCCCCATGGCGTCGGTGTACAGGGAAGATGGTTGCTGGGATCCCAGAAACGATTTACGCCGGCGAGGGGACCTGAGTTGGAATAGCTACCGTCTGGGTTACGAACAATGCGCATTGGCTGGCCGAGGTTGTTGACGTTGGCGACAAACAAGCCTAGCCGGGGGTCGAACGCTCCACCGTAATAGTTGACCCCTCCCTGAGTGCCGGGCAGCGAAACGGTATAGCGATTCAGAGCGGTTGGTGTATAAGGGCCCGTACCCAACAGCATGTTGTTGCTGTCAACGTATTGCTCGCACCAGGCCTTGTGCTCAGGCGTGTCCTGGTACAGGTGGTCGCGGCTGAGGGTGTTCTGTGCCAGCGGCGGAGGCAAAAGGGGGAACGGCTGGGTAGGCGATGTATGCTCGCCCGGCACATCGCTCTGTGGCACCGGTCTTTCTTCGACTCCATAAATCGGCTTGCCGGTGACCCGATTCAGAATGAACATCAGTGCATTCTTGTTCACCGAGGCCACCGCAGGAATCACCTTTCCTTCCCGCTTCACGTCGAATAGGACCGGTGGCGTTTCGAGATCCAGATCCCAGATGTCGTGATGCACCACCTGGAAATACCACAACAGCTTTCCGGTATCTGCGTTCACCGCTACCAGGCAATTCGCGAACAGATTATTTCCCGGACGGTCCACGCCTACCCGATCATTATTGGGGGCGCCGAAGGGCATGTAGAGAATGCCGCGAGCAACATCGACCGTCATGTATCCCCATACATTCACGCCGGAGCGATCTTTCCAACTGTCGCCCGCCCAGGTGTCATGGCCCACCTCTCCGGGGCGGGGCACGGAGTGAAATGTCCAGACCAATTTGCCGGTGCGTGCATCCCATGCGCGCGTATCGCCGGCCGGCCCGACGCCCCCATGCAAGCCGCCAGGGCCTTCTCCCGGACCCGAGCCGGTGATAACGAGGTTCTTATAGATAAGGGGCGGCGAAGGGAGTATGTAGCTTTTATCCTTGCCGGTGAACATCACCTCCGGGGTTTTCAGGTCGACAATGCCGTGGTCACCAAAATCCTCATTGAGCTGGCCGGTCGCGGCGCTGATGGAATACAAACGGCCGTGGCGACTGCCGAAAATGATGGCCGGCCCCGCACCTTCTCCTCCAGCCCAATAATTCGCTCCGCGAACCGATGCCTGATCTCCATCGGGGATTTGGAACTCCCATTGTTGCTTACCGGTAGCGGAGTCGAGAGCCACCACGCGGCTGTAGGGGGTCACCACATACATGGTGGAACCGACGACGAGCGGCTGATCCTCAGAGGGATGAAGATTGGTGACGTCGGCGGGTTTCATGTGGTAAACCCACGCCACCTTTAGTTGGCTCACGTTCTCCGGCGTGATTTGCGCAAGAGGAGAGTAGCGCGTGCCCGCGGGGTCCCGGCCCGGCATCGGCCAGTTTCCTGGCACATCCCACAATGGTTGGTGCGCCGGAAGAGCGAAGAAACAGGGCAAGGGCAGCAAGAGCAGACCGAGTGCGAGGGCAATATTCCTCTTCAAAGTGAAGCACCTTCGACGTTCAGCGTGGCGTCCAACAGTTCCTGGCGGCGTTCCCGTTCGCGGCCGGCACGCTCAGGGTTAAGGTACAACCAACAGAGCGCGGCAATGACATCGGAAGCAATCATCAGGTGGATAAGGGCGGCCCAGTTGCCTGCTGCTCTTTGCAGAATGAGGCCGCCGATGACCGGCATGACAAATCCGGCGAGGTTTCCCAGCATGTTCATCGTAGCCGCAACGGTTGCGGTGTAAGGGCCGCCAATGATGACGCAGGAATCCCACGAGATGGGCATGGTTAAGTCGCTGCACAGGCTGGCCATGCCCATACATAGCATGGCGATGGTGACCTGCTCGGTGCGAAGAAAGACGAACAACAGCAGCGACGTACTGAGCAGGGCAAAAAAGGCGATGCGGCGGCGTGAAAGACGAGCGGGCGCCATACCGGTGATGACCGCGCCGAAGCCGCCGAACAGCAGGGGCAAGACGGATAAACCTGCGGCATGGGATGCGGTCAGCCCGCGGCCTTCACGCAAATACGTGGGCAGCCACGTGATGTAGAAGTACCAGGTAAAGGAGACACAAAAGTATTGCAGGCAGAGGACCAGAACTTCCGGCGTCAGCAACAAAGACAGCCAGTTCTTCTGTCCTCCGTGGTGGGACATGAGGACGCGGGATGACTCCAGCAATTCTCTTTCGGCGTCGTTTACGGATGTGTGCTGCCTGGGATTGTCTTTGAACCAGAACCAGAACACGACGCACCACAACAACCCTAAACCGGCGAAACCTACAAAAGAGAACCGCCAACCGATCAAACCTATGGCGGCCAACACCAGGGGTGGTGTGAAAGCTCCACCCCAGCGGGCGAAAGCCCAGAGCAAACCCTGAGCAGCAACACGTTCGCGCGCCGGTAGCCACATGCTGAGCATGCGGGTCAGAATGGGAAAACAACCCGCTTCCCCGGCTCCAAACAGAAAACGAATCACCCACAGGGAAACGAAATTCCAGGCTGCACCGGTTATCGCAGTGAACGCCGACCACCCTAAAACGATCTGCAACAGAACCCTGCGGACACCGATCTTGTCGCCCAGCAGCCCGATCGGGACTTCAAAGAGAGCGTACGAAAGCCCGAAGGCGCCGAAGACAAGACCCATCTGCGCCTTATCGAGATTCAGGTCATGGGATATAGGCCCGGCTGCCTGGGAAATGGCAACCCGCTGTACGTAGGAGAGAATCGCGAGTCCGATGGCCAGTGCGACAATGCTGTAGCGGGTTCGACTCGCCTTCATTTACAGGCCCTCAAATCCTGGGGAAATTTCCGCCCGGTCAGGTTAACAGCAATAACGCATGCAGGGCGAGAGGGTATCATCTTGCCAGCGAGGGAGGGAGTATCGGTGGCAATGAAGATTGATCTTGCGGGACGAACGGCAGTCATCAGCGGCGCGAGCCGTGGTCTCGGAGAAGCGATGGCCAAAGCACTTGCGGATGCAGGCGCCCAGGTGGCGCTGGTAGCGCGCGATGCTAAGCGACTGGAGTCGGTGCGGGATGCGATTACCGAGCATGGCGGTACGGCATCGTTCTTCACGGGCGACGTGACTCGAGAAGAAGATGTCGCTGCAGTGGCGCGAGCCGTGAGCGAACGCTTCGGCCATCCGCAAATTCTCATCAACAACGCGGGAACAAATCTGCGCAAGGATCTCGTCGACTTTTCGTTAGACGAATTTCGTGGAGTTGTGGACGCGAGCCTGATATCGACTTTTCTTATGAGCCGCGCCTTCATCCCCGGGATGAAAGGAAGCGGCTGGGGCCGGGTCTTGAATTTAGCCTCGATTATGGGCCATGTTTCGCTGCCGGGACGGACTCCGTACTCCTCCGCCAAAGCAGCCCTGCTGGGCCTGACCCGTTCTCTCGCGCAGGAACTGGCGCCTTCAGGAATTACGGTCAACGCTATCAGCCCAGGGCCCATTGCGACGGATATGAACGCGGTTCTCTTTAACAATCCCGAGGTAAACGCGACCTTCCTGGCCAACATGCCCGTTGGACGATGGGGCAAAACGGAAGAGATTGGCGCCCTGGCATGCTACCTTTGCTCGGAATTCGCCGCGTTTATCACTGGAACTGACATCGTGATCGATGGCGGGTGGACTGCGAAATAGCTTTACAGGCGAAGAGAAAGCTCCCCGGTTTTTGCAAAGAACCTTGCAGTTTACTCATTGTCTCGCCTCGTCTCCTATAGATGACAAGGCGCAGCTTGGCGTCCGAAAGGCTGGCGAGAACCTCAAAATCGCTGGAGAAAATGCAGTTCACAGGATAAAGAGTCTGCGTGAGAACTCAAGTGTTGTGAAAGCGGCAGTGCCTCAGGGGCTTCTAAAGCCCCACCGTTTTCAATCACTGGCTGCACGACTAAAGTCGTGCCCTGATACAGGAGTCACCTTTCCCGGCTCATACAAAGCCCGAGCTTTCAAAGGGTCTGTTCAGCGCGAGACCTTGACCAGCACGAGGGCATTCGGCTCGAGTTGGAGTTGCAATTTTCCGCCCATGAGATGGCTTTGCTCCGGCGCTGGAAGAGCAGTTTCGCGATTCAGTGTTTCTACCTGTGCGGGAGTTGGGTCGAGCGGTTGGCCCATGGCAACATAGTGCGGGAGCACGTTGCCGTGCGTGTTATCGACCCGCTCAAGGCTCACATTGGAGCCTGGAACCCTCCGCCGCCACCCTGCTGCGCTCCATCAGCCTGGACTCCGGGCACCAGCCGTATGACGCTGGTCGAATCGCGCTCGTATACCGGAATATGCTGAACCTGGTTCGCAGATATGGTGGCGGCAGTGTTGGCCGTTTGGGTGTCGAGGGCCGGGATCTGATTCCCGTTGACTGTAACCGTTGTCGATGCGCCGCCAGGCTCCAACTGAATGTTGATCCCGTTGGGCTGCTCGGGGTCAACTGCAGGTGATCGAGCACTTTTTTCTGAAAGCGTTCCTTCTGTGCTGTTAGGACGAATGGGTCGGCAGGAAGCGCATTGAAATTGTAAACACCATCGGGGCCGCTGGTCCGCGTGAGGGTCTGGTTCGTGGAGAGATTCTTGAGAGTCACCGTCGCACCGGGGATGACTGCGCCTGTCGGGTCAGTCACAACCCCCTGGATCGAAGTACGAAACTGCGCGAGTGCGGGGGACGTGGCAATCGCCAGCAGAAGGATAGCACCGATCGGAGCCTTCGGGAACGTCAACAACTGTTGCGATTTTTTGCTGATATGACATTTACACTGATACATATTGGGCCTCGGTATAAGGAAGCAGGAGCCTGCAGCGGGCGGATGCCACTGTGCCGCTTGATTGTGATGCGGGATGCCGGGTTAGAAAGATGTCGAGACAGGAAACAGTTTGCGTTTCAGAAAAAACTTTTCCATGAGAGACAAAAAGGGAGCGCTTGCGCGCTCCCTTTTTTACGAACGTGGGTACGGTATTCTAAGCTGCCTTCTTCCCCACTATGCCATGCGGGTCAATGACGAACTTCTTGGCTGCGCCCTTATCGAAGTCCTGATAGCCTTTCGGAGCATCCTCGAGTGAGATGACCGTTGCATTTACAATCTTCGCGATGGGTAAGCGGTCATGCAGGATGGCCTGCATCAGCTGGCGGTTGTATTGCAGCACAGGCGCCTGTCCAGTGTGGAAATGCAGGGACTTGGACCATCCTTTTCCAAATCGTATTTTGAGGACACCACGCTTGGAGTCCTCATTCGGAGCACCCGGGTCTTCCACCACATACAATCCCGGGATACCGACGCCTCCGGCGACAAACACGACCTCCATAATCTGATTAAGGACACTTGCCGGCGCGGGTTCATTTGCTGTCCCGTGCCCGCTAGCTTCGAATCCCACTGCATCAATAGCAGCATCGACTACCGGCTCTCCAACGATAGCCGCGATCTGGTCTGCGAGGTGTTCGCTCTTCGAGATATCAATGGTCTCGTAGCCCATCTTTTTTGCATGTTTGAGGCGCTCCGGGTTGAGATCGCCGACGATCACCACCGCGGCACCGAGAATATAAGAAGAGGCTGCCGCAGCCATGCCGACGGGCCCCGCACCAGCGACGTAGACGGTCGAGCCCACACCAACGCCTGCGCATTTCGCTCCATGAAACCCGGTAGGCAAGATGTCTGAAAGCATGGTGAGATCACGGATCTTTTCCATGGCTTGATCTTTGTCAGGAAACTTGAGCAGGTTGAAGTCGGCGAAGGGTACCAGAACGTAGTCGGCTTGGCCACCGATCCAACCGCCCATGTCAACATAACCATAGGCGCCCCCGGGCTGTTGCTTATTCACGTTGAGACAGACACCGGTATTGCGCTCGCGACAGGCACGGCAACGACCACAGGCCACGTTAAACGGAACGGAAACCAGGTCACCTACGTTGATAAACAGGACGTCCTTGCCCTTTTCGATGACCTCGCCGAGGATTTCATGTCCGAGGACTATTCCTTTGGGCGCACTCGTCCGCCCGCGCACCATGTGCTGGTCTGATCCGCAGATGTTGGTGGATATGACTTTGAGAATGACGCCGTGCTCGATTGGTTTGCCCTGGGGATCTTTGAACACGGGATAGTCGATGTTATGGACTTCGACCTTACCGGGACCTTCGTATATGACTCCACGATTCTTTGCCATGCTGCTTCTCCAATCCGATCATGACGATCCACTCCATTGGATGCGTTTGTCAAGCGCAGGCACCCATCGCGGGTGACCTTGCACTGTTCATGGGCAGGGAGTTTCGTTATTCTCCTCTTCGGATCTGAAGAATGTTGCCCTTCTCTACGTGTAGATACTGGTCCGGCGGTCCCTGGAATCGAGATCGACGGGATCTTTAGCGGCCAGCACTGCCGCCGTGAGCTTCGATGGCGGCGAAGTCGTGATCACCACGGGGGGATTGTGGAGGACATCGATCACACGATCGTACAGCCGGTTGCGTACCTTGATGCGCTCGGAAGCGCGAGTGACGTAGCGTATCAAGACATCCACTCCAGCGCCTGCAGGCCGCATGTTCACGGAGGAACTTGCGCTCATTTGGCTCAAGCCACTTTGACGCGGGACGCGTTTCCACTCCTGTTCGGCGACTCGCGCATCCTCACGCGTCTCCTCAATGACCGATTTATGAATCAGAGCCACTTTGGCGTAGGTCTCGGGGGAAGACGGTAGGCTTACCGAAATCTCATCCCACATCCATTGACCGACAGTGGAGAAATTGAAGAACTGGCCGGTGACAGCAAAATTGTTGATGAAGGTTGCGCGGCGCCCGGTCGGATGGCCTTTCTCTCCCCAGGCGCTGTTTTCCAGAATCGTGGTGCGAAAAAGATTGATCTCGATCACTTCGCCTGCTACGCCATTGATCTCTACCCAGTCACCGACACGGATGCCGTTATGGCCCATGAGGATGAACCAACCGAAGAAAGCGAGGATGAAGCTTTGCATAGCGACGGTAAGGCCGGCCGTTGCCAGACCTACGATCGTGGAGATCTGGTCGGGTACCCCGAAAACGACGAGCAGGACACACAGACCGCCGAGAAGCTGAACCCCGAGCCGCAGGATGGTATGCAAGGTTTGAATACGCCTGCGATCGAACGTAAGACCATTCAGGGCATGGCGTTCGAGCAGTTTCGTTCCCAACGCTTCCAGCAGGATGGCGCAAATGAGTATCAGCGCTACTGTCGCCAGCGAGCGAAGCGCCAGATGCGTTACGATGCGATGCTGCAGCAGTACCTGGTTAGCCCATTTGCCGTATACCGCTGCAAGCTGCTGCTGACTTTGGATGCGGTCATCCAGAATGGTCAGGAGCTGGCGCTGATCCCGCTTGATCTGCAGACTCGCGAGCGTGGCCGCGTCCGAACTGGATGTCGTTTTTGCGGAAGAAGCGGCGTCAGCCCGCGCTTCCAGGGCGTTGTGCTGTGCAATCAGGCTGGCCGCGTCCGCGCGGGCCTGCTGGATCGCCTGCTGCAGCAGTTGATAACGGCTGCGCTGGCTAAACCAGGCTTCCACGCGGTGGGCCAGGGTGCCATACTTCCGGCTGGAAAGCACGGCCGTCTGGCTGTCACCACCGGTCTGTGCATTCAGCTTGGTGACCGCCGCTTCGTGTGCCGCCAGCTCCTGCTGAATCTTGGCTCGGATGTCGCCAGAGGCCCGGGCCAAGTCATGTTGAGCGTCATTCAACTCATCCTGGTCAAGGTCGAGCTGGGCCTGAGCGACCTTCAGATCGTCATTGCCGGGGGCGCCCGCCGCGGGAGTCAGGCTGCGCACTCGAGCCTGATCCTCCTGAGCGATCTGCTGGAGTTGCGCCACTTTTCGCGAAAGCTCCAGCGCTTCCCCTGTAGGCACAGGACGCTGTGAATTGGCCTCACGCAACGCTCCAGCAAAAGCCTGATTTACCTCGTGGTCGGCCAGGCGTTCGGCCTCATGCGCATATTCCAGCTCTTCGCTGCTGACGGCAAGAGGCGCAAGAGCCTGGGCGACTTGCCAGGGGTGCAGGTCGACGATGCCGGGCTGGCCCGAGGCCATCCCGCCCGGCTGCTGGTTCTGAGCCCTCAGGAATGACAAATGGGCCATCGCGTCCCGGGTGATCCAGGCGGAAGCCAGACAAATCGCCAGCAAAGCAAAAAGCACGACAAGAGAAACGAACCTGCCCCTGCCAAGCATGCGCTGCAATGCTGTGTATTGCTGCGTTCGTTGAGCGGCCAGAGGGTTTGGCATGGCTCATTCTGGCAGTTACGGGCGGTGCAGAATAGACCTCGCTAGTTGTATCTTCTGGGAACTGGTCCGGCAACAAAGGGTAGCTTTTGCGCTTGACTTGGCTGACCAACTAACATTCGCGGCCTGCGCAGCTTGTCTCGTCATCGGCGCGAGAATATCATGGGGCGCGCAGGAAACGACGACCGCAACAGGAGAACTCCGCTGCAAAAATTGAAAGTCGAACAGCCGATCTGCATCGCCGCAACAGGAGATTTTTGCGGCGAAGGGATAGTGTGGGACCAGGAAACCCAATACATCTACTGGACCGATATCAACCGATTTCTGGTGCACCGCTACGGGTTGAAGGATAAGGCAGTGCGGACGTGGTTCTTTTCCGAACCCGTAACGGGAGTATTGCTCACCAGCCGCAGAGATACTCTCGCATTGTCTATGGGTTCAGGCATTTCACTTTGGAAGCCGGACAGCGATGCTGAACCCAAGCAATTGTTCGCCCTTCCCGGCTGGCCCGCCGTACGCTGTAACGACGCGGGAGTGGATCCGGGCGGGGCACTGTGGGTCGGATCAATGCGAAACAACGTAGGCAAGACCGGAAATCCCACTGCCGAGGGTGGCACGGATGGAGTGTTGTATCGCGTCGACGGAACGGGAAAATCCTCAGAGTGGCGGCGCGACCTGGGCATTTCCAACACCCTGGTTTGGAGCCCGGACAAATCAAGATTCTATTTCGGCGACACTTTGCAGAATTGCATCTGGTCGTATGAGTACAGCCTGTCAGACAGAAGCATCAGTGGCGAGCAAACATTTTTCCAGGGCTTTGAGCGGGGCCACCCCGATGGCTCGGCAATCGACACGGAGGGATACGTCTGGAATTGCCGCTATGCAGGAGGCTGTATCGTGCGTGTGGCTCCTGACGGCAAGGTCGATCGCGTAATCGAGATGCCCGTGAGCAGACCGACCAATTGCACCTTTGGAGGCGAGCAGGGCAACATCCTGTACGTAACCTCAGCCTCGCCCGAAGCCGGCCATTGGGAGCGGTTTGGCGGCTGTCTCTTCGCCCTCGAAACCAATGTGAGCGGAGTGACCGAGAATAGATTTCAATTGTAGTTACTTAAATCACGAAGCAGAAATGCCGAGAGCCGTGCTCATCCAGAGCACGGCTCTCGGTTTGTTGGCTGGTTAGTTTAGTGGCTGAGGTTGATCGTTACTCCAGTCAGCGAGAATGCGTTGCTACCAATGGTCAGCGTGTCAGTTGCTGCCCCGCTTGCATTCGAGTACGAGAGGGTGATGGTGCAAGTGCCACCCGGAGCGACCGCGCCGGTGCACCCGTTGTTGGTTATGGAGTAGGCGCTCGACGCCCCATTACCCAGCTTAAGGGACGTGATGCTCAAGCTGAGATTGCCGGTATTGGTGATCGTCGTGCTGAGCGATGAGTTCAGGCTGGGGAACTTGAGGGCTCCCGTATTCACCAGCAGCTTGTTGACAGTTCCGTTGAGGTCGCTCACGTAGACGTTGCCGGAACCATCCAGGGTTACGCCTGTCGGGTTGACAAGGCCAGTCAGCGGCAGTTGCGTAGTGGGGTTGCTCGCGGAGTGCGCTGCCGGCACCATGAGGACGCGGGCGCCGCTATCAGTGACGAACATATCACCGTTGGGGTCGAACGCGAAACCTGCAGGCGAGTTCAGCGCGCATGAGGTCACAGTGGCAGGGTTGCAGGGCGCAATCGGGTAGTTCGCGGAACCTGTACCGGCGAGACTGATCACCAGGATCTGATTGTTGTTTCCGTCGCCAACATAAAGGTTCTGGCCGCCATTGTCGACAGCAAGAGCCTGCGGGAAGCTCACGCTGTTAGAGCCCAGGTTTAGCAGGCTGGGTGTATACGTCGTGTCATAGGTTTCGCCGGGTATCTCGATAATGCGCGGGCTGGAGCCGGCATCGGCGATGTAAATGTTCCCGGCAAGGTCTACTCTGGCGCCCGTTGGATATCCAAGCGTGAATGTTCCCGTGCCTATCGTGCTTTCTGCGAGAGCCGGACTGAAGCTAAATACCTTGGCCGCATTAACGTCTGCGACCACAAGGTTGCCGAACGCGTCGAAGACTACGTCGCTGGGATAAACCAGGTTGGTGGTGTTGGCAGGGTTCCACTGGGTCAGCGAGCCGCCCGTTGAGGCAAGGGTGTCAAGCTGCCCAGCATTGCTGTTGGCCACGTAGAGCGTAGAGTTGGTGAGATCGTTTGACTTAAAGGTCAAGCTCTGCGGCTGGTTCAGGGCGGAATTCAGTACCTGTTGCGTGGCACTGCTCAGCGAGATCTGAGCCGCACTGCCCAATCCGGAAAGGAACAGGTAGAGCTTCGGTTCCGCCGGCCCAGAGGAAGGCGTGAAGTCGACCTCAACCACGCCCTTGCGGATCCCCGGCAAGCCTGGTTTGAAGGCAACGCTCAGTGTGCAGATCGTCCCGGCTATTTCCGTCAGTCCAGATTGGCAAGCGGGTAGCTCGGGACTGCTGATATTGGTGAAGTCGGAGGCACCTCCGCCTGCGGGAGTGAAATTGAACGTAGCGGCTCCGTCCACCACGTATGCGTAAGGTATTTCGATGGTCGAGCTCCCTCCGCCAACGGTCGCGGGATTGGCCGGGATCCACGGGTTACGTAGCGGGATGACGGCCGGACTGTTAAACGGAATGTAGTTCGTGTCTCCCAGGTAATTCAACGTTACGTTGTTGTTGCCGGGATAGAAGTAGATACTGTTCACCTGCAGGCTCGCAGTTGAGCTCGCACCCGACCCAGGCGTGAGCGTGCCCGTACCAACGGTCTGGCCATTATAGACAACAGTCACCGTTCCAGTTGGAGCAGCAGTGGATCCGGTCACTGTGATCAGATAGGGCGTCGGCTGGCTAAAGAAACAGCAGTCGCCGTTTCCGAATATAGGAGTACCGGTGATTCCAGTCGACCCAACCGAACCCACCACGATCTGTACGGTTGCCGTCACGCTGTTGAAGTCCACCGTGTCGGTAGGTGTAAAGACCACCTGGAGTGTATGCGTGCCTGCAGAGAGAGTTTGACCGAAAGCGTTTGCGCTACTCGGTGGAACCGTGTAGGCATACGTTCCCGGGAGAGACGCGCCATTGAAAGTTGCGGTGGCATCAAGCTGCGTGCTGCTCAATGGGGTTGTGGTCGAGATGGCTGCCGGGGTTGGCCAATTAATGATTGGCGTTGCCTTGACTACGGTAATTGTCGTGCTGCCTGTTGCGCCGGTGTAGCCGGCGGTGTTATCGGGCGTGAAGACTACGTTCAACGTATAAGTCCCAACAGGGAGTACAGTTCCTGATGGTGGAGTGTAGACGTAGGTCCCGGGCACGACCACCTGGGTGTTGTTGCCAAACCCAAGCGCCATGATGACGACATTGCGAGTATTGGGGAGCGTGACGCTGACCAACGTTTTGTTGGGATTGGCGGTAAGTTGGTACCCGTAGAGATCATAGGTGCCATTGGTACGCCCGCCACCCTGGTTGTTTGAGTAAGTGGTCTTAGCCACGACGGTTTCGTCCGAATAGCCCGCTGGCGAAGCCCATGAGCTCATGTTGAGGGTCTCGGACACCTTGGTTCCATCAGAATAGGTCAGAAGGAAGGGTTGATTGGTCTGGCCTGTGGTCGTAGCCGCTCCAAGCAGGTAAACGGTAGCATAGCTACCCGGGGCTCCCAAAGTGTAGACTGCTCCGCTCGTAATAGCATTCGGGACAGTGGGCGGCCCAAGGGTAAAGGTTGTTCCCGCAAAGCTTACTGAGCCATTACCAAGCTGATTATAGGAGTAGGCGTTGCCGGCATTGTCGAAGCCAGGTTGGTTAAATGGTGTGCCGTCGGTTGAGGTTGAGATCACCTGCAACTGGCTGGTGGGTATCACGGGTGTAGGTCTTGCGGCGCCCATAGCTACAGCGTCAAGTTGCGTGGAACTCAGCGGCGTGCCGTAGGTGATGTTTGCCGGCGTCGGCCAAGAGATCGTGGGCGTGACAGTTGGGGTGGGCGGGTTCTGGACCACCAACTGCACTGTGGCGGTAGCGTTCTGGTAGTCGGTTGTGTCAGTCGGAGTGAAGGTTACCGAAAGCGTATCTGTTCCTACCGGTTCAACCGTGCCTGCCGGCGGAGTGTAGACCAGAGTTCCTGGTATCGAAGGTGTCGTGAGGTCGAAGGCCAGCATCACAATATTGCGAGTGCCTGGCAATTGAACACTCTTCACCGTTTTGTTTACGTTCAGGGGAATTTGATATCCGTAGACGCAAACTGAGTCCGCCTGTGTCGTTCCGTTATAGTAGTTACGATCTTCTTCGCAACTGACCACAGATTCACCCGGCCAGCCGGCAGCATTGAACCAATCGCTCATATTTTGGTTGAACGTCGTGGTGCTGCCGTCGGTGTAAGTGACAATGAAGGTCTGATTCGCGTTGATGTTATTGACCATCGCCCCGAGCATAAACAGGTTAGTGTAGTTGCCTTGCGGCAGGGGAATGGTTTCGTTGGCCACCGCATCCGGTGCACTGGCGGGCCCGATGTTGAAGGTCATGCCGTTCCAAACCACCGTGGACCCGAGGGTGGTGGTTGAATAGGAGTATCCATCATTATCGAAGCCACCCGTTCCATAGGTAGCACCCGTCGGATAGATACCGTAGACGTTGTAGTAGCTGCTGAGCGGAACCTGGATCGTGCCGGAGGATACCGTGGCGTCAAGCTGGAAGCCACTTAGCGGCGTTCCATACACGATCGGGGTCGGAGTTGGCCAGGTAATGACAGGCTGGGCCTGGAGGACGGTGATCGGAACCGTTGCAATTTCATTTCCGTATGTCGGACTGTTGGGATTAAAGGTGACGGAGAGCGTCGAGGTCCCTGCAGGCAGAATCGTACCCGAGCCGGGCGTATAGGTGAAGGTCCCGGCCACGCTGTCGGTCGCGTCCAATTGCGTGGCGCTCAGCGGAGTACCATAGGTGATCGGGGCCGGGTTCGCCCAGGTGAGAATTGAGGAATTCAAGGTCGAGCCATCCACCCTTTTACTGTTGCTCTTATTGAAAGAGCAGTCACCAGGGTAAGAGGCACGGAACACATCGTTTGTGTTGTACGGCAGCGTCACGTTCAGGGTGGCAACACCACTGGAGAGTGGTGCTGTGCCGATCGTAGCTCCGTTATTGGTGAAGGTCACCAACTCCCCGTTCGTCGTTGTCGAACCGTAGGCGTACGGAGCGAGTGTGGCCTGCAGAGTGACCTGTTGGCCGGTCACCCCGTTCGCCGGCATCACGGCAAGCGTTAAAGTTGTGTTCTGCGTCGTAGGCGTAAAGGTAAGCGCGTTTGAAGTGCTGGTCCCATAGTTTCCATCGCCGCCGTAGGTGGCGGTCACCGATTGCGTATTGCAGCCATAGAAGGCAACCTTGGAGAGAGCAGCCTGCTCCGACTGACCAGACAGCAGCACGCTCAGGCCATTACCCGTCACAGCGGTCAGATCGACCTGATCGTCGCCATTGATATCTCCTTCGTTGGCAAAGATGGCGCCAGCGCTCACAGTGTAATAGGTCGGTGTATTAAAGGCACCGCCACCCTTGCCCAGCATCAGGCCAACTGTGGTATTACCGTTGTTGGCAGAGATGATGTCGGTTATGCCGTCGCGATTGAAGTCTCCAATCGTCAAATAATACGGTCCGCTATTCATCGTGATCTTGGTAGGCGATCCGAAGCTCGGGATCGCCGTACCTTTGTTCAGGAGGATATAGACCGCGTTATCCGGAGCGCTGGTGGTAGCCAGATCCAGATAGCCGTCCCCGTTGAAATCGCCCAGGGCTACAGAACCTACCTGGCTGGAACCAACATTGACAAGTACCGCCGGTTGGAATGTGCCGTCCCCATTGCCCTGAAGAATGGTCGCTGAGCCGCCACCGTCCGCGGCCACGGCGAGATCCAAAAAGCCATCATTGTTGATGTCGCCCACGACGACATTCCACGGTTGCGAAGGAGAGGAGAAGTAAGCCGGCGCGTTAAACGTTCCGTCTCCATTACCCAGAATGACCGCCACCTGGTTCAAACCGGAGTTTGTGGCCACCAGGTCTTCAATGCCATCCCGGTTGAAATCGCCTATAGCCAGCAGTCTTGACGCCGAAGTAGAGGCCGCAACTGGAAAGTTTTTAGGATTCTGGAAGGTCCCATCTCCGTTGCCGAGATATATGTTGACCGAGCCTATGCCTTGCCCGCTGAGGACAGCGAGATCCTGCTTGCCGTCTCCGTTGAAGTCTCCGACGACAACCGATGTCGGAGTAAAAGGAGGCGTAGTATTAATCGGCGTCCCGGTCGTAAATGTGCCGTCCCCCTTACCTAACAAGATAACGACTGGCCCGCCGTTGGTGGGGACCGCGAAATCAGGACGTCCATCACCGTTGAAATCGCCGATGGCCGGTCCGTTGGTCCCACCCGTTTGCCCGTTATTCATGTTGGCGATGGGATAATCCTGGGACGAAGTAAATCCGGTCTGCAGCGTTCCGGCGTTGAGCGGAGCTGTGCCGAGAACGAAATTCGAGGTTGTATCTGTAAAGGTGACGCTCCCCGTGGGAGCCGATGGGCCGAATGCGGATACGGTCGCGGTCAGTGTGGCGTTCGGAGCGGTGCCGGTACTAGCCAGGGCAGTTGCTGTGAGGTAGGGTGCAGCAAAATTAACAGATTGAGGCGAGGAGGAACTGGTGTTGAATAAAGCGGTCCCGTTATAGGTAGCAGTGAATTGATGGGTCCCGACCCCACCGACTTCCGTGGCCAGAACTGCCGTTCCTGGATTGCCGTTCGTCGATTGAACCTGGACCGTACCCAGGACCTCGCTGATGCCGTTATAAAGATCAGTAAAGGTCACAGTACCGCCGGCCACGGTAAACTCCACGGACTGCACCTGCGCCGTCATTGTGACAACGGAGCCACTGGACGGATTCTGCGGCGTAGTAAAAAGAGAGGTTGTCGTCGACGTTGATGCCCAGGCCACGGGTCCAGCGGTCACTAACGCAAGCGCGCCCAACAGCACCGGCAGCCAACGACCCCGGCGTTCCTGTTTGGAAATGATACGGCGCTTAAATGTCGCAATGGCTGAGTGCTTCATGGCTTTCAAGGCTCCAATTCGAACGGTTAATAACCAGGTGTTTTAGTAGTAAAAGGAAGTTTCGACACGGGTGGGAGTAAATCCGTGGGGCGGTCGAACTGGCTCGCCAGTGGGGGAGTAGGTGCATGAGAATGCATCAACTGCTGGAGAATAACGTTGCTTTTGGCACATTGTTATTACTCTTATGGGGGATGCCGAGTGATCTCAACCCGAACGACCGGGTAAGTTGCTTATGCGGTTGGCCGTTAGCTCCTGTGAACCATGGGTAAAATCTTCCCGGCCTTTCCACGAGTATTTCCTTCGTTAACAGCCAACCGGTTACTCGACAACTGCTGTATTCTTCCTCAGGACAATCAATATGGATAAGAGAGAGTTTCTGAAAACATCCGGCGTGTTTCTGGCCGGCACCATGTTCTCTCCTTTAAGTTCGGGTGAAGCAAGCTCTCCGCGAACAAACTGGTCGGGCAATTACACCTACAGCACCGACCGTCTTTACCAGCCTCAGACCATTGAGGAAGTCCAGCAGCTGGTTAAGAAATGCAGCAAAATACGTGCGTTGGGCGCGCGCCACTCCTTTAATGGGATCGCAGACAGCACCGAGAATCAGATCTCGCTGGCTCATCTCAACCAGGTCACTCTCAATCGCGAATCGCGGACCGTTACTGTGGGCGGGGGAGTCACTTATAGCCAACTGGCTCCATATCTCGAAAGCCAAGGGTATGCGTTACCGAACCTGGCCTCGTTGCCCCAGATTTCGGTGGCTGGTGCTATTGCTACTGCGACCCATGGGTCGGGCAGCCAGAACGGCAACCTCGCTATACCCGTATCCGGATTGGAGGTAGTCACGGCTGACGGTGGGCTGCTGACGCTTTCGCGAGAGCGGGATGGCGACCGGTTTCAGGGAGCGGTAGTGAACCTGGGTGCAGTCGGTGTGGTCACGAAGACTACGCTCGACGTTGAGTCCACCTATCAGGTCGCCCAGGTCGTCTACGAGAATCTCTCCATGGATCAGTTGGAGAAACACCTGGATGAGATTTTCGCGAGCGGCTACAGCGTGAGCATGTTCACGGACTGGCAGAATCATCGCATCGGCCAGGTGTGGGTGAAACGGCGGGTGGGAGCGGGTAGCCCGCCCCGATTCGATCCAGAGCTACTGGGAGCCAAGCTGGCGACCCGGAAACTGCACCCGATCCCCGGGCACTCGGCGGAAAGCTGCACGGAGCAACTCGGTATCCCGGGACCCTGGTATGACCGTCTGCCTCATTTTCGCATTAACTTCACGCCCAGCAGCGGAGCGGAATTGCAGTCCGAGTACCTGATCCCCCGGGAACATGGATACCAGGCCATTCTGGCGGTGGAACAGCTGCGGGATCAGATAACGCCGCATCTGTTTATCACCGAGCTGCGGACCATTGAGCAGGATCATCTTTGGATGAGCACTGCCTACGGGCGCCCCTCCATGGCGATTCATTTCACGTGGAAGCCGGAATGGCCAGAGGTGAAAAATGTGCTGCCTATGATCGAAGCCAAGCTGGCGCCCTTTGATGCCCGTCCGCATTGGGGGAAGCTGTTCACTATGAAAGCCGCGCGCATCAAGCCGCTCTATCCGGAAATGTCGCGGTATCAAGGGCTTCTGGCACACTATGACGAGCACGGAAAATTCCGTAATCGCTTCCTGGAAACGACTATTTACGGCTAAGGCCTAGGCTTCGGGGCTGTGCGATCAACTACGATCCGTGCAAGGCCACCTCGCGCGAAAACTTCGAGAGGTGGGGTATGCCACTGCTGGTGGAGGCAGTGGCTACCTATCTTCTTCGGCCTCCCCCAATACTTCTTCGATTTCCATGTCACGGTATTCTTGGGAGTCGAACACTTGACCGCAGTCCAGACATTCAACGTATTCGACATCCTCTTCACGCGCTACGACGCGCACTTTGGGGTGTTTGCAGGCGGTATTCATGTGGGAGGTTTTGGAGTGAGCAACCAGTGCTCTTCGGCAAGATTGTACCCGGCGGATTCCGCCTGTCAAATCTGTTTCTGAGCTTTCGTAACCCCGGGGCCGAAATTTCATGGAAAGGGCGTTTGTCTAGCTGGAAAGCTCAGTCATGGTGCGCACCTGCTCCGGTTTAAGGCCTGAATCCTCCAGCTTGCCGAAGATCATTTTGCCCGAAGCCGTTTGCAACACGCTGGTCACCGTAATTTCGACGGAGCGGCCGATCATCCGCCGGGCGTGATCCACCACAACCATGGTTCCATCATCCAGATAACCGACACCCTGGTTGTACTCCTTGCCCTCTTTCAAAACCAGCACGTTCATCTTTTCCCCGGGCAGCACCAGCGGCTTCAGAGAATTGGCTAAGTCGTTCAAATTGAGTGCGCGCACATGATGCAGCTGAGCGACTTTACTGAGATTGAAATCATTGGTCACGATCGGGGCCGAAATCTTGCGCGCCAGCTCGATCAGCTTGAGATCCACTTCACGCAGTTGAGGAAAGTCATCCTCGGTGATTTGTATGGCTAGCAGCGGATTGGCCTGCATTTTCTGCAGCATATCCAGACCCCGGCGCCCGCGTTGCCGCCGGGAATTGTCTGACGAGTCGGCCACGATCTGCAGCTCGCGCAACACGAATTCGGGCACCAGCAGAGTCCCTTCCAGGAAACCGGTTTGCACCACGTCAGCGATTCGACCGTCGATGATCGCACTGGTGTCGAGGATCTTGACACTGCGCTTGCCGCCTGCGCGCTCCCCGGCAAAGAGCTCCGCCAGACTGCCGGTAAAGTTCAACAGGTCTCCCTTGCTGGCGCCCACGGTGAGACCGATGTACGACATAAGCATGAGGACGAACAGTTGCAGGAGAGCTCGGGTCCCACCGGGAGGGAGGGTTTCTGCCAACACCATGGCGAACAGAGCCGCGCCGGCGATCCCCAGCACGCTCCCCAGGACCGCACCCAGGAGGCGCTTGATGCTTAGAGCCCGGACGCGCAGTTCGAATACGATCACTGCGGCGGCGGCAATGGCGCCAAGCACAGCGGCCGCCCAAGGCTCGAGTGCAAACGGCCGCAAAAAGAAGCAGGCCGCCGTTAGAGCAAGAATAAAAAGAATGCGGATGACAACGAGATCCATGAAGTTCCAGCGCCCCCCGGAGTATACCGATGGCAGCAGGTTTGGAGCAAAAGGAAATCCCCAAGCCGCACGCGTGGCGGCTTAGGGATTTGTGGTCGCTAACAGAGTGTGAGTCCTGCGCTAGTACTTAGGAACACGGGGGTCGATCTTTTCACTCCAGGCTTGTATGCCGCCGGCCAAATTTTTCACATGGAAGCCGGCCTGCTGCAGAAACTCCGCCGCTTTCTGGCTACGGCCACCGCCCTTGCAATGGACAACAATCTCGCGGCTTTTGTCCAGTTCGCCTACCCGCTTTTGCAGATCACCCAACGGGATCAGGTAACCGCCGATTTGCGCAATCTTGAATTCATGGGGTTCCCGCACATCGAGCAGGAATAGATCCTTGCCTGCATCGCGCTGCTGCTTGAACCGGGTCACGTCAAGCTGCTCGATACCATTGATCCTGGCCGCGTCAGGCGCAGGCGGAGGCTGTATTCCGCAGAACTGGTCATAATCGATTAGGGCGGTCACGGTGGGATGCTTGCCACATACCGGGCAGTCCGGATTCTTGCGCAGCTTCAGCTCGCGGAATCGCATGCCCAGCGAGTCCACCAACAGCAGGCGCCCTATCAGTGGATCACCCACACCCAGAATCAGCTTGATGACCTCCGTTGCCTGAATAACACCCACCAAACCAGGCAAAATGCCGAGTACTCCACCCTCCGCACAGGAAGGAACCAAGCCCGGTGGTGGCGGCTCCGGATAAAGGCAGCGATAGCACGGGCCCTCCTCCGTGGCGAAGACGCTGGCCTGCCCCTCGAAGCGGAAGATAGAGCCATAGACGTTCGGCTTTCCGCTCAGCACGCAGGCATCATTGACCAGGTACCGGGTCTGGAAGTTGTCCGTACCGTCGGCCACGATGTCGAAGTCCTTGAATATCTCCATCGCATTGTTGCTCGCCAGCATGGTGTTGTGCTTGACGATCGTCATGTGAGGATTCAGGGCTTTCAGTTTTTCTTCCGCCGAATCCAACTTTGGACGGCCCACATCCCTGGTGCTATGGATGATCTGCCGCTGCAGGTTGCTGGAGTCCACCACATCGAAGTCGACTAGTCCCAACGTTCCGATACCCGCGGCAGCAAGGTAGAAAGCTAAAGGTGAACCCAAGCCACCGGTGCCCACACATAGGACCTTCGCCGCCTTAAGCTTCTGCTGCCCCTCCATGCCAACTTCGGGCAGGATCAGATGGCGCGAATAGCGCGCGATTTCGTCGTTGCTAAGCGACGGCAAAGCCGTGGGTATTTCAGTTAGTGTTGCCATTTTCAATCTCCTATTCTTTCCGATCGGCGCATCCGCCGGCAATGGAAGGAATGATGGACAAGCTGTCGCTTTCCTTCACCGCGGTGTTCTCTTTGTCGCTCAGATAGCGAATGTCTTCGTCGTTGAGGTAAACGTTCACGAAGGCACGCAGCTTGCCTTCTTCTGAATACAGATGCTTTTTCAATTCCGGGTGAGTGAGCGTGAGCTCATCGAGCGCCTCGGCGACAGTTGCGGCATCGACCGTCACGGTCGCCTGCTTAGCGGCAAACTGACGAAGCGGAGTGGGAATGTGGATCTTCATTCGTCGAACTCTCTCTTTCTGATGAGGTTTGAGCAATGCAAGGACCTACAGGGCCGGCGGTCAACAGCGTTCGGGCCACACGTGGATTTCCTCGTTTTCAAACCGTTTATCATCTTCGCCGGTCCCGGCCAGAAAAAAAGAGTTGGTCTGTTTGGCTACGCCCTTCTCGATGCTGGTGATTACGTAGGAACAACCGAGCCAATGAGCTTCATTAAAATCCGTCGGCGACCATCGTGCAGGGTGATCGGGATGGGAATGATAGAAACCGACAATGTCGAGGCTGCGCTCACGTGCATGCCGCTGGATGCTGACCAGCTCCTGGGGCGCGATGTGGTACCGATTATGGGCGGAATCAGTCCGGGTATTGCCCGCCCGAACTGCCGCCTTCACCTCGTTGATCCCGTCCAGTGCATTCCCTAACAGTACTCCGCAGCACTCGTGGGGATAGGTCTCCTCGCCATGCTGACGCAACTGGGCATACACCGAATCGCTGATTTTAAGTGTTTGCGCCACGCGCGCATCAGGAGTTGCGTTCGCCATCATTGCTCCCAAAAACGCTCACTCAGGTACTTGTCGGCGGAGTCGCAAAGGATGGTCACGATCACAGCGTCCCTGCCTGCTGAAGCTTCCTCTTCCGCCACTTTGAGACTTGCCGCTACTGCCGCAGCCGCAGAGATACCCAAGAGCAATCCCTCGGTCCGGCCCAGATGCTTCGCCATCGCGTAGGCTGCCTCGGTCGATTGCTCTAGGTGACGATCCGCAAGCGCCGCATCGTAAATGGGAGGCACGATCGCTGTAGCCATATACTTCAGACCTTCCAAGCCGTGAAACGGCGAATCGGGCTGCATGGCGATACATTCAATTCCAGGGTTTAGCTCCTTGAGCCGGCGGGTGGTCCCCATAAAGGTACCGCTGGTCCCAAGCCCGGCGACGAAGTGCGTGAGCTGCCCTTCGGTCTGCTGCCAGATCTCGTTCGCCGTGGTTTTATAGTGCGCCTTCCAGTTGGCTTCGTTTCCGTATTGGTCTGCGTAATAGAACTTATCCTTATCCTTGGCCAACTCCCGGGCCTTCATAATCGCGCCATCAGAGCCGTCCGCCGGATCGGTCCACACGATGTGCGCGCCATAGGCGGAGAGAATCCGCTTCCGTTCCGGCGAAACATTCGATGGCATGCAAAGGGTCACCGGAAATCCTTTGGCCGCGCCCAACATAGCATACGCGATGCCGGTATTGCCGCTGGTTGCATCCAGCAAATGCTTTCCTGCCAGTAGACCCTGGGCCTCGGCTGCGGCCACGATGGATGAGGCCGCGCGATCCTTGACCGAGCCGCCCGGGTTGACCCATTCCGCCTTGCCCAGCAAGGTAATCCCGGGTAGATGAGCTGTCAGCCGGTCGAGCCTCAGGAGGGGAGTATTGCCAATCCGCTCCAGAATGCTACTACCCAGCGTGTGCGCGGTCGAGCTGACGTCAGTTTGCAGTTCGGTTTGCATTTTCCTCGTTTAAACTGTTTGATTCAAAGGATCTACGCACGTTGCAGCGATCCGCCTCGATGTGCGAAAGTAAAAAAGAAGCAAATCCCAGTGTAGCTTCCAGTCGAAAACCGAGGCAATCGCTCGTCAGTCGCAAGTTATGCGCACAAAAGTACAGTTTCTCAGCTTCGATGAAATATTGAACACCCTACGCACCTCTGGTTTTGATGTGCAGGATGTGCCTGGCGTCGCAAATCAAGTCCTGGTAACCAAGTATGGCGCCGGCGCGATCCTTATTCATGCGCCCGAACCGGAAGGCGCCGCGAAGAAACTGCCGCATATGGCGATCCGATGGCGGGAGCGGCCAGGATACGTCGTAAATGGAGAAGTTGCTACGCTGCTGGATCGCGGATTTCAGAAGTTCTGGAAGACCAGCCGCATCGAACTACCCGCCACGGCGCAGTCCCTTCAGTCCGTTCATCGTTTCGCCGAGGAGTTGCGACAGGTCGTCGGCGAGCAGAGCCTGTATAACGAGTCCCTGGGGACAACCAGCGACAGTTACCTATATGACCGGGTCAAGGGCCGAGATTTGCCGTTAGCCGAACGGCCTGTACCGGCCTGGCAGGCTCCAGCTAAAGCCTAGCTATCACACTCGTGACTGAGAGCGCTATCTTCTGGAGCGTTCACGCTGCAGTTCCCGGTATACGTCGCTCTTGGAAACTCCTCGTTCGCGGGCGACTCGCTTGAGCGCCTCTTTCTCCTCCAAACCCTCCGTCGCGATGAGATGGGTGATCAATCTCGCAATGCTCATGTTCGATTCAAGGGCTTGAGCGGGCGGCGTGGCCGCAATTAGCAGTACGATTTCACCCCTGATACGGTCCCGTCCCGATAGCTCGCCCCGAACATCAGCAACCGTTCCCCGCAAAAACTCCTCATGAAGCTTGGTGAGCTCGCGAGCGATGACAACACATACTGACCCTCCCCACACCCCCTCCACATCGGCCAACGTATCGAGAATGCGGTGTGGAGCTTCGTAGACGATGAGCGTTTGACCGGACGGGTGTGCGGCCAGGGTTTCGAGTTGCGTTCGCCGTTGTCCCGGCCTGGAGGGAAGGAAACCGAGATAGACGAAACTGTCCGTATTCAGGCCGGAAGCAACCAGCGCGCTGAGTGCGGCGTTGGCTCCCGGAATTGGAAATACGCGAATGCCTGCAGCAAGGGCCGCACGTACCAGTTCAACGCCCGGATCTGAGAAGGCGGGCGTGCCAGCGTCGCTTACCACTGCGATCGAGCCACCATTCTGGAGATCAAGGATCAGCTCCGCTGTCCGTGAACGCTCATTGTGTTCGTGATAACTGACGGTCGGGGTGGATATATCGAAGTGGTGCAGCAGTTTTTGCGTTTCGCGTGTGTCTTCACAGGCAATGCGATCAACACTTTTCAGGACGCGCAGAGCGCGAAGCGTGATGTCCTCGAGATTGCCGATGGGCGTTGCGACCAGATATAGGCCGGGCTCAAGCAACGATTATTCCTGGCTCTGGCGACGCAGTTTCCGGCTCTCTGCCAGCAGGCTCATGGAGTGCATCAGGTTTTGCAGGGTCACAATTCCCACGATGCGCTCCCCTTCGGTCACTGGTACCAGGGAAAGGCCGCGGCCAGCGAAGCGGCTGATGGTTGTCCCTAGCGAATCCTCGGGTTGGGCTACGTGGAAGCTGCGCGACATCACCGCCTGCACGTAACCATTACCTTCGCTGCGTAAGGCGGAGAGTATGCTCTGGCGGGAAATGATCCCAACCAGGCTATCTCCACGCACCACGGGGAAGTCATCCTGCAGGCTATGGATGGACTTGTGAAGCGCCGCCTCCAGCGTATCGGAGGGTGCAAGCATCGAAAACTCGGTCAGCATGATGTCCTGCATGTTGACCGTATCCACCACACTCTGAAAAAGAACACCCTGATCTTCGAGCTGAGCCCCGATGAAAATGAAGAATCCGGCCAGCAGCAGCCATGCGTTCATCAGCACCAATCCGGCAATGATCGAGGTCATGGCCAGGATCTGGCCCAAACCAGTCGCAACCCGGGAGGCTTGCGCCCGGCCTTGCGCCCTGGCAACACCACCGCGTATGACGCGGCCTCCATCCAGCGGATAGGCCGGCAACAGATTGAGGATGCCCAAGAACACATTCAGCCAGACAATGCTGCGAATCAGGTGGGCCGGGGTAATCCAAGGCCGTTCCAGGAAGTTTATGGTCGGCGACATGCCCAGAACCAGCATGAGTACGACCACGGCAAAGCTCAGGTTCGCCAACGGTCCGGTTACGGCCATGCGCCATTGGACTTTGGTGGCGCCAGCGTTTTCTGCACTCTCGGCGTTAGCATAAGCGACCAGGCCGCCAATCGGCAGAAGAAGAATGTTTCTCAGTTGAAGCCCGTGATAAGCGGCCACCAGCATGCGAGCCACTTCGCGCACGCCGACCGCGCTTAACAAGACAAGCCACAAGCCGGCGCCGCGGAACATGGAAAGGTGAATGCTCTCGGCGTAAGCCATACAGATGCCCAGCAGCAGAATGAAAAACGTGTGGATACGCAACTCCACACCCATCCACCGCCCCAGGGGGAACGACCATCCGCGCATGTGCATCCGTCCTTGCCAATCATTGTAGAGCTTGCGGGCTCATCGGCCAGGAAAGGATTCATTTACCATCAAATCGCATGCGGGTGATCGGAGGCACATACCGGTCGCGGCAGGTAATCGCGCCTCGCGGACTCGCCACCCGGCCCAGCAGCGACCGCCTGCGTGAAACCCTTTTTAATGTGCTCGCTCCCCGGATTGAAGGAGCCGTTTTCGCCGATCTGTACGCCGGGTCAGGAGCCGTGGGAATAGAGGCGCTCAGCCGTGGGGCCGGTATGGTGTATTTCGTCGACAACGCTGCCCCGGCGATCACCGCGATTCGTGCCAATCTGGATGCGCTGAAGATTGATTCCGGCTTCCAGGTTATTTCCTGCAGTGTCTCATCCGCGCTGCGCCGACTTTCAACCGCGCACTCTCACTGCGGCATCATCTTCCTGGATCCGCCATATGCGGCTGCCGAAGACTACGAAACTACACTCGCCAGCATAGGAGAACATGCCAGTGAACTGCTTACGGTCGGGGGCATTGTAGTTGCAGAGCACAATCGTAAAACGGCTCCAGCGGAGCGCTATGGTTCATTGCGGCGTTACCGGGAGCTCCTGCAAGGCGATGCAGGCCTGAGCTTTTACACCAGGTAACCTCCGCCGCTGTGCCTGCCGGTTTTTAAGTCGACCTCAAACTCCAGTTCCCTATCCGTAGCCATATCCCAACCCAAACCCAGCAGAGTTTGGGCTCGGAGACCAGTGATGCTTACGCCATCCCAGCTCAGCCTGCCCGTCTGCCAAGCCTTACCCTGCGGGCCCCATGCGAGCAGGGAATGGAAGCCGGCAAAGACCAAGAGATCATGATCCGGAACCGGACTGACCGCGGTCACCGGCCGGTACTCCACCTGCTCCCAGCGCGCAGGATCACGGCTGTCGATGAGATAGGCATAGCCTCCTGCAACAGCGCAGATCCAGGCTGGATCAGGGCAAGACCAAACTCCGGTCGGCACCACCGGATCCGCGAAGCCGAGAGCGCAAGTAGCCAGGAAGCGACTTCCGTCAGATGGCCGGACCATGACTTCCAGTGCGCCCCTCTCGACTTCGTCCACCTGGGCAGGATAAACAAATTGACGAGCAGGCAAGATCAGCGGCCTGGAAGCAAGAATCTCCGCATTCCAGTTATGCGGGAAGGTTGAGTCGATCACACGCAAAAGGCATTCACCCGCTCGCGCACGCTCAAGACATGCGCTGGTAAATCAAGCTGACTGCCTTCCTCGAAGAGCGGGATCAGCTTGTCGAAATCGGGACCGGAATGCGATCCGGTCAGAATAATCCGTACCGGGTGGAAAAGATCCTTACCCTTGGCGCCCGTTTCTGCCTTGAGCTCGTTCATCAGTTCCTTGAAGCGCTGCGGGGTCAAGAGGCCGACTTCGCTGTTAATCTTTGCCGCGAAGGCGCGCGTCACGCGCTTCCCTGCTTCGGAAGCTAGGATCGCTGCATCTTCCTCGGTTGCTGCCGGTAGATGCCAAAGACTCGCCGCTTTATCCGGTACTTGCTGCAACTGGTCCACCGCAGGAAGAAACAGCGCCAGCACGCGATCGAACCACTGCACTACGCGCTCGCTGGGGGAGGACTGCATCGGCATCCACCCTCGTGCGGAGAAGTAGGGCCAGGCCAGTGTGCGCAACTCAGGTAGCGGCGAATGTTTGATGGCGTGCCGGTTCAGCCAATGCAATTTGTCCCAGTCGAACAGCGCCGGGGAAGGCGTCACCCGTTCCAGTTTGAATTCCTGGATGAGCTCTTCACGAGTGAAGGTTTCGCGTGTGCCACCCTCAGCGCCCCAGCCGAGAAGGGCCAGATAGTTCGCTAAGGCCTCCGGCAGAATTCCCATCTCGCGGAAGCTGGCCACGGAGGTTGCGCCATGGCGTTTCGACAAACGCTCTCGATCGCTACCCAGGATGGTCGAAAGATGGGCAAACTGCGGCAGGTTCCAACCGAACGCCTGGTAAATGGCCACCTGTCGCGGCGTGTTGGAAATGTGATCGTCGCCGCGAATGACGTGGGTGATGCGCATCAGCGCATCGTCGATGGTGACGACGTAGTTGTAAACCGGAATACCCGAGGAGCGAACCACGATAAAGTCCCCGACCGCATCGCTGGCAAACTCCACATCGCCGCGCACGATGTCGTGAAAGCGCAGCGGCGAATGGGGGACGGCCAGGCGCACGGCAAACGGCTCGCCCGCGGAGCACCGCTTTTCGGCTTCGGTAACCGTTACTGTTCTGCACTTGCCTGAATACACCTGGGTTCTTTGCTCGCGGACGGCCGACTCCCGCTCCTGCTCCAGTTCCTCCGCGGTGCAAAAGCAACGGTAAGCCTTGCTTTCCAGCAGCAACTGCTGCGTGTGCTGGCGATATATTTCCAGCCGCTCGCTCTGGCGGTAGGGCGCGTAGGGACCACCGATCACGGGCCCTTCGTTCCAATCGAGCCCTAGCCAGCGAAGATCTTCAATGAGTTGCGCTTCGTAGCGGACCTCGCTGCGCTCCACATCGGTGTCTTCGATGCGCAGAACGAAATCTCCGCCTGCGTGCCGTGCAAAAAGCCAGTTGTACAGGGCCGTGCGGGCATTACCCACGTGCAACATACCTGTAGGCGAAGGAGCAAAACGTACCCGCGGGATCAGGTTCGGCATAGGTCCACTTCTGATGCTATCAAGCTAGCGGAAGTGCTCCCATCCACCGGCCACGAGGAGCGTGCGCTTGCGGCCGTCGGTGAGCACGATCCTATGCTCCTTGCTCTTCTTCATTGAGCCAATGGCGTGTACGGCAACTCCTCCCAGTTGTGCGGGGATGCGAGTGCGGGGCGAAGCGGTGAACAACAGCTCGTAGTCCTCCCCGCCGTGCAATGCCTGCTCCAGGGTGGCGCGAGCGTCGATGGGTAAAGCGGTAGCATCGATCTCCGCAGCCAGATTGCTTTCTTCGCAGAGATGGCTCAGATCCGTGGAGAGTCCGTCGCTCAGGTCAATGGCGGCGGTCGCCAAGCCCCTTAGCCGACGGCCTGCGGTCAGCCTGGGCTCCGGATACAAATGTGGATGTCCTGCGCGGTCTGCTTTGCGGAAATCCTTCGGCCGGCGCGCAAGTGCCTGCAGCTCTGCTGCGGACCCGCCGAGAGCGCCTGTGACGTAGATCGTGTCTCCCGCATGAGCTCCGGAACGCAGGAGAGCCTTTCCTTTGGGCGCACTTCCCAACAAAACTATGTCTGCCACCACCAACGAGGACTTTGCCATGTCACCGCCTGCCAGCGGCACACGATATTGGTCTGCCAAAGCGAAAAATCCCTCGAGGAAACCGTCGATCCACTTTCCGGTAAGCTCGGCGGGCAACGCGAGCGATAAAAATGCCACCTCCGGGCGCGCGCCCATGGCCGCCAGATCACTCAGGCCCCGCGCCAGACACCGATGGCCGACGCTCTGTGGCGGATGCCAATCTCGGTGGAAGTGCACATTTTCAAGCGAAAGATCGGTAGTAACCACGATTTCCCGGCCACTCCGTGGTCGTAGCACTGCACAGTCGTCACCGATTCCAAGTGTGAGGATCCCGCTCCAACGCCGGCCGAGACGCTGGCGTGCGCTTTTTCGAATGGACGCAATCAGTTCCCGCTCGCCGGCTGTCCTTCCTGGGCCGGATCTCCGCTCACGAGCCATTACGCCAGCATCATACCTGCTTACTCTCGGGTCAGGCTTTGTGCGACTTTCCGGGTTTGACCCACTAGATTCACTCTGTTAGCTTCAAGACTCGGCCACTGTGCAGGATTCGTACACGGCCGCATCCCCTTTACCGAGCGAGTGCTTTGCGCAAACGGTACTACATCATCTTTGTGGCCCGCCGGGAAGATGGCGAACTGCGCAAAATTCCGATCCCCTTGCATTACGCTTATGTCTTTGTAGCAGCAGCGGTTATCGGACTCTTTACGGTCACCGGAATGGCTGGATCCTACAGCCGCATGCTGCTGAAAACAGCCCGTTTCAATCAAGTCCGGACGGAACGCGAGACCCTCCGCCACGATTACCTCCAGATGGAGCAAGTGGCACATGAAAAAGATGTTCAGGCCGCGTCGCTGGGATCTCTAGCGAGCGAAGTCAGTGCGCTTTACGGCCTGCGGCAAGGACATTTGAGCAAGTCCGCCGCACGGAAGGCCTCGACCAATGATCCGGTAGCTCCTGACAGCTTCGGCGATCAGCAATATGCTCAATCGCTCGATCAGTTCCTGGCCCTGCGCTCGACAGCGATGTCTGGAGAGATCACGCACGGTCTGGACTTCTCCAGCCGCTTTCCCAGCGGTTTTGGGGTCATCGACGTCGCCTATGCTCCTTCACTCTGGCCGGTACAAGGAATCGTGACCAGTTCCTTCGGCGCCCGCCTGGATCCCTTCAACGGTGAAGGCTCGTTCCACACCGGCATCGATATCGCGACCAACAAGGGCGACGCGGTTCGCGCCCCTGCGGACGGGACAGTTGTCAAAGCGGGCATGGGCACAGGTTATGGGCGTGAGGTAGTTGTCGATCACGGACACGGAATTGAGACGCTCTATGCGCACCTTTCGGGATTTGCGGTTGTTGCCGGACAGGATGTTCGCCGGGGGGACATCCTCGGCTACGTGGGATCTTCGGGACACAGCACCGGCCCACATTTGCACTACGAAGTTCGCATTCACGATACGCCGGTCAATCCAGCGAAATATCTGCACCCCATGCCGGCCCGGCAATTAGCGAGCACAGTATCCGCACCCACACCTACCAATGCGGGTGGCGCGGACTGAGCCGGTGCGCTTCTGTGCTGTGTTTTTGCACAGTAGCCTTGGTTTGTGTTTCCAGCGGTTGGGGCCAGGCGTCCACGAGCTACATTGGTTTTGACAAGAATGACTACCCGGGGGATGCACTGCTGCCCGCACTTCACCGGAGTTTTGCATACACCGGCTATTGGCTGAATAACCCTCCTGGCGCCAGCACCAATGGCTGGATCGGTAAGCGCACCACCCTGAAGGCAGCTGGCTTCGGCTTCCTGATCCTCTTCAACGGACGCTCAGACGCCCAATTGAAAGGCAAAGACGCGGCGGCAATGGGCCGTGCGGACGCAGCCGCCGCCGTGGCCGCAGCGCAACGGGAGGGCTTCCCGCCGGCGGCTATTCTGTTTCTCGACCAAGAGGAAGGTGGACGCCTTCTCCCGGAACAGAGTGGCTACCTTTTTTCGTGGGTGAAGACGGTACGTTCATCGCAGTACCGCCCCGGGGTTTACTGCTCCGGAATCTCGGTTCCGGATGGATCGTCCCAGATCAGCACCGCTAAAGACATACTCAGCCACGACAGTCACATCGCTTTATGGGTGGCCAACGATCAATGTCCCCCCTCACCGGGCTGTGTGGTTGGAAGGCGATCTCTTGAGCCGGCATCGAGCGGGATCACGCAAGCGACCGTTTGGCAATATGCTTTGTCGCCGCGGAGGCCCTTCGCCGCTCAATGCGGCGCTACCTATTCAGCCGATAACTACTGCTATGCGCCCGGTGTGGCCCACAGTAGCGCGACATTCTTGGATTTGGATGTGTCTGCGTCCGCCGACCCTTCGCACGGTCGCTAAGGCGCTGGCTAGCCTTCCTGCAACATGCTCGGCTCTTCGGGAGCACGCAGCCGCACCAGACGATCGATGGCGTAGGGCGCGCGATGCGATGCGGTGTGATAATGCCGCACTTGCAACTCACCGAGTAATCCGATGGCCAGCATCTGGATACCGGCAAGGATCAAAACTCCGGCAACCACAAAAAGCGGGCCGTGAGTATCCATCACGTCTTGATGAGTGAACACCTTGAGGCTGGCGAGAAAGACCGAAATTCCACTGCCCAAGAGGATTCCTAGCGCGCCGAAAGTGCCGAAGAAGTGCAGCGGACGCGTCATGTACTTCAACAGAAAGCGAATGGTCAGCAGGTCGAAGAAAACGCGTATGGTGCGTGAAATACCATAGTGCGACTTGCCCCGCTCGCGGTTTACATTCCTGATTGGAATCTCGCAGATGCTGGCGCCATACCAGGAAGCCAAAGCGGGGATGAACCGATGCATTTCGCCGTAAAGCGGAATGTTGTGGATCACTTCGCGGCGATACGCCTTGAAAGTGGTGCCGAAGTCATGAATGTCGACGCCGGAAAGCTTGGCCATAAGCCAGTTAGCACAGCGCGACGGGAAGCGCCTCATGACAAAGTTATCGATTCGCGTCTTGCGCCATCCGCTCACGACGTCATAGCCCTCTTCCAGCTTGGCGACAAATTCCGGAATCTCAGCGGGATCGTGTTGCAGATCCCCATCCATGGCCAGGATATAGTCGCCCTGGGAGTGGTCGAATCCGGCAGCCAGCGCAGAGGTCTGGCCGAAGTTGCGCCGCAGCTTGACCACCAAAACCCTGCTGTCCACAGCCGCTATCTCTTCCAGCAGCTTGTAAGTTCGATCGCTCGACCCGTCGTCCACCAGCACCAGCTCGAAACTGTCGCCGATTTGCTCCATGACCGCTTTCAAACGGTCATACAAAGCCGTAACGTTTTCTTCCTCGTTATGAAAAGGCACGACGATCGAATACTTTGGCATCCCCACAGTATAAGGCCTTGGCAGGGGGGCAGGATCATTTTCACCGTTTCAGCAGCTATCCTGTTTCCGGATCTCCTGAATCAGAATGGCACGGGCTCGCTCGCACGCGGCACGATCAACATCGCGGTGTGTAACCAGGCGCACAGCATGGGCTCCCACGACTCCTGCCAGTACCCCGTTCGCGGCGAGTGCGCTCACCAGCGTTGCAGCGTCTCCATCATCGCGCAAACTGAAGATGACGATGTTGGTTTGCACCAAAGACGGGTCAAGTTCAACCTGCGGCAGCTCGCGTAGCGCACACGCCAGGAGCTTGGCGTTTTCGTGATCTTCCTTTAGCCGGCCGGTCATCTCATTCAAGGCGACCAAACCGGCTGCCGCCAGCACACCAGCCTGCCGCATGCCTCCGCCCAGCGCCTTCCGAAAATTGCGCGCCCGCTCGATATTTTTCCGGCTGCTGACAAGCATGGAACCCACCGGCGCACAAAGCCCTTTGGAGAGGCAGAACATGACGGAGCTGAAGCCCCGGGTAAGCCGGTCAACCGGGATGTTCAATGCGGTAGCGGCGTTGAAAATGCGGGCGCCGTCAAGATGGACCGGCAGCCCAGCATCCACTGCTCCTGCCAGGATCTCCTCTGTAACCTCGAAGGGCATGACCGTGCCGCCGGCCAGGTTATGCGTGTTCTCGAGCGAGATTAAACCAGTCTTCGGCCGAAAACGAACGCCGTTGGAAATGACGTTGCGAATAAGCGGCCAGGTAAGGATTCCGCGGTCTGCATACACCGCGCGCAACTGACACCCGGAAAAAGCAGACACCATGGCCATTTCCCAATCCATGAGGTGACCGCGAGATTCGCAGATGACTTCCTGGCCATGTTCGGTGTGCATGCGAATCGCGACCTGATTGCCCATTGTGCCCGTTGGCACAAAGAGTGCAGCTTCGCGTCCAAAGATTTCGGCCGCTCGCGCTTCCAGCCGGTTCACGGTGGGGTCTTCACCGTAAACGTCGTCTCCTACTTCAGCCCCAGCCATGGCGGCTCGCATAGCGGGCGTGGGGCGGGTCACGGTGTCGCTGCGCAAATCGATCATCTGGCTATCGCATGTTTGACTTCAGAGGTCATGGAACCTGGAACTCCTCTTCCGCTACCCCAAGGAATCGAGCAAAGACCTCATTGGAGAACAGAACGCCGCGCGGCGTCAGGCGGACGATTCCCTCCTCCTCAATGACCAGCCCCAGGTCACACAGCTCACGGACCACAGGACGGAAAATCTCAACCCGGTCCCAACCGAACTCGGCCGCCAAGGCCAGCCAGGCCACTCCGGCCCGCAGACGAAGGCCCAAAAACCAAGCCTCTTCGATCTCTTCCACTCCTTTGAGCCGCCGCGGTTCCAGGTGTGACTCAGCGCCCATGTATTCGTCAAGCGCATCCGTTGTATTGAAGCGCAATGCGGCCCCATCATGAGCGCGCACCATGGAATGTGCATCCAGGCCAAAACCGAGGTAAGGCTTCCGGCGCCAATATTTCAGATTGTGTTGCGCCTCGCTGCCTCCTCGAGCAAAGTTGGAAATTTCGTATTGGCCTAGCCCGGATGCCTCCAGGGCCCCCACAGCGCGCTGGTAAAGCTCCGCGGTTAATTCTTCGCCGGGAACCGTCTGCGCGTGATAGCGCGCGCCGCCAGCCAGCAGTTCCCGACCCAGGCGCGATTCTTCATCAATCTCCAGCATGTAAACGCTCGCGTGCCCTACCCCGGTGGCCACGAGCACATCCAGCGACTCCTGCCAGCTTTCCATCGTCTGATGCGGCATGCCCGCAATCAAGTCGATGCTGAGCCTTTTGACGCCTGCGGAACGCATCCGTGCCAGATCTCGCAGGACTACAGACCGGGTATGGAATCGCCCGGTAGCCGCTGCTTCACGATCCACCAGCGACTGGACGCCCAGGCTGATCCGGTTGACACCGAACCCCAGCATGGCGTCGAGGGTCGCGTCATCCAACTGTCCGGGCGCGCACTCGAGCGTGATCTCCGCTGATGGCGAAACCCTGAACTGTTGGCGCAAGGTGTGGCCAACCTCACTCACCAACCCTGGAGACAGCAGGCTGGGGGTCCCTCCGCCCAGGTAAACGGTATCCACACACCCAGGAAGAGACGCGGATTCGAGTCTCTGCCGCACTTTGCGGATGTCGTCACAAACCCTGGCGACATATCGCTCATGGATTCCGGCGGACGAAACGCTGGAGGCAAAGTTGCAATAGGTACATTTCGCGCGGCAAAAAGGAACTGCGATGTAAACGCCGAGAGAATCCATTCCGTTCCTATTCTCCCATCACCCCGATTCGTGGGCACAGCCCCTATAAGATAAAGAGCAAAGGCTATGGCCGAAGCAAGCAACGAGCAGAACCGGAAGAATCAGCACCAGGACGACGATGTTGTCGGCAAGGCTTACGACAGCCGGTTGATGGGCAGACTGCTCACCTACCTTCGACCCTACAAGCTGCAGGCGGTGATTTCGCTGGTGGCGATCCTTCTCAAGGCCGGAGCCGACGTGCTCGGACCCTACCTGACGAAGGTCGCCATCGATCGGTATATGACCGCCCGGCCCGCCCTCCACCCCCCGGCCTGGACCCGCTGGCTGAGCCACAATCCCATGGCGGGCGTCACGCAAATCGCCACCATTTATCTCGGCGCGCTCGTATTCAGCTACCTTCTGGAGTTCGCCCAGACCTACCTCATGCAGTGGACCGGGCAAAAGATCATGTTCGACATGCGGAGCCAAATCTTCCGCCACCTGCAGAGCATGCACGTCAGTTTCTTTGACCGCAATCCGGTGGGCCGTCTGGTGACTCGGTTGACCAGTGATGTGGACGCGCTGAACGAAATGTTTACTTCGGGCGTGTTCGCCATCTTCGAGGATGTCTTCGTCCTGGTCCTGATCGTGGCCATAATGCTGCGGATGAACTGGTGGCTGGCCCTGATTGCTTTTGCAGTGCTGCCGTTGATCCTGGCCGTGACCCGCGTCTTCCGAAAACATGTGCGGGAATCCTATCGGCAAATACGCTCCGCGATCGCCCGCATCAATGCTTCCACGCAGGAGCACGTAAGCGGGATGAGCGTGGTGCAGCTATTCAACCGGGAGCAGCGTTCCTACAAGGAGTTCGAAGAGGTTAATCGCCAGCACATGGTCGCCTTCAAGGACGCCATCCTGGCCTATGCCCTTTATTATCCGGCGATCGAGTTGCTGAGCTCTGTGGCCATCGCGCTCGTGATTTGGCTGGGAGGAAATGGAGTGCTGCGCAACGCGGTGTCCATCGGGGTTCTGGTCGCCTTTATCCAGTACTCCCAGCGCTTCTTCCGCCCCATTCAGGACCTGAGCGAGAAGTACAACATCCTGCAGGCGGCAATGGCTGCCAGCGAACGAGTCTTCAAGCTGCTGGATACGCCTGCGGAGTTGCAAAGTCCTCCCCAGCCCCAATCTTGCGATGGCTCGGGCCGGATCGAATTTCGCCATGTCTGGTTCACCTATCAGAAGCTCGATCCGGAACAACTGACCCGCATTCAACGGAGTCATGGCACGGATGAAGTCCTGGCCGCCTCTCCGGAGGTGGAGTGGATCCTGAAAGATGTCTCATTCAACCTCGAGCCCGATCAGACCGCGGCAATCGTGGGTCATACGGGCGCCGGTAAGACCACCATCATCGCCCTTATGATGCGCTTTTATGAGGTTCAGCGGGGAAGCGTTCTGATCAACGGTATCGATGTTCGGGAGCAGGACGTCTCACATCTGCGGCGTAATTTCGGGGTTGTGCTGCAGGACCCGTTCCTGTTTACAGGCACCATCGCTGAGAACATCCGTCTGGGTTCGAGCTGGATTACGGACGAGCGGCTGAAGGCAGCGGCCGACGAGGTAAACGTCGGTGACTTTATCCGCAGTCTCCCTCAGGGGTTCGATGAGCCTTTGCGCGAACGGGGCAATAGCCTTTCTACGGGGCAAAAGCAGCTGATCAATTTCGCCCGAGCCCTGGCTCATAACCCACGCATCCTGGTACTCGACGAAGCCACTTCCAGTGTGGACACCGATACCGAGATGCGGGTGCGGTCAGCCCTCGAGCGTATGGTCCGGGGCCGTACTTCGGTGATCATCGCTCATCGCCTTTCGACCGTACAGCAGGCGGATCGGATACTTGTCATGCACAAGGGCATTCTTCGGGAAATGGGCACGCATCAAGAATTGCTGGCCCAGCGCGGCATTTATTGGAAGCTCTACCAGCTGCAATACAAGGATCAGGAACTAATGCCGACGTCCAGGGCGACCAGCGGGGTTCTGGATCCCAGCCTGGCGGTAGGCACGGATTAGGGCAGAAGTTATGGCAAAGATATTTTTCTCTGCCGGCGAGGCCAGCGGCGAGCACTACGGCGCGCTGATGATGGCGGAAATACGCCGCCTGGATCCGGGTGCCGACTTTTTCGGCCTGGGGGGCATCCGCATGGCCGCCGCCGGCCTGCGCCGAGTCGTGCGGGCTGAAGACGTGGCCGTGATGGGCATCACGGAAGTGATCCTCCATATGGCCCACGTGTATCGTGAATATAGAAAATTAAAAGCCAGCCTGCGCAAAGAACGACCGGATCTCGCGATTCTGATTGATTTCCCGGACGTAAACTTGCGTCTTGCCGCCGAGCTCCGCCGTCTCAAAATACCCGTTGTCTATTTTGTCAGTCCACAGCTGTGGGCCTGGAAGAAGTGGCGAGTGAAAGGCGTGAAGCGCAACGTTACTCGAATGCTGGTGATTTTCCCGTTTGAAGAGGAGTTTTATAAGAACCACGGCGTCAAAGCTGAGTATGTCGGTCATCCGCTGGCGGATCTTGCCGCTCCCACCGTGACGCGGGAGGCCTTCGCTCGCGAAAATGGTCTGGACACGTCAAAATCTTGGGTTGGCTTGCTGCCCGGGAGCCGCGCCAGGGAGTTGCACGCCAACTTGCCGCCAATGTTCGAAGCCGCTCGATTGTTAGGTCAGGGTTATGAGTATCTTCTGCCTATCGCCCCCACACTGAAGAATACAGAGGTAGATGCGCTGGCGAGACAGACCAGGGCGGCCGGCGTGCGGCTAGTTCACGATGCACGAGCGGTGTTGCAATACGCCCGCGCCAGTGTCGTCGCCAGCGGCACAGCCACGGTCGAGGCGGCGCTGATCGGCAACCCCTTTGTCATCGTGTACCGTATATCCCGCATCAGCTATGCTGTTGCTCGCCGTGTGGTCCGCGTCGCCCATATTGGAATGGTCAACCTGATAGCCCGGCGGCAGATCGTGCCGGAGCTCCTCCAGCATGACTTCACCGCTCCCAATGTCGTTTCCGCGCTTCGCCCTTTGCTGGAAAACGAGGAGGCTCGTGCAACAATGCAATCAGACCTGCGCACCGTGGGGACTGCGCTCCGGGTGAGCAGTGAAGGCGCAGTCCAGCGGGCTGCCCGAATTGCGATGGAATTGATTCCCGTAGCGGAAACTGCTTTGGTCTCACAATGGCCGGTGGCATGACTTCCATGATGCTGAGTTTCCATAGGCATTCCAGGATTTTGATCGTGCTGACCACTTTACTGGGGTTGGCTTGCCCACAGCTCTCCGCCGCTGAGCGGCCAAACATCAACATCACCGGCTATGTGATCGATGCTCAGATCGACCCTGCCCAACACACGCTCAAAGCCACGGCACGCGTCACATTCACGGCTACGGACTCGGTCAGTTCGGCAATTTTCGAGCTGCACAATGCATTGAAAGTGGAGAATGTGACCGACGAACACGGCCACACCCTCACTGGAGAACGTGGCCCGAATGCGACCATCGAGGTAGCGCTTCCCAGTCCCTTGAGCAAAGGGGCCAGCTCGACACTGACGTTTACATATGACGGGACGCTCACTGGCAACGAAGAGAGTCCAGTCCAGGGGCTCAAAGTGGTTTCGATCGGCGACCCCATCACATATCTCCTCTATGCAGGGCGCTGGTTTCCGATGGTTGGATATCTGACCGATCGCTTCACCGCTGAAATGCACGTCACGATTCCTGCCGGTTACCGTGTTATCGGGAGCGGCCTGACTGGGACTCCGCGCTCGGTCTCAGGCGGAATGCAGTATAGCTTCAATTGGACGAAGCCTAGTTTCCCGGGCACGATCATCGCAGGCAAATTCGAGGAGCCGATGGTGGTCGCAGGATTCCCGAACCTGAAGCTCTATGTGACAGACGCCCACAAGCAGAGCGGTGCGGACTACATTCAGACAGCCAACAAGGAATTCGACTTCTTCAACGAGACTTTCGGTGATGGGCCTTCGCATCTGCTGAACGTAGTTGAACTGCCCGACGACACTTTGCCCTCCTACTGGGCCCCCGAGATTGCCGCAATCGCGGGGGCTCGTATTGCCGACCGTTCCAATTACCGCCTTCTGGCCAACACCATCGCCCACCAATGGTGGGGATGCGCGGTTACCCCGTATTCCCTGAATGACTTTTGGATTATCAACGGCATGGCCCGGTACGGAGAGTTGTTGTACATGGAACGAGTCGCCGGCCAAACCGCCTTGCAGACTGCGGTGGTCGACATTTCGGCGGGCGCGCTGGCTTACGACACCATCCCCCTTACTTCAGCAGGCCGACTCGATCCCTTCTCTCCTCAATTCCAGGCTATGACTCTGGACAAGGGCGGAATGATCTTCCACATGCTTCGGTGGGAGATCGGCGACGACAACTTCTTCAAGCTGCTCAAAGCGCTGGTTGCTCAGTATTCCGACAAGCCGATCCGGACCCGTGACGTCGAAAAGGTCGCCGAGCAGGAATCGCAACAGAACGTCACCCCTTTCTTCGCTCAATGGCTCGATGGAACCGGAGCTCCCCAGTTCACGGATAAGTACACGGTCTACCGCCTTGGCAATAACAAAGGCTTTCGCACCATTGGGGAAATCGGACAGGATCTCGATCTCTTCAACATGCCAGTCGAGTTGCGAGTGGAGACAGAGGGCAAGACTGAAGTGAAACGCATTGATGTAGTCGGCACAAACTCGCAATATGTAGTCGATACCTTCGGCCGCCCACGTCACATTTCTATCGATCCCGACAACTGGGTTCTTAAAAATACGCCGGACCTGCAGGTACGTATCGCCATTTTGCGCGGCCAGCAATTAGCCTCTGCAGGAGACAATCCCGGAGCCCTGGCCGAATACCAGAAGGCTTTGACAGTAAATCCCAATAGCTCTCTAGCCAGTTATCGAGTCGGCGAAGTTCTCTTCAGCCAGCGCAGCTACCAGGCTGCCGCCAATGCCTACCGCGATGCACTCCGCGGTGATGACGATCCCAAATGGACGGAGGTCTGGAGTCACATCGCCCTGGGCAAGATTTTTGACGTCACCGGGCAGCGCGATCGGGCGGTAAACGAGTACCGCCAGGCTGTACAGACCAATGACAATACGGGTGGAGCGATCAACGAAGCGCGCAAGTACCTGCAGCAACCCTATAAGCGGCCCGACACAGATTAGCGGAGAGCCGTCGCTCGCAGCTTGCTGGTTCCAAAAACCCTATTTGACGTTTAACGCCGCCATCGCCTCGTCGGTACTGGGTGAGCTGGCCTTGAGGTATTCCGCCACCCGTTTGCGCTCGTCTGCAGACAGTGTAGGGCTGAGCGCGAGAATCCGTCGCAGCGTAACCGAAATGTCGTCGATGTAGTTCATCATGCGTATGGCTTCACCAGAGAGGGGCATCGCTGTTCCTCGTTACAATGGAATGTCTTAGTTCCATTTTCTGTGCTGGGCGTAAATTCGTAAAGCGACCCAAATGAAATCCCTCGGGCCTGTTGCCAATTCCGGACTGCCGTGGAGCGCATCTAAGCAAAAATGTCTGCCACCAGCGACCTTCCTTCAGCGAGTGTAGCCGTCCCTGAGCCGGCTTCCGTACGATCCAATCCGCGTCAGGAAGCCTCGAATGAGATGCGAGAGTGTGTCGAGCGCGTGTTGCATACCGACGCTCGGGTGCCGGTCTCAACCTACCGGGTGCAGATGCACAAGGATTTTTCCTTTGCCGATGCACAGGGTATCCTTGGCTACCTCAAGCAGCTGGGCATTGGGGACTTTTACTCATCACCCATTTTCGAAGCCCGGCCAGGCAGCATGCACGGATACGACCTCACCCGCCACGACCGCCTTAATCCGGAGCTTGGCGGCAACCAAGGTTTCGCCTCCTTCTCCGCCGAACTACAACGACAGGGTATGGGCCTGCTGCTCGACATCGTTCCCAATCACATGGGTGTGGGCAATGACTCAGTCTGGTGGCAGGACGTGCTGGAGAACGGCCACGCCTCCCGCTATTCGGAATATTTCGATATCGATTGGAAGCCGCTGAAGCCGGCGATGCGCAACAAGCTGCTTCTGCCCATCCTCGGCAATCAATATGGAACGGAACTGGAGAGCAAACACATCCAGGTCTCGATTGAGGACGGGCTTGCTAAAATTCACTACTACGATCACAGCATGCCGGTGGCGCCACGCACAGTGCATCTGATCTTCGAACAGCGGGAAGGCGGAGACAACCCCGCACCGGACTTCTTTCGCGACTTGTTGCAGGCCATCGAGGAGCTTCCGCCGCATGAAACCAGCGATGACGAGCTGCGCGAAAAGCGGCAAGCGGAGTTGAGGGAGCTTCTACCGAAGTTGCGGGACGCCCTTCGATCCGAGGAGATGCAGCCGGTCATCCAAAAGGCCTTGACACAAATTAATGGTATCGAAGGGGATCCCCACAGCTTCGATCGCCTTCATGCACTGCTCGATGCACAGCCCTACCGGTTGGCATCCTGGCGAACTTCCGCGGAGGAGATTAATTACCGCCGCTTCTTTGATGTGAACGACCTGGTGGGATTGCGTATGGAGAATCCCGAGGTTTTCGCGGCTACGCACTGCCTCATTCGTTCGCTGATGGCCTCGCAACAGGTAACCGGACTTCGCATCGACCACTGTGACGGAATGTTCAACCCCCGGCAATATTTGATCCGATTGCAGCTCTTGTACCTCGCCAGTCAGTGCGCGGGGCCGGCCCCGAAGCAGGAAACGGCCGCAAATGCAATCGAACGCAGCGTGCTCGACCCGGTCCGGGGATACGACTGGTCCCAGAGCCAAGGACCGCTCTATACCGTCGTGGAGAAAATTCTCGAACCTCGCGAATATCTACCTTCCGAATGGCCGGTGCGCGGCACCTCCGGTTACGATTTCGTGTATCTGGCCAATGGGATTTTCATTCAAAGCGCTAATGAGAAACGTTTCAACATTCTCTATGCCCAGCTTCTCGGGCACCCGGCTGATCCGGATGAGATCATTTACCGTTCCAAGCTCCAGGTAATGCAGACGGCACTGGCCAGCGAAGTCTATGCACTGACCAATCTGCTCAGCCGCATTGCCGCTTCCAACCGCAAGGCCCGCGATTTCACTGACAACATCCTCGAAACGGTTCTGCGCCACACCATTGCTGCTTTCCCGGTGTATCGAACCTACATAGACGACCGCGGCGAGTACGGCGCTCGCGATGTGGCCTTTCTGCGCTTTGCCATCGCCCGGGCTAAGCGCCTTAACCCGGATGTCGACGCCTCGGCTTTTGACTTCCTTCGCGAAACGCTGTTGTTACAAAACACGCTTACCAGCACGAGGCAGAAGCCTGACCCACAAATCCTTTACTTTGCCCTTAAATTCCAGCAATTGACAGGACCGGTCATGGCCAAGGGCGTAGAGGATACCGCTTTCTATGTTTATACCCGCTTCCTCTCCTCAAACGAGGTGGGCGGTTCGGCGAAATCGTTTGGCATTTCTCTCGATACTTTGCATCAGAGCAACCAAGAGCGTCTCAGGCACTCCCCCGATACGATGCTCACCACTTCCACCCATGACACCAAGCGCAGCGAGGACGTGCGGAATCGCCTCAATGTGCTCTCCGAGATTCCCCAGCTCTGGTCGTCTTCCGTACACCGCTGGCAACGAATGAACGCCAAATTCAAACAGAAGATGGAAGATGGGCGTGTCGCCCCCGATAACAATGAGGAATATCTGCTCTATCAGACAATTCTGGGCGCCTGGCCATGGCAGATGGAGACCCCACAGGCCCGCGAGAACTTCCTGGATCGGATCAAGCAGTACGCATTCAAAGCGCTCAGCGAAGCCAAAGTCAATCTCAGCTGGATCAACCCGGACCCCGACTATATAAAGGCGGTGCACGCGTTCATCACTGCCATCCTTATGCCGGGTCCGAAGGGAAAAGAAAGCCCGTTCGTGGCTTCGCTCAACTCGCTACTTCCACAGCTACGATTTTTCGGGGCGGTAAATTCTCTTTCCCAGGTGGTGTTGAAAATCGCGGTTCCCGGAGTTCCTGACTTCTACCAGGGAAATGAGCTTTGGGAACTGACCTTGGTCGACCCTGACAACCGGCGCCCGGTGGACTATCGGCTACGTGCCGGCTATCTAGATGGCTTGCAGTCATTGGCAGAGCGGGAGGGCGCTCCCGCAGTGTGCCGCGATGTGCTCAGCAATCTGGCTGACGGGCGCGTCAAACTCTGGACGACACACTGCGCTCTGCAGTTGCGGCGAAAGGAGCATGAGATCTTCCGGCGTGGCGAGTACATCGCACTGGAGATGGCTGGAGAGCGCCAGGAAAATCTGATTGCCTTCTTACGCCGCGATGCACGCAGCGGCCGCAGTGTGCTGGCTGCTCTGCCCCGCTTTGCCTGCTCGCTTATGCGCGGAAAACTGGAAATGCCTCTCGGCCAAGCCTGGGGCAACGACCAATTGCGAATCCCGGTCGCTGCCGGGACGCGCTATACCAATGTCTTTACGGGTGAATCTTTGACCGTTCCCGAGGAGCAGGTCTTGCCGCTGAGCGCCGTCTTTAAGATGTACCCCGTTGCGCTCTTCTTCAGCGGCGCTTAGGTTTTTGCCGGTTCAACCCAGCCGTCCCGGTCCGTGGCCTCTGCCAGTTGCGCCAGTCCCTTCGCCTGCCCGGGGCCGAGGGCTCCTGGAGCCATTCGCCAGGTCCAGTTGTTTTCGGGCAAGGCTGGCGTGTTCATGCGCGCTTCCGAACCGAGTGCCAGGACGTCCTGGACAGGGAAAATGCAGACGTCGGCCACCGAGGCCGATGCGGCACGGATCATCGTCCACACGACGTCGTTGGGAGCCGGGTTGAGATAGATGTACACGGAATGCCGTTCCGCTTCGGTTGCTCCGTTTTGCCACCACCCCAGCGTAGTGTCGTTGTCGTGGGTTCCGGTGTAGACAACCGTATTGGTTACATAACGGTGGGGCAGGTAGTTATGCGCAGCCCGATCGCTAAACGCAAATTGCAGAACTCGCATACCGGGCAAACCAAACTGGTCCCGCAAAGCATCCACTTCGCGCGTGATCAAGCCAAGATCTTCGGCAATGAGCGGCAGGTGGCCAAGCTTTTCCTGCAAGGCCGCAAACAGCGCAGCGCCCGGCGCTTTGACCCATTCCCCGTGGATCGCGGTCTCGTCTTCGGCCGGAATCGCCCAGAAAGCTTCGAAACCACGGAAGTGATCGAGACGAATCACGTCGTACAGTGCACGCGTCCTACGTATTCGGTCCACCCACCAATCGAACCCACGGCTCTGCAACACATTCCATCGGTAGATCGGATTACCCCAGCGTTGCCCTGTAGCGCTGAAGTAATCGGGAGGGACACCGGCAACGCGAATAGGAGTGAGGTCTTTCTTCAACTCGAAAATGTCGGGGTGGGTCCACACGTCTGCGCTATCGAAGTTCACGAAGATGGCGACGTCGCCGATAAACCGGATTTCGCGATCTGCGCAGTAGGCCCGCAGGGCCTTCCACTGCTCATCGAAAGCAAATTGGATGGCCTGCTCCACCTCGAGTCTGTCGCGGTTTTCCTGTTGCAACCTGATCAGCGCAGCGGAGTCTCTGTGGGCAAACTCTTTCGGCCAGGACAACCAGTAGCCTGAGGAGAATTGCTCTCGTAGCACACTGTAGAGCGCGTAATCGGTAAGCCAGAACGCGTTCTCTTCACGAAAGCGGTGGAAGCGGGCCCACTGCTCATCGTCGTGGTGCGAAAGAAACTGGCGCGCGGCCTCTACCAGGAGCGGCCACTTGCGTTGCTCCACTTCTTCGAAGCCCACATTTCCCTCGTGGCCCGGAAGCCCCTGGATCTGTTCGCGCGTCAACCATCCTGCTTCTACCAGTTTCTCCAGGCTGATCAGCAGCGGATTGCCGGCGAAAGCGGAGAGAGCCGCGTATGGAGAGTTGCCGAAACCGGTTGGGCTGAGCGGAAGAACCTGCCACAGCCGCTGCTTCGCGGCTTTCAGGAAATCTGCGAACTCATAGGCGGCGGGACCCAGGTCTCCTATTCCGCCGTACGAAGGCAACGAGGAGATATGAAGGAGCAAGCCTGACGATCGTTCGAGGGCCATTCAGTTCCTGTATGGGCAAGGCGACAAAAACAATGGCCTTCTTTTACAACAGATTCCCAGGTGGAAACTCCGGTTGCTTGGCGGATTACATACCCTGGATCATTCCGGTTTGAGCATGCTTATTGATACGAATGCCACCGTCTTTTTGATAACGGTCCATCAGAGCAGTGGCAAAAACCTCAAACATCTGCTCCCGCTTCTCGTTAAGCAGCGAATCTCGCGTGGCATCGAAATTCTTGGCAATCTCGTCCGCCGTCGGCTCCTGCTTTTCGTCCAGCTTAGCCACCACCCCGCTGCGTCCGTTGTTGATCGCTTTGCTAATCTGCCCGATCTTCAAGTCAAATAGTTCCGGCGCGGCAGTGGACAAGGAACCAATATCGGGAACCTGTCCCGTGCGACCCACCAGGTCACTGGTCTTCACGGTTGCTCCGAGTTCCTTGGCGGCCTGAGCCAAATTATTTTCAGCATGCGCCTTATCCGCGAGTTCATTCGTCTTGCGAGCCAATAGCTGGGGTAGCTGCTGCTCGCGGAAGTCGTCGACCAGGTGCGACTTGTACTCCTCAAAGGTGGGTGCGTGTGCCGCCTTCACGTCCTCAACCTGGAACACGGCAAACTCATCACCGGCTGAACTCACCTGGGGAGGGGCTCCCGGCTTGGCGCCGAAGGCCAAAGAGAGCATCTTGGTTCCGTCGGGCAGACCCGGAAGCACGGAGTTCTGCTGGACGTAATCAGTCGTCACAACCTGAAGATGATGCGCATCCGCGGTCTTTGCCAAACCGTTCTTGGCAGCTTCCGTAGACAGCTGCTGTGCGTAATTGGCTTCCTGGTCCGCTTCCTGCTGCCGTGTCAATGTTGCTACGATCTGCGCCTTCACCTCGTCCAATGGCCTCAGATGCGCAGTTTGTTTTTCTTCCACTTTGATGATGTGGTAGCCGAACTGGGTCTTGATTACGCCGGAAACCTGACCCGGCTGCAAACCGAAGGCGGTTTTTTCAAATTCCGGCACGGTCACGCCGCGCTGAATCATACCCAGCTCGCCACCCTGCTCCTTGCTGCCCGGGTCGTCGGAATTCGCCTTGGCTAGGGCAGCGAAATCAGCGCCCGCTTTGATCTGCTTCAGTAAGTCTTCCGCTTTCTGTTTGGCTGCGGCGTCGGTCTTAGTGTCCGCGCCCGCCGGCACCTTGATCAGGATGTGGCGTACCTTCACTTCCTCAGGCACCTGGAAGTCTTTCTGATGAGCCTGGTAATAGCGCTCAATGTCTTGATTGCTTACCGGAGGAGCGCCCCCGGGTAGATCGGTTTGCTTTACAGCAATGTATTCCAGCTTGCGGGTTTCCGGAATAGCGTCCTTGTATCGTGCCGCATTCTGCTTGAAAAAGGCTTGCAGCTCGGCATCCGTGGGGTTGATCTCCTTACGAAGGTCCTCGGCGCTGATCACCGCATAGTCGAACTTGATCTTTGTTCCCTGATTCCGATAAGCGTCGCGCACCTCCTGATCGGATACAGTCACGCCGCCGGTCACCATGGCTTGCAGCCGGCTGATCTCAATCTCTTTTTTGACCTGGGTCTCAAAATCCTGGATCGAGGTGTGGAAGTAGTTCGAAATGAAATCCGCATATCTGTCTTCGCCAATGAACTGCCCACCGGGGAACAGGACTTGCGCGAATGGGCCGGTTTGCATCGACCGGCGTAAATCGGTATCGCTTACCTGGAGTCCGAGCCGGTTGGCTTCCTGAACCAAAACTTCGCGTTGGATCAAGGCTTGGGCAGCCTGCGGCATGACGAAGTTCAACATCTGGTCCGGGTAGCGATTCTGCTGCAGTATCCTCTGCGCAATCTGCTGCACCTGGGGCGTGGTGATGGTGGAAGTGGTGCCGAAAAATCGGCCCATCAGCCCTCCACTGTGCACCACAGCGTAGGTGTCGGAAGTGGTATCGGCATCGGCAAAGATGCCCGGAACCAGTGTGATCACCATGGTGATCACGGCGACTGCGATGATGGCGATAAAGATGATCTTGACGACGCGGTTGTCTTTTTGCAGGAAACGAATCATTGGTTAGTAGCTGTTTTCAAAGCGCAGCTTTAGATAAGTATAGATGAGTCGAGTAACAGAAAGCCGCACCGCAGAACAGAGACCGGAAGCGAGGAGAAGTTAGGAAGGAATAACCATAAACGCTTGTGGCCCATCCCTCCCGTCGATCGGGTTGGGATGAGCCACTTTGCCATCTGGAAGCTACCTAGCTGCGATGAGCGAAACTCGCCTTACCAGCGGCGATAGTAGTAGGGATAGCCATAGCGATATCGGTATGGGTAGGCATAAGCGTACGGATACGGGTAGCCGTAAGCGTATGGATAAGCATAAGGATACGGCGCGTATCCCGGAGGCGGGGGAGCGTAGGCAGCCGGGTAGCCGTAAGGAGGCGGCGGCGGATAACCCGGGCGGCCTTGTGGAGCAACGCTGGCCTGGATGCGCGCAGCTTCCTGAGGAGAAACGGGCTGTACTGTTACCGGGCTGGTCAGGTGGAACGTCAGCAGTGCTTCTGCAGGAACCATGCTGCGCGGTCCCGGAGTTGCGGCCGACGCGCCGAGTCCAACACCCGTTCCCGCGACAGCACCGATAGCAGCGCCCGGACCACCGCCGGCAATAGCGCCAATGGCTGCACCCAGGGCGGCACCGCCCACAGTATTGGCAGCGGTGTAACCACCTTTGCCTGGGCTGTTGGTGTCGAAAGTATCCGACGTCAATGAGTAGGAATTCCCGCCGAGATTCAGGGTCGTCAGCTGCAGGGCAATGCTCGCACCGCCCTTGAGCTCGCCGGCCTTCTTAACATCCACTACGCGACCGGTAACCTGGGCTCCACGCGGGATCGCCAGTACATTGCCGACATAAATACTCTGCGCAACGGTTCCCTGGAAGTAATCTCCGGGCTTCAGCTTCTTGGAGTCCAATGGTTCACTGGTACGAATCGGAAGCAGCAGTCCGCTAGACAATGTGACAGGACCTGAGGGTGGCACATTCGAAAGCGGCGCCGCCTGGTATCCGTTGGATGGGTTCTGGCCCGGCTGATAAGCAGGTCGAGCTCCCTGATTGTAGCCAACTCCTGCACCGGACTGGGGCGCCTGATTCGGATACTGGCTCGGCGCCTGATTAGGGTCCTGATTGCTCATGCCTGGGTATTGTGGCGGTCCCTGATCGCCGTTCTGATCGGGCTGCGCCGTATCCTGCTGAGGAATCTGTCCGTTCTGCGCATCGGGCGGCGGTCCCGCAGGACCCCAATCACCCTGCTGGCCGGCGGTTGGCGCCTGTTGTGAAGTCTGCTGAGCAGATGCGGTCAGAGTCGGAGCCATCACCATGCCGGCGCCCAGCGCTCCGGAAAGTAGCCAATGCAAACGGTTTTTGTTCTTCCAATCCATCCTTCAACCCCCTGTCCAGGCCGAATGCCCGATCAACCGGCCCCGACATACTCCATAGACGGCAAGTTACGTACTCCGTCATAGGTCTTAACACCCTTTTACGGAAAAAGTTATCCGGGCGTCTCTCCCTCTTGCGTGTTTTTCTCCGGGAGCTCTTAATCGTTGGTAATGAAGTGGGCTCGACCGCCGCAAGCCTGATCCCCTTAAGGTGTCAGATGACCCAATCGCTTACCGTTTGCAGCTTCCCCGTGACCGTGGTAGACATGCTTGCATGCCCGCCACCACCGAGAACCGCCTTCACCTCAGCCAGACCGCTCCCACCATCATTCAATCAGAAATTCGCTCCATGACCGTCGAGTGCGACGCAGTGGGTGGCGTGAATCTCGCCCAGGGAGTTTGCGATACGCCGCTGCCCACTCCGGTTCTTGAGGCGGCAATCCAGGCTATTCTTGACGGCTACAACATCTACACACGTCTGGATGGCATTGCTGTGCTGCGTCAGGCGATCGCTGAAAAACTGGCGCGCCACAATGGTATGAGCGTGGATCCGGAGAAAGAGGTTTTGGTCGCGTCAGGAGCCACCGGAGCGATGTATTCCGCTTGCCTGGCGCTGTTCGATCCGGGCGACCAGGTGATCTTGTTCGAACCCTTTTATGGGTACCACTACAGCACCCTGCGCTCCATCCGCGTCGAGCCAATATTGGTTCCCATGGAGCAGGGCACTTGGGAGATCGACTTTGACCGCCTCCGCGGCGCGATTACTCCTCGAACCCGCGCCATCGTCATCAACAGCCCGGGAAATCCTTGTGGCAAGGTATTCAGCCGCGCTGAACTTGAGGCTATCGCCGCCTTGGCTATCGAATTCGACCTATTTGTCCTGACGGATGAGATCTACGAATATTTCGTCTACGAAGGCCAGTCCCACATCAGCCCGGCGACCCTTCCCGGAATGGCGGAACGGACAATCTCGATTTCCGGCTTCTCGAAGACCTTTAGCATGACCGGATGGCGAATGGGCTATCTCACGGCCAGCAGCAAATGGATGCCAGCTATCGGCTACTTCCATGATTTGGGCTATGTCTGTGCCCCTTCCCCGTTCCAACATGCGGCGGCAGCCGGGTTGCGCCTGCTACCCGACAGCTTCTACCAGGACTTGGCCACCGAGTACGGGCAGAAGCGGGACAAAATGTGCGATGCCCTGGCTGCGGCCGGGCTCACCCCGGCCATCCCGGCAGGCGCCTACTATGTTTTAGCGGACGCAACCCGCATCGAAGGAGACCGGGCCAGCGTCAAGGCACGGAACCTTCTTCGGGCAACGGGCGTTGCCGCCGTCGCCGGCTCTGCGTTCTACGGCCCCGGGAAAGGTGAAAATCTCCTCCGCTACTGTTTTGCCAAGCAAGACGCTGACTTGGAGCGGGCTTGCACTGCCCTGCGCAACTTTGGAGTCTAGCTCCACCCCGCTCGAACGAAAGCCGACTCGAGGAGCTGTCGAGACCAGGGAACTATCCCTCTATATATCAATTACTTGGCACACAATTCCCTGCTCCGGACCCAGCTCCTCGCTCCTCCCATATTTCTTTGAAAACAATCGCCTTCCAAATGAATCCATTGGGTGAACGCAAGCATCAGATAGCTTGACAACAGAAGACTCAAGTGCGAGGCTAGGAAGCACAACTCGCACACGAGGACTGTGCGTGCAGGAGCAGCTAAGAGATGGCAAAGATTATAGGTATTGACTTAGGCACCACAAACTCCGTGGTGGCAGTGATGGAGGGCGGCGAGCCCAAGGTCATCCCCAATGAAGAGGGCGGCCGGACTACCCCATCCGTCGTCGGCTTCACCAAGAGCGGCGAGCGACTGGTGGGCCAAGTGGCGAAGCGGCAGGCGATCACCAATCCGGAAAACACGATTTACTCGATCAAGCGCTTCATGGGCCGTCGGGCGAATGAAGTAACCGACGAGATGAAGATGGTCCCCTACAAGGTAAAGCCGCAGGGCGACCATGTGGTGATCGTGGCGCAAGGCAAGGAGTATACGCCGCCGGAGATTTCCGCGATGATTCTGCAGAAACTGAAGAAGGCTGCGGAAGACTACCTCGGCACGACGGTGACCGAAGCCGTCATTACAGTGCCGGCATACTTCAACGACGCCCAGCGCCAGGCGACCAAGGACGCGGGAAAGATCGCCGGCTTGGATGTGAAACGTATTGTCAACGAGCCGACGGCGGCAGCATTGGCGTATGGCCTGGACAAGAAGAAGGACGAGACGATCATCGTCTATGACTTCGGTGGCGGAACATTTGACGTATCCGTGCTCGAAGTCGGCGAAGGCGTGATCGAAGTCAAAGCCACCAATGGGGATACCCACCTGGGCGGCGACAACATTGACCAGCGGATTGTTGACTGGTTGATCGATGAATTCAAGAAGGACGAGCAGCTCGATCTGCGAGCCAAAGGTAATGAAATGGCTCTGCAGCGGCTGAAGGATGCAGCGGAAAAAGCCAAGATCGAGCTTTCGACGACGCTCGAAACCGAGATCAATCTGCCCTTCATCACGGCAGACGCGACCGGACCAAAACACCTGGTAAAGAAGCTGACCCGGTCAAAGCTCGAGCAGCTGGTCGAAGACCTCGTGCAGCGCTCGGTGGAGCCCTGCAAGAAAGCTATGGCCGACGCGCAGATCGACACCAGCAAGATCGATGAGGTCGTTCTGGTGGGCGGGCAGACCCGCATGCCGCGTATTCAGCAGTTGGTAAAAGAACTGTTCGGCAAAGAGCCTCATAAGGGTGTCAATCCTGACGAGGTGGTTGCGGTGGGTGCGGCCGTACAGGCCGGTGTGCTGGCCGGAGAAGTAACGGACCTGTTGTTGCTCGATGTCACGCCGCTGACCCTGGCGATTGAAACGCTGGGCGGGGTGGCAACCAAGATGATCGGGCGCAACACAACCATCCCGACCAAGAAGACGGAGACGTTTTCGACTGCGGCCGACAACCAGACGGAAGTCGAGGTTCACGTGCTTCAGGGCGAGCGGCCAATGGCCGCGCAGAACCGCACTTTGGGTAAGTTCAAGCTGAGCGGGATCCCTCCGGCCCCACGCGGCATACCTCAGGTCGAAGTGACTTTCGACATTGATGCCAACGGCATCCTGAACGTGACCGCGAAAGATACGGCCACGGGCAAGGACCAGAAGATCACCATCACTTCCTCTTCGGGCCTGAGCAAGGAAGAAGTGGATCGCATGGCGAAGGAAGCCGAAGCGCATGCCGGCGAAGACCAGGCGAAACGCGATGAAGTAGAAGCGCGCAATTCGCTCGACAACATGGTCTACAACGTCGAGAAGATGCTGAAGGATAACGGCGACAAGGTTTCCGGCAGCGACAAGAGCGACGTTGAGTCGGCACTGGCACAAGCCAAGACCGCACTCCAGGGAAGCTCGAGTGCAAGTGAGTTGAACGGCGCGAGAGAGAAACTGACCGCGGCTTCGCACAAACTGGCCGAGGCTATGTACAAGGCAAACGCTGCCGGGGCTTCCGCTCCGGCCGATGGAGCCCCAGAAGCCTCCGCAGGCGAGAAGAAAGAAGAGGGCGTCATCGACGCCGAGTACGTGGACGTGGATAAAAAGTAAGGGCGGGATAGTAACCAGGCAGGACATGGGGCGCTCAACCGCCGGAGCGCCCCGTGCTTTATCGCAGGAGAGGTGGGAAGCAACAAAAATGACGGACACACTTTGGAAACTTGAACAATTAAGAGCGGGACAGATCTACAACCAGGTCATGTTCAACACTCGCGAAGAAGCGGAGAGCTTCGCCGCGCAGATGGCCAAGATAGCACCCGATCTGTTTTGCCGAATTGAACCGGTAGAAGCCCGGTTGTGGTGGAACTGAAGTAAGTCGGGTCGCCAGATCGGCGGCCCGAACCATTTGTAATTCAGGAATCAATCAAGACAGAACATGGCAACGACACCGACCAAAGATTATTACGCTGTTCTGGGAGTCAAGAAGACGGCCACGGCGGAGGAAATCCGCAAGGCCTTCCGCAAACTTGCGCGTAAACATCACCCGGACGTGAATCCCGGGGACAAGAAAGCGGAAGAGCGATTCAAAGAGATTTCGGAAGCCAACGACATCCTGAGCGATGAGAAAAAGCGCAAGGTGTACGACGCGCTGGGGTACTACTCCGATCAGATCGATCCGGCGGCGGCAGAAGCGGCGGCCAGGGGCGGCTATGGTGGCTTCCCGGGAGGATCGGCAGGTTCCACCCGGCGGCCGGGAGGAGGACAGGGTGTTCCCTTCGATTTCGGAGGTTTCGACTTCTCCGACTATGCAACCGGCAACGCCGGCGCCCCTGCTGGCGGTTCTACCAGCTCCGGCTGGGGCGGCTTCAGGGATATTTTCTCCAGTGTCTTTTCTCAAGGTCACAAGCAGCAGGGACCGCAACCAGGGACCGATCTGGAATATCAAATCACGGTTGATTTCTGGACTGCCATCCGGGGGGGAGTGGCCCGTATTCAGGTAGTGCGACAGGAAGTCTGCCCCAGCTGCAAGGGGAAACCCGTTAGCGGCGGCGGCCCATGTCCTGAGTGCCAGGGCACAGGGCAAGTCACGCAGACCGGCGGACGCATGAAATTCAAAATCGCCTGCCCACGGTGTGGAGGCACCGGCAAAACCGAGAATGTGTGTTCCACCTGTGGGGGCGAAGGCACCGTCACCAGGACGGAAAACGTCGAGGTGCGCATCAAGCCCGGTACCCGTGACGGCCAGAGGATTCGGCTGGCTGGCAAGGGTAATGCCGGCGTCAACGGCGGCGCCTCCGGCGATCTTTACCTGATCATCAAGATCGACAACCATCCGGTATTTACCCGTTCGGGAGACGATATTCAGGTCACGATCCCGGTAACCGTGCCGGAGGCGGCGCTGGGCGCCAAGATCGAGGTGCCGACCATCGACGGGCGCGCCCAATTGAAGATCCCGCCCGGGACACAAAGCGGTCAGAAGCTCCGCATGCGGGGAAAAGGTGTGCCTTCGGCGACTCACGAAGGAAACCGGGGAGATGAAATCGTCACCGTGGAGATCGTGGTCCCGCAGCTTCGCGATGAGCGATCAAAAGAGATTTTGCGCGAATTTGCCAAGTTGAATCCCGAAGATCCGAGAGAAGCAATCCTGGCCGGCGTGTAAGAGAGGCGTGGAACGAAAATGCCCACAAAACGTAAATCAAAAGGCGCTTACATGATCTCGGCAGTAGCCGAGATGTACGAGATTCACCCGCAGACGCTGCGACTTTATGAGCGGGAAGGGCTCCTCCAGCCCTCGCGTACCGTGGGCAACACCCGTTTGTACACGGATGAAGACCTCGAGCGGCTGGAGTTCATTCTCAACCTGGCGCGCGAGTTGGGCGTCAACATCGCCGGTATCGCCATCATTCTCCAGATGCGCGAGCGGATGGAGGAAATGAATCGCCAGATGCAGTCCTTTGTCGACTATGTGCGCACTGAGATGCTGGCCAAGATGCAGCAAGGCATGCCCGCCAGCGAGGGCGCCCTGGTCGCTTTGCGGCGGCCCGTGGTGGTCCCGGAGGCACCGGCTCGTAAGCGCTAGTTGTCTTCCCGCAGCTTTTGGGACGAAGTGTACTCTAACAGTGTCAAGACACCGTACGCATGATGACTTTTCTGCTCGTCCTCAGCATCACCGGCATTCTCACCTCGACGATGTATGCCTTACTAGTGGGGGTGGGGGCGTTTCGTCTGCTACGACGACGGCGGGCGGCACTTGCGGAGTCATTCGTCCCTCCAGCCAGCTTGCTGAAACCGCTGCACGGCTCAGAACCCGATCTCGAAGCTCATTTGCAAAGCTTCTTTGAGCAGGATTACCCGGAGTTCGAAGTTATCTTTTGCGCCCGGAGCGAACAGGACGCCGGTCTGGAGACCGCCCGTCGTGTAGCTGCGCGTTATCCCCAAATTCGCTCCAGGTTTTTGGTCAGTGGCACGGCTCCTTATCCCAATGCCAAAGTTTGGTCCCTGGAGCACATGCAGCATGCCGCCGCCCATCGCTTTTTGGTAATCAGCGATAGCGATGTTTCGGTGACTCCGGACTATCTGCGGGCAGTGATGGCCCCTTTCGCCGATAAGCGCGTGGGATTGGTCACTTGCCTTTATCGCGGGGTTGGGAACAGTTTCTGGTCGAGGCTGGAAGCAGTCGGTATGTCGATCGAAATGTCGGCTGGGGTGTTGGTGGCAGAGTTGCTCGAGGGCATGAAGTTCGCCCTGGGGCCGACCATGGTCGTGCGGCGAGACAGCCTTGAAGCCGCCGGCGGTTTTCATGCGCTGGGCTCTTACCATGCTGACGACTTCATGCTGGGTAATCTGATCGCTGCCACGGGCGAACGGGTGGTGCTTTCCACGCACGTTATCGACCATCATGTTCTGAATTCTTCATTTCTCCCTTCCGTGATGCATCAGATCCGCTGGATGAAGAGCACTCGCTTCTCGCGCCCCAAAGGCCATTTCGGGACCGCTCTCACTTTCAGCATGCCCTATGGCTTATTGGCTGCTTTTGCCGCCGGGGCATTCCATCGTCCTTTGCTCGGCGTTGTGCTGCTGCTCTGGTGCTGGACGACGCGACTAGCTTTAAGCTCCCTTGTAGGTAGCCTGGTAGTCGCCGAGGCAAGGCTGCTGCGTACGGTTCTGCTCTACCCGCTCCGCGACCTGTTGGGCTTTTGCTATTGGGCAACCAGCTATTTCAGCAACCAGGTGCGGTGGCGCGGAGAAGTCTACAACCTGCTCGAGGATGGATTTATGAGGCCTGATCCACGGGCTCCTGAGTCCGAACCCGAAGTTGTCCTCACCGCATAGCTCAATTCGTTCGACGCTCTCGCCCCCATAACTTCAGAATTTGCTACAGCGGCCGGTCCGTATACAGCGTTTTATCCGAAAGCTCCTGCAGTAATCGCGCCCGTCTGCCCAGCAGGCTCTCGACGTGTGCGCGATCTTCCACGGGTACGAAAAGGAATCTGCGCGGGCCTTTGCCCCAGAGCGCCATCAGGTCCTCATCGCTGATTAATATCCGAGGGGCATCGGGGTAATTCGAGCCCCAAAGCACGGAGCTCAACCTGCCATTGACCAGCAGCGCCTGCCGCTGCGTGTAAAAGAGAAGCGAAGATCCGTTGGCGACGTCGCCATAGATGATCAGCGTGGCCTTAGTCCCAGCAGGTGAAATGCGGTTGATGGTGTCAGCCATGGCGCGCGAAGAAAGCATAGGCTCAAAACGAACCAGCGCAATATGCGCAGCGATCAGAAAAACAGCGGAAGTGAAAGCCACACTGACCGTGGCTTCAAAATGATGGCGGCGCCGTCGAAGCACCCACGCAGCCGCAGGGCCCAGTAAAAACCCGGCGGCAGCGAGACCCGCAGGAAGACGCAGCGCGGCAAACGACGGTCCTGTGAGATCGAACAAGTGCGCCATCGAGAGCGTGTAGCCGGCAACGTCCCGATGCGCAAGAAGGTCGCCGATGTCGCTGCTGGATGGCAAGGCGCGCGAAGACCACAAGCCGTACCCCAGCGCGATCGCGACCAACAGGCCGATCAGAGCGAGCACTCCGTGGGCGCCGATCAACCATCTCTTCTCTCCTTCACTTTCTTCGCTGGCCAGCGCTCCCGCAGTCAGCAACAAGAGAGGGAAGTAGGCCGGAAAGGTGTAGTACTCCTGATTGGTAGAAATTGAAAAGAAGACCAGAATGACGGCTGCATAGATGGAGAGCAGCCATATCGTTCTCACGCGGAACAGCGCCGAGCGCGCCGTCACAAACTCCCAGCGGCTGCGTGTGTTCCATGCTCGCTTGAGAGCAGCGGGCCAGTAGATGCTCCAGGGGAAGAGCCAGACCAGGTGCAGGCTCCAGTACAACGAGAAGGGCAGCTTGTTGTAGTCGAAGGGATAGCGCTTGCCCAGAAAACGAAGCACGTGCTCGTTGATGAAGTAGAAATAGAAGAAACCGTGGACATTGCCTGGGGTCGGAATATTGCCGACGGGATGACCCGCACCCGGGTTTCGCAGCCCGGCAAGGATATGCCACGGGGCAGCGATGGCAAGAAACAGCAGCAGTCCGGAGGCTAAGCGGAAATGCCGCCACCGCCGCCAGTCGCCCGTGAACAGAAGATAAGGGACGACGGCAAGAAAGAAGAAAACGGGAGCTACCAATCCCTTGGCCAGCATGGCGAGAGCCAGGGCGGCCCAGGTCAGGTAAAAGCGGTTCGGCTTCTCGTCCTCGAGACCGACGAGAAAACTGTAGAGAGCAAACGCCAGCAGCAGGGTCAGCAGGATTTCTGGGATAAAAATCCGCGTAAAGAGGAACACGCCTATGCAGGTCAGAATACTGAGGGCTGCATAAAACGCCGCGCGCTCACCGTAGGCACGCCGGCCCCACACCCAAGCGAGGGCTGCGAGCCCAAGCACTCCCAGCGAGAGGGGCAGATGCGTGGCAAAAACGTTGTAACCAAACAGGTGATAATCGACGGCAGCGAGCCAATAGGGCAGCGGTGGCTTCTCTAGATAACGGACGCCATCCACTTTCAAAGTTACCCAGTCGCCACTCTGGGCCATATACTGGGCTGCAGAGGCGTGTGTGGCGTCAGCGTCATCCAGTAACGGTGGCGTGAAGAGAGCCGCCAGATGGACTGCCGCAAAAACCAGCAACAGCAGCGTCCATGCTCGAACTGGAGAAAGGGCAAAATTGCTTTCGGAGGGCGCCTCGAGGGAAAGAGCGAAGTGATTCGACATGGCTCACAAAAACGCGGTCGCTAACCAGCAGGATAGCAGCCAAACAACTGATCCTTTGGCCGCAGCAGCCAACACGTTCAAGACCGCAGTCCAGCAGTGCGTGGAACATGCAAGCCCGGATGCCGTACACCGCGTGAGAACCGGCTCACGCCGCGTGCAGGCGATGCTTGAAGCCATGCTGCGCGAAAATCCCACTCTGGCAGAACCGGCGAAGGCCTGGCTGCGACAACTGAAGCAAGTGCGCCGCTCCGCCGGCGAAGTGCGCGACCTGGATGTACATCGCAAGCTTTTGCAACAGTGGCTTGGCAAAGAATCGCCTCTACAGGAAGGCGGTGCGGATAACCCCCTCGCCAGGCAGGCAGAAAAACTGGATGATTGGCTGCAGGATGAGCGAACGCATCTGGCCCACAGCATGCTGAAGCAACTCAAAAAGCGTCAGCAGCGGCTGGCCGCCGCGGAAGCAGGCTTTCAGGAAGCTATCCTCACCGGAACACGGCGCCATGTGAGGCTTGCGCATTCGGCCGATGCCCTTGCTTTAGAGGACTTTATTCGCGTGGTCGATGCCATGCCGCACCTCGATGCGGAAAACCTGCATGATTTTCGCAAGCAGATCAAAAAGGCACGATATCTAGCCGAATCAGGCGAAGAAACTCCGGGAAGCAGCAGCGTTGCCCAGGCTCTGAAGCGGGTGCAGGATGCAATCGGCGAATGGCACGATTGGTTTTGCCTTCAGCAGGAAGCCACGACCGCTCTCGAAGGTGGTGCACCCGAATTGTGCGCTTTCTTAAAGCGCGAGGCAGAGCGGCATTTTGTTCTGGCGATGAAAACAACGCAAACTATGCGCGCACGTCTTACCGGGGAATGGATGGCTATGCATCCCTCTCACTTTAAGCGCCCGGCCGCATCGGTAAGAACGGATCGACGCTTCGCCTCCGGCCTCTAAAGCGCAGCGGCATTCATGGAAGTGTTGTATCGTGCTTTGTGGCGCATGATTTTCCTCGAGGTGTAATTCCCCCCAAAAATGCAGACGTACGCAGCGATTGACATTGGTTCCAACTCCTGCCGATTAAAGATCGCGCGAGTCCAACAACATCAGTTAAAAGTTCTCCACGAAGATCGAGAAGTCACCCGTTTGGGGGCCAGCGTTTTCGAAACCGGCGTGGTTTCTCCTGAAGCCATGGCCGGCACCTTGCTGGCGCTCAAGCGTTTTTACCGTGCGGTGAAGATGCACGGCGCCGACCGGGTGCGAGCGGTGGCCACTTCCGCATTGCGCGACGCTCGCAATGCGATGGCTTTTTTGGCCTGGGTCAAATCCGAGACAGGCTGGGAGGTGGAAATCATCTCCGGACTGGAAGAGGCGCGGTTGATCCATCGTGGCGTGATGGGCGAAGCCGGAAGCCAGGGCAGATGCCTGCTCATCGATGTAGGCGGCGGCAGCTGCGAGATCACTCTCTCCGAGCGCAAACGCATCAAGGAAACGGTAAGTCTTCCGCTGGGCGCGGTCCGGCTGACGAAGGAATTCCTGCACACAGACCCGCCAACGGAGGAAGAGCTTGCCCGAATGAAGCAGTTCATCGCACGCGAGGTGCGCAAGGCAGAACGGCGCTTCGGGAAATTGAAAGTCTCCATGGTCATCGCGACTTCCGGCACCGCCGCGGCGCTGGCCCAAGCCAGCCAAACCATGCACAAGACCAGGGTGCCGCGAAAGAGCGCCACTGCGGCGGCGAGGCTGATGGCGGTGACTCGGGATGTGCGCCGTCTAACCAACAAATTAACCGGAATGACGGTTGGCCAACGGAGTGGTGTTCCGGGTATTGGTCCAAAGCGTAGCGAGATCGTGATCGCCGGAGCCCATGCCTATGCTGCAGTACTGGAACACTTCGCCCTTCCTGGATTCACCTATTCAGAGCTTGGCCTGCGAGACGGCATCCTGTCGCAGATGCTGGCGGAGCAGGATCCCAAGGCGGCCGCCCACCAGGTATTCGAGCAGGAGCGTTGGCAGGCGGTGCTGGCTACCTGCAGACGCTACGGCGTCGATCCCAAGCAAGCAGATCCCGTCCGTCACCACGCTTTGCAGCTCTTTCGCGATTTGCATTCTGTTCACGAACTGCCCCCGGAATACAGCTCATGGCTTGAGGCGGCCGCCATGATGCGCGACGTAGGCAAATTCATGAACTACTGGGGACATCATCGTCATGCGCAGTACATCGTCGCCAACTCCGAGCTATTCGGGTTCACTCCGCAGCAACGGGCGATCATGTCTGCGATCGCGCGATATCTGGGGAAGTCTCGTCCGGATCCAGCGGATCGAACCATGCGGCCCATTCCGCCAGAAGAATTCTCTCGTGTGCAACGGGCGGTAGTGTTGCTGCGGCTAGCGGTCGCTCTGAACCAGGATCGGGCAAGCGATGTTCTCAAAGTGGCGCTGCACGTCTACCCTAAGCGCGTGACTATGCTGCTGAGCCCGGGAAGGACAGGCGCAGAGTTGGAACTATGGTCGTTGCGAAAGGAAGGCGACTACTTCCGCGAGGTCTTCCGGCGAGAGCTTTTTGTGGCGCTGGCGTAAAGCTGGCGCAACAAGCGGGCATCGACGAGAGACATGAGTTGCCCCGGCTTTCGGCTGCAGTCAACGCGCGCAATCGAGCTCTTTCGCATACGAATGGCGGCTGGCCGTGGAGCACAGATGAGCGAGCCCAAAAATTCCGTCAGGTTGGGATTGTGACCCACCACCAATACGTTCTCGTGGCTGGAGAGGCTGGTTACTAGCGCCTGAAAGCCCGCCACCGTGCCCGCTGGGGACATTACATCTGAAATCTGAATTTTGCTGTCATAGGCTACCTCGGTCCCAACCAGAGAAGCCGTCTGCAGGGCTCGCTTTAGCGGGCTGGAGACAATTAGGTCAAACTGCACCTTCATCGCATTCAGATACCGCGCGATCAGCAGACACTGCTCTTTGCCTTCTTTGTCGAGTGGGCGTTTCGCATCAACGGTTGGGGATGCTCGGCGAACACCCGCGCTCGCATGCCGGAGAACGTAAAGATTCATCGGGATTGGTTCGTCGCACGCTCAGACCCAGCGTGGCTTTCGTTTTCTATTTTAACCCGATTGTAACAATTAGAGCCTCGTTGCACTAAGGCTTTCTCAGAAGACCGGCGCCGGCGTGGGCATGGGGTCGACCGGGAGACCCGGGTCCGGATCGGGTGGCGGTAACGGCACCGGATCAGGATCAGGAGCAGGATCGGGACCGGGCTGGGGGAGAACGTCGGGATCAGGCGATGGCATACAAGTTGGAGGAGGTTGGGAAGACGGACGGTTGCTTCCTCTTCCTGACCAAACACTTCTGGGCTCGTCCGGGCTAGGATCGCGGCTTTGTGTCCGGAGGGAGGACTTCCGGGTCTTCGAGAATCCTCGGCTTCTCGAGCGATTCCAATGGACCGAATTCGATGGCGCCTGCTTCTGGACCGAATTCGATGGCGCTTGCTTCCTCGGAGTCATGTTCTACGGGGATTCCCGAGCCGCCGAGTGGGAACTTGCCTTCGTGGCGGCCAAGTAAAGAGGTATACGGCTCGGTCACCGGGTCAGGTTTGGGAGTCGTGGGCATAACATCGGGCACAGGCATCGTTCGAGGCAGGGGACCTGACGCGATATCCGGATTTGCCCAAGGCTCTGTGCGGAGCTTTTGCACCAGGTCGCGTAATGTCGGTTCGGACAGCCCCGAGGAATACTCTCCGGACGGTACGGTTACGGACTCATCACCGAGCATGCCCGCCATCTCCTCGGCGACCATCTCTTCCTGGGCAATGCGAGGTGGATCGGCAGACATCACGAGAGCAGCCTCCAATCCGCGCTGCCAGAGGCGGCCGGCGAGAAGCAGGAAGAGACCTAGCTGAGCCAGCAGAACAGCGAGCCACACCTGGTGAGCCGGCAACGCCTTCCAAAGGTAGAGGCAAAAGGTGAAAGCGCAGACGCCCGCAAGCCCAGTCAGAAGGAAACTGCCGTACAGACGGAAAAAAAAGCGGAACAGCAAGCGAAGCGCTGGTAGAAGCGCCTGGGCAACCCTGCGCTCTCCGTCCATGGCATTGCGCACGATGTAGATTTCGATCAGATCCCACCAGAGACGAATCAACAAGCCAACGAACAGAATGACTGCGCCGGTGATCGCCGCATAAAGAAATATCTGACGTTCGACATAGAGGGCGCCCAGCCTGGCCAGCAGCAAAGCCCGAAAGCCCAGCAAAATTCCCAGAATCACCGCAGCCGCACACCCGGCCAGGACCGCGGCCCGTACAAAACGCCAGAAATAAGCAATTCCTCCGCGCAGAATGACAGAAAGCCGCGGCGGCTCGGCCGAAACAAAGACAAAAACGGTGCCGGCAAAGAAGACAAAAAGTACCAGCAGTTGGAGCAGGTGAAGCCATACGGTAGTCCGCATCACCATGGGGATAAAGCTGGTGTTGCGGAGATGGATTACCAGTTCTCCCAACTGGGCGAGATCCAGGGTTCCGGCGATCCTCTGCGCCGCCAAGCTGTGGTCGAGGTAGGAGGACAGTCCGGTGGTAAAAGGGATTGCGGAGAGCAGGCCGAACAGCAGATTCACCGTGTAGACCCAAACCAGGCATGGCCAGTTACGAAGGCCCAGTTGAAACCCCTGAACAAGCAGGTTGGGCAGAGGCCGCTTCCTGCGGACCGGCTCCCCTAACGATGATGTCTGGATCGTCATGTTCATGCTGTATTCGCGGCTTTCAGACTAAAAACGATAACCATTGGGCCAGCAATTGCTGTGTGAAGAGCCAATAGTTCGTCAATTTGACACGAGCCGTCCGGTCCCGTTGCAGGATGTAACTATTGTTGAACGAATTTGCGTCGAGTGGAATATTCGTCGTCGAATCGATCACGGCGTATTCCGCGCGCGCAGATTTATCCCACGAGAAGCGGGCCCACCGGTCAAGGCCATCCCAGGTGGCTTGTTCCTTGGTTCCGTCAGTAAATCCAACTTCGAGCTTCACCGGAAAAAGGAAGTCGCCCTTCCGGCCCACAACGACTTCCGTATGGTAGGGCCCACCTGCGTCATTCCCTTTCCACCATTCGCTGGGCCCGGTCGTCACCGAGTTCACGGAATAGTCAAGCATGCCCGTACCAGTGAAAGCCTGCGTCAGAAAAGGCTCAAGGTCGGTGCGGCCCGAAACTTCCTGCAGGGTGTTGAGAAAATCTGCGCCGGTCGGATGCTGGAAGCGATAGCGGTCGAAATAAACGCGTAGAGCCTGGCGAAGGGTTGGTTCCCCAATCATGGCCTCCAGCGTGAGTAATGCGGTCGCGGTTTTTCCATAGGTGATACAGCCATAGCTGGCATCATCCAGGAATTTCCACCCCGTGCGCACGATTGGATCCTGCTCGGGATGCAAAAGATAAAAGAGCCTCTGGTATGCAGCGTCACTGGCATAGACCGTGCGCGCATTCAGCACTGAAGTATTTTGGCCGAAAAGAGAACCCATAACTTTGCTTTCGCTGTAGCTGTTGATTCCTTCATCGAGCCAAGGTTCTTCAAATTCGTTGCTGGCGACCATGCCATACCAGTACTGGTGGCCGAATTCATGGATCACGGTTATTTCCAACCCGTAATAGCTCCACGAAGGCGCCCACCATTTTGTATCGCCCGTGACCAGGGTCGGGTATTCCATACCTCCGGCATCCGAATCCGGTTCCGGATCAACCAACGTAATCTGCTTGTAGGGATACGGCCCGTACCACTCATCGTATTTCTGCATGCTCTGCTTCAGGGCCGAGAGATAACGCTCGCGCTGATCCGCATGGGAAGCCAGCAACAGGACGTGCAATTTGACCGGACCGAGGCTGTTAGTGAAGGTATCGTCGGCAACCAGAAAGTGCGGTGAGGCAGCCCAGGCGAAATCGTGAATGTCCTCTCCACGGAAGCTGAGGGTGCGGGTGCCATCGGAGTTAGCCTGCTCTGCAACCTGAATGCCGCTCGCGCCTACGATGTAGCGCTGGGGAAGCGTCAGGTTGACGTTGTAAGTGCCGAAATCGGCAAAGAATTCGGTGTCGGCATGGTACTGATGGCAGTTCCATGCGCCATGCCACCAGACACCGACTTTGGGAAACCACTGTGCACCCATGATGAAGTCCCGTGTGTATCCGGTTCTGGGAGCCGAGCGCGGAAACTTGTCATGGAATGTGAGTTGAAAGCGGATTGCATTGCCCGGCGCAAGCGGTTTGGGGAGAACGACCTCCATGACCGTGTGATCTTCCAGGTTGCCATCGTCGGGTGCAATGAAACGCGTGTTGCGCGACAGGTCGCCAAAACCCTCAGCGGAGATGCTCTTGATGTCTATGGAGCCTTGCTCGCCTGGCCCATAGTCGAACGCCATCCCATCCCGGTGCGATTCCATGGAGAACGTGGACTGGAGACGGAACGCGTTGAGGTAGAGGTGAAACGGGATAGTGGTAAGAGGCTGATTCGTAAGGTTGCGATACTCGATGCTTTCCGTGGCATCCAGACTCTTTGCTTCGGTGTTTACACTGGCGTCGATCCAGTAAGCAACGACCCGTTGCGAAAGCGGTTTGCCATCCGGCGAGTAGACCGCCGACACTTGTGCCCCTGCGGAGGAAGCGATGAAGACGGGAACAAGCAACAGCAACCGCGATGGCAGGCGCATGCGGAATTCTAGTCCATTTCAGTAAAGGAATGTCCACTGCCGGGAAGCACTGAACCGGGTTGTACAAGACTCGCTACAGGGCTGGCTCCCGCCTGACTTAGGACAGCGCACGATCCACGCAGGCTTTCAGTACCGGGAGATCCAGCTTGGCTGTGTCCCACACAATCGGTCTGGATCGATCAAAATCAGCCATCAAATCGACGTCCGATTGGGTGTTAGATTCGCCGCGCGCGACTGATTGATCCAAACAAACGCGAGTGGAGGAGACCCCCGGCCTTCAGCTCCGGGGCATGTTCCCGCGGAACGACGAGGACATGATCCCTATCCATGGCACAACTCTGACAGATCCCGGCATGCTCGACAATGCCGTTCGCTTTTACTGTGTCGCAGGCGGCAACGTCCAGACCTCTGAAGACAGGAGACCGAACAGGAACTGCTGATGGTGGACAATGCTCATGCCTCGACAGGAGAGAGCAGCGGCGTAGTCCGGTAGTGCACGGACAGAAAGTCCGGTAAGACAGCCGAACGCACGATAAAGGAAAGCAACGATCCCGCGCGCTATAGGTGCGGTGAGCCGATTACGAGGAACGGCAAACTCCGAGATGAGCCATTTCGCGCCGGGAACTGCGTGCGGAACAACGCGATCGAAAAGTTGTTCGATCTGAGAAGAAAAGAAGCAATCGAGAAAGAAGTGAGAAACGATCAGATCGTAGCTGCCGGCCGGCTCCCATGCCAGGGCATCGGCATGGTGAAGGCAAATGCGCTCGCGGGCTTGAACGCCTGATCGAAGAATGCGGCGGTCGAGCAGGGTAAGCATGCCAGCGCTGGAGTCGACCACGTCGACAGTAACATCGGGATTCGCTGTCAGCAGACGGGAGAGGAAGCGGCCATCACCATCTCCCAATACCAGGGCGCGACGTGCATCTTTCATCTTTGCGAGTTGAGCGGTCCGGCAGCGGGCGAGCCAGGGTCCGAAAGTCACGTATTCGATCCAGCGATAAGGCCGGGCCACGGGATCGAAGTTGACCTCCCGGGAACTCACCGGGCAAAGGGGAAGAAAGCCAGCGGCGTCAGCAAGGCAGCATCGGCGGCGATGCGCAAGTGCAGCGGTGAAAGACGGGCACTGCGTGTGTCCAGGGCAAAGAGCAGTCCACTACTCAAAAGCGCAGCTAAATAAACCGCGGACAGCCCGCGGGAAGGTGAAAGCACTGCCCCGGTGAGCGAAAACAGCGCAATGATAGTTGCGATCGGACGCAGATGCAGGCTGGCCCAGCGGGTCATGGCGTGAGGAGTTCCCCCTTCCCACTTCTCTATGCCGGCGCAGTTGATCCAACACAACAGCGAAAAAAAAACGACGGCGGGCGCCAGATGCTCTTTGGCGAATCCGTTGCTGGAGTTTAGCCGTGACCAGGCGGGAACCGCCGTTGCCGCTGCGAAAAGGATCGCCACAGCCAATTCCTTCGGTAGCCGTTGAGCCGCGACGCGATGGACCGCAAACAGATAAAGCAAGGCCAGAGTGCCAATCCAGGAATCTTCGCGGAACGCCTCCGGGTTCATGTGCTTGAGGATCGACCAGATGAGAACCACGGCCAGGAAAGCGGCGGCACACAGAAAGGCGGTGCGGTGACGGGCATGGAAGTGATGGCGTTCACGAAGCGGAGCGCCCTGGGGTTGACGGAGCCCGTCCAGGATGCGATCGGTTACGTAGAGAAGCCAAGTACCAAGAGGAAGAAGCATCGACTGGATCAAAGACAGATGAAGATGCATTGCGCGGACGAAAAAAGCGGACCAAATACCAGCGACGGTAGGGGCATCCAGACTGAGCAGATGCCACCATTCTGCGAGGGTGTAGAAACGCCGGGCCAAATCTCAGTTTACGTCTCCTGGCGCCCGGAGACTTCCGGGCGCGCCTGGGTCTTTGGGGTTGATGTTGCGAGCAAAGCAGATATGCGATGTATCTGTGAAGGCAACCTTAGCAGTTTGCCTTCACATGTGCTAGATTGTGTCAGTGGATGATGGCGCCGCTCTAGCATTAGCTGCCGACCTCAGGACTGTGCTTGGCCAACTGAAGCGACATCTGCGAGCCCAGGCAGGCGTTGGAGATCTCACCTTGTCTCAGACGTCCGTGCTGGGGCGCCTCGATCGGGACGGACCATCCACGGTGACCGGTCTCGCCCGAACGGAAGGCATGCGTCCTCAGTCTATGGGAGCCATCGTTTCCGCCCTGGAGAATGCCGGGTTGATCCGTGGGTCGCCGGATCCAAAGGATGGACGGCAAACCCTGTTTTCCCTCACCCCGGACTGCGAGGAATTAATCCGAGTCAGTCGAGCTGCGAAGGAAGACTGGTTGTTCCATGCGATTCAAAGCAAGCTCGAGCCGGTGGAGCAGGAACAGCTCGCTTCCCTCGTAAATCTGCTCAAACGTCTTGCTGAAGGAGAATAGATTGCCTGTTACTACTCTTGACCCAAAGACCGCCCTCATTGTCATTGACTTGCAGAAAGGGGTAGTGGGAAGGCCTACAGCGCACCCTGCCGGCCACGTGGTTCAGCATGCAAGTAAGCTGGCAAGCGCATTCCGCCGGCACGGATTGCCCGTGGTGCTGGTCAACGTTGCCGGCGGGGCGCCGGGACGCACCGAACAGGCGCCGAGAATTCAAGACTTGCCCCCGGACTGGATGGAGCTGGTTCCTGAACTAAATCACCAGGACAAAGACCACCGGGTGACGAAACGAACCTGGGGAGCTTTCACCAATACAGGTCTGGACGAGCACCTGAAACACCTCGGCGTTACCCAGGTGGTGATCGCCGGCGTGGCTACCAGCATAGGTGTGGAATCGACCGCGCGTCATGCCCACGAGAACGGCTTCCATGTCACGCTCGCGACCGACGCCATGACCGACATGAGCCTCGAGGCACACACCAACAGCGTCACTCGGATCTTTCCCCGCCTGGGCGAAACCGGAACGACACAGGAGATTCTCGAGCTTCTGGATAAGCGATGACCGGCACCTTTTGTTCGGGAGAATGAAACGGTTGGATGTTGTCAGGTTGAGACCCGTGGCCTACCGGTTGGCTCCTGGGCTCACGGGGCCGCGGTCTGCCGGGCGGGAGCGGGTTCCGCCGGGTGTTTGCGCGGCGATCGGCGGCGATGCGTTTTGTGCTCCGTGGGGGTGTCAGCAACCGCAGCTGTTTCTTCAGGCTCTAGGGCGGTCGGCGGGATGCCATCGATACTGTCGCGTCCCTCGGCCACACGGATCAAAAAGTCCTGGGCGTTAAACAACTTGCCCTCCGGCGCGCGGACCCGCGGATAGTTTCCCGCGGCGGTCTCCATGCGGGATTTGGCAGTGTCGCCCAAATATGCGGCCAGAATCTCGTTGCGAATGCGATGGCGAATTTGTGCGTCCCGGATGGGAAAAACAACTTCGCATCGCTCAAATAAGTTACGCGGCATCCAGTCCGCGCTGCCGCAGTAGATTTCTTCGTCGCCACCATTGGCGAAATAGAAGATACGACTGTGTTCCAGAAAGCGGCCAACCACTGAGCGCACGCGAATGTTCTCACTCACCCCAGGGATTCCGGGACGAAGCGAACAAATACCCCGGACAATCAGATCGATCTGCACACCGGCTTTGGACGCCATGTAGAGCGCCTCAATCACGGCCTGTTCCAGGAGCGAATTCATCTTGGCGATGATGTGCGCCGGGCGCCTCGCGGCGGCGTGGTCCGCCTCACGATGGATCATTCGTATGGTGCTCTCCGCCAGAGTCAGCGGCGCTACCTGCAAGGGAGCGTAATCGTCGGATTCCGAGTGCGCGGTGAGGTAATTGAACACGCTGTGGACGCTGCCCGTGATCTCAGGATCGGCAGTCAGCAGGCTTATGTCGGTGTAAAACTTGGCGGTGTCGGGATTGTAGTTGCCAGTGCCCAGGTGTGCATATCGGCGGGTGACTCCGTCGGGGTCGCGGCGGATCAGCAGAGCCAGCTTGCAATGCGTCTTGAGTCCGACGATGCCGTGAAAGACCTGCACTCCGGCGTCTTCCAGATTGCGCGCCCAGCGAATGTTCGACGCCTCATCGAAGCGGGCCATCAGTTCCACGACCACAGTCACTTCTTTGGTTTGCGCCGCTTCAATGAGCGCATGAAACATGGGCGAATCGGAGCTGGTTCGGTAGAGTGTCTGCTTCATGGAAAGGACGCGTGGATCACGAGCGCCCAGTTGGATGAAGTTGACCACCCCATCGTACGAATCGAAGGGATGGTGCAGCATCAGGTCGTGATGACGCAGCTCATCGAAAAGGTCTTCGGATCGTCGGTTCAGTCGCATTTCGCGGGGCAGAAAATCTTTGAACTTTAGGTCCGGCCGCGGAGTGTCAGTGTAGAGATTCATGAGGCGGGACAGGTTGACCGGCCCGTCTGTCGAGAACACCTGCGAGTCCTCTAGCTCGAAATTTATCTGCAGGCGATCCACGATTTCCGCATCCGCCCCTTCTTCGATTTCCAGGCGGACGGCGTCTCCTTTCCGACGGTTGTGCAACTCAGAGCGCACGCTGTCCAGGAGGCTGCGTGATTCCTCTTCCTGGAAATAGAGGTTGCTATTGCGAGTGACACGAAAAGCAGCGGCGGAAAGAATTTCATAGCCGCGGTACATGCCTGTGGCATTGTGCTCAATCAGGTCGGCGAGAAAGACGAAGTCATGAGTTCCGGAACTGGAGGGTACCGGTATCAGACGGGGCAGCGCCCGGGGTACAGTGACCACTCCCAACAGTGCACCGCTGGCTCCCTTGCGCTTGCGGCGCAACAGCAACGCCAGGCAGAGTGCCTTATTCAGGACGCGCGGAAAGGGATGGGCGGGATCAATGGTGATGGGGGTGAGGAGCGGATCAACTTCGCGCTGATAGTATTCGAGGGCATGAGAGCGCGCAGTTGAGTCAACGTCACTCCACTCCAGCACGCGGACGCCGTTATCGTAAAGCGCGGGGCGTAGTTGTTCGGTCCAGCAGCGGTACTGATCGCGGACGAACGCGTGCATATTTTCGACCACGATATCGAGTGTCTGGCGCGGCGTCAGGCCATCGAAGCCCGGCTCGGTATACCCGTCTTCAATCCGCTGCATGATGCCGGCTACGCGAATTTCGGCAAACTCATCGAGATTGCTGGCGGTGATCGCCAGAAATTTAACCCGTTCCAGTAAGGGATTTGTCGCATCCTGGGCTTCTTCGAGCACCCGCTGATTGAACTTCAGCCACGATTCATCCCGGCCGATAAAAAGACTCTGAGGATCCTTGCTGACATTGTCCATAGTGAGACTGCCGCCCACCCTTCGCACTCACTCTGTCTACCTTACTAAAAGAGCAGGCGAGATGAACCGGTGGATAAATGTCCGGCTTTTGCCGGGAATGCTCGATAAAGGAAGGATTTGACGCCTATGGAGGGGTTGCGGGAGGATAAAGAGGAAAGAATCTAGCGAAGAATCAGGCGATGGTCTGGAGGATGGGCGTATGAGCGAGCAGAATCTGAGCTACGCACCGGAAGCCACCCCTTTGATGGCTGAGGACACGGTCTCGCAGCTTTTTCAGATCGCGGCCCTATTGCTGGGAAACGAACAAGAAGCCGTTTCACTGGTAGAGGAGACCCTGGCCAGGGTGGAGACGGATCCTTGCGCCGAAGTAACACTGGCATATGCCGAGGCGCGTACTTTGCTGGTACGCACGGCCGTACAGAGAATGGCCGGACGACACCCGGAAGCGTTTGCGGTTCCGGTGGCACAGCCGGCCGATAACACCTGTATTGAAACCGACGATCTTGCAGCAGCGGGCCTGACGGGTGAGCAGTTCGGGGCGATGATCTCCGGCCCGGGGCGCGCGGGAATGCGTGAGTGGCTGGACCGGTTGGCGCCCGCGTTGCGGGCGGTTTTCGTGCTGCGTGCCGTGGCCGGGCAAAATGGTGAACAGACTGCGGAAAGCCTGCGGCTGAGCGGTGCAACTGGAGCCCAAGCGTGGCGGCGAGACCAGGTAGGACGCGCCTATCGCCAGGCGCTTTGTTCTCTGGCTACCTGCCTGATGAGTGCGCAGACGGCCCTCATGCCGGCCTGAACCTGCCTTGATTTGATCGCTGCTTCCGTTCTCACGCCGGTGGAGCCCGGTTCTAGCGCCTTATTGTGTCTCGGGCCTTGTTTAGGCTTTCTTTTTGAATAGTTCACACCTAATTTGGCATCGAAGTTTGTGCTGGCTTTTTCCGGCCTACAGGTGAAATTCAGAGGTTGACTGCAGGATGATACGAAATCCGGGTGTAACGTGGGGCACAGGCAGGTTACTGGTTGTGCTTCTGAACCTGGCTTTTTGTTGCCCTGCCCTACTGGCACAGTTTCCGGGTACAGGAGCGAGCGGATCATCCGCAAATCCCTTAGGCACCCCGGTGCAGGCAACACCAGCGCAAGTGAATAGCAGCACCTATCAGGGCAGCTTGGTGAAGCAAGCACCCGTTGCAGGGGTTTTGCCGCTCTCGCTCGATCAGGCAATCCGTATGGGTTTGCAGTACAACCTGGGCCTGGTGCTTTCGAGCACCAATGCAGGGTCCGCCGGCGCGCAGCAGTTACAGCAATTGCAGGCTCTGTTACCGACAATCAACGCGTCTGCCAAGGAATCGGTGCAGCAAGTCAACCTGCAGGCGGAAGGCCTGACCTTCCCTGGGTTTCCGAAAATCATCGGACCGTACGGGTACACAGACATCCGGGGCTCGCTCGATTGGTCGCTGTTGAATTTGTCTTCTCTGAGAGATTACATGGCGTCCAAGCACAACTTCCAGGGGTCGCGGCTATCCGTGGAGGATGCCAGGGACATGGTCGTGCTTACTGTCGGCAACGCGTATCTGCTCTGTATCGCCGATGCGTCGCGCGTGCAGTCTGCGCAGGCCCAGGTAAACACCTCAAAAGTATCGCTGGACCAGGCGGTTGCGAATCACCAGGCAGGAACAGCTCCGCTACTGGACGAGCTGCGCGCCCGCGTGGACTATCAGACGCAACAACAGACATTGATCTCGGCGAAAAATCAATACGAGAAAGACAAGATCGCTTTAGCCCGCACCATTGGCCTTCCCCTGGAACAGAGCTACGAATTGACAGACCAGGCGCCGTTCAAGGCGCTCGACAACGTGGAGCCCAATGCCGCAGTGCAGCAGGCGCTTGCGCACCGGCGAGATCTGCAGGCGCTGCAACAGCAGGTGGAGAGCGCTCAGGCTATGCGCTCAGCAGCTACCGCGGAACGCTACCCGACGATCTCGTTTTCTGGCGACTACGGCGTGATTGGGCCTACTTTGGGTCATTCCCATGGAACCTTCGATGCCGTCGGGACAGCCTCCGTACCGCTGTTTGAGGAAGCCAGGCTGCGCGGCGACGCGCGGGACGCCCAGGCGCAGTTGGAACAGAAGCAAGCACAATTGAGCGACCTGCGCGGCCAGATCGGCGCCGATGTGCGCGACAGCATTCTCGATATCGGAGCAGCCGCCAAGCAGGTTGCCGTTTCGCGCAGCAATGTAGAATTGGCCACCGAAGCTCTGAGCGAAGCGCAACAGCGGTACGCGGCCGGAGTTGCAGATAACCTCGCCGTATCGCAGGCCCAGGCCTCGATGGCGCAGGCTGATGAGCAGCTGGTAGTGAGCCAGTATCAGCACAACGTGGCGAAACTTTCTCTGGCCCGCGCGCTGGGCATCGCGCAAACGAATTACAAGGATTACGTGGGAGGAAAGTAGCCGTGGCGGAACAAAATCCGGAATCAGGGCGTGCAACCACCGTTGTTGACGAGGGTCCACAAGCTGGCAACAACGACCAGCAGGATTTCGACAATCCTCCACGCAAAAAGGGGAGACGCCGCTTCATAATCATCGGCGTGGTCGCTGTCCTTGTGGTTGGCGCACTGCTCTTCTGGTGGCATTCGACGTACTACGAAGACACGGACGACGCCGAGGTGGACGGACACCTGATACAAATCAGCGCGCGCGTTGCCGGACAGGTCATCAAAGTGAACGTCGAACAGAACCAATATGTCCAGGCAGGCACGCTCATCGCCGAGATTGATCCCAAGGATTTTGAAGTTACTGTACAGCAGGACGAGGCCAACCTGGAGAGCGCGGAAGCCAATTACGAAGCGGCCCGGGTGAATGTACCCGTCATTGGCATCAACACCAACACCAACCTGCAAACTGCCGCTTCCGGATTGCGCACATCGGATGCATCCGTACAGCAGTCTCAGCGCCAATTGGAAGCGGCGCAGGCGGATGTGGCGCAAGCGGACGCGAATAATGTCAAGGCGCAGTTGGATCTGAAACGATACACGCCGCTGGTCGAAAAGGACGTCATCTCCAAACAGCAATTCGACGCGGCGGTAGCCGCCGCTGATGCGTCCAAGGCTGCGCTGCTGGGGGCCAAGGCAAACGAGATTGCCGCGGAAGATGCCGTTCGCATCGCGCGCGATCGGGTGGTGCAGTCGCAAGCTGCATTGAAGTACGCACAGACGGCTCCCGACCAGGTGAAAATTCAAAAAGCCAAGGCCGACGAGGCCGCTGCCCAGGTGGAGCAGGCACGGGCCCAGCTTGCCCAGGCACGGTTGAATCTTAGCTATACCCGGATCGTCGCCCCGGTGAACGGGATCATCACCAAGAAGAGCCTGGAAGTGATGCAGAACGTCAGCGTGGGGCAAAATTTGATGACTCTGGTATCGCTGGACGATGTCTGGATCACGGCAAATTTCAAGGAAACGCAACTACGGTTGATGCGTCCCGGGCAGAAGGTCAAGATTCATGTGGATGCTTATGGCCGTGACTACGACGGCACCGTGACCCAAATCGGCGGCGCAACCGGCTCGGTGCTAAGCCTGTTTCCACCGGAAAATGCCACCGGGAACTACGTCAAGGTGGTACAGCGCATTCCGGTGCGCATCGATCTCACAGATCGCAACGAGGACAAAGATCACCTGCTCCGGCCGGGTTTGTCTGTGGAACCTACGGTTCGTGTGAAGTGAGCGGAGAGGATCACGGAGGCTATTGAGCCTCTCATGGTGGGTGACAGCACTGCCGTGGGTCTCAGATTTCTCTTATCCCGTCCGACTCATTCAGGGCAGACTGTATTTCATGCGGTAGATTGGCCCAGGTCTGGAGTCTAGACTTCCAGCCCAGCCCGGTTACCTTCAGTTTTGCCTGTGACCGCGCAATATACGGACCGCTCCGGATGATTGCCGCGACCAATCTCCCGGCGAGTTCCCGGGTTTAGTTAGTTGGTGGGTTGGTCATGGCTTGGTTGGAGGCGGGGTTTTGGCGGAATAAACGAACTGCTGCACTTCTGCTCGTTCCTTATCAAGCTCCGCCATGTGCTCGGCCCGTTGCCGTTGATAAATTGTGAATTCTGCCTGAGCACGATCCTTCTGCCCGGTATGCACATAGTCCTGTCCAAGACGGTAGTGGGCGTCAGGAAGATTCGGGTTTAATTCGAGCGCTTTCGTATATTCGGGAATGGACTTTTCATATTCCCGCTGGTCGGCGTAAAGGTTACCCAGTTGCACGTGCGCTTCTGAAAGGTTCGGATCGAGCACGATTGATTTTTGTAGCAGGGATTCGACTCCTTTAAGGTCAAAACCGGGATCTTCCGCCCGCCTTCCCTTCCACAAACTCATGGCGTAGTAGTAGAGAGCGCGCGCGTTCCCGGGCTCCAGCTCAGAGAATCGGCGAAACCGCTGGATGACTTCGTCTGCGTGACTGGGAGAGCTGTCGTAGGCTTTGGAGAGAAAAAGATAAGCGCGAGGATCGGAGGGGGCAAGATCAACCGCCGCCAGCAAGGCGTTAACGGCATCATCGTATTTGCCCCGCGAATAGAGCGCCATACCTAGCCCAATGAAAAGGCGGGGTGAGCTGGGATACCGCCTCACGGCCTGCTTAAATACATCAATCGCAGGTTCGTATGTTCTGTGGAGGAGAAATTCGCTGCCCCAGTCAAAGAGATTTTCTTCGCTCGGATCCATCTTCGCAGCAATGCCGAGTTCATTCGCCGCATCCACGAATTTCCCTTCCTTCTCTTCGATCTGACCCAGCAGGCTGTGCAACTCTCCGGTGTTTTTTTGTTGCAGGATGGTTTGGACAAGCTGTCTCGCGGGCACAATCCGGCCGGTCAGTAAATCAGCCTGCGCCAAATCGTAACCGTTATCGTATGAGGTTGGGGTGATCCGCTGCGCCTGCTCCAGTAGAGGGATCGCATCTGCGATCTTTCCAGAATGAATGTAGAACTCACCCAGGTTGTGGTTGGCATCGAAGTCGTGGGGTTCCAGTTCGAGGGCCTTGCGAAACTGCTCGCCCGCTAACTCAGATTTCCCTGAGTGCACAAGGACCGCCGCGAGATTGGTGCGGGCAGCTGGAGAATCGGGCTTCAAACGAACAGCTTCCTGGAGTTGTTCGACAGCCTTCGCGTCCTGCGACTGACCAGCGTAAACCAGTCCCAGAAGCTCGTGGACCTCAAAGCTCTTTGGAACCTTAGGTAGAAGATCCTCCAGTTGGGCGGCTGCCTCTGGCAATTGTCCGGCGTGATAATGGGCTACCGCGGACTGAAACTCCTGGTCGAGCTTAAGAGTTTGAGTGTTTTCGGCTAGGACGAACGAACCGCAAGCCAGCAGATAAAGAATCGCCAACCGAAGCTGGGGCCTTTTGCTCACGGACCACCTCGAATTACCGCGTGAGCCTGGCGCTAGAACTGGTCTCATCTATAGGTTTGCGACTTCGGCCAGCCGCATGAGCCCGGTTTCGGGCCTGGGTCTCATACGAGGTCTCAACTGGCGCAGGTGACTTACGAGACCAGTTCTATACAGAAACACCCCGATCCGGCCGCTGGTCGGCAGGCCCTCTTCGGGGTGTTTTCATCTTAACTTAGTAATACAGCTTTAGGGCAAATTGGATCTGCCGCGGATCGTATGGAGCAAACCGAGTGGATCCAATCTCACCGAAGTTGGTGCTGGTAAAGTTGCCCGAGTTCGAAACCGAGGTTACCCCGTTGCCGCCGAAATTAGGGGCATTGAAGGTCGGGTGATTGAGAATGTTGAAGAACTCTGCACGGAACTGCATGGAGAAACGCTCGTTAATCGGGATGGCCTTGAAGGCCGAGAAGTCAAACTTAGCCAGCCCCGGTGTTACCGACGTTCCCTGACTGCCACCCAGAATCGGTACATTCGTTTCGCAACCAGAGGTTGGAGCAGCTAGCAGCGGGCAAGGCTGCTGGAAGGCCGCCGGGTTGCCAATCCAATTGAGCTTTCCATTGGAGTCCTTGTGCAGCCCCAGCTTCTGGCTCTGTCCCGGTACTTTCACATCGTAACAGCTGGTTCCCGAGGTGGTGCTCGTTGGACAACTGTACGTAATCGGCTGGCCGCCCTGAAGCCCGCTAATCACGTTGGCGCTCCAGCCTCCTACAACTGCATTCTCGACTTTGCTTGCATTGCCGAAGTATTTCTTACCCGTTCCGAAGGGGAGTTCGTAACCGCCACTGGCGTGAAAGACGTTGCGGATGTCGTAATTGAGTGGGCCGTAATCGTACTCGACCCCATAACCCGGCACGTCCGGGGCACGATACCCCGCCACACTGCCACCATTCAGCTGATCTTGATCATCGCCCAGTGTCTTGGACCAGGTGTAGGTGACAAGGAATTGCAGGCCATTCCCGTACTGCTGCTCAAGCTTCGTTTGTAATGCATTGTAGTTGCTGGTTCCGGCGGTGATGACGTAGCTCGAACCATGCCCGAAATCCGGGAATGGAACCGCGTTGTTGGTACTTGCTCCGGCGGGCAAGATCGCTGTCACGTTATTGTCGCCGGGACCTATCTGAATATGGTTGCCCCGGGTATACACATATGCGACCTGTGCAGACAGCGTACGGGTGAGCGAATACTGCAGAGTGAGATTAGAGCTTATGACCGTGGGGGTGTGGTAATTAAACTGCATTCCTTGGAACCCTAAACCCTGCGCGTTCACATCCAGGGGAGAAAATGCAACGCAGGAGAGACCGGAACTGAGGGTTGCCGTTCCCCCGGGCCCTGCGGTGGCGCATCCGGACCACGGCGAACTGCCACTGATTGGGGTGACACTGGGAATGCCCAGGTTCTGTTGTTGATAGTTGAAGTTAAAGACGAAGGGATAATTCTCGCCGATATTAGGTCCGTATCCCTGATTGTCGAACGAGTTGTAAAAGAGGCCAAATCCGGCTCGCGCCACCAATCTTGGGCTGGCTTGATAGGCGAAGCCTATGCGCGGCGCAAAATTGGTCTTTTGGGTTTGCACCAGACCCTGCCCGTATTTGTTGGTCTCTTCGAGCGCGATGCCGTCCTTGGCCAGCAGATCGAGAAAACCGTTGCCGTTAAGGGCAGGATTATTAGCCGTCGAAGACAATTGGCGGTTGTCTTTTCCGGTCGCCGGAAGCAAGAAGGCCGGACCGGAGAACGGATTGGGACCGGGAATGAAGTTCGCCTGACCGCCATTGGTCTCGTTGATAGGCCCGAAGTAGTCATAACGCAGGCCGAGGTTGAGGGTTAGGGTGGGAGTTATCTTCCAGTCATCCTGAAAATACGCCGCGAAATACTTCTTCTCGTCGTACGTCTTGTTAATGTTCGAGGCTTCTACCTGGTCGGCGCCTCCCACGTAATTCACGCCACCAGCTACCGATGTCAGGGTGGGAGTCAACAGAAACTGTGCGCGACCCGTCGCACCGCCGCCAACGTTGGGAATGTCTGTGTAACTGACGGAACTGCTGTTGTTGTTGTAACCGAACTCACCGCGTGAATAGGCCGGCTGCAAGGTGGAGAACTTCACGTTCTGGAATTCGATGCCCATCTTGAAACTGTGAGCGCCGTAAACCTTGGTTAAGTCGTCTGTGACCTGGAGAGTGTCGCTCACCTCGTCTGAAGGCAGAAAAGAGTTACTGCCCAGTTGATTCAGTCCACTGATATTGATGGTGGGGAGGCCGCCGTTTTCAGAGGTCTGCGGAATGCCCTGGATTCCGTATTGCGCCGGAAGGCCAAGTGACGTGCCCTCTGGTCCGTAGCGTGAAGTGAGAAGGTGGTTTACCCCCACACGCGCTACGTTGACCAGGTTGGGCGAAAACACGTGCGTATATGCCGAGGCAGACTGATAGGACTTTGCACTCTGGTCGCCCTGCTCGAAGCCGCCGCCGTCCGCAATGCCTCCGAACGGACCCGGGATAAATTGCGGGTCATCTACCCAACTAAAGCGGGAAAATATCTGGTTGCCCGAGTTGATATCGTAGTCGACGCGGACGTCAAAGGCGTTACGGTGCTCGTAGAGGGCGGGACTTGATCCAAAGTTCGAAGAGAGTCCGCCGCTGGTTGGCAATGGGTAAAGGTTCAACAGCTTAATGGCGTTGGGATCCAGGCGCCCCGCGGGAAGTTGATTTAGATTGCAACCCGCGAGGGTGAAGTTGGTGGTAGAGGGTGCACAGGTGCCAAAGGGATCACGCACATAGACGGTGCTGGCAGAGGTGTTGGTCAGACCCGAAACAGGATCCACTGTACCTGCTGCGACGGCTCGGGTGGTAGCCGGATCGAGGATTGCCCCCAGCGGTATCTGCCGTCCCAGAGCGTCGGCCCTGGAAGTTGTGCCCTGGCCGGTTATGATGTCGGCGAGATTGGTGTAACCACTGTTGCGCTCTACCACCGTCGGCACAGAAACACCCGACTGGGTATTGCCCTGCACACGCCGCCACCCCTCGTAATCGCCAAAGTAGAAGACCTTATTTTTGACGATCGGGCCGCCAATGGCACCGCCGAACTGATTCCAGCGCAATTCGCCTTTCTGAATGCCCTGGTTGTCTTCAAACCAATCTGCCGCGTCGAGCTTGTCGTTGCGGAAAAATTCCCAGACCGCGCCGTGGATTGAGTTTGTACCGGACTTGATGGTGGCGTTGAGGACGGCGCCGCCAGCGCGACCGAGTTCGGCGCTGAAGTCCGCGGTCTGCACTTTGAATTCCGCGAGCGCATCCAGCGGAGGCAGAACGATGTAGTTCGTTCCGTTCAGGAAGTCAACGGCGTTGGAATTGTTGTCAATGCCGTCGAGTAGGTAGTTGTTTTGCGCAGGCTTCAGCCCGTTCGCAGTGAAGGCGCCGGAGGCTGCATTGCCCCTTGTGTCCGCCTGGGGAGTATTCACGCCCGCGCCCAGTTGGGCCAGGAAGGTAAAGTTACGCCCATTGAGAGGCAGGCTATTAATCGTTTGACCGGTGATCGTCTGGCCCACCGAAGACTCTGATGTCTGCAACTCAGGCGGTGCGGTCGTTACCTGGACAGTCTCGGAGGTGGCGCCAGTTTTCAGCTCAACGTTAACCTGCAACGCCAGGCCCACCGTCACTTGCAAATTCTGTTGGCTCGTAGTTGAAAAACCGGGCGCCGACACGGATACGGTGTAGTGTCCAATTCTGACCGGCGAGAAGGTATATTGGCCAGATCCGTTCGTCGTGGTGGTCAGGGTTATTCCCTGGTCCGTATTGAGGAGGGTCACCTGTGCATTTGGAACGACGGCGCCGGTAGGGTCTGTCACCGTTCCGGAAATGGATCCTTCGTCTACCTGGGCGAAGACGCGCTGGCTGGGCGTCAGGAGCAAAGCCAGAGCCGAAAGGGTTAGGAAACCTAGGGACGCGATCCAGCGAAGAGAGGGGCGACTACGGCTCATCACGGTTCCTCCAAATCAAATGCCACATGGTCCATCGGGCTACTTGGGCGCCGACTCGAATGAGTAACCGTTTCCTACTGCGAAGTAACCGGTTACATCGTCCGCCAAGGACTCTAATCCACGGAAATGATCGTTGTCAACCGAAAGTTGGAGTTCCTTCACGCCATAAAGTGCCCAAACGTGCCTGGAAAGACCTGGCGTCTTGGGGAGGACTGTGTCTTGGTGCTAGCATGCAAGCATTTGCCGGCTCTGCCGAACAGTCCAGGGATGTCGCGCCACAAAAACGAAGACCGATTCTTTTCCCGACGGTCGCTCCTCAAGACCATGGGGTTGGCGCCCTTGATTCTCCGTACGGCACCTTTGCACGGATCATCGCTCTGGTTTGGATTCCCGGGGGCTTTGGGGAGCGAAGATCACAATTTTCCCCTCTCCGATATCCGTCTCACTCCCCACTATCCGGCGCGGTCTCCACTGGAGGATGTCCTCCGCCTGGTCACCGCCGGTGCGGACGAATATGTAACCGAAAAATATGCCTTTGAAATCGCTGCGCTTCTCAACCGTTGGAGCCAGGCGCTCAAGGTCTCGGCCGCCGATTTCTCGGCCTTTGCGGAGTTGTTGAGTCCATCGATCGAAGCTTCTACTCTGGTTCCCGAAACCGAGATCACTCTGCGTTCTGGCTATGGGATCGATTGCAAAAGAAGACGCTTTAGCAGCAAGGTGGTCGCCGGCCGGGACCGATTCATCAAGCACATCCGAGCTTGGCTGGGACCGGTTTCGCGCGTAGAGACCGCGGAATTTGAAATCACCAGTATCGAAGAAGTTGTTAGTGCTGCTCCGGCCGTTCTTCCTGGCGTTCGGTGTGACATTCGCTTTGACATGGTTTTGCAGCGGAACAATGAGCGCCGGGAGGAGCGGGTCGGATTCTGGCGCACGGAATGGTTACAGGACGACTCGGCGGGGTGGAAAGCCCAAAGGTGGGAGGCCACGCAAGAAACGGTGAGTGTTGTTCCGGGACGAATGTTTATCGACGTCACAGCGCAGGCTCTTGGACACACGGAGTCATACCGCAGGCAAATGCTTCGTGGCTGCGACTACTGGCGCACCGTCCTGGATGGCGCATGCGGGATTGACGTTTACGGTAACAACGGTCTGGCGGTGGGAGATTTCGACAACGACGGCTTTGATGATCTCTATGTCTGCCAGCCATCCGGCCTGCCCAACCGGCTCTACCGCAACCGCGGTGATGGCACCCTGGAAGACGTAACCGAGAAAAGCGGCGTGGGGGTGCTGGACGGCACCGCGTGCGCCTTGTTCGCCGACTTCGAGAACAAGGGGCGGCAGGACCTGCTTGTGGTTTGTGGCAGCGGTCCGCTTCTCTTCCTGAACCAAGGCAACGGAATATTCTCGATCAAACACGATGCATTCAAATTCAAGAGTCCTCCGCAGGGAACTTTCACTCATGCGGCGATAGCCGACTACGATGGCGACGGGCGTCTCGATATCTATTTCTGCGTGTACAGCTATTACCTCGGCCTGGATCAATATCACTACCCGGTACCGTATTTCGATGCCCGTAATGGTCCGCCAAATTTTCTACTCCATAATGAGGGCAACGCGACCTTTGTAGACCAGACAGAAACCGCGGGATTGAACATCGAGAACAACCGCTATAGTTTCGCCTGCGCCTGGGGCCAGTCGGATGCGGGCGGCATGCCAGATCTGTATGTGGCCAACGATTTCGGGCGGGCGAACCTGTACCGCAACAACGGTAATGGGACCTTCACCGCGATCTCCGGCCAGGCTCACGTTGACGATGTCGGAGCCGGCATGAGCGCCACCTGGTCCGACTTCAATAACGATGGAAAACCCGATATCTATGCCGCCAACATGTGGTCCTCCGCGGGGCAGCGGGTTTCCGGGCAGAAGCACTTTCAAGAGCGCGCTTCAGAAGAGATTCGCGCCCTCTACCAGCAGCACGCACGCGGCAATTCGCTCTACCGAAACCAGGGGAATGGGAAGTTTGAAAACATCAGCCAACAGGCCGGGGTCGAGATGGGCCGATGGTCCTGGTGCTCAGACTTCTGGGATTTCGATCATGACGGCTACCCCGACCTATACATAGCCAATGGATATATTTCGGCATCGGACAAGAACGATCTTGCCAGCTTTTTCTGGCGGCAGGTAGTGGCTAAATCACCGCAGGACTCCACCCCTTCGCCGGCTTATGAGCATGGTTGGAATGCGCTCAACGAATTGATTCGATCCGATGGCTCGTGGAGTGGCTATGAACGGAATGTTATGTTCGCGAACAACCGCGATGGCACGTTTACCGAGGTCTCGGGTGCAGTGGGACTGGATTTTCCTGAAGACAGCCGTTCGTTTGCGCTGGCCGATCTTGATCACGACGGGCGACTGGAAATTATCCTCAAGAATCGGAATGCCCCACAACTACGGATTTTGCACAATGGGATGAAGGACCTTGGTTCTTCTGTCGCGTTCCGCTTGCGCGGGAAAACAAGCAATCGCGATGCCATTGGCAGTGCGATCACGGTTGAGGTGGGGACCTTACGGCAAACGAAATACCTGCAGGCAGGATCTGGATTTCTTGCCCAGCACACGAAAGAAGTTTTGTTTGGCGTGGGCAAGCCGGAAGACAAAATCACGGTTACCGTGCGATGGCCCAGTGGGCTGACGCAGAAATTTGAACGTATACCGGTCGACCGCCGGATCGAGATCGTAGAGGGCTCGGCTGAATTCGTGGCCAAGCCTTTCGTCGCCCCGCCCGCGGCATGGGCTGGCGCGGGACCACCGCCGAAGTTAGAAGAGTTACCTTCGCAGGTAGAGACGTGGCTGCTTGAACCCTTGAAGGCTCCGGAGTTTTCTCTGCCGGACGTGGCGGGCAACATACACGAGCTCAAAAGCCTGCAGGGTCACTTTGTGCTGCTCAACTTTTGGGTGGCCGCGTCAACCGTCTGCGCGGATCAATTGCGGCTACTGCAACGGCACGCGCAGCAGTTGCAAATTCTGGCGGTAAACGTAGACGACGCGGCCGATACGCGGAAGGCGCGCCGGTTCGCGGGGCAGGAAACTTTCTCCTATCCGGTGCTTTTTGCTACGGAGGAGGTGGCTGGTGTTTACAACATCATTTACCGTTACTTATTCGACCGGCGCCGGAACCTTGCCATTCCCACTTCTTTCCTGTTGGACAAAGAGGGCATGATCGTCAAGGTGTACCAGGGGCCGATAGACCCTGGGCGTGTGCTGGAAGATGTGAGGTCGGCACCTGCCACGGCTGCCGATCGCCAGCGACGGGCACTCCCCTCAGGTGGAGCGCTCTATCAGGGCGCGTTTCAGCGCAATGACTTTACCTATGGTGTTGCCTTGTTCCAACACGGTTACCTGGACCAGGCGGCGGAGTCATTTCAGCAGGTCATTAAAGCCAAGCCAGATGATGCTGATGGCTATTACAACCTGGGCACGCTGAGCCTGAGACGAAATGATTTTCAGCAGGCGCGCCTCTATCTGGAGCAGACCTTGAAGCTGCGGCCGAACTATCCGGAGGCGTGGAACAACCTGGGTATGATCGCTGCCCAGGAAGGCCATCCGGATGAGGCGGTCAAAAACTTTCAACAGTCGCTTCTGCTGCGGCCGCGCTACGGGACCGCACTGCTGAACCTCGGGAATGTCTACCGCAGACAGAGGTCATTTGAGAAAGCAGAGGACTTTCTAGACCAGGCGCTCGCCGTTCAACCCGATGATGCTGAAGTCGTCTACAGTCTCGGCATGTTATATGCCCAACAAGGCCAGATGCAGCGCGCTTCGGGTTATTTACAGAAAGCGGTGGATCTGCGTCCGGACTACCCTGAGGCGTTGAACAACCTTGGGGTGCTCTTCGTTCATGGGCAGGACTACGCAAGGGCAGAGGAACAATTCAAGACCTGCATCCGCGTCGCCCCGAACTTTGACCAGTCCTATCTGAACCTTGCCCGTCTGTATGCGCTGCGCAACGACAAGCAACAAGCCCGAGATGTGTTACAGGAACTGCTCCGACTGCAGCCCCAGAACCCACGCGCCCGGCAGGCCATGGAGATGCTACAGTGAGCGTCATGCCGCGGTCATGCGAGGGGCCAAGCATTGTTCGAAAGACCGCGGGCAAAGCTTTGGACGAGAGGCACGGTTTTACGGGCTGCGGAAAACGCGGGACCGGGCCGGAAAGCAATACGTCAGGGACCAAAGCCCAAGACCATTACATTGCGTTTGCGCCGAGGATAAATCCACGACTTACTTTAGATCCGAGTTTCTCCGCGGCCTGTGAAGCCGTGCCCTTGATTGCGAACCCTTCTGCAGCGGCCTTCTTGGCTCCCAGGAGATTCCCGTTCTCCTTCTTGAGGCTCCTCAGCCTGCTGACTCTGTCCTGCATTCTTTTCGGCGGCCGCGTGTATGCGTTTGAGCAGAACCCGGGTTTTCCCGAAGTAGAAAGGTTAGTTCAGCAGGGTCGTCTCGCCGAAGCAGAGAGCAAAATCGAGGAGCAACTTGCCCAGCATCCCAGCGTGGATGGTTACAATCTGCTGGGCATTATCGAAAGCGACAAGCAGGACTTCCCTGCCGCGGTTGCAGCCTTGCAGCACGCTTTGCAACTTTCCCCCAACTCTGCGCCGACCCATAACAACCTGGGCAACGTTTACGTGGCAGAAAAGAAGCTCGACGCGGCAGAGAAAGAATTCCGGACTGGATTGCGGCTCGACCCAAAGAACCGGGATGCAAACTACAACCTGGGTGTGCTGTTGATGGCCCGCGGTTCCCCCGGGGAAGCCATTCCCTATTTTGAGCGGGTACGCCCGGCAAATGCCGAAACGAGTCTCAACCTCATCCGCGCTTATCTTGAAAGCAAACGGACCAGCGAAGCTCTGCGCATAGCGGCTGACCTTTCCCAGCTTCACAAGAACGACATCCGGTTGCATTTCTCGCTGGGCGTATTGCTGGCATCGGAAGGACAGTACAAGACGGCGCAGCTTGAACTCGAGAAGGCTGATGCCTTAAATCCGGAATCCTTCGAGATTACCTACAACCTGGGACAGACGTTGCTTCGCAACCGTCAATATCCCCAGGCGGAACTGGTTTTGAAGCGTGCGCTGGCAGCTAAGCCTGAGTCCTCCGAAACGCTCTACCTGCTGGCCCAGGTTCTTGCGGATGAATCGCGTCCTATGGACGCGCTCGCCTTGCTTGTTCGGGCGCACAAGCGAGCACCAGAGAACCCGGACATCATCCTTCTCATGGCCCAGATCAGCATGTCTCAGAATTATTTTGAGGATGCTATCCCGCTGCTCGAGTCCGGCGTCGGCATTGCACCGCAACGGGTGGATCTCCATGCTGCCCTGGGCGAGAGCTACCTGAGGTCGGGCAGAAGCGAGAAGGCGGTAGAAGAGTTTGAGAAAGTGATAGCGATCGAACCCTCGGCGCCGTCTTATGCTTTGCTCGCTTTGTCCTACCAGCGCATGGGAAGGTTTGATGAGGCAAAGCAGAACTTTCAGTTGGGGCTTAAGCGGGATCCTCACAATACCGTGTGCTTGTTCAACCTGGGTTTGATTGCGGAACAACAGGGAGATTCTGCCGGCGCGGAAGAAAAATTCCATGAAGTCCTGCGCTTAAATCCCAACTACGCCGACGCACTCCTGGAATTGGCCAACCTCTACATCGCCAGCAAGAAGCTTCCCGAGGCGGCGGACCTGCTCAGAAAATACGTCAAAGTCAACGGCAACCGAGCTACCGGATACTACAAGCTCGCGATGGTGGAACGAAGCTTGCATGAAACCGCCGCCGCGGATCATGACCTGAACATGTTTCAGACCCTCTCCAAACATGTTTCGGACGGCGAATTTCCGAACGAACATCTTTTCGACTACCTCGATAACCGATCCAGGCTTGCTCCTCAGGCCCGCAATCAACTGGATATAGCCGACATCACGGAACAGCTCCGCAGTCATCCGGATCAACCGGAAGGTTTATATCTGCTGGCCGAAGCGTATCTGAGGGCGGGCAGGATCGAGGAAGCTAAAGCTACCATTGCGCATCTCGACAAGGTCAGCGCAAACGATAATCGCACCGTGGCGGGAATAGGAGTCTTGCTCGCGCGCTACCACCTGTATGACGAGGCCATTCAGCATTTCGAGGCCGCGCTCCAGCTGGATCCAAATTCAGACGAAATAAAATTCGACCTAGCAGATGCTTGCTTCCGGAAGAGCCTCTATTCGCAGGCGCTCGATTGGGCGCAACAGGTTTCAGAGCAGGGCCGCAAAGACGCTGCCTACCTTTCTCTGCTTGGCGACATTTACGGTCACCTGGGTGACGCGGTCCACGCAGAAGAAATTTACCGCGATGCGGTCGGACGGAATCCAGATAACGATCAGGCTTATCTTGCGCTGGCCTTGGAGGAGTTCCGACAGCGGGACATCCCAGCCGCCAAGCGAACGCTGCTGGAAGGGCAAACGCGCATCCCGGGCTCGGGAAAGATACTCTGGGGCCTGGGAATCGCTTTTGCGCTGGAAGGAAATACCGCGAAGGCCGGACAGGAATTTGAGCGCGCAGTGGATCTGCTGCCGGAATGGCCGGGCAGCTATTCGACGCTGGGCATTTTCTACTTTGAGACCGGGCAAATTGCTAAAGCCAGGGAAGTCCTCGACCGCTTCAAGAACAGCAGCGGAGCCGGCGGGCTGGACATAAACCGAATTGAACAGGTATTGGCGCAAGCGCCTGAGACTGCCCCAGCCGGTAATGTGCCCATGACGATGGCTAACCGGCAACAACTACTGCTGTTCGCGCTTTCGCTGGCAGATAGGACACTCTGACTCGTGGGCCATCGATTTTTCCTTACCGTTGCCTGTCTGCTGATTGCCGGGGCTGTCGCATCCAGTCAGATTAGCTCACACCAGCCAGCGCCAGCGCAGGAATCATCCATCCCCGTCCGCTACACCGACGTTCGCAAAGCTGCCGGAATCACGTTCCTTCAAGACTCCACGCAAACCGATCAGAAATATTATCTGGAAACCATGGGCACCGGAGTGGGTTGGATTGACTACGATCAGGACGGACTGATGGACCTGTACTTCGTCCAATCGGCAGCCACCGACATTTATAAACCGCCCGCGCCGTTGCGATCCGCCCTTTATCACAACAACGGTGACGGAACGTTTACCGACGTCACGGAAAAAGCCGGCGTAGGCGGCGAAGGGCACTACGGTCAAGGTGTAGCGGTCGGAGATTTTGACAACGATGGCTACCCCGATCTTTACGTGACAGGGTACGGACGCGCCATTCTCTACCGCAACAATCACGATGGCACGTTCACCGACGTTACCGCCAAGGCTGGAGTTGCCGACGAAGGCGGATGGTCAACCAGCGCGGGATGGTTTGACTACGATAAGGATGGCTGGCTCGACCTGGTGGTCACCAATTACATTCAGTGGACGCCGAAGAACAACCTCTGGTGCGGAGAGCGCGCTCCGGGATATCGCTCCTACTGCAATCCGAGCGACTACAAAGGCCAGAAAACCAAGCTCTACCACAACAACCACGATGGCACATTCACCGATGTGAGCGAGAAGTCAGGCGTTGGCCTGCCGGAATCGAAAGGTATGGGTGTGGTGCTGGCGGACTTCGACAACGACGGTTGGCCGGATATCGCGATTGCCAACGACACCTGGCCCAATTTCCTGTTTCTCAATAATCACGACGGCACATTCAAGGACGTGTCCCTGATTTCAGGACTGGCAGTAAGCGAAGATGGAAAATATGAAGCAGGAATGGGTATAGACGCCGCGGATGTAAATGGCGACGGTTTGCTGGATGTGTACATCACTCATCTGGATTTCGAATTAAATCGCTTATACCTCAACAATGGAGACAAGACATTTACGGACGATACATACAGTTCCGGCATCGGCGCCAGGGCGAGGCTCCTGAGTGGCGTGGCGGCCAAGTTCCTGGACTACGACAATGACGGCTGGGTCGATATCCTGCAGTTGAATGGCGCCATGTTGGACAACGTAAGCCTTTATCACGGTGAAGTCTCCTATAAAGAACCGCTGCTGATGTTCCGCAACCTGGGCCATGGCCATTTCGCCATGTCCTCGGCTTCTCTGGGGCCGGATTTCCTTCGCCCGGTTGCTGGCCGCGGTCTCGCAACCGCGGATTTCGACAATGATGGCGACGTCGACATTGCAGTGAACAATCGAGGCGACTTTCCCGAGTTGCTGCGCAATGACGGAGGCAATGCAAACCACTGGCTCACGGTGAAATTGATCGGAACAAAATCCAACCGGGACGGTATCGGTGCTCGACTGAAACTCACCTCAGAAGGATTTGTGCAGTACTCACAGGCAGTAGGCGGCAGCAGCTACATGTCCGCCAGCGATCCGCGCATTCATTTTGGCCTGGGCAAAAGGTCCAAAATCGAATCCCTGGTGATCACCTGGCCGAGCGGGCAGACGGATAAATTTACGGACGTTCCCGTCGACCAAATTATCGCGGTTAAAGAGGGTGCCGGCATCGTCCCCTGCCCCTTCCCCAAGATGCGGGCTCGTTGAGTCTCTATAATCGGACCATCGTATGAACTTTCCCCGCAGGCGCTTCCTCGGTTCTTCCCTTTTCTTGCTGGGCAGTAAACTCACCGAGGCGCTTACTACCCCTCTCTGGAACTGGAAAGACCGAAGCATGGTGGACGCGGCGACTTCTCCGGTTCAATATTTCGACGTGGCGCAGAAGGCGGGACTGAATGCTCCCAATGTGTGGGGCGGCATAGACCACAAGCGGGTCATCATTGAGGCCAAGGGCAGCGGACTTGCCTTCTTCGACTACGACAACGATGGCTGGCTCGACATCTATCTCACCAATGGAGACCGTCTCGACGCGCACTGGCCCCCGGGAAAAGCCCCCACGTCACATCTATACAAGAACAACAGGGACGGAACATTCACCGATGTCACGGAGAAATCCGGACTAGCGCGTACCGGCTGGCAGACGGGCGTGTGCATCGGGGATTACAACAATGACGGATGGGACGACCTGTTCTGCTGTTTTTGGGGACACAACATTCTTTTCCGCAACAATGGAGATGGAACATTTACCGATGTCACGCAAAAAGCCGGGTTGAGCCAGGCAAAGGTACGCTGGGGAGCAGGCTGTACGTTTCTCGACTATGACCGGGACAGCTACCTCGACCTCTTCGTTTGCAATTATTTGACGCTGGATCCGCGGAGCATTCCTCCCCCGAGTGACACTCACTACTGCCAGTGGAAAGGCGTTCCCATCATGTGCGGGCCCCGCGGCTTGCCCGGCGATACCAACATCCTCTATCACAACAACGGAGATGGTACCTTTAGCGATGTTTCCGAAAAGGCAGGGATCCTGAAACCGGGTCCCAGGTATTCCATCACTGCTGTCTCCTATGACTTCGACAACGATGGGTGGCCGGATATCTATGTCGCCGTAGACTCGGAGCCCAGCATCCTGTTCAAGAACAATCACGATGGCACATTCACCGATGTTGCCGTTATGGCTGGTTGCGCCTACAGTGACAACGGGCACGAGCAGGCTGGGATGGGTGTCGCCGTTGCGGACTATGATTGCGACGGATGGTTCGATATTTTCAAGACCAATTTTGCCGATGACACCTGCAACCTATATCACAACAACGGAGATGGGACGTTCAGCGACGTCACCTTTGCCTCCGGCGTTGGCGTCAACAACCAGTATGTTGCCTGGGGTTGCGGCTTTGTCGACTACGATAATGACGGATGGCAGGACATTATCCAGATCAACGGTCATGTTTATCCTGAGATTGATCACTACAACTTCGGCCAGACTTTCAAGAATCCGCGGCTGGTTTACAAGAATCTCGGCAACGGCCGCTTCCAAGATGTTTCCGCGGAAATGGGGCCTGGCATCAGTGAGCGTTATTCCAGCCGGGGCGCAGCCTTTGGGGACTATGACAACGACGGGGGCATGGATGCGCTGGTCCTGAACATGAATGACCTGCCCTCTCTGCTTCACAATGTGGGCGGTAATAAACAAAACTGGATCAAGATCAAGCTCGTGGGAACCAAGTGCAACCGGACGGCAATTGGGACACGGGTTCGAGTGGTCACCGGGAAACATCGCCAGATGGATGAGGTGCACAGCGGCACGAGTGTAATGTCACAAAGTGACCTGCGCCTTCACTTCGGCTTGGGCAAAGCCGAGACGGTGGATCTGATCGAGGTGAAATGGCCGACCACGCAAAAAGTTGAACGATTCACGAATGTGAAGGCAAATCAGATACTCACGATCCGTGAAGGCGAGGGTATTGTTAAGCCGCGGGGTTGAGGCGGAAGCGCTCTAGCGTTCCGCTCGCACGGCAGCTGTCGATTGTCGAATCACCAATTCTGCGCGGACGGTGTGAGTCACACCCATGGTCTTGCCGAGTTGGCTGGCGGAATACAGTGAGGTGAAGGCGCAGCCGGCGATGTCGGCGCGGGACACGCGAATGGTGGTCAGCGGCGGGGACATGAAACTGCTCAGCGCAATGTCATCAAAGCCGACCACGGAGATATTTTCCGGAACCCGCAGCCCTGCCTCGTACACGGCCCCCATGATGCCAATCGCGGTCAGGTCGTTCGAAGCCAGCACTGCTGTCGGACGCTGCGGCAGCTTCAGGATCTCTAACATCGCCGCATATCCTCCGTCGAAGCGGTGGTTGGCGGAGCGGATCAATTCCTTGCTGCACTCGAGCTTCTTGCGGCGCAGAGATGCCAGGAACGCCTCATGCCGGGTTCTGGCCGACGCCAGGTTATCCGGGCCGCTGATAAATGCGATCCTGCGATGACCCAACGAGGTAAGGTGGTCGATCGCCTGATCTACGCCGCTGTCGTAGTCCAGGGAAATATTGCTGATACCAGGCCCCACAGATCCTGTGTCCAGAAAAACGATGGGGATTCCACGGCCGCTGAGCGTCTGGATGAGGTGAGGATCCATTTCCGACGTCATGATCGCGACGCCGTCCACTTTGCGCTCCAGCATTCGGCGCACGCAACCCTCCATGCGCTCCGGCTGGTAGTCAGTATTCGCGATCAGGACTTCGTAGCTGCGCTCTACGGCGAGGCGCTCGAAACACTTGACCAACTCGGGAAAGAACGGGTTCTCGATGTCGGAAATGATGAGGCCATAAATATGGCTTTTGCCTGTCCCCAAGGTACGGGCATGGGTATTGGGGTAGTATCCGGTACGCTGGATCGCCGCACGGACACGCTTTTCCGTACGCGCATCGACCGGCGCCGTGCCATTCACGACACGCGAGACGGTGGCGGTGGAAACCCCGGCCCTCTTCGCTACTTCCCTGATGTTCATAATTGTGGACTAGCGAGACTGGCAGCTCGACGAAGGTCGCGTATGAAACTTGGTTGCTGTAAACGAATTATTTTTTTCATATGATACACGGCGCGCGACCAGCCCCACCCTTTCGCCGATATCTAACCCGGCTCCCAAGACACAAGCAAGAGTACGTTCGAGGGTTACCGCGGGTTCCGGAGAATGTTCTATTTTCCGAGGAGCGCGTCCAGTCCGGCCTGGGCGATCTGCTCGTCAACCTCCGACTTGGCTCCGCTGGCGGCAATGCCGCCGAGAAGTTCGCCGTCTACCCGGATCGGCAAGCCACCCTGGTTGGGGAAGAAATTCGGAAAGGCCAAGTCCTGCACATTGCCTTTCTTGACTGCGTCCGCCGCGTCTTTGGAAGGACTTCCGTAGGCAGCCGCATCGCGCGCCTTCTTCTGCGCAAACTGCAAAGTATTGAGGGGTGCGCCGTCCCCCTTCTCCAGGAACAGCAAATTGCCGCTCTCGTCGACAATACAGATGGTCACTCCAACGTTCTGTTCCCTGGCCTTGGCTTCCGCGGCCGCAACCATAGTCTTGATTGCCGCCAGATTCAGATACTTTTTGGTCGGCAGGTTATTGGCTTGCATCGCCATCATGGGAGCCAGCAGCATGGCTACGAGCTGGAACATGGTTTAGGCCTCGTCGGTTTTATTTTGCAGCTTTCGGATATCCTGGCTGGCCCTCAAGAACCACCAGGAACTGCTTTACTTCACGCCGCTGGCGCTCCACTGCAGCAGCCTGCGCCTTTGCAATCTGATCGTGGATTTGAAATTCCTGCTGGGCCTTCTCCGCCATGCCCATGCGATCGTAGGCCACCGCCAGCCGGTAGTGTGCCTCACTCAGCTGGCTGTTTGCGCCGATGGCCTTGAGGTAATAATCAACTGCTTTCTGGGGTTGGCGCCGGGAGAAACTCAGGATGCCCAGTTGCAGGTAAGCATCCGCGCATTTGGTGTCGAGGGTGACGGCTTTGGTTAGCAGGGCCTCGACCTGTTGCATAACCTGGGCATCCGGCTCCGGTCCCTGCCTTTTCCAGATCGCCATGGCATAGGCATAATTCGCCAGTGGATTCCCCGGTTGCAGGCGGACGAAACGCGCCAGCCGCTCCTTCACGCATGGCAAAGGTTTCGGCGCAGCCATTTCAATCCTACTCATGAAGATGTACAGCTCCGGATCCGCGGGGTTCAGATCCGAGGCCGCACACAGGCTTGCCCCTGCCTGGTCGTAAAGATCACCAGAAAACTGGGCTGTACCCAAAGCAGCCAGCATCCGGGCCGACTTCGGGTACGCTTTGGTTCCGTTCTTAAAAACCTCGGCCGCCTGCCAGATTGCGCGATGTAGCAATAACTCTGAGCCCCAGGCGAAATAATTTTGCTCACTCGGGTCCAGCCTGACCGCTTGCTCCTCTTCATGGACTGCAGAAAGGGAGTCGCCGGTTTTCTCATCGATCTCGGCCAGTAGGCGATGCAGATCCCCACTTTCGTGGCGCGCCAGAAGGGTCTGCACATGCTCCCGCGCGCGCGAAAAATCACCGGTTTCCTTGTATGCGATGGCCAGATCGTACTCATTCGCCTGATTCGAAGGATCGATCTGATAAGCGGCCATGAGCAGCGGGATTGAGTCCGCGAAACGGCCGGCGTGCAAATAGAAGGCACCGAGCTGATGGTTGGCCGCAAAACTACCCGGCATGCCGGCGAGCGCAGCACGCAATTTGCTCTCTTCCGCGGGATCGCGGGCCAGCTCCGCGTTAGCATGCGCGGATCCGTTTTGCTTGAGCGCGAGTGTTTCCCGTGCAAGATCTTCGCTGGTGCGCAAGGTGGAATCCGAGCCATGGCCACCTGCGGCTGTCCAGTCGGTAACTCCAGCTACGGCAAAATTGGGATCGTCCACAAACTCCACAGCCGGGAGAGACTCCACCAGGAGCAACTTTAGCGGCTTCTCACCGCTTCCGGACCCCACAACGACAGTTTCCGGGTGGCTTGTGCGTTCCGCCTTGCGGGCGCTGATCTGGTAGCTGCCGCCGGAAATACCAGAAAATTGGAAATCTCCGGCCGCATCTGTCTTCGTCTCCGCGTTGTGTCCCAGTTTGACCAGGGCGCCGGCGACCGGCTTGCCGGCAGAATCGAGTACAGTGCCGTGGACGGTATTCTCCTTCGAGGCCTGCGCATTTACCGCCAGGGCCGGCAGGCAAATCAGAACAGCGGTGAGAACAAAGCGAAAGGACAGGCAGGGCATGAGGGGATGGATCCAACTTCCCGGGAATTTTACTAGGTTGGCGACTGGTATTCCCGGCAAACCCCGACCAGACCGGCAACTCATTGATTCAGGCTTCGTTACCGTATGCTGGATAAAGAGCAGATTCCCTCCCCGCGCTTCGGTTATATGCGTGAGCTAACCACGCCGGTCACGAACCGTTTCTCTCCCAGCCGTCATCTATAGTGGAGGTCAGCCGGGTCCTTTGTTTGCCATGCCGTTAGCGTTCGATTTTTTCCTGCATTTCGCCTATATCATCCTCTTCTTGTGGGTGCTGGCAGAGCAACTGGGTGTCCCGGTGCCCAGTCTGCCTCTGCTTCTGGCCGCAGGTACTTTGACGGCAACGCACAAGCTTTCTCTGATCCTGGTGTTGTTGGCGGCGGTGGCCGGCTGCTTCGTCAGCGATTCGCTCTGGTACTTGTTGGGCAAACGTTTTGGCGGCACCATGGTCAAGCTGGTTTGCCGGCTCTCCTTTGAAAGTTCCACCTGCGTGCGCAAGACAGAGGACTACTTCACCAAGTGGGGTGAGCAGGCCTTACTGGTGGCCAAATTCATTCCCGGGCTGGGCACGGTGGCCGCACCCATCGCCGGTCAGACAGGCATGCGGTACCGCGTGTTCCTGGCTTATGACATCGCCGGCGCCCTGCTGTGGGCTGCCACGATTACGCTCGTCGGCCGCTTCTTTGGGGATGTTCTCCGTAAGCACCCGGGAGCGCTTTCCTGGATGGGGCATTTTGCGGGCGCAATCTTCATTCTGGCCATCGTTGGCCTGCTGGGCTACCGCATCTGGAAGCAGCAGGCGTTCCTGAAGCAGGTTCGGACTTCGCGGCTGGATCCAGTCGAGCTCAAACGGATGCTGGACACCGGCCAGAATCCTTACATTGTCGACCTGCGTCACCCACTCGACTACCTGCCTGATCCGCGTGTGTTGCCCGGGGCCATCCGGCTCTCGCCGGAAACGCTCATGCAGCGCTCACCGGAAATCCCCCGCGATCGGGATGTGATTCTTTACTGCACCTGCCCCAGCGAAGCGACCGCTGCCAAAATGGCAATGAAGCTACGCCAAAATGGGATTTATCGGGTGCGTCCGCTGCTGGGCGGCTTCGACCAATGGAAAAAGCTCGGTTTCCCATTGGAACAATACGAGGACGAACCGGCAAGCATCGCCTGAGGAGCCCCTTCCCCGGTGTAACGAAATCGATACGCTCGCGGTGAGAAGTCTCGCAGACAGGGGCAATTCGCAGGAGGAATCGAAGACAATTCGGAGGAAAGAGGGGCATCCCCACTTCCGGGGATGGTCCCCCGCCTAATGCGACTGCTAGTTTGCCTGTGGTTCGAAGGCACGCTCGGCGCGGCCCTTCTTGCGGGACGGAGATGTTTGTATGGCGTTTACAGAAACTTACCACTGCGATGTTTGCGGTAACCCGCGGGGCGAGGCCGAGGACTGGTGGCTGGCAACGACGGAGCCGGCGGCTCTCATCCCCACCGCCCCCGAGCAACCCATGCTGCGACTCACCGCGTGGAATGTTCTACTCTCCCATTCCGCCAAGGTTCGCCACTTGTGCGGCGCGCGCTGTGCCCAGACCCTCATGGACCGGTGGATGCGCGGAGAGTAATCCGCTCCTGCCGGATAGTATGGTGATGAGGGCAGCTCATTGGCATACGAAGACCTCCGGGGATGGATCAAGGCGCTTGACAAAGCAGGCGAACTAAAACACATTCGCGAGCCGATCGACCCAATTCTTGAAATTGCCGAAGTTACCGATCGTGTGTCGAAATCGGGAAAACGGGGAGGCAGGGCGGGTGGCGCGGCTCTGCTGTTCGAGAATGTCAAGGGATACCCGGGCAGCAAGGTGCTGATGAACCAGTTCGGCAGCGAGCGGCGCATGAAACTTGCCCTCGAAGTCAACAGCCTCGACGATGTCGCGGAACGGATCGAGAGCCTGCTCCATCTCAAATCTCCCGAAGGGCTTCTAGGGAAACTGAAGATGCTGCCCACGCTGGGAGAGGTGGGCCGGTTTTTTCCTCGCACCATCAGCGCAACGGGAGCGCCTTGCAAGCAGGTCATCCTGCGTGACAATTTCAGCGTTCTCGATTTTCCTGTGCTCCAATGCTGGCCCCTGGATGGCGGCCGGTTTATCACCTTGCCCTGCGTGATGACCAAAGACCCCAGAAGCGGCAAGCGCAACGTGGGTATGTACCGCATGCAGGTTTACGACGGGCAGACGACGGGCATGCATTGGCAGCGCCAGAAAGTCGCCGCCGAGCATCTGCGGGAGCGTTTGCGCGCAGCCGCAGTTGCCGATGCCGCAGGAGACCCAAGCGCCACGCGGGTCCAGGTGATGGCGGAGACCGCAGGGGGAACCACTGCGGCGAGCCCGGCCATCGCGTTGGCCAGAAGCAAAGAACGCCGGCTTGAAGTGGCCGTGGCGATCGGAACAGATCCGGCAACGACCTTTTCCGCTATCGTGCCCGCCCCTCCTGAAGTGGAGGAGTTCGTCATCGCCGGGTTTCTCCGGCAGGCTCCGGTTGACCTGGTGAAGTGCGAGACTGTGGACCTTGAGGTGCCGGCAAATGCCGAGATCGTGCTCGAGGGTTACGTGGAGTTGGACGAACTGCGAGTAGAGGGGCCGTTCGGCGATCACACCGGCTTCTACACCATGGAAGAGGAGTACCCCGTCTTCCACATCACCTGCATCACGCACCGCAAAGATCCAATCTATGCTGCGACCATCGTGGGCAAGCCGCCGATGGAAGACGCGTGGATGGGCAAGGCAGTGGAGCGCATTTTCCTGCCGTTGATGCGCCTGACTCTCCCTGAAATTGTGGACGTGAACCTGCCGATAGAAGGTGTATTCCACAACCTGATGATTCTCTCCATCCGCAAGAGCTACGCGGGTCAGGCGCGCAAGGTGATGAACGGAATCTGGTCTCTGGGCCAGGCAATGTTCACCAAGTGCATCATCGTAGTGGACGAAGATTGCGATGTTCAGGATTTGGGCGAAGTGACACTGCGGGTAGCCAACAATATCGACCCCGAACGCGATATCCAATTCACCCTTGGGCCTATTGACTCGCTGGATCACGCATCGCGGCTACCCAACTTCGGCAGCAAAATGGGCATTGACGCGACTCGCAAATGGAAGGCCGAAGGCTTCACCAGACCGTGGCCGCCAATGATTGCCATGGATTCGGGCACGCGAGCACGGGTCGATTCCATCTGGAAAAAACTGGGCATCGATTGACCGGCCGGGGATGAGAAAACAATTTGGTCTATGGTGGCGGAAGTTGGGCCGGAAACGGCAGCCTACGTGGCCCCGCATCGAGCAGAGCAAATACCGCAGCTACCAGGCATTCCATCCTTTCGACGAGCGATTTGGTGTCGAAACCGGCGGCCTGATTTACGATCTACCGACCGGACACCGCCACGATATGTACAACAACGGTTATTTTGCCGTGGCTCCCTCGGTGTTCCACACCGTACTGGACGCGATGCGCGAGCGGCTCCATGTGGATTACCGTCGATTCTCGTTCGTAGATGTTGGATCTGGTAAAGGGCGAGCACTGCTGCTCGCAGCGGGCTATCCATTTAGAGAAGTAATCGGGGTGGAACTTTCCCCGGAATTGGACCGCGTAGCGCGATCCAACATCGCGCGTTACACCGGGCCCCGCCCACGCGCACCCATCAGGCCGGTTCACGGCGATGCGGCCGATTTTCATTGGCCCGCGGGGCCGCTGCTGGTCTACATATGGAATTCGTTCACCGAGCCGGTGATGGAGCAGGTCTTCCGCAATCTCGAGGCTTCCCTGCTCCAGACACCGCGTGAGTTGTACCTGGTCTACATCCATCCCGAGTTGGAATCACTCCTCTCTCGGATTCCCTGGCTGGCAAGGCTTTGGCAGGAAGAGGTGCCCATGAGCCAAGAAGACTATGCGGCATGGGCTTTTCCTAACCGGGAAGAGGTTTGCGCGGTCTATTGCGGGTTGCCTGTGGCAAACCAAACTAAAGTTTAGAAAAACAGGTGACCATTCCCCGCGCGCCGCTCGATTTGCGAATCAGACGTGTATGCCCTCGGTGCTACGATCTCCTTGAATTGGACGCTGCCTGACTGAAACAGCGGCTGTGTGCCACCAATATTAGCGATGTCACAGTAATTGTCGTCATCTCCCGATCCCAGTTCCCACCCCCCGGAGCCGACGTCGGGACATTGAAGCGAGACTGCCAAACCGCCCTCTGTGCGGACCCGAACAGGAGAATGCCGGACCCCCCGCCGTGCTGTGGTGCGTTTTAACGCACCAGAAGAAGGAACGATGCTGTTGAGTTGCGTTCAGGCATGGATACGCAAAGCAGGCTTTTGCACGTTGATCGCATTGACTGTTTGTGCCGTAGGCCGCGCACAAGACATCGGAGCCTATTCGAACCGCAAGGTCTACAGCGGCTTCATCGAATATTCCAACGATTCCAGCCACATGTTGCTTGGCTATGCCGACGGACGGAAGATTACAGCGTTAGGCGCCAGCTTTCAAAAGCGAAGCTTTCTGCGAAATGAAGTGACGGGCTCCTGGCTTGCTGAGGTTCGGCCCTACATGAGAGTGGTTGATCCCACGATGAATGGCTTTGCGCTGCAGTTCCCGCAGCAGCCTGCGTATTCCGGAGTGGTGAATTTCACCTCACCCGTTCCGGTGGATAGTCCGGTCTCCAGCGCGCCTTTCAACGTCGTCCTGGTGACTCAGAATCAGATGTATGCCGGAACCGCAACCTACATCGGCGGGACGCGATCCACATATGTTGCTGCCTTCAGCCCACTTGGATACAAAGTCAGCCTGCTTCCACACAAACGTATACAGCCGTTCTTCACCAGCCTCGGAGGCTTCGCTGTCTCTCCGCGGGATATACCGGTGTTCAACAGTTCCGCATTCAACTTCACATTCGAATTCGGCGCTGGAGTGGAAATTTACCGCACGCATACTCGCTCCTGCCAGTTGGAGTACCGTTATCACCATCTCGCCAACACCAGCACTGATTCGACCGACAACCCCGGCATCGACTCCGGTGTTTTCAAGGTGACCTACTCGTTTGGCAGGTAGCGGGCGACCTGCCTGACCCCGTGGGGACTTTCTGTCAAAGGTGAAGGCCGAATTTAGGCGCAGTGTTCGTGCCTGTTACCTTGACGGGGATGTCCGCTCCTGCTCCGTGCTTGTGAAAGAAGGGGTCCGCGACCTGTAGCAACCAGCTTTTCCATCGGCTGGACACCATTTGCGAAAGCTCTGCTTTCGTCCTCACCTTGCCGGTGAAATCGAAGGTTTTCCCATCGAGAGTGTAAACGCCAACCAAATGGACGGTGGCTCCCGGCATAGCAAAGTCCAAATCCTGAAAATCGAGCTTGCCTGCAGCCATATGGAATTTTCCCGTCATTCTGGAAGTGACGTCTTCGGCTCCGGGCTTCGCTTCTTTGGGATGCCCCTGAGCTCTCAGGCTCAACATGTCCACCTTGTCTTGTATCTTCGGGTTGGTAAAGTGCATTTGTTCCAGGGTGAACTGTCCTTTCATCTCCAGCTTGCGAGTGACGCTCTCCTTACCCGGATGGATATACAACCCCGTTTTCATATTCAACACTCCCGTCATCACTACTGGCTCGGTCTTGACTGCAAGTTGGAGAAAGTCCTGTATGCGGCCGGCGGGAACATCGACGTCCAGGTTGATGCTATGTCCGATTCCTTTGTGGTTGACGACGGCGCCGCTACAGGTAAACTGTGACTCGCCCAACTTCGCATCTACGGGCTGCAGATAGGTGTCGCCTGTCGTTCCATCGACAATTGCAGAGAAATGAGTGTAGAGCGGCATCGGGTGGTTTGCCGTGTCGAGAGAAAAGTCCGGTACATCTGCATTGCCTTCTACTTCGATCCGGTCCAGCCGGCCTTTGAAATCACCCACGGAGTGCAAAATGCCGCCGATTCCCTTGATCGTGTTCAGGTCTGCATGATCAAAGGTGTACTTGCCGGTTACGTTTGATTCGCCAGGGCTCTCGAGGTTCCACGGCCCAAATGTGCCTGTAGCATGGATGTCCCCCGTGGGAATCGCATTGGTCAGCGTGGCGTCATAAGGGGAAGCTGATTTTGAACCGACGTCGTGCAAGACAATGTGCTTGAGCTCAAAAATCTTCGGGTCCTTGTCCGGTTTGTCTGTGCCGATGACCAGCTGCGAATCGTCGACCACCACGTCATCCACAACGATTTTGATCTTGCCCTTGTAGCGCTTTCCCTGGCCCTTCTGCCGGACGGATTTGGGAGGAATATGGATTTCCAGGCCACGCACGAACACGCTGCGTACGTGAGTTGGCTTGAGAAATAACCCGATGAGCCCTGCGTGGAAATCGAACTCTTTCACAGCAATGACCGGAGCTTTCGCGCCGGCAGCCACAACGTCGTCAGGCGCGAAGATCCGCAAACCTTTGCCGGAAACCGCCAGGCCTTTGATCAGCGATACATCCAGAGTATCGAGTTCCACGCGGCTGTTGAAGTGGGCACTAAGAGTCTCGACGACACGCCCCTTGAGGATTGGACCCGCATGTCTTACTACTACTTCGCCCACAATCAACAACACGATGACGGCGATTAGAATGGCCCAAAAAGCGATACGCCAGCCCTTGTGTTTTCGTGGAGCATTTGGAGTTTCGTCGTGCATTATGCGATTTCGTACTTCGGCAGAAACGGCCCTAGTGCTTAAGGGATGCAAATCGGCCGCGGTTGGTTTCCGCAACACGGAAGAGGGATCATTTTTACTGAGAATCGGCTGCAGTCTTAATCTACGTGGATCCCGGGCCGCATTTCTGGGTCCTTGATGGCGCGACGCAGAACCTCATGGGTCAAGGGAGCGGTTTCGCCTTCGCCCAGAAAGATAAATCGCAGCATATTCGTCACCGGATTGATGTCAGACCAATGAAAATAGGCATGGGGTATGCATCCGGTGGCCTGCTGCAAATAGATGAGCAAGGCCGCAATGGAGTTAGCGACGGCGGCACTGCGGCCCCGAAGAATGCGATTAGAACCCTCTCGAATTCCCTGCAGGGTGAGCGAATCGGTGAATTCCGAAGTATCCCCTCTCTGCACTTCGACGAAGTAAATAGGGGCGTCGGGCGCCAGCCCGTGGAGGCGGATCACTTCCTGCTTGGCCCGCTCGCGATTTTTGGCCGGCCCGGTCCGTGGATTCCAGGCAATGAGGTGGACGGTTCTGTTGGCGCTTTCTGCCATCAGCTCCTGAGCCTGTGCGTCGAGGTGAATTCCAGTGATGCGTAGCTCCGTAGAACGAAAGGCCCGCGAAACCAGCGACATAAAAATCATGGTGAAGATGAAGAAGAAAGAAATCTTAAGGCCTTCCGGGCGCTCGTAGATATTGACCAGCGTGGTGTAGATGAAGATCAGGGACACCAGGCCGGCAGCGGCTCGGGTAAGAGGATTGCGCGTCGCAATGGTAACTGCACAGGAAGCAGAAGTAATGAGCATCAAGACGCCGGTCGCATAGGCGCCGCCCTGCGCATCCACGTCCGCATGAAAGAGGCGCGTAACCATGAACGCGACGGACGTGAACACCAACACCAGCGGGCGTGACGCGCGCGCCCACTCCGGCGCCATTCCGAACCCGGGCAGGTAGCGTGGGATCAGATTCAGGAGCCCGGCCATGGCGGAAGCGCCGGCGAAGGCCAGGATGAGAATCGTGCTCACATCCAGCAACGAGCCAAAGGCCCCACCAAGATATTGGTGGGCCAGGTAGGCAACCGCTCTGCCATTTGCAGGCCCCCCTTCCCGAAAATCAACGGCGGGAATGAGCAGAGTGGTGATGAAGCTGGTGGCCATCAGGAAGACAGACATGATGATTGCGGCGGTCGCCAGCAGATGCTGCGTATTGCGGATGCGGGTAGCGAGACTGTCAGACTCAACCAGAGGCATGACAGCCACGCCGGTTTCAAACCCCGAAAGCCCGAGCGCCAAACGCGGGAACAGCAGGCAGGAGATGCCGATGATGGAGACCAGGCTTCCATGCTGCGCAAACAGCGCGCGTTTCCAATCGGCGATCAGGTGCGGCTGGCCTAGCACGTGGTAAATACCCACAACACAAACGACCGCGTTCAGCGCAAGGTAGACGGCCACCAAGACGACGGCAATGTTGATCGCTTCCTTGAAGCCCTTAAGAAAAACGGCGCCGAGAATCGCCAGCAGCAGGAGGGTGATTCCCATCTGACTCTTTAGGAATTGTGGCGTGTAGGGATTGTGTACGAAGTGGGCTGCCGCATCGGCCGCGGAAAGGGTCATCGTGATCACGAAGTCGGTGGTTGCGAAGCCCAACAGAACAAGAACGAACGCCTTGCCCGTCCAGCCTGGAAACAACTTCTCAAGCATCGCGATACTGCCCTGTCCGTTCGGACTGGCGACAGCCACTCGCCGGTAAACCGGGAGTGCCGCAAATAGGGTTACCATGACCAGCACCAGGGTGGCGACCGGCGAAAGAATGCCGGCGGCGAGAAACGCAATCCCCGGCTGATAGCCGAGGGTGGAAAAGTAGTCCACCCCGGTGAGGCACATAACACGCCACCAGGGATGCTTGTGGCCATGGCCGGGACTATGAACACTCTCAGGCCGCTCGAGATCAGAGAACAGCCAATCTTTAAAAGACACGAATGCTGTTGGCTCCTCTCCGATGGGTCAATAAAAGCATCAGAAGACGTTTGGGTTGTTGAAAATCTAAGCGAAGGTGGCGAATTACCATTCTCGAGCAGGTAAACCTGATAGGGTGCTGGACATGAATACGCCAGCTGAGTACGACGCGATTGTCATTGGCACCGGGGCAGGCGGTGGAACACTGGCCCTGCACCTTGCCCAGGCGGGTAAGAACATTCTCATTCTTGAGCGCGGCCCTTTCCTGCCGCAGGAAAAGCTCAACTGGGATACCTCGGCGGTCTTTCTTGACAACCGTTATCACACCAAAGAGACCTGGCAGGACAAAGATGGCCAACCGCTTCATCCCCAACAGGCCTACTTCGTAGGAGGCCAGACCAAAGTCTACGGTGCCGCGCTGTTTCGCATGCGGGCCGAGGACTTCGGTGTCATCCAGCATAAGGGAGGAATCTCTCCTGCGTGGCCGATCACCTACGCCGACATGGAGCCCTACTACACTCAGGCAGAAGACCTGTTTCACGTCCATGGCGACCTTGGCACCGCGCCCCCTGTACCCGGCGGCTTCAGATCCTCTTTCGACCCGACTGAGCCCTTTCATTCCCGGAAGTATCCATACACTGCTTTCACCAGCGAGGCGCGGATGCAGTGTATCGAGGAAGACGTGCGCAAGCTGGGCATCCACACGTTTCCCATCCCTCTGGGACTGAAACGGAATGCCGGCGATCCGTTGGCTTCGAAATGCATCCGTTGCGACACCTGTGATGGATACCCGTGTCTGGTTCACGCAAAGTCTGATGCAGATATCAATTGCATACGGCAGATCATGCGTCTGCCGAACGTCACGTTGATGACCAATTCGCGGGTGACGCGGCTACTCACGAACAGCACGGGCACGGCCGTCACGGCGGTAGAGGTGATACATTCCCGACCAGACCTTGCCTCCAGCAATGGATCGCCGGCCACCTATCGCGCCAGTATCTTTGCCATATGCGCCGGCGCGATCAATTCTGCCGTAATTCTTCTGGCGTCCGCCAATGACAAGCATCCCAATGGCCTAGCCAACCGTTCCGACCAGGTCGGCCGCAATTTCATGTACCACCAGGCCGATGCTCTGCTCGCCATCGGTCCCGAGCGAAATGAGGACAGCTACACCAAGACCTGGGGCACCAATGATTTCTACTTCCGGGATTCGGATCCTTCGTATCCTTTTCCCTTAGGGCAAGTGCAGCCCGTCGGCAGTTTTCATTTTGAAATGATGAAAGGCGATGCACCGCCGCTTACCCCGGGGTTTGTCCTGGAAACGATGAAGCACCACGCCGTGCCCTGGTGGCTGACAACCGAAGATCTGCCTGATCCGGAGAACCGGGTTACGCTGCACAATGCCACGCCGTCCTCGGTGGAGCACCTGCAGCCAGGCTTGGGCGGCGCTCATCCGTCAGGCGACACAGGTCACACAAACGAAAGCGAGCCGGTCACTGACTCGGCGCCAGGGCGCATTCAGCTCTCCTACACGCCCAACAATGTGGAGTCATTCAATCGGCTCAAGGACCGGTGGGTCGACGTCCTGAAGCGCGCGGGGCATGCGACGACTTCGGTTCCGCTGCACGCGTATTTCAAGAAGCGGATTCCGCTGGAGGGCGTCGGCCATCAGAACGGCACCTGCCGTATGGGCACGGACCCGGCTAGTAGCGTGCTTGACCCATTCTGCAAAGCACACGATCTCGACAACCTGTACGTGGTGGATGCTTCCTGCTTCGTCTCGGCGAGCGCCGTCAATCCATCGCTCACAATTATCGCCAACGCCATTCGTGTGTCCGATCATCTGATGGCGGAACGATTCAAGTAGAAAGTAGGGGCCCTTCCTCCCCGCAAACCTGTTTGTTCCTCCCGAGGCCCCCTGACTTGGCTTGCGGCAAGTTACGGTTTGCCACAAGGAAGGGGAGGCTCTGGGCTCGCCTTCAGAGAGCAGGAATGAAGAATACGGTCCACCCAAGACTTATAAAACTGGATAAATCTCTCGCGATTTTCGATGTGCCTGCGGGTTTGAGTTTCCTGCCTCCGGCTCGGGGAGCCGTTTGCGATGAGCGACGGCTAGCCCGGGAGGCCGGCAATTTCATAAAACTGCGTAAAATTCGGGTTTTTTCGACGTGGGTGGAGATGGGCCGGCAGCCAGCCTCGCCCGATCCCGGGTAAATTCGATTTTTTGTGAGTGAAAAGAGCGAAAAGCGCCATAAGCTCCCCCGCGATTTGTTTTTTTTTGTGCGAGAAAAGCGAGAAAAGCGAGATAAGCCTCCCCGCGATGCACGGATTCGGTGTCAATCCGGCATTTGGACGGGCGCATGGGCGCAGAAAAATGCGCCCGAAGCACCTAACGCCGGGGCAGGATTCAGTTGTCAAAGACTGCTCCATAAGGAGCGCGCCTGAGCGCGACCTCGCTTGCTGCCCCTGGTTGAAGAACGCCGCTAAACCGGAGCGCAATTGCACATTTTGTCTGTCTATTTAGATCCCGATGGAGACGATTTCGGGTAGTGACCGATAGACTTC
>DATJNV010000102.1:0-68612 GCA_035507705.1 Acidobacteriaceae bacterium
GAAAAGGACACCAGAGGCCGGTCCCGCCGCCGGCGCTTCCATTCATCCTGTGCCACATTGACGATGATGCGATAGAGATAGGTGCTGAGCAGAGCTTCGCCCCGGAAACCGCCCAAGGCCCGGTAGAGCCGCAGAAACACCTCCTGCGCAAGATCGTCGATATATTCCCGGCTCCCGGTCAGGCGCACGAGCGTGCGAAAGACCATCGCCTGGTGGTCGCGGACAATCTGTTCGAAGCTGGAGCCGGCGGAGTCCAAGCAGGGTGAGACTGCAAACCTCTTCTAAAGTTTCATCCCTGCCATTGAAACTCTCAGCAGGACGGGCGGTCTAAGGCGGTCAGAAAGGAAGGAAAGACTATGTATTCTCATCTGAGTCCGTTTCTGATTCCCCTTGGCGCACTGCTTGTCGCCATTGTCGCCATCGTCGCCGGCGTCATGGGGGAGGCACACAGGGTAAGGCTTAGGGCCGAACAGCGCCTAGCCATGGTCGCTCGCGGCATGAGCGTCGACGATATTGATAGATTGTTGGGCAAAAGAAGCGACGATGCCAAACCCGTAAGAGACCCCCTCCGCAGCCTCGCGAATACCCGCAGGGCGGCCAACCTCCTGATCTCGAGCGGTGCCGGCCTGGTCCTTTTTTTCGCCGTGCTCTCGTGGGTTATCGGCGAGCATGACGTCCTGGCGGGCGCCGCAGTGGGACTGATCCCTTTGACCATCGGGGTTGGTCTCGTCATCGATTACCAGATGCAGAAGCGCGACTTGTCGCGCTTCGGCCTGGAGGTCGGGCAGGCGGAATAGATTTGATAAGATCAGCGTTTGTATGTTGACCGAGCTGATCAGAGACAAGGTTGTCATCGTTACTGGGGCTGCAGCCGGTATTGGAGCCGGTGTAGCCAGGTTGTTTGCCGAAGAGGGTGCCCACGTCTACCTCACCGATCTGGATAGACCTGGCGTCGAAAAGCAAGCGGCCAAGCTGAAATCGGAAGGCCACTCTGCCTTCGCTTTTGAGGCGAACGCGCGTGACCGTGATGCCATGGCCGCCGTTGTCAAGGATGCGACGGGCCGCTTCAAGCACATCGACGTGTTAATCAACAATGCCGGCGTCTATCCTCGCCAGCCTTTCCTGGACATGACTGAAGAGCAATGGGACGCCATGCACGACATCAACCTAAAAAGCGTCTTTCACTGCACCAAGCTGGTCATGCCTCACATGGTTCACCAGCGATCCGGCGCTGTCGTCAACATCTCCTCCGTTACCTTCTTTACTGGCCTCCAGAACCTGACCCACTACATCGCTTCCAAGGGAGCCATCATCGGCTTCACTCGGGCCCTGGCGCGAGAGATGGGCCCCCACAACGTGCGCGTCAACTGCATCACCCCGGGAGCCATCGAAACCGAGGGAGAGCGCAAGCTGATGCCCAAGGAAGAGTCGGACGCCTTCATGACGCAGCAAAGCCTCAAGCGGCGCATCACTCCGCTCGACATCGCCCGGGTCTGCTTCTTCCTCTCCACCGACTTGAGCGCCGCGATGACCGGTCAGACCCTAAACGTCGACGGCGGCTGGATCATGTATTGATCCCGCAGGGAGAGCTTCAACGCCGGAAAATTCCTCTGTGGCTTAAGGAAAAAGAATTACGGCAGGTTCGGGGCTTTATTCCGAAGTTGGACTCACCCCATCACCTAAAACAAGGGCCACAAATACCCATAACTCACCGCCAGCGCTTCCTTCCGATGCGCCAAGTCCCCCTCAAACGCGCGCTCTTCGACTTCCACGCAAGCCGGCCCGTCATACCCCGCATTCCTGAGCGCGCTCAGAAACGCACCCCAGTCAACATCCCCGCGTCCCGGCAACTTCGGCGTATGAAACTCCAGCGGATACGCAAGAATCCCCACCTGGTTCAACTTCTCCCGCTCCACAGTTACATCTTTCAAGTGCACCCGGAAGATCCGGGAAGAGAACTCCTGGATGGGAGCGAGATAGTCCATCTGCTGCCACACCATATGAGAAGGGTCGTATGTGAGCCCGAGATTAGCGCTCCCGATCTCCTCGAACATGCGCCGCCAGATTGCCGGACTCTTGGCCAGGTTCTTCCCTCCGGGCCATTCATCGGCAGTAAACAGCATCGGGCAATTCTCGATGGCAATACGGATCCCCAGGTCGTCCGCATATGCCATCATGTCCCTCCAGACCGCGAGGAAGCGAGGCCAGTTCTCCTCGACCGATCGCGTCCAGTCACGCCCCACAAACGTGCCCACGACTCCAACCCCGAGCAGGCTGGCGGCGCGGATCACTCGTTTCAGGTGCGATTGCGCCACCTTGCTCTCCTCCTCATGCGGTGAGAGAGGATTCGGATAATACCCCAGGCCGCTGATCTCTATCCCACTCGCTTGGGCAAGGCCCTGTACCCGCGCAGCATCATCTTTCTCGAAGTTCGTCACGTCGATGTGCGTAACCCCGGCGTAGCGACGGTCTGCTTTGCCCGGAGGCCAGCACATCACTTCAACGCACGTGTATCCGATGGTTTTCCCCAGTGCAAAGACCTCCTGCAGGCTGAGGTCGGGGACGATGGCGCTCATAAAACCGAGTTGCATGATTTTCCGATTCTACTGTGCAGTGGTCCCTCCTTGCCTTCGCTTATACAATTCAGAAGCTCGCCGCCACATAGGTATCGGATCGAGGGAAAAAATGAAGATTGCCGGAATCTCGTCCATTGCTTCTTTGCTGCTGGTTCCTTGCGTCCTCCTGGTCTTCGGTTCGCCAGGGTCGGCCCAGGATTCCGAGCAGATGACACCTCTGCTGCTCGCGGTGCAGGACGCGCCAGTGCCATTCACCGGTTCCGATGGAATGGTCCACCTTGTATACGAACTCGGCATGACGAACTTCTCCAGTTCTGACGTTTCCCTGGAAAAGGTAGAGATAATCGGCAGCGGAGCTACGCTGCAAACGCTCGATGCCGCTGCCCTGGCAGGCCGCTTGCAGGCCGCCGGTCAACGCAATTCCGCAGGCACCATGCCGCGCAGCACGCAGGCCAACCTCTTCATCGATTTGGTGCTTTCTACTGGCGCGGCTGTCCCTGCTCAGCTATCGCACCGAATAGCATTGCGCGCTGCCGCCGCCCCTCCAGGCCATCAGGAGATGAGCGAAACCGGCGGCAACACCGCCGTGGATAAGCAACCCGTCGCCTTGATCTCGCCCCCACTCCGTGGAGAACGTTACATCTCCGCGGACTCCTGCTGTGACGCCACTCGCCACACCCGCGCCGCATTGCCTGTGAACGGCCGCGTATGGATCGCCCAGCGCTACGCCGTCGACTGGGAGCAAATGGATGCGAGCGGCCGCATATATGTAGGCCCAAAAGAAAGACTCGAGAGCTACGTGATCTTTGGCAAGCCGGTGATGGCGGTCGCCGATGCTTCAGTCGTTTCCGTGATCGATGGAGAGCCTGAGCAAACCCCTGGAAAGTATCCCACCAACATCCCTCTGGATAAGGCTGATGGAAATTCTGTCATCCTCGATTTAGGCCATCAACGCTACGCTCTCTATGCCCACCTGCAGCCAGGAAGCGTCAAGGTTCATCGCGGCGACAGAGTTCACGCTGGGCAAACAATCGCACTCGTAGGAGACACCGGCAACTCCATCGTGCCCCACCTCCACTTCCAGGTTATGAACCGGCCAAGCTCACTGGCCTCAAACGGACTACCGTACGAGATCAATAATTTCCAGCTCACTGGCAAGACTCCGGGAACGGCGGCCTTTGACGAGGCCGAGACGAATGGCACGCCTCTCGCCGTGACCCCGATCGATCCAGCACAGTCCGTCACGCAAGCCATGCCGCTCGACCAGCTGATCGTGTCTTTTCCCGCGCATTAGCCGAGTCGCGCAACGCGAGGTTACAAATCATCTGGGTGGGTCCGGGCTTCAACTCAGCCCGGACATTTCGAGCCGCAACATCCCTGGCCTTCAGAGTCTGCGGCCTGCGCCCTAACCCAGAAACCCAATCGCAAGAATCAACACCACACCGAAATAAGCCAGCGGATAAACCCACCTTCCCGCCGAGTGCAACCGCGCCGCGAGCGGCCGCCGGTTGTTCTTCTGCAGGAGATAGACCAGAGTGATCTCAAAAGTCCCGAGAAAGCAGAACACAAAACTGGCGATAAACACCGCATCGAGAAACGTGATGTACCCGATTCTTGGCAGATCGCGGGTGACCGTGAATTGAAAGGCCACCATCGAGAGCAACATGGTCATTGGGACCTTGAGTATCCAGTCAAACTCTTTGACGTCGATCCAGAAAACGACCACGGGAATGAGAGTGATCAGGACCAGCGGCAGAAAAATCTTCCACACATAAAAACCTGATCGCCGCTTGGCCGTTATCTGAAACAGCGCCTCGTGGGTTGCGGGAAGGAACGGATCGCCTGTTGTTTTATCAGCTGTGTATCGCAGGTCTTCCAGGTGCCACGCAGCGAGTTCTGTATGCTGTCCCGGGCTGATACCGGTAGCGGGAAGAGCCTGCGGCGCAAATCGTATCTGCGAAGCAGTGGATAAAAACGGCTGAAATTCAAACTCCAGCACCTGGGTGTCGAAGGGAAATCTTCGCAGCGCAAATTCATTCGAGTAGACCGCATCGAAGCGTTCGCGATAGGTCACCTTGCCCTTCCGGTCCACCTCCATGGTGTATTGGTTGGTCCGGTGGGATATGGAATTAGCGCCTTCAATCGCCGGAGCCCAAAGCTGATCCAGGCGAAACGTTCGTGGTGTTTCCTGTTGGCTGTCCGCAGGTAATGCCAGCCGCGGGTCTTCCCATTCTCCGGTCAAAAACCCGCCCACCTCGAAGGTTTCCCGTGTCTCATCGATGGCAACGAAGTTCGTGATGTAGAGTCCCACGGCAACCTCTACCGGTGTTTTACCGCCCGTCGGGGACTGGCGAAGATCGATTGCGGACTTCGAGTCCGGCGCCGCCGCTGCCCATAAGGCCGGAAACAAAGACAGCGCAGCCATACACACAAAGAGACGCCGCGCCCAGGAAAAGAACCGTCGCTGCATGAATTCCGCCCAGCAGGAAAATACCTCACTGTAGCAGAAGAACCCGCGCCCTCAAGTCAACGGTTCTGTGCAATCCCGCTTGGCTCGGGAAATGTTGGGCGCCATAGACGAAAGCTTGCCCAGGCAGCGAGCGTGCTCACGTCACGAATCGCGCCATTTTTCAGTTTCTCTTCGAATGCAGCGATGGGCAGCCGGACCACTTCCATATCCGACTCTTCCGCATCGCGTTCATGCGCACCTCGCACCAGATCCTCAGCCACGAAAACATGTTGACGCTGCCGTGTAAAGCCGTAAGCAATCCACATCCAGGGCAACTCCGTCATCCGCCCGGCCCTCAGCCCCGTCTCTTCACGCAGCTCGCCCCGCGCCAATTCTTCCGGATCTACGTTGTCCGCTTCCCATCCGCCCTGCGGCAATTCGAGCGCCCGTTCCCCGATCGTGTACCGGAACTGTTCCACCAGCCAGATGTGATCGCCATCGATGGGCAAAATGACCGCGCAATCCTGCTTATCGACCACGCTATAGATTCCCCGTGTGCCATTAGAGCGCTCAATCTCATCCTCGCGCATACGTAGCCAGGGGTTGCGATAGATCTCGCGGGAAGAGAGAGTGCGAATAGCCATGCCTAAGCATGGCAGGGAACAACCGAAGGGAGCAAGAAACGCATGGGGTATGCAAGCTTATGGGTAACAAAACAAATCAGCTGATCCGGCCACGGCTCCTCGAGGAGATTGCTCGCGGCTGGTCAAGAAAACCGTGGTCTCACAGTCCCCGGAACAACTACCTACGACCCGGCCCCAAACCGCAAACCCTCCAAATAACTCTCCAGATGTCTACCCACCCGTAGCAGAGCATCCCGAGTCCTCTCCATCCGGGACATCATCACCGCCCCTTCCAGGCTGGCGATGATGACCGTAGCAACCTGATCCGCATCGATATCTTTCCGCAATTCGCGACTCCGTTGTCCTTCGCAGACAATCTCCACCAGCATCTTCCGCCACTGATCGAGTGCCGCGTGCGCCTTACCCCGCAACACAGGGTTCCCGTCATCGCTGTCGATTGCGTTATTGAGCAGCGGGCACCCTCCAGGAATCGCCCGCTGTGGCTGCCCGACAAAGTTCCGAACCAGCAGGGAGAGCTTATCCAGGGAGTTGCTGCACGCTTCGAGCCCGCGCCACCGGGGCTCGTTCACGGTCTCCCAGGCGTAGTCGAAGGCCGCGGCTGCGAGCTCCTGCTTGCTCTCGAAGTGGCGATAAATTCCGCCCTTTTCCAGCCCTGTGGCATCCATTAGCTGTGCCATCGAAGTCCCCGCGTAGCCGTGCCGGTTAAAAACCGGCGCCGACTGCTCGACAATCCGCTGCCGTGTGGCTTCTCCGCGCGGCAATTTTGTTTGTGCCTTCATTTTCTGCGACCGATCGGTCTCAGTATACATCTCAATTTCATCCGTAAAGAGGGAGCTGACCCGCTTGGCCACAACGACCGCGGAACTGACGGCCGTTCCAGTCTCATCCAGTGCCGGCAAGGTGAATCCATGGGCGGTGGCGCTGACCGTGACATTGGCCACGTTCATGGAGTTGTTGGATACCTCCATCGCCAATGTTTCGCTTCCCCACATTGCCGGAGGCCTGGGCCGCAGTTTCGATGAAACCACGTGGGTTCTGACCTCATACCTCGTAGCCAACGCCGTCATTCTGCCCATGAGCGCATGGCTGAGCCGTGTGATGGGGCGCAAGCGTTACTACATGACCAGCGTCGCCCTCTTCACCGCGACCTCCTTTCTCTGCGGAATAGCTCCCAGCCTGACATTTCTGGTGATGTTTCGTGTGTTCCAGGGGGTAGGTGGCGGCGGGCTCGCGCCGGTAGAGCAGGCAATTCTCGTCGACACTTTCCCTGCGAATAAGCGCGCCGCAGCCTTCGCGCTTTATAGCGTGGCCATCGTCACCGCCCCGGCGATCGGGCCGCCATTGGGTGGATGGATCACCGACAGCTTCTCCTGGCGCTGGGTTTTCTTCATCAATGTGCCGATAGGTCTCATCTCACTGTTCCTCAGCAGCCGCCTGGTCAGTGATCCGCCCGCCTTCAAGGCGGAGGTCGCCGAGGCGAAGCGCCAGGGAAAGCTTCGCATCGACTACGTCGGCATCACCCTGATCGCGGTCGGCTTTGCTTGTCTCGAATTCGTACTGGATCGCGGCCAGATCGATGATTGGCTCGGAAGTACCACCATATCGTCCATGTTGGCTGGGGCCGTGGTCTGCCTTGTTTTTGCCGTTTGGTGGGAGCTGCGGGTTCCCGATCCGGTGGTGGAGTTAGGGCTGCTCCGCGAGCGGAACTTCGCCTGTGCGAATATTTTCTACTTCCTCTTTGGGTTCGTGCTCTTCGGCAGCACGACCATGATTCCCGAAATCCTGCAAAGCCTTTACGGATACACAGCCACCGATGCCGGATTGGTCCTGGGTCCGGGCGCCGCAGTGATCACGGTACTGGCGCCGATCGTCGCCGTCCTGACCCAGAAGGGCAAGGTCAAGCCGAAATATCTCATCGCCTTCAGCTTCGGTGTGGTTGCGCTCTCCATGCTCTACTACAGTTCGTTCACGCTGCAGACCAACTACACCCATTACGCGCTGGCCCGAGTCATGCAGGGCTTTGGCTATGCCTTCCTGTTTGTGCCGGTCAGCGTGCTTGCCTATTCTTATTTGCCGCCGGCTAAGAACAATAAAGGCTCGAGTCTCACCAATCTTTGCCGTAACTGGGGGGGCAGTTTCGGCGTTGCCTTTATCACCACCATGCATGAGCGGCGCACCGATGCTCACACCGACCGCCTGGCCCAAAGCGCAGACTGGACCTCGCCGCTTTTCCACGCGCGGACCGATGCGCTGACAAAGACATTTGAGCATCTGGGCTTTTCACACTTCGATGCGGCGCAGCACGCCCAGGGACTCCTCTACAACCAACTCAACCAGCAGGCGAGTCTCATCGGCTTTATGGACTGCTTCCGCATGATGGCCGTAGTAGCCCTGATTGGCATTCCACTGGCGCTCGCGACCAGGGGTTTCAAGCCCGGAGGCGAAGCATCCGGTGGCCACTGAGGAAAAGTGACCCCGCAGGCTGCTGAAAACAAATTTGCATCAGGCACGACTTTTAGCCGGGCCGTAAGAGATTGAGAATCGTTTGGGCTTTAAGTCCCTGGGCACGCTTAGAAAAAAACAACAACAGCCCGCCTCGAATGAGACGGGCCGTTCTTTTTTGCCCTACGCAACAACCGCGTTACCGCAAGCCGCCACCAGCCAGGAGCTGCTCACCCGTAAGCCACCCGGAATCGTTCGAAGCCAGGAACACCGCAACGGAAGCAATATCGCTCGGCTGTCCAATCCTCCCCAAAGGAGTCTGGGCCACCAGCGCCTTCTCAAAATCAGTACCGAGAAAACCCGCCGCATGCACACCTTCCGTCTCGATCATGCCCGGGTTAATCGTGTTGACGCGAATCTTTTTCGGTCCGAGTTCGCGAGCGAGAACGCCGGTAATCGCGTCCACCGCCCCCTTGGTGCCGGTGTAAACCGAAGATGCGGGAGGTGTAACCCGGCTGACTACGGAGCCAACATTGATGATGCTGCCACCCTCGCCGATGTGCTTCAGTGCGGCCTTAGTCGTCAACAGCATGCCAAGCACGTTGATATTGAACATCCGGTGAAAGCTCTCTTCGGTGATGTTTTCGATGGGGGCGAACTCATACACGCCCGAGTTGTTCACCAGGATGTCGAGCCGGCCATAGTTCTTGATGGCGGCGTCGATAATGCCTTCCGCATCGGCGGCCTTGGAAACATCCCCACCTACCGCCACAGCCTTCCCGCCGGCCTTGGTGATGGAGTCGACTACCTTGTCAGCTCCGGACTTGCTGGATGCATAGTTCACCACGACGGAAGCGCCCTCGGCTGCGAGGGACCTGGCGATGGCTGCTCCGATTCCTTTCGAAGCGCCGGTAACGACTGCCACTTTACCTTGAAGCTTGCTCATGTCCTTTTCCTTCCCGAAATCTCTAGCCCCGTTATTCCGAGCCCGGTGCTGGGGTTGAGATTCGCCGCCGGAGGAAAAGGATTCAATAGTTCCGATAATATGAACTGTTGAACAATCACCAATGTAAAGGTAGTATGAAATTGTTATGAGGCCCCTCTTCCACCCTGCGATTGAAGACGTAACGGTGGAAGGCATTCTGCATGCCCTCTCCGACCCGGTCCGCGTAGCCATCTTCACCAGCATCGCCACTTCGGGCTGTTCTCAGAACTGCTCTACCTTTTCCCACATCCTGGAGAAGGGGATCCCGAAATCGACTTTGTCGCAACACTTCAAGGCGCTTCGGGAAGGAGGCCTGATCCGAGGCGAGCGCCAGGGAGTAGAAATGCAAAACACATCCCGCTGCCAAGAGATCGAGCAGCGCTTCCCCGGCCTGATTCCATCCATCATCAACGCCCACAAAATACAGTCACAGGAACAATTGCGCGCGGCCAAGCCCCGCAAACCCGCAAAGCGCCCCGCACAAAAAAACAAATAGCTGTCGAATTGCCTGTGGCAAGCTAAGGGCGCAATGAACAATGCGCTTCGTGTTGTTTGTATCAGGGCAGGGCTTTTAGCCGGGCCGTAACGACGCGCCAAAAGATTTGGGTTAAAGCGGTTGCGCGCGAACTCAAGAATTGTGAAAGCAGCAGTGCCTCAGGGGCTAAAGCCCAAACTATTTCCAAGCACTTGGGGCACGACTAAAGTCGTGCCCTGATACAAAACGTGCTCTCACGCAGACTCTGTTCCATTCCGAGCACTGATTTGCCTTGCGGCAGTTAATTCAGTTCCCGCACCCAGATGTTCCGAAAACTAATCGGCTCGCTCTTATCCCCATGCGCCTGCAGCTTAATCGGAGCACTGGTATAAGCCTTATAAAACGGCTTCCCGATATAAAGCGTCTGCCCTTTCAGCTCAAAATGGTTCTCCACCAGCACCCCATTAAAGAAAACCGTCGCATACGCCGGAGTCTTCAACGACCCATCGGAATTAAACGTCGGCGCGGTCCAGACCACATCGTACGTCTGCCACTCACCCGGCTTCCGCGTAGGATTGGCCAGCGGAATTGCCTGCTTATAAATACTGCCCGCCATCCCATTCACATAAGTCTTGTTCTGGTACGAATCCAGCACCTGCAACTCATAGCCATCGTCGCCCGGTCCGGTGGAAGCCAGAAATACTCCGCTGTTTCCCCGAGCCTGCCCGCTTCCCGTGATGTCGGTAGGAACCTTCCACTCCACGTGCAGTTGGTAATTGGTGAAGCTTCGCTTGGTCTCGATGCTTCCTCCGGCTTTATTCACCGTCATCACCCCGTCCGCCACTTTCCACTGTGCCGGCGACTTGTCCTTCACCGACACCCACTGGTCCATGTTCTTCCCGTCGAACAGCACAATGGCGTCGGAGGGCGGCGCCCCACACGTGGCTCCCGGAGTCACAACTTTGGGAACCGGCTCCCACACTTCCGTCTCTTCCGGAGTAGGCTTGGCAGTCGATTGGGCAAAAAGCGGAGCAGTCAGGGCCATCAGGGCCGCGGATACAAGAACACTGGAAAACGGTATGCGCATCATGACAAGAAAAATACACCCAACCGTGTCCCTTGGCGAAGACCGGCCGGATTCTAGAGCGTCCCGGGTGGTGGAGTGTAGCTGTGAAACCCTGCGACTTGCATGCCGCGTTGTGCTTCGGGATTCTTCATGAAGACGTCCCACACGAACCCGGTGCGCGCATTCTCAGCCATCAGCATGATGATTCCTACGTCGATTCCAACCACATCCTGGTCATACCAGTTCGTCAACGGATTGAACGCGTCCACGAATCCGTATCGGCACAATGCCTTGGGATAATGCGCCTGGATATTCCGCAGCACGCGAATCGTAGCCACCGGCAGAAACGGCAACGAACCTCCCGCAGCCGAGGGAACCACGGTTCCATCGATCGGACCCATGGCCGGCGGCCCGCCCCAGATCACATAGCCCTTCGCAGAATCGGACGCCGTTATGCCCCAGAGATCGTTGCTATAGTCGGGAAACTTTTTGCCCAGCTCGATGCAGAAGCGCCGGTGGACATCGGTCGCAATGGCTGAGTTCACGAAGTAGTCGGCAAACTGGTCGCGCTTGTGGCGGAAATCGAACCAAGCCTGGGAATACTGATGTACGAAGAGCGGCGCAAACGATCCGATATATCGCTCTCCATCGTACTCGAAGGTGATCCGCTTCCACGCCAGCCAGGCTGAGGGATGCAGGGGGTGAGACGAAGAACCCATCCCCAGCAAATAAATCATCATCAACTCGCTGTAGTAATCCCATTTGTAAGGCAGAAAGCCGAACTCCGGCGTCCAGCCCTGGGATAGCAGTGCGGTGTCTTCTGAAAGCCAGCTCCAGTCCACCCGGTCAAAGATCAAATGCGCCAGCTCGTCGATGGCGCGATCTTCAAAATAGCGGCGGCAGGTCAGGATGCCGCAAAGCAGAATCGCTGTGTCGACCGAAGAGACTTCTGAGTCCCAGACGCGTTCGCCGGTATTGATATTCGCGAAGTGATAAAAGAATCCGCGGTGGGTGGGCAGCGCCTTCCACAGAAACGTAAGCGTCGCCAGCACGCGCTGCCGTGCGTCCTGATGAGAGATAAACCCGCGCTTGTCCGCAATGCAGATGGCCGTAAGCCCGAAGCCGGTAGAGGCAACGCTGGCCACAATGCTGGTGTCGGTGCTCCGCGAATTCGCGCGGTCTTTGATCAGGCCAGTCTGGGGACTCGCCTGCTCCCAGAAGAAAAGAAAACTGCTGCGCTCCAGGTCATCCAGAAACTGCTCTTCCTCGGGCGAAAACTGGTCCGGCGGAGGTAGGCTCGGATGCTGCTCGCCAGGACGCGTCGCCTGCGCCATGGCGGCCAGCTTCGCCCAGCGAATCAGCGGCATGCCCATCGAAACACCCGCCATCTGCCGTAACAATTGCCTTCGTGACTGGCGGCGCATCCCCGGGTTCGTCTCCTTGTCCCTCACTGTCCCGATCTGTTCCTCAGTCGTCTACATTCTGCATTCATCCGCGCCCTCCGCGTCATCCCGCGACAACGTTTCCGATTAATTGAATAATAGATGCAGGGACCAGCGAGCGCACACCGCCGCTAAGGTGGTAAATGACGGAAAAGAAACTCATGTGGACAACGGTGGCCATATCGGCTGCTGCGCTGATCGGCCTCTTCTTCTTTTTGCGCGCTCACCGCTTGCGAGAAATTTCGGACCGCCTCTCAGTCCCCATTACAGGCGCGGTGATTCAGCGCGAAGCCGATCCCAACAAGCAGCTCCCAATCAGCGACGTGGTGGTCACGGCGACGGATGGCGTGCGTAGCGCGGTCACCCAGTCCGACGCCTCAGGATATTTCAAGCTGGTGTTGCGGAAGCGGGTTTTATCCGACCAGCCCATCACCGTCAGCTTTCAACATCCGCATTATGAGCCCCTGGAAATAAGCGTCCCGACCGGCAGATTCGAAACTCCCAGCGAGCTACACGTCGTGGAACTGACTCCCATCGTCGCTGCACACGTTCAAAAAACCTCAACGCCCAATCAGCCCCTAACCGTCGTCTCCGATCTCAAGGTCAGATACACCATCAACAACCGCACCGAAAGCAACGTCGGCAGCACCTCCAAAACCTTCGAAGTCGTAAACCAGGGCAATGTGCCCTGCGACCACCAATCTCCCTGTTCTCCCGACGGAAAATGGAAAGCCGCATCCAAGACCCTCACTCTCGATGCCGGGCCCGACAACAGCTACGGCAATGTCAGTGCCTCCTGCATTGCGGGACCCTGTCCGTTTACCCGCATTGACTCCGCTGGATTCATCCATGGCGGCCGTCACATCAGCATCACCGCTTTGAACTGGTCAGACACGGCTACATTTCTCATGGAGGCGGAGGTCTATCACACCGCCATCAATTCCGAAGTGCGCGAGCTCTACCCTGTCATTTTTGGCCAGACCCTCAACTTCACCCTGCCTCCCACTCAGGAGGGTGTAAGTCTTGAAGCGGATATCAACGGAGCTTTCATGGTCTTCCCCCTTGGTCCCGATCTAAACCTGAGCTGGGCCACCTGCACCGCCCGCACCGGCCAGGAACAGGCGGGAACGACCGTGTACCGTTGTGAGCTAAAGCCGGGATACCGCTTTCCATCCTCCAGTTAGCGCCCCGCGACCCTTGATCCTTCCCACCACCCGGCCCCGCAGGGGACGGAACTAGCCGGCCAGTGTCCTTCTGAGAGATATGAGGGAGGGAGCCCCCGCACTTATGCGGGGGAAGGAGCGCTTGAGCACTCCATAACGCCGCACTTGCTTAACACGCGCTTTAGCCGCTGGCCTTCTCCATCAAGCGGAAAAAGACCCGCCTTTTACGAAATACACCTGCTCATTCAGAAAATCCTTGACATCTGTCATACTGTTATAGTTATGTATAACAGTAGTTGGGATTCACAAGATGGACTCTGAATGGAATGACGGTCAGCCGATTTACCGGCAGCTACGTGACCGGGTGGTAGCGATGATCCTCGACGGTGCGCTCAGGGAAGGCGATCCGCTCCCATCCGTGCGCAACGTCGCAGCGGAATACCGGGTCAATCCGCTTACCGTTCTAAAGGCCTACCAGCAGTTGGTGGATGAGGGGCTCGTAGAAACCAGACGAGGACGCGGCATGTTTATCAACACCGGCGCACCTGCCTTGCTACTCGAAGGTGAGCGGCAGAAATTTCTCAACGAAGACTGGCCCAGGATCTACGCCACCATTCAGCGGCTTGGCCTGGACCCCAAAGAGCTGCTGCTCGCGGGAGCCGGGCTCCCTGCAAAAGGGGAAAGGTGAACCATGGCATGCATCGAAGCACACGGCTTGCGAAAAGCCTTCGGATCAACCATCGCCCTGGATGGCGTTGATTTACAGGTGGAAGAAGGACGCATCCTGGGCCTCATCGGCCCCAATGGTGCCGGGAAGACGACTGCATTGAATGCCATCCTCGGGCTCATCCCTTACCAGGGCCAGCTCAAAGTGCTGGGGCGCGATCCCTGGACCCAGCGTGACCAGCTCATGTGCGATGTCTGCTTCATCTCCGATGTGGCCGTATTGCCCCGCTGGCTAAAAGTTGCGCAGGCCCTCGATTATGTCTCCGGGGTTCATCCGCGGTTCGATCGCGCGAAGGCGGAGAGCTTTCTCGCCCGGACTGCGATCAGCCCCGCTGCCAGGATCCGGCAATTATCCAAGGGCATGGTGGCCCAACTGCACCTTGCGCTCGTCATGGCCATCGACGCCAGTCTTCTGGTGCTCGATGAGCCCACGCTCGGTCTCGACATTCTGTACCGTAAGCAGTTTTACGATTCGTTGCTCAATGACTATTTCGATGGCAACCGGACCATCCTGCTGACCACCCACCAGGTGGAAGAGATCGAGCATGTGCTGACCGATGTCATGTTCATCCATCGCGGCCGCATCGTCTTCAATTGCAGCCTGGACGAACTGGAGTCCAACTACTTCGAAGTTTTTGTGACGCCCGAGCAATTGCCGGCTGCCCGAGCCCTCAAGCCCATATACGAACGCGAGGTGTTCGGTCGCACCGTGCTGCTGTTCGATCACGTCGATCGCCGTCAACTCGCCACCCTGGGAGATGTGCGTACCGTTGGGCTCGCGGATTTGTTCGTAGCCATCATCGGCAATCAGGCCGGCTCTGCTAACAGCCCCGGAGCCACAATGAAAGGAGCGGCGCGATGAACATGCAATCTGGCGCCATGCAATCCCTGCAGGCAACTGTGCCCATAACGGTGACGATCCCCGCAAGGCGGCGTTTCTACTGGTCGCTGCGCCGCGAGTTCTGGGAATATCGCTCGCTTTATCTTGCGCCCCTCGCGATTGCCGCACTGTTTCTGTGCGCATTTCTGGTCGGCGAGGTCCACGCTTCTTTTCATATGAATACATCGCCTGCTGTCGGACCAATCCATCGCCCGGATCTGTTCCAGCAGTCCGCCCAGTCACATGTCGTGGGAGCCTACACCTTCGCAGCTTATGTGCTCATGGCGATCTCGTTGATCGTTGCCATCTTCTACTGCCTTGACACGCTCTATGGGGAACGTCGGGACCGCAGCATCCTGTTCTGGAAATCGCTTCCGGTATCCGATCTGACTTCGGTGCTCGCCAAGGCCACGATTCCAATAGTGATCCTTCCCTTGATTACATTTGTTCTTACCGTGGTGACGCAATGGATCATGCTGGTTCTCAGCAGCGGCGTGGCGCTGGTGCGGGGCGAGAACCTTGCCGGCGTCTGGGGGCAGGTGCCTTTTTTTCAGATGTCTCTGATGTTGTTCTTCCATTTGCTCTTCATTCACGGTTTCCAGTTTGCTCCTGTCTACGGCTGGCTGCTCCTCATCTCTGCCTGGGCCCCGCGGGCGCCACTCCTCTGGGCTGTATTACCGCCCCTCGGCATCGGCATAGCAGAGAAGCTCGCCTTCAATACACACTATTTCGCCCGCATGATGGGCTACTTGATCGGCGGTGGCCCGGAAGCCATCCCCTTTACTCAGGGCAAGATGGAGATCGCGCCGCTCACCGCAACAGCAGTGGCGAAGTTCTTCGCTTTCCCAGGATTTTGGGTTGGGCTGGCGGTCACCGCTTTATTCCTCGCCGCGGCCGTTCGCATGCGACGCTCCCGCGAACCCATCTGATTCCGGAAATTTTCTGAACTTCATCGGCTCGTAAGCAGGAGCAAGTCATGAGCACTCAGCTGCACCCGGCTATTTTTGTCTCTAAAAGGGCCCAAACGCCACCTTCGGCTCAATCGGGGTAACGAAAACGCACTCACGATGTCCGCAAACCCAACGCGTCGTAAAGGAAAAGGAGGAGAAATGGAATCCGTGACTGATCTCAAATGCGCAATTCCCGCCCAACACTCCGCGCTTTCACCCACAGCCTTGATCTGGCAGGATGTGCTGGCTCAGGCTATGACCGGCGAGCTGCTCGCCGCGATGAATTACACCTCTCTTGCCGGGATCTGCGACGATCCCGTGGAAGTTGCCGACGCCTTGGAACATGCAGCCGGCGAGAAAGGCCACGCGGCAGCATTCGCCTCCGAGGGGCGCAAGCTCGGCTTGGATGTCCCCAACAACGTCAACGCAAAACACTGGAAGCGGCTCCGCGAAGCCTTCCTCCGTTGCGTAGCAAACCGTGACTTCATCGGATGTCTGATTGTGCAGGAGATCATGCTCGAGTCCTTCGCTGTCGCCAGCTACGCCCGTGTAGGAAAAGTAGGACCCGCCAGCCTCGGCAAGACGTTTGCAGCCATCGCAGCCGAGGAAGAAGAGCACATCGATCATGCGATGGAAATTCTCCGCAACCAGCGCGCAATCGATCCCCCCGGCTTTGACGAAAAGGTGCGCCTCCTGCATTTCGAGGTGATGACGGTCTTGGCGGAGATGCTCGCCAGGGACTGCAGGACCGGCCATTGCGAAGTTTGCCAGGCAGCCTGCGTGAAGCCCTCGCTGCCCGATGTCAGCCTGAGCGCGGCTGAGCTTCGTGGAGCATCGCTGCATCAGTACCTCAAAACTCTGGACAAGCTCGGGCTGCCCGGGGAGGTGACGCTCGCATGGGTAAGTCAATTGCCGGTATAGACCAGGCCGACTTCGCGTTGATCGGTCATCAGGAGAGCTGGAGGGCAGCCGCCGATGTCCTGGCCGCCCTCCGTGGGCCTGGATATCCACCGCTGCCCGATGAAGAAATACCGCACATCCTGCCGTGGATTCCACCGCGCCCCGTTTGCCAGGTCGAGATTGCGTCCCTCCGTGGTGGAAGAGCGCAAGGTCTCTACATCGACTCCTTCATCGCTCCCGATCGTCTTGGCGAAACATTTCTGCGCGAAAATCTCGTACGTGTCCGTGCGGCCGCTGCCTCTGCCATCCAGGCCGGCGCAAAGATCGTCAGCCTCGGCGGATTCAGCTCCATTCTCATCGAGGGCAACGCCGACCAACTCGGCTGTAAAGAAGGCTCAATCTTTACCACAGGCAATACCTTGACGGTTGCTTTTATAGTCAAGGGCATTCGCACGCTATCCGCGATGCAGGGCCGCAGCCTCTCTCATTCCACGCTGCTCGTGATCGGCGCCACCGGCGATGTTGGTTCAGGGTGTTCGCGTTGTCTGGCGCCTGCCGTGAAGCGCGTTCTGCTTTGTGCGCGCAACCCGGAGCGGCTGCGCAGGCTGGCCACGGAACTGCAAGCCACAGGAGTGCAAGTAGAGACAGCGACAGACCTAAGTCACTTCTCGACCGCGGCCGACCTCGTCGTTTGTGCTGCAAGCCTAACATCTCCCACGCTTCTGCTCGGACGTACAGCTTCGGACGCAATGATATGTGACGCAGGCTATCCCAAAAACCTGTGCCCAGCCGCCGAATCACGCACAGCCACAATCTTCTTTGGAGGGCTGGGCCAGGTCCAAGGCGGAATGCGCTTCACTCCTGATCTTCATGGAATCCTGAATCGTCACCCCTTTCCCGACGTGGTGCACGGATGCTTGTTGGAGGGCATGGCTCTGGCGTTGGAGCATCGTTACGAGCCCTTCTCGCAGGGAAGAGGCTTCATCACTCCGGAACGAGTCCAGGAAATAGAGAACATGGCCGCGAAACACGGCATCCATCTAGCCCCTTTCTACAACACCGACGGGCCACTGCAGCAAAGGGAAAAGAATATGATTGCCGCCTCCGCAGAATTGGCATGCCGAGAGCCCGGCCGGCTGCGAAGCGCACGGGAAGCTTCCGTTGGCATGGAACCTGCATACTAGCCATTAGACAATCGTTTGATTATGATAGCTGCGCAGGAAACTTGTACCTGGTCCGAGGCAGAAAAAAAATGAAGATCCATCCAGGCTGGCTCCTGGCCTGCGCCCTCCTGTTCACGCCTTCTCATGAGGCACCCGCACAGGAACCCTCCGTCCGCATGTGGCTCTCCACCGCCGACCGTTCCGCGCTCGTCGCCGAGCAACCAGAATCCCTGCATTTCTCCTCCAGGGCAAACGATTCCCCAGCCGTCGAAGTAAACGACATGCAGCAGTTCCAAACCATGGATGGCTTCGGCTTTGCTCTGACCGGCGGCAGCGCGCAGCTTCTCATGCGCATGCAGCCCGGGCCGAGAGCGGATCTGTTGAAGGAGCTCTTCGGATCGCAAGGCAAGGAGGACGCCGTCAGCTATCTGCGGGTCACCATCGGTTCGTCCGACATGAATGAGCGCGTCTATTCGTACGACGATCTGCCGCCAGGCCAAACCGACGCAAACCTTGCCCACTTCAGTCTTGCGCCGGATCGCGCCGATGTCATTCCCGTCCTCAAACAGATTCTCGCCATCAACCCAAACATCAAAATTCTCGGATCGCCCTGGTCGGCTCCGCCCTGGATGAAGACCAACGACCGCGTCAAGGGCGGTCAGCTCAAGCCCGAGTACTACGGGGCCTATGCTCTCTATTTCGTGAAGTACATTCAGCAGATGAAGGCTGAGGGAATCTCCATCGCGGCCATCACCGTGCAGAATGAGCCGCTTAATCCCAAGAACACGCCCAGCATGGTGATGTTTGCCCCCGAGGAAGACGCCTTCATCGCGAACGATCTGGTGCCTGCGTTTCGCGATGCCGGTTTAACCACGCGCATCCTGCTCTATGATCACAATCCGGATGTCCTGTCATACCCAATGTCGATCCTGCAGGATCCAGCCGCCGGCAAATTCGTGGATGGCACTGCCTTTCACCTCTATGGGGGTCTACCCTCAGCGCTGACAGAAGTGCACGACGCCTATCCCAACAAGAACCTCTATATGACCGAGCAGTCCATCGGCAGCCCGGCAAACGAGCCGCTCCCGATTGCTGCGTCGATCAGCGATGTGCTGATTGCGTCTGTGCGCAATTGGAGCCGCAACGTTCTGCTGTGGAATCTCGCCGCGGATCCGAACGATGGCCCGCACACCCACGACGGAGGATGCACAGGCTGCCAGGGCGCAATCACTTTGGATGGAGACCAGGTCTCGCGCAATCTGGCCTATTACGCCATCGAGCACTTCTCCCGCTTTGTGCCTCCAGGATCCGTCCACATCGGCTCGACCGAGCTGGAGCAGCTTCAATCGGCCGCATTTCTTACGCCCGACGGTAAGATCGCCCTGGTGGAGGCAAACACCGGCAACTTCCCCAAGACCTTCGACGTGAAGTATCACGGCAAGTGGTTCACCACCACCTTGCCGCCGGAATCCTCGGCAACCTACGTTTGGTAACAGATACGATCACTTAAGCCATCTTAATCGGCCAACGGGTTAGGGCGGATCTGGAAATGCACCACCTTCGGATTCGTCCCTTTGCCCGTCTCGCTGTGAAAGGGCGCGCGCGTTCCCCACGTGGTCCATAAGCCCTTGCCCTTCCAGCCCGCCGTGGGGTCATCGAAGCGTCCATCCATACCCTTGGCAAAGAAGCCCATCGGATAGGGAACCCGCAGAATAACGAACTTGCCGTTCACCCATGCGATCAGTGAATCGGAGGAGTTGCCTGTGAGGATAGGCGTATTCTTGCCCAGGCCCAGCGTATCGAACTGGTCTACCCACACGTAATAGTGCGAATCGGCGCTGCCGGACAGAGTCACGTTCTTGAACTTCGGTCCCGGTGAGGGATAGAGAGTCCATCCTTCCGGGCATTGCCGTCCTGTCGCCCTGGGGCCATTCAGCGCACCAGTGCACTTACTCCGGTCAAAGCTTGCCAGGTGCCCGCTACCCAGTGCCACCCAGACAACCCCGTTGCCGTCGATGTCCATGCCTCGTGGAGAAAAGCCCCACACCGGAGCCTTGGGATCTTTCCAAGGCACTTCGTAGTACTCCGCCAGCGCAGTTTGCGGAGGATTGTCTCCCGGGTTCAAGCGTACGATTCCACCGGGAAAGCCCAGCACCGACCCCCACACCATGCCGTCCTTGCCCACGGCGACTCCATAGAACGCCGCATTGAGCCGAGTATCTTTGGTAGCGTCAGCGGCGGAATTGATGGCGGACGAAGTGCCCAGGCTTTCTCCGCTCGGCGCCGTCAGGACTTTCTGCTCGCCCTCGACATATGCGTCCCGTTTACCGTTGCCGTTGGTATCCAGCACTAAAGCCGTCCACCCTTGTGATTTCGCGTCGTCGTGGGTCTCGTCCCACATCCTTGTGTTCAACCAGCCCACCACGCCACCGCCACCCCCGCTGCTCGTCCACAAGGTATTGCTGGCGTCGCTTGCGAAAACCAGGTGGTGTGTCCCGAAGCACGTATCGATCATCCTGATCTGCTTGGTCGCCGGATCATACATTTCCAGCTGGCGGCCAGAGGTCTGCAGCGGAGTCAACTCAGCCGAAATCGAACTGGAGCCGGACTTGCAGAATGAGGGATTGCTGCTGGCGCGAATCCTTGCTGTAAACCAAAGCCGTCCGCGCTCATCGAACATCGGGTTGTGCACCGTCGTGTGGCTATCCCAGATGGCCTCTTCGCCCCAGAACTGCGAGGCATTCAGTGGTTTTGGTTGGCCCGGAGTATCAGGATCGCGATACTCCACCTTCAGCCGGGCGATCGTATTGTCCACCGGATTCAGCACTGGCAAATAGTCGCGGCTTTCCTCTGGCGATCCATAGACCAGTCCATGAGCGTTGACGTTCGGGTCGCGCCGGTCAGTCGCAATTTCATCGTGCAGGTACGCCGTCGGATCTGCCCAGTCCCACTGCGTGATCACAACATTGCGCTCAATGCCCTGCGGCCGCGGTGGCGTATCCGCGGGCAGTTCGCCATTCTTGATTCGCGTGGTCCAATCGGCGAATTGCTCGGCAGCGCGTTTGGGACCCAACTGCGCCAGCCCCCCAACCATGGCTGGACCGGCTTGCCCGGACTGCACCCGCCGCAACCATGCTTGTGGCGGATCAAGATTGGCAAACATCGCCGGAATCGTACGCGTGTACTCGTTGCCGAGCTGATGGCACGATTCGCAACTGTCCGTCTTGATCAGGTGGATCCACTGTGCCTGGCTCTTGATGTTTGGGGAGATCCCATTGTCCCCAGTACCAGGAAATTCTTTCTCGCCTGGAACCTCAAGCAGCGCATACCAATAGTTGCCGGGAAAGTAATGCGCGGCGCTCTTGCGGTTTGGTGCCACACTCGCTCTTAAGTCAACATGTCTACCGGGCTCGCTGTCCACTTTTGCTGAATCCACCAGTCCGTAGCCCCGCGCCCATACTGTATATCTGGCTTGCGGCAGATCGGGAATCAGGTAGCGTCCATGGTCGTCGGTGACGACCTCCTTGATATAGCGAGTGGGCAGGTCGGTGGTCTCGGCGATCACCCACACGCCTGCCTCTGGTCCCGCTGAGCTGGTAACCGTTCCCCGGATATCGCTATTAGTCGTTGTGACACTGGAGCCGCTGAGCGAGACGGCCGTCAGGAAGGAAACGCCCGCTCCAATCATTGCTGCAGAGAGGATTCTGCTCATCGCATCTGACCTCGCGAGGCCCGATTTGTGAATGGCGGCCACTATACTCCGGCCGATCCACCGCAGGCAACGCGTGCATGCACTGTGGCTCTACAAAACACTCGTACAGTTCATTCGTAACCAGCTATTCATAGTCCTGGAGCAGGATTAGAGAAGCTCGTGATGGAGCGCCCTCGCGGTTGGAAATTGCACGTATGCAACGACGGCAATCGTGGTTGCGGCAGATCAGTCAAAGCGAGCGTGCCGTATCATCAAAGCCAAACGCCCTTCGCACAACCGGTCGCGCGCCAAAGCAAACTCTCCTCAAGGAATGAATCTTGTTTTCCAGAAGACAGCCTGAGATTGCCATCCTGTTCCTCCTAGGTTGTTCTTTGCTCAGCGCACCGGCCCGCGCCCAGGTCAGCCCTGCCACCAAGTCCGGTGCCACGCACAAGCCGGAAAGTGCTTCTTCCCGGCTGGACGCGATCATCGCCTCGGGCCGTCTGGACGATCTGCGCTGGCCTGATTTCTCCGGCTACCGTTCTCATCTCATCAGCTTCTACCGGCCGTTGGGATACCAGTTGGCCTGGGTCCGAAACGGTCAGCCAACTCCCCAGGCCCTGGAACTGATTCAGATCCTCGAAAATGCGGATAGGGAAGGCCTGCGAGCCGAAGACTACGATGCTTCACGCTGGGCGGATCGCCTGAACTTGTTGCGTGGACCGCACACCGCCGGCGCCGAAGCCAGGATTGACGCCGCGCTCAGCGTCAGCATCATGCGCTACCTCTCTGACCTGCACGTAGGCAGAATCAACCCCCAGCACGTCGGCTTCGAGTTTGACCTCTCACGCAAGAAACTGGACTTGCCCACCTTTATCCGCGAGCAGCTTGTCAACGGCTCCAACCTGCAGTCAGAAGTCGCTGGAGTAGAACCGCAGTTTCCTGCCTATCAACGGCTGCGCGACGCGTTACCGCACTACATAGATCTGGCAAAGCAGGATGATGGAGAGAAACTGCCCAACCCGATATACATGGACAAGGGTGAACAGTACGCCGGCACCGCGCGCATGACCAGGCTGTTGCGGTTGCTGGGCGATCTCCCGCAAAACGCTGACGTTCCGGCGGAGGCGAAGATTTATCAGGGCCCACTCGTAGATGCAGTCAAACATTTCCAGGCGCGACACGGTTTGCTGCCCAACGGCATTGTCGATACAAAAACGATTGCAGAAATGAACGTGCCGTTGGGCGAGCGGGTGCAACAGATGCGCCTGGGTCTGGAACGCTATCGCTGGTCGCCTTACGACTTCAACGAATCCGCTGTTCTGGTCAACATACCGGAATTTCGCCTCTACGCCTTCGACCAGGGGGGCAAGATCGCTCTGAGCATGAGAGTCAATGTCGGTGACGATTACGACTTCCAGACCCCGGTATTCGAGAAGAACATGCTGTATTTGGTCTTTCGCCCTTATTGGTATCCTCCACCGGGTATCCTGCGCCAGGAAATTATTCCCGAGCTGGAGCAGGACACCTCACTCGAAGAGAATGATCTGGAGCTGGTCAGCGCAACCGGCAGAGTGATGAGTACTGGCAACGTAACTCCTGCGATCCTGCAGCAGATCCGGTCAGGAACAATGACCGCCAGGCAACCGCCTGGTCCTGACAACGCGCTTGGCCTGGTGAAATTCATGTTTCCCAATCAGCATCATGTCTATATCCACGACACACCCATCAGCGTCCATATGTTTTCCGACAAGGAGCGGACATACAGCCACGGCTGCATTCACGCGCAGGAACCCGACAAGCTTGCTGCCTGGCTGCTCCGTGATCTGCCCAATTGGGATCTCGAGCATGTCGACTACGCGATGCACAAGGGCCCGGACAACGTGAGGGTCAATCTGCCCTCACCCGTTCCGGTCTTCATCGTCTATGACACTGTCGCCGTTGCGGATAACGGAGACGTCCAATTCTTCCCCGATATCTACGGCCACGACGGCGTCCTCGAAGAGGAGCTGGAAAAAGGCTACCCCTACGCGCGGCGCGGGGACGCGCGCAATTAACGCTTTATTTCGATCGGGGTTCCATCGGCCACGGCTCGCCAGATCTCATCCATTTCAGCGTCGGTCACAGCGATGCAGCCTTCGGTCCAATCACCGGACTCTTTACCGGCAAAACCATTTGGCTGTCCATGGATGAACAGGTCTCCGCCGGGCGGAACCCCCAGCCTCCGGGCGCGAGCCACGTCCTCCGCACTGGGATACGAAATATGAATGGATCTGTAGTAGTCACTGTCCGGATTGTGCCAATCCAGGACGTATTCGCCTTCAGGAGTTCGCTCGTCCCCTTCTCTCATCTTGCGTCCAACCGGGTGACCGCCGAGCGAAACATGGTACGCCTTCAGAATCTTTCCATCTTCGAGCAGGTAGAGCTTTCGCTCGCTCTTCATCACCAGGACTTTGTCCGCTGTGGCAGCCGCGGGCAAAGGCCGCTCATCAGCCGCAAACGCTGGAAGCGACAAGACGGCGAGCAGCCCTGATAGAACCAGCTTGCTGGAGTTCACGGGTCAGATTCTACAAACGGTCATTTGTGCCAAACAAGTTACTGATGGCGATCTGCATCCGAAGTGCGAAAGAACAAAATCGTGCTCCGAACACTGACTTGCCGTTCGGCAAGTTAAGGGAAGAATGGACAGTGCAACTGAATTGTCCAATCAAGCGAACTCCCCCCCGACCTACGGGATCAGTACATCCAGCACATCCCGAGGCTCGGGACGCACGCGGAAGTCGGCGTGGGCGTCGGCAAACAGAACTGTTCCATCACGCCCCAGGATGTACGTTGCCGGGAGCGGCAGCCGCCAACTGGCATCTCCGTTCACCAGCGGAATATTGACCAAAATGCTGCGGTAGTACCGCTGCTGCGGAGGGGCCACCTCATAGGCAAGGCCGAACTTCGCCGCAACCTGGCATCCTGCGTCGGTGAGAACAGGAAAATCCAGCCCATGCTGCACAGCGGTAAAGTCATTCTGCCGTACCGTCTGGGGAGAAATTCCGACCAACAGGGCCCCGCGCTTGCGTACCGCGGAATACAGGTCCCGCCACGTCTCCAACTCCGTGACGCAGTAAGGGCACCAGCGGCCGCGAAAGAAATCGATCACCAGCGGGCCGAGGGCTAGCAGATCGGCACTCCGTACAATACGTCCCGCGGTATCCGGCAGCGCGAACTCGGGCGCCTTGGAGCCGACCGGCAGAATCCGCTCTTCCACGCCGGAAGCAAAAAGCTCTGCGACCGCCCGTTCGCTGATCTCCAGCCGTTCCGGCTGGACGAGGTTCCGCGTGTTAGCCGTAATCTGGTCGAGTTGATCCTGGAGCTTGAACATGAGTGCTTACAAGAAATTGAGGCTTCCCTTGCCGTTTGGACGCGGCTGGATGCGCTTACGTTTCAGGAATTAGCTCGCGATTTTCTCCGGATAGGAAAGTGGAGAAGCCCCTTCTACCGCCCCATTCCTCGCATGCCGCCGAGCGCGCCCATCATCCGGCGCTGCAAGCCGCCGCCCTTGCCCGCGGTCTTGAACATCTTGCGCATCTGGGCATACTGCCGCAGGAGCTGGTTCACTTCCTGCACCGAGGTCCCCGATCCCCGGGCAATCCGCTTGCGCCGGCTGCCGGAGATGATTTCATGCTTATCGCGCTCCTGTTTGGTCATCGAGTTGATAATGGCCTCGATGCGTGTGAACTGGCTCTCATCCACCTGGCCGGCCATCTGTTGGATCCCCTGAAACGGACCCACGGAAGGCAGCATTTTGAGAATGCTCTGCATGGAGCCCAGCTTGCGGATCTGGCGCAGCTGGTCGCGGAAGTCTTCCAAAGAAAAGCCATCGCCGGAGAGAGCTTTGCGCGCGAAATCCTCTTGCTTCTTCTTGTCCAGCGTCTCTTCCGCTCGCTCGATGAGCGTCATCATGTCGCCCATGCCCAGGATCCGGCCCACGATCCGGTCAGGATGGAACGGCTCGAACGCCTCCGGCTTTTCACCCGTGCCGATAAACTTGACCGGCTGGCCTGTAACGTGGCGAATGGAAAGCGCCGCGCCACCGCGGGCATCACCGTCCATCTTGGTCAGGACCGTCCCCGTCAGCGCAAGCTGCTTATGGAACTCTCCGGCGGAATGGACGGCGTCCTGGCCGGTCATCGCATCGGCAACAAACAGGATCTCCTGCGGGTTCAGCAGCGCCTTGAGGCCCCGCATCTCCTGCATCAGCTCTTCGTCCAACGCCAGACGGCCTGCAGTATCAACGATGAGCGTGTCGCAACCGGTGTTAACAGCTTCCCGGCGCGCTTCCTTAGCCAGGCGCTCCACCAGCGCATAGCCGGGCGCCTCGCCCTTCGTATCGCCCTCGTACAGGTTGACTTTGATGGTGTTGGCAACAATCTTGAGCTGTTCTCGGGCTGCCGGCCGGTAGACGTCCACCGAAACCAGCAGCGGCCGGTGGCCGCCCTTGCGCAACCAAGCCGCAAGTTTGCCCGAGGTCGTCGTCTTGCCGGAGCCCTGCAGGCCGGCCATCAGGATCACGGTGGGCGGACGAGAGGCAAAATTGAACCGGGCGGTGTCCTTCCCCAGCAAGGCGATCAACTCGTCGCGAACGATCTTGACCACCTGCTCCGTAGGCGACAGGGCGGTCATTACCTGCTGGCCCAGAGCCTTTTCCCGGATGTGCTCGATTAGCTCCTTGACTACGTTGAGGTTAACGTCGGCTTCCAGCAGGGCGACGCGGATTTCCCGCAGCGCATCCCCGATATTCTCTTCGGTGACCGTGCCCTGGCCGCGGAGATTCTTGAAGGCCCGCTGCAGCTTCTCAGATAGGTTTTCGAACATGGCGGTACCTTCAAGTTTAACCGACGGGCTCTACGGGCGCCCTATTCCTGGGAAGACTTGGAAGGCTCGCTCAGATTGGGAGGATCGATTCCCAGCGCGGTCGCCAGGGAAATCAGGTGATCTTGTTCCTGAAGAAGGATTTCCCGAATATGTTCGGCGGTCGCATATTCACCCAGTTGATCGCACTGGCGGACCCGAGCCCGGTAATTGCGGATGGTTTCTTTTTCGTTTTCAAGGTCGAAGCGAAGCATTTCTTCCGCTTTCTCCGAGGTTCGAACCGTCTTCGGAACGACCACCGGCATGCCGCCCATGTAGTCGATCTGGTTGGCGATAATCAATGCATGCTGGAGTTCTTCTTTGGCGTGCACCTCCAGTTCGCCCGCAATATTCATGTAAGCTGCGCCCTTCAGCACCTGAGAATAGGTGACGTAAGAGATCACGGCCTGATATTCCCGGGCCAGATCCTCATTGAGCAGGGCGATCAGTTGTTCACGCGTAATAGCAGTTTCGTTTTTCTCGTTCTTGGTGCTGACAGCAGTGGCGGCCATAGCTTTCTCCTGGTTTTCCCTCAGTTTTTCTGTTGGGTGCAGGATGCGCGCCAGAGGTTGCAGCGGCGGCTACCAGATATAAGGGACCAGGCCCTTCACTTGCATGCGGTATTGAGTGTATTGCTCCCCAAACTTTTGCACCATGAAAGCCTCTTCATTGATCGATTTGTATTTCCAGGCAATCGCTGCAATCAGGACACCGAGAAAGCACCGCAACTCGCCCAGCACAATGGCGGTGCCGGACAGCGCTATCAAAAGGCCGGTATAGATGGGATGCCGGACAATACGGTAAGGCCCGGAGCTGACCAGGGTGTGGTCCTGCTTGATGGTGACGTTGGAACTCCAGTTGCCGCCCAGAGAAAACCGCGCCCAACCGGCAAAGACCATACCCGCCGCGAGCAGGCTGTATCCAATCACATCGGTCGTCCGGCCGTCTCGAAGAACCGGCAGATTGAGCAGCCTCAAGCCGAGATCGGGATCGGCCAGCAATACGTAGGCCGCCACCAGCATCGCAAGTTGCAGAATACGCGCGCCCGACGCTTGTCTCTGGACGGTCCGTTTGCCCAGGACCGCGGGCAGCACCCAGAACACTCCGAAAGCCACCCAGATCAGGGCGAGTGGATTATTTCGAAAGAATGCCAACATATCTCAAATTTCTATCGCGCTATTGTACGTTTCCCGAGTCAGGTTTGGCTCTGGAAGCTGGCTGCTTCGTCCTCTGATCATGCCGCATCTAAATGAAAAGTCTGGGGAAACAGTTTGACAACGACTGAGGAGAGGCAGGGTGGCCTGCCCGGGATTTCTCATGCCTGGCGCGCTCTCAGGCATCGAAACTTCCGCTTGTTTTTCAGTGGCCAGAGCATTTCGCTCATCGGTACCTGGATGACACGCATCGCCACCAGTTGGCTGGTCTATCGCCTGACTGGTTCGGCTCTCCTGCTCGGCACTGTGGGTTTCGTGGGACAAGTGCCCACCTTTCTGCTGGCCCCATTTGCCGGCGTGTGGGTAGACCGGCTGAACCGGAGAAATGTGTTGCTCTGGACCCAGGCTCTTGCTGCGCTCCAGTCCCTGTTGCTGGCCGGGCTCACACTTTCGAAACGAATCACCATTGGGGAAGTTTTGCTCCTGAGCGCCTTTCAGGGCTTGATCAACGCCTTTGACATGCCTGGCCGCCAGGCATTCATGGTGCAAATGGTGGAAGACAGACGGGACCTCGGTAATGCGATCGCCATCAATTCTTCCATGGTGAATATGGCGCGCCTAGTGGGCCCCTCGATCGCCGGTTTGATCATTGCAGCGCGCGGCGAGGGCGACTGCTTCCTGATCGATGGTTTGAGTTATTTTGCGGTCATCGCCTCCCTGATCATGATGCGGGTCAAGCCGTTGTCCGCAGGGAAAGCCGCCGCTTCCATGCTGGTACAGCTCCGGGAAGGCTGGGCTTATGTTTCCGGGTTCATGCCCGTCCGCACCATTCTGATGCTGTTTGCGCTGACCAGCCTGATGGGCATGCCATACGTGGTGCTGATGCCAATTTTTGCCGCTCAAGTGCTCCACGGCGGTGCCCACACCCTCGGTTGGCTGATGGGAGCTTCCGGCGTTGGAGCGCTTATCTCAGCCCTTTCCCTGGCAGTACGCAAAACAGTGCTCGGGTTGGGACGGATGATTCCTATCGCTGCGGGTTCGTTCGGCGCGGGCCTGGTGCTCTTCGGCCTCTCTCACGTAATGTGGCTCTCATTGCTGATGATGTTGTTCACTGGCTTCGGCATGATGCAGGGAATGGCGGCCAGCAACACCATCATCCAGACCGTGGTTCCGGAGGATCGCCGTGGGCGCGTCATGAGCTACTACACCATGGCGTTTGTTGGGATGGCGCCCTTCGGCAGCCTGCTCGCCGGTGGCTTGGCCCACAAACTGGGCGCTCCACATACAGTGATGATTACCGGCAGCGTGGTCATCCTGGGCGCGATATGGTTTGCTACTCGCTTGCCCGCGATCCGGAACGAAATCCGGCCGATTTACCAGGCCATGGGCATCCTGCCTCCCTCTATGGAGCCCGCCGTCGAAAACGCGGCTGGGTAACCGACGGTTCCGGCGGCCAGCGCGACTTCAGGTCCATCCTGGGGTCTGAATGCGTAGATTGGTGTTTGCGGAGTTGCTCGACCATGCCCTCTTCGTCCCTGAGTGCCGGCCCATTCACTCGCTTACTGGCAGGTTGCCTCATCTTCTCGCTGGTGCAGGATCCCGCTATGTTGCTGGCCGCTCCGAGCCCCGCCTTCCATAGCAAACGCGCAGCGGCGCAGCGGCCCCTCACCGAGCAGGAAAAGGCGGAACATGCGCTGAATCGCCTCACTTTTGGACCCCGGCCTGGGGATCTCGAACGGGTGCAGGCAATTGGTGTCAAAAAGTGGATCGAGATGCAGTTGAACCCCGAACGCATCGATGACAGCCTGCTTGAGGCGCGCCTGCAAAGCTTTCCCGCCATGCACTTGAGTCAACAGCAACTGATTCAGGATTTCCCCTCCGCCGCCCTGATACGTGCGGCCGCCGATGGAAAACTTCCCCTGCCCTCGGATCGCGTGAAGCGCGCTATCTATCAGAACCAGATTTTCGCCTACCAGGAACGCAAGGAGAAGCAGGCGCAGGAAGCAGTCAACCAGTCTGCAGGTCAACCCATCGCGATGGCTGCGCAAAATCCTCCCGGCAAACCCGGCAATGATCAGGATATGAAGGCCACGGACGCGGTGATGGCTGACGCAATGGCTCTTGAGGACGTCGCGCGTTCCCCTTCCATAACGGTTCATGAGCAGAAGCTTTATGCCGACCTGGCTTCAACTCAAATCGTCAATCTTTCTCCCGGCCAGCGTCTGGATAAGCTGGTGAGCATGAAGCCGGGCCAGCTCCGTAGCTTCATGAAGAGTCTCACTCCTGAAGAGAGGTCTCAGCTGACTGCGGGCATGACGGCGCAGCAAAAAGAAACCGTGATTGCGCTTTTGAATCCTACTTTGCTTGTGGCCGGTGAGCTCCTGCAAACCAGGCTGCTGACCGACCTCTACAGCCAGCGCCAATTGCAGGCGGTGATGACCGATTTCTGGCTTAACCACTTCAACATCTATTTAAAGAAGGGGCCGTTTTCCGCCTGGTACCTGGCGGACTTCCAGGAAAACGTGATTGCTCCCCGAGCCATGGGCAAGTTTGAAGATCTGCTGGTGGCCACCGCCAAAAGTCCTGCAATGCTGTTCTATCTCGACAACCACACCAGCATCGGACCGCATTCCATGGCCGCCATGCGCGCGCAAGCTAACCCCGCGGCCAAAAATCGCGACCCTGGCCTGAACGAAAATTACGCCCGCGAATTGCTGGAGCTGCATACCCTTGGAGTGGATGGCGGGTACACGCAAAAAGATGTGACCGAGGTTGCCAAGGTCTTCACCGGATGGACAATTGAAGAGCCCCGCAAAGGCGGCGGCTTCACTTTTAATGACCGCCGCCATGAGCCGGGTCCGAAGGTCGTCCTCGGTCAGACCATTCAAGAAAACGGTGAGCAGGAGGGATTGGCTGTCCTGCACCGGCTGGCGACCAGTCCGGCAACGGCGCATCATCTCTCACAGCAACTCGCAGAGCGCTTCGTGAGCGATACTCCGCCGCCCGCTTTGGTAGACCGCATGGCGAAGACCTACTTGAAAACGGATGGCGATATCCGCCAGGTACTGCGGACCATGTTTAACTCCCCGGAGTTCTGGTCGCGTGATGCCTATCGCGCGAAGGTGAAGACTCCCGAGGAATTTGTCCTTTCGGCGGTCCGCGCAACGGGTGGGGAAGTAGAGCGCCCCGCTATTGTCTTGAATGCCATGGCCCAACTCGGGATGCCTTTCTATGGTTGTCAAACGCCGAACGGCTACTCGTGGGTGGCTGGGCCCTGGGTCAACTCCGGTGACTTGCTTACGCGCATTAACATCGCCCTGGCTTTGGCCAGTCACAAACTCGGCACCGCCACTGATCTGGATTCACTGATGAAAATTCAGGGACCAAATGCCGCCCCCGTCACCCAGAAGGAAGCGATGCTGGAATCTGTCTTCCTGGACGGGCAGTTAAATCCGCAGGCTCGGCAGACAATTCTCCAACAGGCGGATGAGATAGCCGCCCAGGGGCCGTCCGCAATTCCTGTCCCCGAAGCTTCAAAGCCTGGACCCAGGCAGGCCGGGACCATCGCTGCTCGCCCTGCGTTCTTGCAGGTAATGGACCTGGCGACGCCCATTCCAGCGCCCGCGGACAAGCAAGCCGCGCTGCTGGCAGGCCTCCTGATAGGCTCACCCGATTTCCAGAAGCGGTAAGCGGAAAAGGAAAATTTTTCTTATTGATTCGGATTATTTGTGGGGCTTGTAGGATTCACCGGGCTCGTCGGTGAGCCATTCGTGGATCCAAAGCTTGAGCCATTGCTCGACCCATTATTGGATCCAAACCCGAATCCACTGTTCGAACCGGCCCCGGAGCTGTTATTGGATCCAAACCCGAAACTGCTGCTGGATCCGAAACCATTACCGTTACTTGAAGTGGATCCGCCCCCGATACCGGAGGTAAACCCGTTTCCATTGGTCGTGCCGTTGGTTCCATTGGTTGTGCCGTTCAAACCGGTGCTGGCCACCACCACGTTCTGATTCGGATCGAAAACAAATTCCCACTTGTTGTAGTGGTTCTGCTTCCTGAAAACCTTGATCGATGCATCTTTACTCAGCAGACCAACCCCTATAATGGGCGCCCCGCCCACGCTTACCCCTGGCGAGCCAAAGGCCCCGCTGCTGCTGCCAGTCGTTTGCGTTCCGCCGATCGTCGGTGAGGTTCCACTGGAGGCAGTCCCCGTTCCCCCAAATCCACCTGTTCCGCTGGTCGTTCCGCCCGACCCGCTCGACAGACTGAAGCCGCTCCCGGAACTGGAAGTCCCACCGATCGCCGAACCGGAAGAGTTGCCGAAGGGCGAGCTGGAAGATCCGGAAGTAAACGAGGAGCCGCTGCTCCCAAAGGTAGATCCCGAGGAACTGCTGTTGCCGAATGTAGACCCCGACGAGTTATTGTTGCCGAAGGTAGATCCCGACGAGCCAAGAGAAGATGTTGAACTCCCGAAAGGAGAGGAAGCACCGCCAGTCGATCCATTTGCGGTGGCTCCCGTAGGAGTAATTCCGTTTTGCTGCACAGATTGGCCAAAGAAGCCGGTCGCCGCCACTGTCTGCTCGCCTACGTGGATCAGCCGCCAGTCGTCTTTTCCCGTCATCGGGTCGAGATACCGCTTGCGCAGAAACCGCTGGTTATTGGTCTTCATCAGCTGGTCGATGCTGTTGGGATAGCGGCCAAACTTGTTATAGAAGAGTTGAATCGCACGCGCATATTGCTTCCCGCGATGAATCGTTTCTTCTTCCTTGTCCCGGCGAATCGAGTCCGCTATTTTAGGCGCCGCAACTGACAGCGCGAACAGAATCAGCAGGATCATGAAGAGAACGCCGAGCAATAGAAATCCCTCTTCATGCGAAGATCCGGTCCGCGGCGAATTGGGTTTGGGGCTCATTGTCGAAGTGGCAGCGTCTGCGTGTTGTGGTACGGAATGTCTTCTACTTGGACGGATGCCGAGTTGATTTTGACTACCCGGTACCGCCGGTCGACCACATCGCCTTCCGAAGCGATGAAAATGTCATCTCCATGCAGCAGGAACACCTGTTTCTGGCCTGTCTTCTCTGCCGCATACCCGTAGAACCCAAGATTGATGGGCGGCGGAGGAGGTGGAGGCGGCGGCCCGGTATCGACCTTCGCCTGGCGTATCGCCGCAATCGGTTTTGGGATCACCGGCGGCGCCGAGAACTGCGAGAAGATATTTCGTCCGCGGCCGGTATACTCGAGCGACTCGGCCTGGCGCATGATCTCCGGATGCAGCGTCGGGTCCAGCGCAGCCAATCCGCCGACTTTTGCGGCCTGGTGTCCATAGACCGGTCCAGCCGCAGCTTCCTGGGCCGGTTCATTGCTGCCGGGTGTCGGGCGCGCCACCGTGACCGTCGGCGCCGGAGTCGAAGGCGCGGCAGGAGAAGGCCCAAACGTCTGCCAAAGGAAACGAATCAGCAGAATGAGCATGACCGCGCCCAGGCCCGCTGCCAGATACACCTTTTTCTTATCTTCTGCCCCGACCTTGAGAGCCATCAGCGGTTCTCTCCTTCTGCGGGCGCCTCTTCCACCTGGGGCGGCGGCGCGGGCTGATTGCCGGAAGCATGAAGATATGTAGCCAGGCGCAAACGTAGATTCACCATGCCGCCCTGCGAACCGGTGAAAGTGAGCCCGTTGATCAGAAAAAATGTTTTGCTTCTTTCCAGACCGTTGATGAAATGCATGAGCGGCGCATACTCCCCACTCAGGCTGGCGTCCATGCGTACTTCGGCCAGACCGGGAAGTGCGGGTATCGGCGTGTAAGCCAGGCTGGTCAGCCGCACCGTATTCTTCGATGCCAGCTCATTGATGGCTGCGGAAATCGTCGAATAGGCGCTGGGAAAACGTGCGTCATAGAACTCATCCGCCTGGATCCTTGAGAGGGATACCTTCTGCGGCAGTCCTTTCAGTGGACTCATCTCGATCTGCAGCGTGCGATAGGCCGCCTGCTCCTGCTGCAGCTGCTCCGCGCTCGAGTTGCGCAAGGTGCTCCAGGAGAGAAAGAGCCGGACGGCGAATACCAGGTTCAGAATCAGCAGCGCCGCCACCCCGGCGATGTGCAGGTTGAGCAGGCTAAACAGGTTGCCTTGCAGCTTCTTCATTTTGCGGCAACCTTTCTCGCCGTCCGATGTTTCCGGCTGGGTGTTGTGAAACCATGCGCTTTCGGCGTTTTCGGCGCCTCCTTGGAAGCTGGCTTCTCTGTGGTCTCAGGCAACGGATTGTACTCGGCGAGCAGATCGAAATTGACGTTGGAGGCTGTGCTCACTTGCTCGATGGGGCGGCCATTCTGGTTGTTGCTCTCCGCCGTCTCCCGAGCCAGGCGTGGTGAGAGAAAACGATGAGAGTGTTCCAGGTTGCGCACTAAATCGACCGCTCTGTCGTGCGCTCCGCTGACCCGGAGGCGGATGGTCACTCTTCCATCGCGGGAGACCACCGGATCGATGTTCAGCACCTGCACGCCGCTGGGTAGCACATTCTCCAGGTCCATCATGACCGCGGTCCAGGAAAAGGCCTTGTGCGCAAACATCTGGTTAAGAAACTGGGCTTGCGTGAGTACGCTGGCATTTTGCGGTTCCCGCATGTCTGCCTGGAAAGCGGAGCGCTGCGCCTGAAGCGCATGAATCTTCTGTTCCACCGCATCCAGTCGCGCCTGGGCCTCAGCTGCTGCGCGCTTTTCCTTGGCCAGGAGCAGCCAGAGCGGCACCGCAATGACCGCAAGCAGGATGATCAGGATCCGCAGTCGAAGATAGAGCGGTCCCAGTTCAACAAACGGACGGGAAGCGAGATTAAGCTGGACGCGCATTTAGTTGGCTAGCGCCCCCACCACGCCCGCGAGAATACCTCCCGGCATGGTCCTGCTTATGAATGGCGTGGGAACAAGCTCCCGCACCGGGATTCGGTCGTCACCCAGCAGGTGGGTCAACTCAGCAGGCTCGGCAAAGCCGCAGCACAGCAACTGCCGTGGCGCCGCACTGAGCGTGTCTTCGAAGTAAGCAACCGCAACGGTCACCGATTGCTGCAGTTCTTCTACGGAGTGAAGCATGTTTTCCTGTGGAGACCACTCCTTCTCCGTGAGCTCCAGCGTGCGATGAAGCAGCAGCTCGTTCTGCCGGGTAATTGCGGTCGTGAGTGAAGTACCGTTGCGATTGATGACCAGGGCGGGCTCGTCGGAACCGACCGCCGCCAGCGCAGCCATGGTGCTGGGTAGCACCACGCCCGGCTCATACCCTGCTTCGCGTACTGCACTTTCGTATTCCGCTACCACCGCCGCGGGCGAAACGGCGACGATCACCCGCACCTGCCCTGGCTTGCCGGACATGATCTGGTAGCTCACCGCGGCATCGTCTACCTCAAACGGGACCAGCTTGCGCAAACGGAAGCGGATGATGGGCAGGGCTTCCGCTGCTTTTGCAGGTAGTTGATCGAAATCCAGCACCAGCACCCGGACAGCCGCATCCGGAACAACGACGGTAATTTGGCTTTGCTTGACGCTGATTTCGTCCAGGGCCTGGCGCAGCGCGGCGGCAACCGTGGCCCGATCAGTGAAGTTGGGTGTTTGCAGTCCGGCGGTGAGCACGCCGGGACGCAAAGGAGCGAAAGAGGAGACAATCTCCTGTTCCGCTTCGCCGGGCCGCGCGGCAACCACACCCACGCCGGTGATCTCGCAAGCCAGACGCGGGCGGAGCGCATTTGCTTCTGACGGAAAAATACGGTTGGCAATATTGGCAAGCATGCTTCTAGCGAAAGGCCTCGATAAAGGTGACCTTGTTAATTTCTTTGAGTGTGGTCAGGCCGCGGGTGGCGCGATCCATGGCCGATTCGCGCAGGAACTGCATACCTTGCTGCTGGGCCAGGCGGCGTACTTCCGAAGCCGGCTTTTTCTCCAGAATGATTTCCCGGATCGGATCATTCAACTCCAGCAGTTCGTGGATGGCCGTACGGCCGCGATATCCCGTTCCGCCGCACTCGATGCAACCGGCTCCCTCACGAAAGTCGAAGCTGCGCCACAACTCCGGATCGAGTCCGCTATTACGCAGAAAATCGTCGTCATAGCGCACTTTGCGCGTACAGTGCTCGCAGATGGTGCGCACCAGCCGTTGCGCCAGGATGCAGTTGAGGGCGGAAACAAAATTGTAAGCTTCCACACCCATATTGAGAAAACGGCCGAGCACATCCACCACGTTGTTGGCGTGGACCGTGGTGAACACCAGGTGCCCGGTGAGCGCGGAGTTGATGGCGATCTGCGCGGTTTCCTGGTCACGGATTTCGCCCACGAGGATCTTGTCCGGATCGTGGCGCAAAATGGAACGCAAACCGCGGGCGAAAGTGAGGCCTTTCTTTTCGTTGACCGGAATCTGCGTAATGCCGCGAATCTGGTATTCGACGGGATCTTCGATGGTAATGATCTTGTCTTCGTCGCTCTTGATCTCGTTGAGGGCGGCATAGAGCGTCGTCGTCTTGCCCGATCCGGTGGGGCCTGTCACCAGCACCATCCCGTACGGCTCGCGAATATAGCGGCGGAAGCGGCGGAGATCTTCCTCGTGGAAACCAACTACGTCCAAAGTCAGTTTGCGGAACTTCTCGCTCATCGACTCTTTGTCGAGCACACGCAGCACGGAGTTCTCGCCGTGCACCGTGGGCATGATCGAGACACGGAAATCGATCAGCCGTCCCTTGTAGCGGACGCGGAAGCGTCCGTCCTGGGGCACGCGGCGCTCCGCGATATCCAGTTCGCTCATGACCTTGATACGGGAGAGGATCGTGGAGTGGTGTTCGCGCGCGATGGGCGCCATGGCCGGCTGGAGCACGCCGTCAATACGGTACTTGACCAGCACCGAGTCGTCGTAAGTCTCAATATGAATATCCGAGGCGCGCCGCTCCAGGGCGGTGAAGATGGTCGTATCCACCAGCCGGATGATCGGGCTGATGTCCTCTTCCGAGGTGAGCTTCTCAATCGAGATGTTTTCGTCAGGATTGTCCTCGGCGGAGACGACGTCGAAGGTTAGTCCCTCAGAAGCTTCATCCAGTACGCGTTGCGACTGCTCTGTCTTCTTGAGCAGGTCGGTGATCTGTGACAGCGTGGCTACCCGGGTGATAATCCGCTGGCCCAGCAGACCGCTGATCTCATCCAGCACCATAAGCCTGCTCGGATCGCTGACAGCGATGATCAGGCGGTCTTCCAGTTGCTCCAACGGGACAAAGTTGTAGCGAAACATCATGTCCACCGGCACGCTACGAAAGAGCTCATGCTGGATGCGGAAGTTCTTGAGGTCGACGAACTCGCAACGATAACGCTGAGCCAACATCTGCGCGCGCGTCGTCTCGTCGAACTCGGGAATGGTGGTGGTGACAAGTACCGTGCTGTCAGCCATAAACAACTCCTAACGGCAGAATGGACAAAGAGCCTCAGTGGCCTCCCAGGGCGCTCGCCTGTCCCAGCGAGAAGATGGGGAGATAAAGTGCGATCAAAATCGCCACGACCACCGTTCCCATCAAGATCAGGATCGCGGGCTCAATCAGCGCCAGTGCAGCCGTCAATGCCGTCTGGACGTCTTCTTCGAAAAACTCAGCCACGGAATTCAACATCTGGGGCAGCGCGCCGGTGGACTCACCGACGTCGATCATTTCCGTTGCCAGATCGGGGAACACGCCGGTCTTCTCCAGACTTTGTGCCAGGCTCTTGCCTTCGCGCACGGTGGTGACCGAAGCCAGCACAGCTGTGGCAATAGTACTGCTCGAAATCGAGCGAGCAGCCGTCTCGAGGGAAGGCACCGGGGGAAGACCTCCGGTCAGCAAGCTCGAAAGGGTACGCACAAAAAGAGCCACCTGGTACTTGCGCCAGATATTCCCGAAGACCGGCAAGCCGATGCGCATGCGGTCGATGCGCGCCGCTCCCGCCGTGGTCTGGCTGTACCGGTAAAGCACGTACACGACGATCGCGATCCCGGCCAGGACCCACAGAATATAGTGCTGGAAGTTGTTGCCTACCGCCAGCAACGCGCGCGTCGCGGCAGGCAGGTTTGTGCCTAGCTGGTCATAGAGCAACGCGAAACGGGGGACGACAAAACTGATCAGGAAAATGAAAAGTGCGATCACCATAGTGATCAGCAGGCACGGATACAGCAGCGAAGCCATCAGTTTCTTGCGGAAGGAAAGCGAGATGCGCTGAAAAGCCAAGTACCGCGCTAGCACATCTTCCAGCTGGCCGCTTCGTTCTCCAGCCAGAAGCGTTGTGGTGTAGATCAAAGGAAATCCGCCCTGAGCTTCGAAGGCGGCGGAGAGCGATTCTCCGGTACGCACCCGCGCCGCTACATTTTCCAATTGCGCGCGGAAAGTTGCGTTCTTCTGCCCCTTGACCAGCATGTCGAGGGACCCGAGAATCGGCAGACCGGCGCGGATCAGGGTCAGAAATTGCTGGTTGAAGATGATGAACGCTTCCAGGTTGGCGCGTTTGCGGCTCCCGCCACCGCGCATGCCGCGTGCCCGCACGGAGTAAACGTAGTAGCCAGCCTGGGTGAAACGACTACGCAGCTCATCAGCCGAGCCGGCGACCTGCACCTGCTCCTGGACGCGTCCGCGTTCATCCGCCAGCTTGATTACGAACTCTGCCATGGGCCCCCATCCATTTTACCGGGATACTCCTGCCGTCGCCGCGCGCTGCCGGGCTGGAAGCGCGCCCAACTTACCAATCTGGCCATTGGGGCCGACGGCCCATGGCAGGCTGAGAGCGTTCCAATTACCACCATCGAGCCATTGCCAGGTTGCGCCGTCATCGTAAGAGATATCGGAGCCATTGCTCCCCACCGTGATCCACGCCTGATCTTTTGCATCCCACGCCACCGCAGAGCGGTAGCCATGGGGCGGTTTGTGCGCGGCGCTCCAGTGTTCTCCGCCATCCGAGGTATACGCGGCAGTGCCGGCCGTCTCCGCCGGCTTGCGATAATCTCCACCGACTGCAATCCCATGCGTCTGGTCCCGAAACGCTAGGGAAAAGACGCCGGAAGAGTCATTTCCGCTTGCCAGCGGAGTTTGCGAGACCTGCCAGCCCGTGGATTTCCTGCTCCGCCAAACCCGGGCCTTGCTCGTGCCTAGCCAGATCTTCCCTTCTTGGACGGTCATAGAGCTGTTACTGGCAGCAAAGATAGATTCTTTCAGCATCGGCTTGGGGCTGTTGTCGTTCAGCGCCCACGTTGTACCTCCGTCCCCTGTCATGCGCAAAGGGATCACAAAGTGATTACGTGCAGCGTCCGGAACTGGATCACCGTAGATAACGCCTTGGGAACGGCTCAGAAATTGAATGCCATCCCAAAAGCCAGCTGCATCCGGATTCGTAAGGATTAGCTTCCAGCTGTTGCACCCGTCGGTCGATTGGAAAAGCCGGGACTGGTCCCCCGGGCCGGCCGACATCGCGAAAACATTCTGCGCGTCCCATGCCCAAATGCCACGGAAGTCCAGCTTGCCGGCTCCGGGTGGAGTGTTACACGCCTGCCAGAGATATCCTGTGTCCTCGCTGCGCAAAACCGTGCCGTCCGTACCACTCGCCCAGACCACACCGCCGCCTACGTTGTGAATCCCTCGAAGGCCGGCAGTCGACCCACTGTCCTCGAGTTCCCACGGACCGCTGTGGGTCGTCTGTGCCCCGGCAACGAGTGGCACCATCAAGAAGAGGGCAGTCATCCGCATGGCGGCAGCTTAAAGGAGAACCACAGATCTTCGACCGGAGGAATCATTGGATCTTTCGGTGCAGCGAAGTTGATGAAATACCGCAAACCACTAAACCGGCGGGGGCGCATCCACAATGGGAACGCCCGGTGGCGCATGAAAGACAAATTCCTCTTCCGGAGCCGGTACGTTTGGCTCGCTGTCCTTGAACGTGAAGGCTGTCTCGCTTCCGTCCGTTTCCGTAATGCTCATGGAGTGGATCACGCCATCATCGTTTACTCCGAGCACAATCTTCGCCACGCGGTTCCGCATTCCTTTCGGAATTCCGGAAAGCTCGAGGCCTTCAGGCGTGGAAGTGACGGCCAGATCGTCCAGCTCCTTCTGCAACTGCGTATGCCCGAGAAGAAAGCGGAGCGGTGAGCGCAAATCGTCCATCTGCGAGGCGGCTACCCGCTCCGCCTGGGCGTCTCCCGGGGAGTAAAACCATGCATATTTGCCGTCGAGGATAAAGACCTTCCCGGTTGGGCGGTCATAGCTCCAGCGCATCTTTCCCGGCTTTCGCAAGAGCAGCGTGCCGCTCTCCTGGCGCTCCATGCCCAGGCCATGAAAGCTCTCGGTGAAGGAGGTCCGGAGCGAATGCAGGCGGTTGTAGTACTTGTCTACCCTTTGCGCGACCTGTTGAGCAGTTTCGGCGCAATGCGCCCAGCGCGGGACGAGACACAGCGACAGCAGCAGAATCCGGGCCCTTACTGAATTGGCTGGGTGCAATTCGTGCCCCCTGCAGGATCAGCCTTGATCTCCCCGGCCTGGTCGATGCAGAAGCCACGATGTCCCGATTTGCCTACCGATTGCGGAACTGCGGTCGCTTCATAGGACGTGTACATGTCCTGATTGTTCACCGTGACTTTGGTGCAGTTCACGATGTTGAACGTGTAGCCGGATTTCTGCCCAGTGGCTAAATCGCCCTGTAGCACCTGTGCCGCCTGGGCGCTGGGCGGACCGGAACTGGCGTTGCCGCCCAGCGCGGAAAGTGAGCAGGCGAAACCGTTGGCAGGAAAGTTAGTCTGGTACTGGATCTGTGCCTGGTAAATGGCACGGAGCGATTGAATGGCCGACGTCTCGTCCGCCTGCGCCTTCATGCTGATGAAATTCGGAATCGCGATCAACATCAGGATGATCATGATGGACATCACGATCAGCAGTTCCATCAGGGTGAAACCGCGTTGGCGGTTGTGCTTTGGGGAGATACTATTGCGGTTCGGCATCGTGGCCCTTCTCGGTTTCCTGCAGCTATGGAGCATATCGCCTGAGGTCGATGGCTACAAGTCTATCAAGAACAAGATGGACGCAGACGAGGGAAGAAACGCTCACTTCAGGTTCAACAAGCTAGCTGGCCGCGTGTCACCCGCAGCCCGTCGAGTCGCCCCAGCAGGGTAACTGCCACCTTCTCCGGATCGAAGAGCTGGTTGGCCATCTCCATAACCTCGTCGCTGGTCACGGCTTCGACCTTCTCCATGATCTCGTCCACACCGAAGAAATGTTCAAAGTACATTTCCTGGCGAGCGAGATTCGACATCCGTGACATCGAGCTTTCGAGCCCGAGAATGATGTTGCCCTTGAGCTGATCTTTGGAGCGCCGAAGTTCGTCTTCGGGCAGAGCCTCGGACTTCAGGCGGCGAAACTCCGACATGATCAGCTCGATCACTTGCAAACAATGGGTGGACGATGTGCCGGCGTAAACGCACAACGAACCCGTATCGCGATAAGGATTCAAGTCGCTGAAGATCGAGTAGGCAAGACCATGCTCTTCGCGCACCGTCTGGAACAACCGTGAACTCATACCTCCGCCGAGCACCGTATTGAGCAGCAGCGTCACATAGCGCAGTTCATGCGCCAGCGGTGGCGACGGAACCCCCAGGCAGAGCTGAACCTGCTCCAGCGCCTTCTTATTGCGCAGCACGATCTTCGAGACGGTGTGAGGCTCGGTCTCCGCCAGATCGCCCACAGTGGGCGCGATGCTATCGAAGCGTTTCGCCACCAGGTCGACAAACGCATCGTGTTCCAGGTTACCCGCCGCGGAGAACACCATGTTGTTCCCGTAGAACCGCTTGCCGTAGTAATCGAACAGCATGTCCTGCTCGAACCGGCGAACGGTTTCCTTGGTGCCGAGAATCGGTTTTCCCAGCGGATGGTCCTTCCAGAAATTCTGGGTGAAGATCTCGTGTACCAGGTAGTCGGGATTGTCCTCATCCATCTTGATCTCTTCGAGAATGACGCCGCGCTCGCGCGTGATGTCGTCATTGTTGAAGACTGGATTCAGCACCAGGTCGGAGAGCACGTCGAGCGCTGTAGGCACATGCTCGTCGAGAACCTTGATGTTGAAGCAGATGGTTTCCTTGCCGGTAAATGCGTCAAGGTTTCCGCCGATGGCATCCACTTCACGTGCGATTCGCTTTGCCGAACGCGATTGCGTTCCCTTGAACACCATGTGTTCGACGAAATGCGAGATGCCATTCACCTCTGGCAGCTCGTGGCGGGATCCGGCGCGGATCCACACACCCATGGCCACTGACCGGATATGCTCCATGCGCTCGGTCAGGATGGTTAAGCCGGAGGGAAGGACCGTACGTCGAATGCTGCGTTCTGTCACCATTCCAGTGTAGCGGCTTTCCCGGGGCCGGGACGGACCAAAAACCGGGTGCTATGCTGCGAAAGAGGCCTTGGTGGCTCGTCCATGCCTGTCAGGGAACAACCCATAGCACCGTCCCAGGGCGGCGCCCTCCCGTCCGGGGGAAATCTATTCGGCCTTTCCCGTCAGCAACTTACGGATTTGATGACGCTATTTCGCCAGCCTGCATACCGGGCCGGCCAAATCCTTGAGGCCATGTACCATCGGCGGGTTACCGCCCTCGGCGAGGTTTCCACTCTACCCGCCGGCCTGCGGCAGAACCTGGCGGCAGCTGGCTGGGTCATCGAGCGGCCCCGCATCGTCCAAACCTTCCGCTCCGCGGACGGCACTGAGCGCTACCTGGTAGCCGGCCGGGACGCGCAGACCGTGGAAACCGTTTGGATGCCTGGCGGTGACGGAGCTGAGCAGGGAGATGTCGAAGGGCCGCAGCGAGCCACGATTTGCGTATCCAGCCAGGTGGGTTGTGCCGTCAACTGCCAATTTTGCCTCACCGCGAAACTTGGCTTGCAGAGAAATCTGTTTGCGGGGGAGATCGCTGGCCAGGTGATCGCAGTCCTGGAAAAGCACGCAGTCCAGATCGGGAGGGACCGGATCAACCTCGTGTTCATGGGGATGGGTGAGCCCTTTCTGAACTATGACGAATTCATGGCAGCCGTGCGCTTGCTGGTGAATGAAGCAGGGCTCGCGGAGTCGAGAATGACAGTCTCCACCTCCGGCATCGTTCCCGGCATCTTGCGTTTGGCTTCCGAGAAAGTGCGGCCTCGTCTTGCCATCAGCCTCAATGCTCCTGACAACGAAATCCGCGAAGCCATCATGCCCATCACCCGCAAGTGGAGGATCGAAGAGGTGATCGAGGCAGCCGGTAAATTGCCATTGAGACCGAGGGAGCGGGTCACCTTCGAATACGTGCTGCTGGGAGGCCTGAACGACGGGCTGACTCACGCCGATCAGTTAGTTGCCTTGGCGCGTCGCGCGCCCATGCCCGTCAAAGTGAACCTGATCGCATGGAATCCGGGTCCGGGGATCGGCTACGCAATGCCGGAACCAGAGCAAGTGGCCGCATTTCAAGAGAGACTTATCGCAGCGGGTGTACCGGCATTTTTACGCCGGCCCAGGGGCCGGGACATCTACGCCGCCTGCGGCCAACTGAAGCGAACCCTCACAGACATCCAACCCGCAACTGCCTGACTCGTGGATCTCGGCGATTGCGGTTAGCAGATGCCGCTTAGAGCTTTCCGGCCACGATCTTAAAAAACCACAGCGTCCAAACGAACGAGTGTCTCGCCGTCCGCCCCTTTAGCGCCGCCCCGCGACACCAAGTCGCAGCACAGCTTCCGCGACCCGGTCCGCGGCGTGGCGCACAACATCGCCCTCCGCGGCAAAGTCGCCTGCAATGCACCGAACCCCCAGCGATTCAATCGCCTCAATGTCCGCAACGATTGGCGAAGCCCCTTCCCCCGCATAGCGATCCAGCAATACCTGTGAGACTGGCGCCGTATTCACCAGGGCGTAGTCGAAGAGCGGCTGGCGTGCATGCTCATAAATGCGCTCGATATGCTGCGACGCGGTGAGCTGCAGGCTCTCGTTTGCCTGGGTCATCAAGTTGCAGATGTAGACGCGGACTGCTTTCGACGCAGCCAGCGATTCGGAAACGCCTTTCACCAGAAGATTGGTGATGATGCTGGTGAAAAGCGAACCGGGGCCTACCGTAATCAAGTCTGCGCGTTCGATGGCGTCCACCGTTTCTGGCAAGGGCTCCGCATCCGCCGGCTCGAGCCTCAGTTCTACGATCCGTTGCCGGCTGGCGGTGATCTTGGTCTCGCCGCGCACCAGCGAGCCGTCATCCATATGAGCGGCGAGCGAAACATTGGCGTTCGTCACCGGATAAATGTGGCCACGTGTCGCCAGCACTTGTGAGGAAAGTTTGATTGCCTGAGCGAAATCTCCGGTCATTTCCAGCAGTGCGGCAACGAAGAGGTTGCCAAAGCTATGGCCTTCCAAGCCTTCTCCGGCGGTGAACCGATGACGGAACAGCCGGGAGATCAGATGCTCATCTTCGGAAAGGGCCACCATGCAGTTGCGCAGATCGCCGGGCGGCAGCATGTTAAATCCCCGCCGGAGCTTGCCGCTCGAGCCGCCATCATCGGTCACGGTGACCACCGCAGCCAGATCGGAGATCAGGCAAGGCACGTCTTCGCAATCGGGGGAAGGCTGATGAGGGGAAGCAACATAGCGGCGCAGCCCGCGCAACAGCGTAGAAAGCCCCGTGCCTCCCCCGATGGCTGCCACGCGGATGCTGGCCGGCTCTGGGCTGTGTAGATTGGAATTGGACCTTGCCGGCCGTGGCTTTTCGGGCGCGGAGGAGACAGTCTTCACCATAAAACAGTCACAAGTGGAAGCTTATGCCGGGCAGGGGAGGCCTGGCGCTTACGGTACTTCGGGGTAGAGTAATTCGGTAAACCGCGGATCATCCGCCATATCCTGAAAATCCGAGTCGCTCCGCGCCTGGATCCGGTTCCGAGGGCTCAGCTCGATCGCCTTCGCCAGGTGCTCGAGGCAGGGTTCGGCCAGCCCGGTCATGCTCTCGAGAATGGCCAGGCCATAATACGCGTAATCCGCCGTTGGATTGTTCTTGAGGATTCCCTGAAACTGATCGCGGGCCTCTTCGTAATATCCGGTGTTCAGTAGGGAGATAGCGTAGTCGTATTGCTCCTCGGGACTGTTAAAAGAAAGACCGCTCTGTTGCGCGCGGCGTTCGCAGGCAGCCAGGTACACCCTCACCCGCTCCAGAATTTCCACTGGACCGTCGTGGCTCAGTTTTTCGAAGGCCAGTCTGGCCCTCTCGTACTTGCCCTCATGCATCAGCTGCAACGCGGTTTGGTAGTCGCTGAGCACCTTCTGGTGTGTCGCATTGGGCATGGGGCGTGCCTTGCCCTCAAGAGTGCGAGGGTTGCGCCGAGTGGGGATACCCGGACCCGTGTTTTGCATAACTTACTCTTCCTTCTCCGGTTAGGTGACAGGAGTCGTGGTAGATCGGCAATTGCACAGCCAGTCGCTATTAGATTCGTCTTTATACGCATCTCGGGTGCGTACGTCAACTTGGCAAGACTATCAGGAACCTTGGCAAGACTGTAGCACGGACGTCCGGTTCAGGGCTTCCGGTGCAAATACACCGCCGGGTTGAGTGCCGGGTCGTTATACATTTTGAGCTGCCGATAGAGTTTAAAAGCCCGCCGCCCATCCAGCACTTGCTGCCAGAATCGATCCAGAGACGCAGCTAAATCGTTTCGTTGTTCGACCAGGATTCCCAGACGTTCAAGATTACGCTCGCGGTGGCCGGAAGGCGCTGCCGGACGATCGATTTCTTCTCGCGTGTGAAAGAGCTTCAGAGAGAGAATGGACAACCGGTCGAGAATCAAACCGGGTGTCTCCGAGTGGAGCTCGGCGCCCGCCGCGGGAAGATTCCGCTGCTGCAGCGATTGCAGCAGTAGCGCATCGCATTGTTCCGTAAGGTCATTGCGCCGCTGGTTGGCGCGATCGATGAAGCGTTTGATCGAGGCAAGTTCGTGGTCGCCAGCTCCTGGAGTTCGCGCTGCATCTTCGGCGTGCCACAACTCAAAATTGGCCAGGTGCTGTTCCGCCAGGGCACGATCGAAACCTGATAGGGAGGGCGATACAGATGGCGTTTCTTCGTGCCACAGCGCAGCGTAGCGGTCATGCAGCGAAAGGATCTGCGAAGAATGGAGGAGCAGGGGGTCGGAAGGACTGGCGGCCATGCTGGGGCAGACGTGGTGAGCTCGGTGGGAATCGAACCCACGACCCACGCATTAAAAGTGCGTTGCTCTACCGACTGAGCTACGAGCTCTTTCCTGCTTAGTTTCCAAAGTATCACAGTGAGGGCACAGAGCCGCGTCGACTCGGGAACGGTGGCACCGCGGTCGATTGCGCGTTATGTTAGTGAAACCGGAAATGCTCGCGAATTAGCGCCTGAGCAAGCAGGGCAGCAATGACAGAAAGATCGGAAGAAATCGCGAAGCTCTATTCCCGGGCGCGCTTGGGTACCACCAGGTACTGGGATTTTTCCGCATCCCGCAAACAGGTTCGGGGACAGTTCCGTCAGCTGATCGTGGGCCAGGCGCCAGAACCAGCCGTGTCCGCACCGCCTGCCGCACTGCAGAGCTATCAAGCTGCTGAACCTGTCGAGGTGTCCGCGTTACCCCAGCCTCAGGAGGGTGTTGTCACCCGGTGGTACGCATTGCACTCTTTCTTGAACCCGGCGCAATTTGCGGAAGAACCGATGGAGGCTCCGGTGAGCCTGGAACAGCGGCCGCCAGTCTTTGCGGTGCTGTCGCTTGCCGGGGGAGTCGGCAAAACCTGTCTGGTAGCCACACTCGGCCGTGCGTTGGCCGCTCTTGGCGAGCACGTTCTGCTTGCGGATACCGCCGCATGCGGGCTGTTGCCTTTCTACTTCGGTTCGCGCGAGTTCCGGCCCGGTGTCGTGCGTACATTCTCGCCTCCCGGCTCCGCCATTTCCGGTGAAGGAGATACACCGGTGCAGGTGCTGAATCTTCAGGCCGAGCGCTATCCGGGCAAGGGTAGAGAGTATGATCCGCTGCTCGGCGAGTTGTTGCGTGAGGGACGCGGGGCCAGCCGCATTCTCGTCGATATCGCTACTGCGAACCGGGATGTGACCAGCCGCCTGCTGATGCTGAAGCCGACCATTCTCGTGCCTGTCCTTCCCGACATGAGTTCTGTGGCCAGTCTTGGCCTGCTGCAGGTATTGCTGGCCGAGGAAGATGGCGTACCGGGAACGACGCACTACCTGCTGAACCAGTTTGATGAAACCTCCCCGCTGCACGTAGATGTGCGCGCGCTTCTGCGGCAGGAACTCGGAGATCGGCTGCTGCCTTTTGTGGTGCGGCGCAGTTCCGCTGTGAGCGAAGCCTTGGCTGAGGGGATGACCGTAATCGATTACGCGCCCAATTCAGAAGCTGCGGAAGACTATCGTAATTTGGTTGCCTGGCTGCGCAGTTTGGCAGCTCCGGCGCTGCACGGCTATGGCGGCGCGCGCTGGAGCGAGCGATGAACCAGGTTCGAGTTTTAGCCACGTCAGCCGTCACAACCGGTAAAACCGGCATCGAATAGAGCGATATGAGAGCAAGTTCCAGATGGTTGACGGCGTTATTCTTGCTACTCTACTTGCCAGCCTGCGGGGCTACAGCTACGGCTCCGAATGAGATTGAGCGCGGCTTTCAGCGGATGTACAACCTGGAATTCGATCAGGCCCACCAGGATTTTTCCAACTGGGAGCGGATGCACCCGCAAGACCCCCTGGGGCCTGTGTCGCAGGCTGCCGGTTATTTGTTCGGCGAGTTTGCACGCCTCGGTATTCTCGAAAGCCAGCTTTTCACCAGCGACAAGAACTTCGAAACGCGCAGTAAGCTGAACCCTGATCCTAAGGTGCGCGAGGACTTCAACAGTTCCGTGACTCGCGGCGAGCAACTGGCGGACGCAGCGCTCAAGCAAAATCCTGCGGACAACAACGCATTGTTCGCGAAGGTTCTGGCTCTCGGTCTACGTTCCGATTATGTAGCCATGATCGATAAGCAGGACTTTGCCGCGCTCCGATATATGAAGCAGGGGCGTGTCCTTGCGCAACAGTTACTGAAGCAAAAGCCGGACGCATACGATGCGTTGCTGGCCGTTGGTATCGAAAATTATCTGACAGGTATTAAGCCCGCTCCGGTGCGCTGGATGCTGAGCCTGGGTGGCATCGACCCCGATAAGCAGCAGGGTATCCGCGAGCTCAAGGAAACGGCCGAACACGGAAACCTGCTCAAGCCCTTCGCCAAGCTATTGCTTGCGGTCGCAGCCTTGCGCGACAAGAACAACACCCAGGGATGTGACCTTCTCCATGAACTTGCCGTCGCCTATCCACGCAACGCTCTCTATCGAGATAGCGCCCCAGAGTGCAACGGCGCAGCAAAACACTAACTCCGCTCCTCCTACCGTTTAGCCTTTCCAATCGGTACCACCTGCACGGTGGCATCCCGGACTTCCGCCAGAAATCGGTTGAGAACCGACCCTCGCAAGAGAATGTCGAACCGGGATCGCGCGGACTGCCCGAAGACGACGTGTGAAATGCCTTCCTGTTGCGCAAATTCGATCAGCGCGTCGGCGACGTTTTTGTCTTTCAAGACCACCACCTGTGCGCCGAGTTCCCTCGCCAGCCGCTGGTACTCCTCCATCCGCTGATACTCTTCCGGATCTCCGTGACGCGAATCTTCATCCGGCGACTCTACCCGGACTGCGTACCAGTTTGTAGCCAGCCGGCCCGCAATGCGAGCGCCCACGCGCAAAAGACGCTCCGCCCCGGGACGGGGTGAGAGGCAAACCATCACCTTCTCCGGCACCGGTGCCTGTTCCAGACCCTGGCTGCGCCGATATTCCGCGGCCCGGGAACCAACTTCTTCGGCAGTGGTCCGCAGCGCAAGCTCGCGTAACATGCTGAGATTCCCCTTGCGGAAAAAGTTGGCCAGAGACTGCTCGATTTTCTCCTGAGCGTAGATCTTGCCCTGCTTCAGGCGCGACCGTAGCTCGTCGACAGTCACGTCCACATTCACCACTTCATCGGCCCGCTTGAGGAAGCTGTCCGGGATCGTTTCCCGAATCTGGGTGTCGGCAGAGCGGGAAACCGAGTCGTTGAGGGTCTCCAGATGCTGTATGTTGACCGCGGTCATCACATTGATCCCGGCATCGAGAAGCTCCAGCACATCCTCATAGCGCTTGCGATTTCTCGATCCGGGCACGTTGGTGTGAGCCAGCTCATCCACGATGCAGGTATTGGGATGGCGGGCAAGTATGGCGTCCAGATCCATTTCCTCGAGCACCACATTGCGGTATGGAATGGCGCGCCGGGGAATCACTTCGAGATCCTTGATCTGCTCCTGGGTATCCTTTCGGCCGTGAACCTCGACCAATCCGATGACGACATCGATGCCCTGCTTACGCATCAGGTGCGCATCTTCCAGCATTTGGTATGTCTTGCCGACGCCGGGTGCGGCCCCGATGTAGACGCGCAGCGTCGCCTGCTCAGGCGCCGGGGACAAGGTGTCGGTCGAGAGGTTAGCCATGCTTCTTTGCGAAGGTTAAAACATCAGGTGAGAAAGCCCTAGCCAATCTCGATCGGATGTCGTGTGGCGACAGTCGTGGCAACAGGCAGAGTGAATGTGAAGGTGGAACCGTGGCCCAGCCGGCTTTCCACAGAAACCTGGCCCCCAAGCAGTTCGACCAGCCTCCGGACCAGGGCAAGTCCCAAGCCCGTGCCCTGATCATGGGCCGCATTGAAGCGGCCAAAGATGTTGGGCAGCCGCTCGGCTTCAATTCCACGGCCGGAGTCGCGCACGGAAAACTGCACTTTTTCTTTCTGTTCTTTGGCCTGCAACAGGATCGTTCCGTCCTCCGGTGTATAGCGGATGGCATTGCTCATCAGGTTATCCATAATGCTGCGCAGGGCACGGCGATCTCCATTGACATAGGAGAGATCCGCGAACGCGTCGATTTGTACATCGATATTCTTTTCCCGGATTTCGTCGCGCGCGCGGGAGCAAGCGTCGCGAAGTATATCGATGGGACGGAAGCGGTCCATGCGAAGTTCGCGCCGGCCGGTATCGATTTCCGAAACCTCAATCAGGTCCGACATCAGGTCATTGAGGCGCTCCGCTTCCTCCTCTGCGCCGTGGAGCACATCAGCCTGCAAGGGCCGCAGCTCACCGGCGAAACCAGAGGTCAGTGTGTACAGGCTCAGGCGGAGTTGCTCCAGAGGCTGCCGTAGCTTTTGCGAAGCGACGCTCAGGAAGCGCGTCTTGAACCGGTCAATATCCTGCATCTCGGTGATGTCTTCGAGCACGCTGACCGCTCCCAGCAACTTACCGTCGGCGTCCCGCATAGGGGTGGTGCGCAAGCGATAGCTGCGCTGCCCCTCGCCGAGCTTCATGGGCAGCATGGCGGCCTCATCCTCGTTAGTGATCGACTGCCGCATGGAGACGGCGTCCCGCACCGCGCGTAGGATTCTCTCGCCACCTGGTGTGTTGGCGAGTGCCATACGATCGCCGGCAGCCTCTCCCAAAACTTCAATCGCTGCCTGATTCAGTTTCATCACCTGGCCCTTGGCATCGGTGACAATCACCGGTTCGAAGATAGATTGCACGACGGCATCGGAAAGCTGCTGATCCACCTGCTTGCGTCCATATTCTGTGTCCCGAAGATCGCGGAGCCGCACCGCCATCCGGTTAATCTCCGTGGCGATCGTTCCCAGGTCGTCCCGCGTTCTCCACTCGATGCGCTGTTGCAATTCGCCTTGACCGATGCGCCGTGCCGCGGCTGCCGTGCGCCGGATCGGCCGGATGATGGAAATCAGAAAGCCAACGGCAATCAGGATCCCGCTCAGACTGCAAATAGTGGTGAGTACGGTCGCCCGACTGGCGAGCGCAGCCCGTACCTGCGCGGCCGGGAGAGAAGACGCATTCGCTGCGTGGTCGAGTGCCGAGGCTTGATGAAGTGAAACGGTGTCGTGAATGCCGACGGCCAACAGAAGGCCAAGCACGATAACGTAACCGAATATAAGCCTCTGATATAGCGTCAGCATCGGATTTTTTCTGATTTCATTGTGCGCCTTCTCCGCCGAAAATCGCCAGCCGGCAAACGCGCACGCGCCGATTCGTATAGGGGCACGGAAGGTCGGTCATCGCTTCCACCGGCAAGACAATCCAGTTGGCCCCAAGGGGACGGAGCTTGGCCAATCGCTGCGCATCAGTCGAACGGTTAATTCCCGCAGTGGCCTCCGCTCCTTGCACCCAGGGATTGGATGCCTCGCGGAAGTTGCTGGCGATTCCTCCATCCTTGAACCAATCGGCGAGGGCGCTCCGTTCGGCGGTCGCTCGAAATCCCTGCGCATCTTCCCCCGGGCTCTCAATGTAATCGTTATCGAGCGCGAAAACAGCGTCCCGGGGCACATTGGCGCGAATCCAAAGGAAAGCTTGTCGCCACTGATTACGTGCCGCTCGTCCCGGCCATTCGATATGGCTCGACGCCGGGTAAGTGAATCTCTGGCCTGTAAAGAGGCCCGCCGCAATGAACAAGTACAACACCAGGATGGCGCGCTTATATTTGCGGGCCAGGTCCCCGAGCATCCCGCCCGCCAGTATCACACCAGCGATATAGACGAACTGAAACGCGCGCAATACTTGCAGACGGGCGAGCAGCAGGCTTCCATCGCGGTGGACAAAGCTCAGTGAAATAACAAGCGCAACGGCGCCGACAACGGTAGCGGAGATCGCAAGCGTACGAGCAGTGCCGCGGATGCGGCTGGCTGCAAAGCCGAGCAGGAGCAGCGGCATCAGCAGGCCCGGATACTCGTACCAATGCCAACTGGAGAGGAAATAGTAGGAACGGCTGAGCGCGGCGCGATTATAAGGATCGGCAGGATCGGCGGATTGCGTGGCAAAGAAAATGCCCGCGCTCATTAGATAGGCCATCAGGCAAAGGAGAGCGATCGACCTCCACCGGCCGCGATTGGTCAGCGCAAGCGCAAGCACAGCAATGGCTGTGAAGGCAGCCATCAGGGGATGGAGCATCGCAGTTAGAACCAGCCACGCCGCGCACTGCTTCCAATTCTCATCGAGCACTGCCGCTATCGCGAAGAGGCTGAGTGGTGTCGAGAAGGAGCGCGCGGTCACGTAGGGATCCATGATGCAAAGGGAGGTGCCCGCGACCGGAAGCGTAAAGCAGCAAGCGGCCAGCAGGACTGCTCCCCATACCGCTATTCGGTTAGGGAAGATTCGTTGGGCAACGCGCAACGAGCCAAGAAGAAACAGGAAGATGGAAACCAGATGGCAAATCAGCAGCAGAACCGGAAGCGGAACGTGTCCCCGGCTCACGAGTGGGGCAAGCAGATGGGCAAAGACCGAAAGCCTCGTCGGCGATAAGACAAAGACTGCGTCTGTCTGATAGAGGCCCGCATCTGCCAGTTTTTTAATTCCGGCAACGTAAACCGCCCCATCGTCCGCGAGCGGATGGTAGCCGTGAATCAGAAATACCGTAACTGTCAGCAGGGCGATCCAGAGCAAATTCCCAGGTGTGGCAGCGCCTGAATCGGGATTCGGATTCAGCCCTGCGTTAGCCTGGGAACCTGAAGCGCCGATGCCACTAGTGTTGTTGATAGCGGCTGAGCACATCGTCGAGAGTCACCACACCCTCCAATGTGCCTCTGCTGGCCCGGTTTTGGATGGGCAGAATCGGCCAACGCGAAAGGTAAGGAATTGCGCTATCCAGCGGCAGGTCGGGGAACAATACCGGCAGCCGCTCCGGTTTAAGCGCAAGTTCGATACGAGTATCGGGAGTCTGCGTAGCTGCAACCGCGGTGAATTCGTCTCTGTGCATCGCGTACCAGGAACCGTCCGGCAATTTCACGAAAAAGGCTGGCGCCTGGGTGGCCTCTAGTTGCGTGGAAATCTCCTGCAGCGTGGCCGCCCCGGGAAAAATAGGAATATTCACTGGGTGCAGGGCGTCCTCCAAATGCAGGACGCTTTCCTCCCGCTGTTCCTCCATCGAGGGCAGGTCCAGGCCATCCTGGAGAGTGAATGTCTCAAAGATCGGATAAGGCTGTAAGCTGCGGGAGACCAGGTAAGCAATCGTGTTGGCCAGAATGACAGGAAGCACGATGGAGTAGTTGCCGCTGACCTCGAGGACCATGAAAACGGATGTCAACGGCACGCGCAAGAACGCGGCAAACAGTACCCCCATGCCTGCCAGCGCATACGAGCCGACCGAAATGGGAAACGTCGGAAAAAATATCTTCTCGAACGTTCCTATCGAGGCGCCCAGCATCGCTCCGATAAACAGCGTCGGAGCAAACATACCTCCCGGGGTGCCGCTGGAAAAGGAAATAGTTGTGGCGACAATCTTGAGCAGGGCAAGTGCCAGCAAAAATTTCCACGTGAACTGGCCGTGCATCGCCTGGTCAATGACGTTGTATCCCGGCCCCATGACCTGGGGAAAACCAAAATAAGCGATGGCGCCCACGATGAAGCCCGCGATGGGAGGTTGGATGTACCCGGTCCAGCGAGGCAGCTTGCGAAGCAGGGGGCGCGAGTAGCCCAGCGCCTTGGAGAAGATCAGCGAGGCGATGCCGCCGGCGATGCCCAGGACCACATAGGCCAGCAATTCCTGGGGACCCTTTAGAGTGACGGACGGGATGCGGAACATAGGTTCCTTACCCCAGAACCACTGGGCTACGACGACGCTTGAGATAGCGGCCAGCACGATAGAGCCCAGAACCGCAGCGCTCCACCTGCCGATTACCTCTTCCACGACGAACAGAATGGCGGAAATCGGCGCGTTGAATGCCGCCGCCAGCCCTGCAGCCGCGCCGATTGGCGCGAACATGCGCAGGCGCTCACGCGAAAGATTGAGCCGGCGGCTGACCATGGAAGCTACTCCGGCGCCAATTTGCAGCGATGGATCTTCCGGTCCCAGCGAGAACCCGCCGCCAATCGCGAGGGCTGAAGTTATGAACTTCCCAATGACCGTCTTGAACGAGATGTAACCGTTATAGATATAAAGCGCAGCTTTGGTCTGGTTGATGCCGCTGCCGCGTGCCGCTGGAAAAGCCAACTGAACCAGCGCGGCAACCAGCAAGCCCACTCCCATCGGCACAAAAAACAGCCGAAGCTGTCCCGGATGAGGCGCCGAGCCGAGGGTAAGGACCTGAATCCAGCTGATGGCAACGCGAAAACAGACCACCAGCAGGCCAGAAAGGACCCCGATAAAAATGGAAAGTACCAGAAAAAGCCGCTCGTCCCGGTTGGGGGCTAAACGCTGCACCTCTGCCGGATTCGGCCGATAGCGTCTTTCCTCTGCGATTGTCGCCAGGTCCACTCCCTCAGCATTCGGGGCTGGGTTGAGTCCAGGTGTTTCTGTGGCCGTGCTCATTCTTCCTCCACCTGGTTCGGCGCCTGGGCAATCCTCAAGAGAAGGGCATCGTCTCCGGCCGGTGCGCCGCAGACCTGTTGGGTCACCATTTCCGTGTCATAGATAAGTTGAATCTGCGTCTGCTCGAGATCAGGATCTTTCATCAGATCAGCCGCTGTCATCTTGGGGGGCAACTGATCCCAGCGCTGCTGCAAAGCTGCCAAAGGGTCAACGGGGGTGGGATTGGACTGCTGGCTTCCTGCTGTATTGGTTGGGCGTCGAGCGAAATGAGATGCCAGGCTGGCCAGGGGGTTTGCCAGGCCAGTGGTTGAGGGTGCATTCGGCTTTGTGACCGCCTCCGTTGGAGCGGATTTCCGATCCTGCATGCACTCTGACAGCCGTGCCATCGCCAGCTTACGGTCGCCCAGGATTCGTGCGCTTCGCTCCTGCGGATTTAGGCGCGACGAAGGATAAAGCGACAGTAGCCGGTCCGCCTCGTCCAGGTTGTCGCGGCTTTGCTTCACTTGCGCTGCCGGTTCCTGGTCGATGCCTGGGGTCTGCAGGTATTTGGAAAGGTAGCGCTTCGCTTCCAGATAGCGGCCCATCTGGAATGCCGTCCGGCCCGCCCCTTCCAGGGCTTCCCCGAGCGACGGATGCCGGTGCAGAAGCGTTCGGTAAATATGGAAGGCATCGCCAGTATCCTGTGCTTGCTCCATCCGGCGGGCAATCTCCAACTGGACGCTGATGTCATCTCCTGGCGCATTCCCCGAAGCAACCAGCAGCTCATTCCGGGCTTGGTCCAGGCGATTGTGGGTAATCAGATAGTTGATGAGCTCGAAACGGACATCGCGCCGCCGAACATAACCGTCGCCTTCCCAGGAGCCGTAAATGGCCTTCTGGTAGTCTTCGATGGCTTGGGCCTGATTCCCCTGGCGGGCTGCAAGGCGAGCGAGCTGAAGGTTGATCAACCCGCTGCCCTGCTGGTTTTCGAGCAGGGCGTTGAAATAAACGGTAGCCTCCTGAATACGGCCGGCAGAAGCCAACGCTTCGGCCAGTTTGATTTCTGTATCGCGATCGCTTGGAGCAAAAGCCAGTGCAGAACTGAGGGCGTCAATGGCAGCCTGGGGTTTGCCGTTATTCATCGCCTGCACACCCCGCTGCAGCCACCGGTTGGCCAGTTCCACCTGGTGAGAGGCGTAAGATTGGTAGAGAAAATTGGTCAACACGGCCAGCAAGGCGGTGATCGCGAAAAGCGTGACCAGAGACAAGCTGTCGGTAAGAATAAGACGCCGTCGCATATTACGGTCGGCGGCTGTCAAAGGAGTTTTCACGGCGAAAAACGGCATCGCTTTCTCAGTTTACTTGGATTCGACCATCTAACGGACTGTTTGCTTCCCCCGGGAGCGTATCGATCAATGAACCAGCATGATTCTGAAATCCTCCTCGACGAAAAGGAACGCGCTCTGGGCGAGCGTTTGCGCTCGCTGAAAAGCGTGATTGTCGCTTATTCGGGCGGGGTGGACTCTGCGTATCTTGCGTACGCCGCCCACCGGACGCTGGGGGCAAATGTGCTGGCGATCATTGCCGATTCCCCCAGCCTGGCGCGCTCGCAGTTCAGCGAAGCGTTGGAGTTTGCCCGGGAGCAGGGAATTCCTGTGCGCGCCATCGAAACCCACGAGTTGGATCGGGAAGCCTACGCGGTCAATGGTCCCGATCGATGCTTTCATTGCAAGGACGAGCTTTTCACTGTCCTTGAGCAGGAACTCGAACGCACTGGTTTTGAAGCCCTCGCCTACGGATTAAACGTCGACGACCGGCGGGATTTCCGCCCCGGCCACAAGGCGGCAGCCCAGCATCGGGTGGCCGCACCGTTGGCGGAGGTTGGGTTGACCAAAGCGGAGGTCCGCGCCCTGGCCCAACGGGCGGGATTGCGCGTTTGGGATAAACCGGCTTCGGCATGTCTTTCTTCCCGCATGGAGTATGGGCGCCGGGTCACACCGGAATCCCTGCGCATGGTCGAACAGGCGGAGGATGCCCTGCGCGGTCTCGGACTCAAACGATTCCGAGTGCGGCATCACGGCTCGATAGCGCGCATCGAGATCGCGGACGAAGAGATGGGAAGCGTGCTCCACCCGGCACAGATGAGAAAAATGGCGGCTGTGGTGCGAGCCGCCGGCTTCCAGTATGTCTCCCTTGACTGTGAAGGCTACCGTTCCGGATCGATGAACGAGGTGCTGCCCGTCGAGATATTGACCGGTTTCGCCGGCACGAAACCACTGGCGGGTGGATAGGCGATGCGGATTGGCTACCTGGAATGCTTTTCCGGTATCAGCGGCGACATGCTCATGGGTGCTCTGGTGGACGCAGGTGCGCCTTTCGAGTTGCTGCAGCGTACGGTTTCTTCCATGGCTTTGGGAGCCGGCTTGCGCCTTACCAGGGTAAGCCGCAGCGGTATCCAGTCGGCCAAACTCGATGTGATGGTGGACGGTAAGCTTCACGAACCCCCTTCCGCAACCGGGCCGATAAACCACTCGCACGATCACGGGCATAGTCACAGCCACCGCGACGAGCTCCATCACCATTCGCACCAGCATCACCCACATAATCACGAGCATGGGCGTCGTTTGCTTGAAATTCGCCGTGTGCTTTTGGCTGCGGATCTGACCCAGCGCGCCCGCGAGTTGAGCCTGAGAGCCTTCGACTTGCTCGCACAGGCAGAGAGCCGCATCCACGGAGTGCCGGAAGAGCAGGTTCACTTCCATGAGGTGGGCGCCGTCGACGCTATCGTCGATATTGCCTGCAGCGCCGTCGCAGCCGATACCCTCGGTCTCGATGCCTGGTATTGCTCCCCGGTGAATGTCGGAAGCGGTTTCGTCCAATGTGCCCATGGGCGCGTTCCGGTCCCCGCCCCCGCAACCGCGGAGTTGCTCAAAAACGTCCCTATCTACTCGGCTCATGTGCAGACGGAATTGGTTACGCCAACGGGGGCGGCTTTATTGCGAGCGCTTGACCCGCATTTCGAGGCCCCTCCGATGATGCGAACCCGATCCATCGGCTACGGGGCAGGCAGCCGTAACCCGGAACGTTTCCCTAATGTTTTGCGCTTGAGCATTGGCGATACCGTGGAGGCGACCCATTTCGCCGGAGATAAGGTGACGGTGTTGGAGTGTGCAGTGGATGATTTAAGTCCCCAGGTCCTGGCGCACACTGCCCAGTTGGCTCTGGAACGGGGTGCCCTCGATGTGATGAGCACTCCCGTGACCATGAAGAAAGGGCGCCTGGGCACCCTGCTCACCGTTCTTTGCAAGCCGGCGGAGGCCGGCGAACTGCAGCAGTTGCTGTTTCGCGAGACGACCACGCTGGGCATACGGGTCAGGGAGGAAAACCGTGTGATCTTGAGCCGCGAGACTACGCCAGTCGAGACAGAGTTTGGGATCATTCACATGAAGACGGGCTTCTCGCAGGGAGAAGAATGGAATGCGGCGCCGGAATTTGAAGATTGCCGCCGTGCGGCCGCCGCTTTCGCTGTCCCAGTAAAGACCGTGATGCAGGCGGCAATAGCTGCCTGGCGAGCGCGGCCGGCTACCGAGGCCGCAGAGTACAGATCATGACCCCACAGACCATCCTCGAGATGCTCCATCTGGTCCGCGATGGCTCCATCAGGCCGGAGCAGGCAATGGAGAGGCTCGCCAACCTTCCGTATGAAGAGGCGGGTTTCGCCAAAATCGATCACCATCGGCGGTTGCGGAACGGCTTGCCGGAAGTGATCTATGCCGCCGGCAAAACAGCCGACCAGGTCGCGGAGATCTTCTTTCGCATGGCTGCGATGGGGGGTGACGTGCTTGCGACTCGCGCGGATGAAACAGCATTTACCGCGGTGCAGGCATTCGTTCCGGAGGCACAGTACCACCCAATGGCCCGCATCATTGCTCTCAGGCAAACAGCTCCGGCCGAGAGTGAGGTAACGGGCTCAATAGCCGTACTCTGCGCCGGAACCAGTGACCTGCCGGTCGCGGAAGAAGCAGCCGTCACTGCCGAAATCATGGGCGGCGCCGTGCGCCGCATTTTTGACGTGGGAGTGGCTGGACTGCATCGCCTGCTGGCCCACCGCGAGCTTTTGCGCGAGGCCGAAGTGGTGATTGTCTGCGCCGGGATGGAAGGCGCTCTGCCCAGCGTCGTTGGAGGATTGGTGGGAGCGCCCGTGATTGCCGTCCCCACCAGCGTGGGTTATGGCGCGGCCTTCAACGGGGTCGCAGCCCTGCTCGGCATGCTGAACTCATGCTCGCCGAACGTAACCGTGGTCAACATTGACAATGGATTTGGCGCCGCCTACGTGGCCTCCACGATCCTGCACAGGATTCGCCAAGCGAGCCGGGCGCATTCTGACTATAACCGGGTAGGCTGATTTTCCGATTGCCCGGCTTTGCACCGTGAAGTTATCTTAATCTTCCTATGGCATCAACAGTTTGGAAGGGTTACATCTCCTTTGGCTTAGTGTCGGTGCCGGTACGGCTGTACGCGGCGGCGCGCGAACAGCATGTCAGTTTTAACCAGATTCACGAACCCTGCGGTTCCCGGATCAAGCAGCAGACCGTCTGCCCCGTTTGCAATCGGGTGGCCGAACGCAATGAGTTGGTCAAGGGGTACCAGGTCGACCGGGACGCATACGTTCTGGTGACAAGTGACGAGCTGAAGACCCTGGAAGCTGATTCCTCGGAAGCAATGGAAATTGCTCAGTTCGTCAGTCTGAGCGAAGTTGACCCGATTTATTACGAGTCGTCTTACTACACCGCCCCGGAGGATGCGGGCCGGCGCGCTTACGGGCTGTTGCTGCAGGCGATGGAAAAGCTCAATGTTGCCGCGATTGCCAAGGTCACCCTGCATCAGCGGGAGCAGATCGTGCTCATGCGGCCCTACCACCAGGGCATCATCCTGCACACGCTCTACTATCCGGCGGAAGTTCGCGAAGTCAGCGAGTACGGCAAGACCGAAAACATGAACGTGCAGAAGCCTGAGATTGATTTGGCGGAGCAGTTCATCCGGCAGCTCACCTCTAAATTCGAACCCGAGCAATACAAGGACGAATACCAGCAGAGAGTTCTTGATCTGGTCGAAACCAAGCGAGCTGGGCAGGTGATTGCCGGGCAGGCACAGAAACCCAGGCTGGCGCCCGTGATCGACTTGATGGAGGCCCTGAAGAAGAGCATTGCCGCACGCAGCAATGAGGCTGCCGCCCCTGCTTTGGTAGAACCAGGCACCAGGAAGGGGCCGAAATCAGCACCAGCCGCGGAACCCAAGCCCTCTCGCCGCCGCAAAACCGGCTAGTTACCTTCAAATTTGCAGATAAGGCTTGTTGACAAAGCGCTTGGGCCTTAGTCTTAAGATGCTAAGACTAGAGAGGTTTGCCAAGTCGCCATGATTGTTCTTCGTAAAACCCGTCTGGCCATATTGTTCGTCCTGTACTGCCTGTCTGTCGCCGGCCATGGACAACAGATGCAAGGCAGCATCAGTGGTACGGTTCTCGATGTCAATGGTGGCGTGGTTCCCGGCGCCCAGGTCACCCTGACCAGGCTCGATCACGCGAGTATGCGTGTCATGTTGTCGGATGACCAGGGCAGCTTCAGCTTTCCTGCGCTCGATCCCGGACGTTATCGATTCACCGTTACCGCGACCGGTCTCCAGCCCTATTCGTCCTCCGAACTCCTCCTGGAGGCTGACGAGAGATTGTTCGCGCCTGAGTTCCACTTAGCTCCGGCGGCCACCACGACGAATGTTCAGATCGTCGTCACGCAAAAAGAGTTGGCCACCGAGCAAGTAAAAGCCCAGGAGCAACAACGGGCGCTGGGCATTTTCCCTAATTTCTATAGCAGCTACATCTGGGATGCCGCTCCTATGACCTCGGGGCAGAAGTATCAGCTCGCACTGCGTTCCGTTGCTGACCCGGTCACTTTTCTTGGAACCGGCATTTTTGCCGCAGCCGAACAATGGCAAAATGTGTTTCCCGGATACGGTCAGGGTGCGCAGGGATATGCCAAGCGGTACGGCGCCGCTTATGCCGATGAATCATTGAGCCGTATGATCGGCAGTGCGATTCTGCCCTCACTCCTGCATCAGGATCCGAGATATTTCTATCGCGGCAGCGGAAGCAGGAAAACCAGGGCTTTTTATGCCATTGCGTCGGCCGTTATCTGCCGAGGAGATAACGGTAAGCTGGAGCCGAACTACTCCTACATTGCGGGCGCTTTTGCATCCGGCGGGATTTCGAACCTGTATCATCCCGCGAGTGACCGCGGGCTGGGGCTCACGGTTGGCAACGGCTTTCTCAATGTCGGCGCCCATGCCCTGGATAACCTGGTGCGTGAATTCGTCCTTCGCAAACTGACTCCAAAGGTGCCCGATTACGCCCAGGGAAAGCCATAGCTCTCCTGAAAAAACCAACTTGTCTGAAGGGTACGGCCTTTACACGCAGTGGAACGATTTGCATCAGGGCACGACTTTTAAGTCGTGCCGTAACACCGCCAAAGACTTGGGCTAGACGCCCCTGAGGCACTGCCGCTCTCACAATTGTTGAGTTCTCACGCAGACTCTGAGGGCCGAACCGGCTAAAGAACAAATTTCCCGCAGCCCACTCTAGAAATCCGCACTTGCCGCAGTCCTCTTGACAACGCACATTCTTGCCGCGAGTAGAACCAGCGTGATCCAGAGAAGATCGGCGCCGAGCAGGTGTGTGATCTGCAACCACAGCGGAGCGAGAAGTATCACGTCTGCAACGCCCAGCGCACACTGCAGTCCGAGCAAAATCAATATGCCGATGGCCAGATTCCTCTCCGCCGGCCGACTGAGGGCGCGCAGCAGCAGCCAGCAGAGGAAAAGTCCCGCTATGATTGCACTCGCCGGGTGAAGCAGACGGAGATGCTGCAACCAGCCCGTCCCATCGGCAAAATCCTGGGCCAGTGCCGCGCGAAATGAAGTTGCCGGAAACAGCGTGTCGCTGAGGGCAGCGAGCGTTCCAGTCATCCCGACAAGCAGGATGGCCACCAATCCGGTAATGGCCGCCGGCAGGTGCAGATAGCGCAGGCTGTGCCGGCGGAACGCTTCCTTGGCAGAGAGAAAATGCGCGGTCAGAGTCAGGGCGCCCAGCAACAGCAGAGTATTGGCCAGATGCAGCGAGAGATAAACGGCGCGCGCGGGGGAATGGTTGTCCGCCGTCAGGTGCAACAGTACAAGCAATGCGCCCAGCAGAGCTTCGTTGAAAACGAGCACCGTCGCGGTCACGGCAGTTATGCGAGCCAGGTGGCCGGCGAGCGTGCTGCGGAAGGTCCACACCAGCAACAGCAGAATGGCTATGACGGTGACACCGCTGGTCATCCGATGGGTCAGCTCGATCAGGGTAGCCAGTCGGGGGTGGGTTTGCACCACGACTCCATTGCACAGCGGCCAATGGTCGCCGCAGCCCGCCCCGGAACTCGTAGCGCGTACGACCGCGCCCCACAAAATCACCGCGACGTTATAGATGAGAACCACCCAGGCGAAGCGCGGCAGGTTGGCCGATACGCGGTGTGGTCTGAGGCTCGCGGAAGCCGGAAGGGCGTGAGTGGAACTCATGAATACCCCCTTTTCATCTTATCCGGCCAACTCCCGGGCGCGTTGGGTCGCGCGCATCACCGCTTTGATCAGGGTCACGCGCAGTCCGCCTTCTTCGAGCTCGAGGATGCCGTCGATGGTGCAGCCTGCGGGCGTAGTGACTGCGTCCTTGAGCAACGCCGGATGGTATCCGGTTTCGAGCACCATCTTGGCGGCGCCGAAGGTAGTTTGGGCCGCGAGCAGCGTGGCAGTGTCGCGGGGCAGGCCGACCTTGACCCCGGCTTCCGCCAGCGATTCCAGAATGATGTAAATGAACGCCGGGCCGCAGCCGGAAAGTCCCGTCACCGCGTCCAGATGTTTTTCTTCCACCAGCACGGTGCGGCCAACGGTAGAAAACAGGAGCGCTGCAAGATCCACCTGTTCCTGGGTTGCATATTTGCCCCGGCTAAGCGCGGCGATCCCGGCACCCAGCATGGATGGTGTATTCGGCATCGCCCGGACTGTACCTATCTCCATGTCCGCCGCGTGTTCGATGGCTGTCGTCCGCACCGAGGCAGCAATCGAGATCAGCAACTTCTGCGGCGTGAGGGCGGGACGAATCTGCCTCACCACCTCGGGAACCGTACCCGGCTTGAGCCCGATCAGGATTAAATCCGCCTCTTGCGCAGCGGCGACGTTATTCGTAGAAACATCCACGCCCCACTGTGCAGATAGCTGCCCGGCGCGGTCCTCGTGTTCCACCGTCGCCATGATCTGTTCCGGCTCCAGTACTTTCGACTTGAGGAATGCCTGAAGAAGAATTCCTCCCATTTTTCCCGCGCCGAGAACGGCCACCTTGAGGCCGGCAAGTGGTTGCCCTGTTGCATGTGCGCCCATAAATCTCCCGTGCTCTAGTTTTGTGTCTTTTGCTGTGCAATCCAGTTATCGATACGCTGCTCCAGGTAATCGAGCGGCAGGGCGCCGGCATCCAGCACCTGATCGTGGAAGGCCTTCAGGCTGAACTTGTCGCCCAATGCCTGCCGCGCCTTAGCCCGCAATTCCAGCAACTTGAGTTGCCCGATTTTGTAACCGAGCGCCTGCGCCGGCCAAGCGATGTAGCGGTCCACCTCGGCTTGTACTTCAATGTCAGCGACGTCGGAGTGCTGGTGGAAGTAATCCACCATTTGCTGTCGGGTCCAATGTTGAGAATGCACGCCGGTATCGACGACCAGCCGGATAGCACGCCAGATGTCCGCCTCCACCCGGCCAAGATCGCTGTATGGATCCTGGTAGAAGCCCTCATCCTTGCCCAGCTGCTCGGCATAGAGACCCCATCCCTCAACATACGCTGTGTAGTACGTGTATTTGCGAAACTGAGGAACGCCGGTGAGCTCCTGAGCAATCGAAATCTGCAGATGATGCCCCGGCAGGCCCTCGTGATATGCCCTGCATTCCACATCCGCCAGAGAGCGCGTCTCGAATTTGTAGGTGTTGACGTACACCGTGCCCGGCCGTGATCCGTCGGGAGAGCCGTGATCGTAGTACGCCGGCGCCTGATCTTTCTCCAGATAATCTGGTACCGCTTTGACTACCAATTGAGCTTTGGGCAAATGCCCAAAGAGCTGAGGGAGTTTCGGGCGCATGCGATCGAGATATCCGCGGTAGGCGTCGAGTAGCTGCTCCTTACTGGTCGGGAAAAGCTTCGGGTTGTGGGCCGCGGCCGTCTCCAGAGCTTTGATATCCGCGAACCCCAGTTTATGAGCAATCGCCAGCAGTTGGTCCTCGTCCTGCTTCACTTGGTCCACACCGATCTGGTGAATCTGTTCGGGAGTGAGGTCAGTCGTGGTGCTCTGCTTTACCAGGAAGCGGTAGTAGGCTTCGCCGTCGGGGAGAGCCCAGATCCCCGGGTCTTTGCGGCCGCCGGGAATGTATTGCGCCTGCAGGAACTTCCCGAAGCGAACATACGCAGGAATAACCTGTTTGCCGATCACGTCAAACAGCTCTTCCTTGATGCGTGCTTGTTGTGCCGCGGAAACAGATGTGGGGAATTTTTGCACCGGCTGGGCAAATGGCCCGTCCTGCGGCTTCTTGGATGCGATGTCATTGACTTGCGACAGCACCTTTTCCATCAGGTACGCAGGCGGCTCGCGATGGTCATCCATGCCGATGGACATGTCATCGGTGACCTGCTGGAAAGCGCGCGGCACCTGCTTTAGCCGGGCTATGTAATCGTCGTAGTCCTTGACTGTCTTGAAGGTCAGTTGCGAGACCAGCTGCGGGAGGTCGACCTGCAGCCCATAGAACTGATTGACCGGCAGCTCCCACGGCTTGAAGCGAGCCTCTTCCTGATTCTGGATCAGTCGGCGTACCAGTAGATCCTTGCTGAGCTGTTCCTGCTCAGGCATAGCTGTGGTATCCACCTCGGCCAGCCGAGTGAGGAAAGCTCGATCGCGCGACAGGGATTCGTTATAGGCCTCCACCGAGTAGTCGGAGAGCTGATCGTTGAAGCGATTGTCGCCGATCGTAGAGGCGAATTCGGGATTGTGTCTTAGGTAGTCTTCCCAGTAATCCGAGAAGATGGTGTTCAGAGTTTTAACCTGGCTGTCAAGAGGAAGGCCCTGCGCAGCGGCGAAGCTGGAAAGAAGCGCGGTGGAAGCAAAGAAGATGGTGATTCGTAACAAACGGATTCCTGGGCTCGCTAGAAGCTATGCGCAGTGTATCGTCGTGGCAACGAATCGTACAATCGGCCGCTCCCTCGCGGAAGGGCCGCAGTCCTTGGATTTCTCGATGGGGCGGCTGTCGCCAACCCCAGTTTCAGTCGTGGTGAGCAATACTGGGAGACGCGACCAGTGGCGGTTCCGGCTGTTTTGCTTCGGTCGATTGCATAGGCACGGCAACATCCGCTTCGAGCATCCGATAGAGCGTAGACCTGCTGATTCCGAGTTTGGCTGCGGCGCGGGCTTTATTTCCGTCGCATGCCTTGAGTACCTGCAAGATATGCCGCCGGATCACGCCGTCGAGGGTGAAATTCTCCGGCAGCGCCGGCTCACCCTCTTTGCTGCCCGCGGGCTCGAGCGGGAGAATGACCAGGTCGATGGGCCTCAGCCATTGGGCTTCCGTGGATAAGCAGGCCGCGCGGATAACGCTTTCCAGTTCGCGCACGTTTCCCGGCCAAAGGTGGCGCAGCAGAATCGGCAGCGCTCCAGGGCCGAGACCCTGCAACGGCTTCTGTTGCTCGCGGGAGACACTCTCGATGAACATCTGCACCAGGGCTGGGATGTCCTCTTTGCGATCGCGCAGCGGAGGCAAGGTGAACGAGACCGCGCTCAGACGATAGTAGATCTCCGGCAGAAATGCGCCCGCGAGCACCTGGGCGCGCAGGGGTTTGCGTGAGGTGCAGATTAGCTGGGAAGGAGAGGGTGCGGTGCCTGGCTTTTCCGCGGAGAGCGCGGTTTCGAAGGAACGGATGTAGCGCAGTAATTGCGCCTGCTGCTCTGCTGCTAATTCGTCAATATTGCGGATCAGCAGAACTCCTTCAGCAGCCCGCCGCACCGCTGCGCGGAGAGGTTCAGAGCGGAGTTCACTGTTGCCGCTCCCTTCCATTGGAAACAAACCCGCCGCTTCTTCTGCGACCAGCATGCCTGGGGCAGTGTGACGCAAGTGAATGTGCCGGGCGAGCAGGTGCTTTCCTGTCCCGGCCTCACCCTCAATCAAGGCCAGCCGCACTCGTGGGCCGACCTGTTGCAACTGCTCGGATACCCGGCGCATGGCCAGCGATCGTGAAACCAATTCGGGCAAGGAACCGCCCGGGGGCCGGCGCGATGGCGCCCAGCGACCTTGGTCCCGGCTTGGTTGCATCGGTTGATTGATCATTCTCCCTATCCCCGCTTCCGACGGCGAAAACAAAAACAGAGTGCATGTACCCCGAAGCCACTGGACTAAAGTCGATGCCACCATCAGGAAGTAGCGACACAGTGCCGGACTCTGAGCACACAGTAACGCTGTTTTTGCTGTAAACCGTTCTGTAGCCGTTTATCGGCGGGGCAGGGGAAGAGTTGAGTCAGAAGTGGTGCAGTTGCAACAGCAGGCGAGGAACTTTGATGACGGGTAAATTCGCTAACCAAAAACCGGGCGCCCGCTGTCAGGCTTTGGACGCGCTCATGCGCGAAGACGCTGCATCCGAAGCGATCATTCCATCCCGGATGTAAACCACCCGGTGTGCATACTCCGCAATATCAGGTTCGTGGGTTACCAGGATGATCGTGTTTCCCTTGGTGTGGAGATCATCGAATAGGGCCATGATCTCGTCTCCTGTCTTGGAATCCAGATTGCCTGTGGGTTCATCGGCCAGGATGATGGACGGGCGATTGATCAGGGCCCGCGCTATCGCGACACGTTGCCGTTGCCCTCCGGACAACTCATTCGGTTTGTGGTCCATGCGTGTCTCGAGACTGACGGAGCGCAGCGCCGCCTTGGCCCGCTCGATCCTCTCTTCGGCCGGGGTTCCGTTGTAAATGAGCGGCAACTCCACATTGTGCAGGGCAGTCGCGCGCGCCAGGAGATTGAAGGTTTGAAACACAAACCCGATTTCGCGATTGCGAATACGCGCCAGCTCGTCGTCGTTAAGTTCGCTGACCAGGTGACCGTTCAGCCAGTACTTCCCTTTGGTCGGCGTGTCGAGACAGCCAATCAGGTTCATCAGCGTCGACTTACCCGAACCCGAAGGCCCCATGATGGCAACGTATTCGTTGTGCCGGATGCGCAAATTGATGCCGCAGAGCGCGTTGACCACCTGGTCGGTGCCCATGGTGTAGGTCTTCCACAGATCCTCGACCTTGATGACCTCTTCCTGGCCGCCATCCCGGGCCGTATCCGCCTGCGCCACGCTGCCCGTTTCGAGTGCCATCCTTTGCTCCTGTCTCTGCCTGCTGCCTTAGGACGATTCCGTGGACTGCAGTGCGGCGCTGTTATCGCGCTTCAGTTTGGCGTCATTCTTGAGTGTACGCAGTACTTTATATGGGCCAATAACGATTTCGTCCCCGTCCTTCAGGCCACCCGTCACCTCGATATCGGTGGCGCCGGTGATGCCGGTAGTCACCGGCACGAAATGCGATTCCAGTTTGCTTCCCACGTGCCGCACTACAAAAACTCCTTGTGTGCCGGCATCCTGGACGGCGGAAGAGCCATCTTCGGCCGAAGCAGCGTTCACCGTTTGCATGGTGGTCCCGGGCTTCAGAGAGGCGGCGGTGCGCATGTCCAGAGCCTGGATGGGAATGGTCAACACATTCTGACGGCGGGCAGTGGTAATTTTCGCCGTTGCCGAAAGTCCGGGGCGTAATTCCAGCGACGGATGGGAAAGGGTCACCACCACTTTGAAGTCTTTAGCCTCTTCGGTGCCGGTGGTGCTTTGGCTTGTGGCAATGCCGGTCGTGCGCAGAATCGCTTGATCGCCCACTTCGGTCACGACTCCCTTGAAGATCTGTCCAGGCAGGGCATCCACGCTCACATCAACCGGTTGACCCATGGCAACATTCACAATGTCCGTCTCGTCGACCTTTACTTCCGCAGTCATGACAGAGAGGTCCGCGAGCGTCATCAGGGTGCTTCCCTGGGCGTTCTGAATGCCGACTACAACCGTCTCGCCTTCGCGCACCGGCATGTTGGTCACAATGCCATCGAAGGGCGCGATACTCACCGTCTTGTTTAATGCGTCGATGTCGCTGGTCAAGGTGGCTTCCGCTGTGCTCAGTTTGCCTCGGGCAGAAGCTGTTTGCGCGCGGGCCTGCGTTAAGGCAGCCTTACTTTGCGCCAGGGTGGCCACGTCGGTATCGTAGGCCGCTTTTTTGGAGTCGTACTCCGACTTGGCGATCAGCGCGTCTTTGTACAGCGCCTGGGCTCGTTGCCAATCCAGCAACTTTTGATTCAAGTCCGCCTGGGAGTGGGCCACCGTCGCTTCGGCTGTCTTTTCCGCCGCCAGGTACGAGGCGATGTCAGTGTTTGCCGACTGGATACTCGCCTTCTGGGCGTCCACACCGGCCTGGGCCTGTACACTCTCGACCGTTGCCAGCACTTGTCCTTTCTTTACGTGGTCCCCTTCTTTCACGTAGAGGTGCGTGATCCGCCCGAAAGACGTTGCTCCGATATTGACGTAGGTTTTGGGTTGGATATGCCCCGTTCCGCTGACAATCGAAGTCAGGTTCTGCCGCACCACCTTGGCCGTCAGTACCTTGGTATAGCCCGATTGCGCGCGAGCAATGGTGAAGGCAGTAATCCCTGCGGCCGCCAGGACCGCACCGGAAATAATCAGGATTTTCTTTAGTTTCATGCGGAGGGCGGTCTTCTGAGCCCTGCCCTCATCATACGTGGAAGGATTCCCGCGGGTTCCTCAGTTTTCGCCCTGGCGTACCCGATCCCGGGTTACCCGCGCCCTCTGCTGGCCGCAAGATAGCGTCCAAAACCCTCCTTCCGCGCTTGAATTCGCCGTTGGCGGCTCTTAAACTTGTTGTGCCGTACGGGGAGTAACGCGCAACCTATGCCAAGGGTTCATTCCACCCTTTTTCTGTTCTTGTCCTTGGGCCTGTCACCTACGCTCATAGCGCAAAATGCGACCAGCCAGCCGGCCCAGGCCGCCACGCCGGGCGCTTCCTCCAATCCGTCATCGGATAACCAATCCACGCCCCCCGGCCAGGATCCGCTGAAGCGGCCTTTGAGCGACAAGGAGCGGTTCAAGCAACAGAAGGAACTCAGGAACGAATTGAAGGGGCCCTATAAGAGATGGCTGGATGAGGACGTCCGCTGGATCATCACCGACCAGGAAATGAAGGCCTTTAAAAGCCTGTCAAACGATGAAGAGCGCGATAACTTCATCGAACAGTTCTGGCAGAGGCGTAATCCCGACCCCGATTCCCCGGAGAATACATACAAGGACGAGCACTACCAGCGGATCGCATACGCCAATGAGCATTTCGCCGCCGGCAAGCCGGGCTGGAAGACCGATCGCGGTCACATCTATATCGCCTATGGCAAGCCCGACAGCATTGATTCTCACCCTAGCGGCGGAACCTATGAGCGCCCTATGG
>DATJNV010000103.1:0-27391 GCA_035507705.1 Acidobacteriaceae bacterium
TCTCGCGCGCTGATGCCGATAGATTTCCTGTCGACGATCCTTCTGCGAGGGGTCTGCTAAGAATGTCGAACCGGATTCGGGTCCTCATCGTCGAAAGCTCGGCGTTGATGCGGCAGTTGCTGGTTCACATCTTCAGCAAAGATCCGGAGATCCACGTTCTTGGTACTGCAAGTGATGCGTTCGAAGCGCGGCAGAAGATTAAAGCGCTTCATCCAGACGTGCTCACTCTGGATATTGAACTGCCACGGATGGACGGGCTGACCTTTCTCGAGAAGCTAATGCGCGGGCATCCAATGCCCGTCGTAATGGTTTCGTCACTCACCGAAGAGGGGGCGGACGCTACTTTGCGGGCACTCGACCTGGGCGCGGTCGATTACATTACCAAACCTAGATTTGATGCTTCAACCCGGATGATCGAGCACGCAGACAAAATCATCGCCCGGGTCAAAGCAGCCGCAAAAGCCACGGTTCACAGGCATCACCCTCCTTCTCTCGCGCAGCGCCCTGTCAAACTGCCGGGCAATCATGCGTTCTTACCCAGCCGCAAGGTCATTGCCATCGGTTCTTCGACTGGCGGCACCGAAGCGCTGAGGGATTTGCTTGGGCCCTTGCCGGCCGACCTTCCCGGCATCGTCATCGCACAACACATGCCGCCCGCCTTCACCAAGCCATTTGCCGATCGCCTGAACACGTTGTGCAATTTACAGGTGCAGCAAGCCCAGGACGGAGACATCATTATGCAAGGCCAGGCCCTGGTAGCTCCAGGGGGTTACCAGATGGAAGTTGTTTCCCGCGGCGCGGAATACGCAGTGCGCGTATACAGCGGGGAGCGGGTCAATCGCCATATTCCTTCAGTAGACGTGCTCTTCAGTTCCTGTGCCAGAAACCTGGGCAAGAACGCATTGGGAATCATACTCACAGGTATGGGTGGGGACGGAGCACAGGGAATGCTGGAGATGAAACAAGCAAAAGCCCATACCATCGCGCAGGACGAGAGCACATCCGTTGTGTTCGGCATGCCCAAAGAGGCCATTCGGCTGGGCGGAGTCGATCAGGTTCTACCGCTGGAACGCATAGGACCCGCCTTGCTGCAAGTGCTGCGCCGCTCCTGAAGGAAAAGGCTTTGGTTTGTTTCAGAGACAGTTCCAAACGATGGTCACCTAGCAGAAAGCCGCCGGCTTGCCGATAAAGGGTCCAGCGATGTCGCTTGACTGCCGCTCGCTCGGCACCGGTTTTGCGCTCAACCCGCTTGACCCGCGCTTCGTTCTGCGGGCGCGGAGGACTGGAGTGCCGAGGATGCCTGCTGTGGATTCGGGAACGGCTCTCTATTCGCTCAACGAGCGCGAATTCCAGCTTTTTCGCAGCCTGATTCACAGCCGCACAGGGATCTGGCTGCGTGACGGTAAACAAATCATGCTAGCTTCGCGGCTCGGCAGGCGCCTTCGCCATTACGGTATGACGAGCTTTGCCGAGTACTACCAATTGCTGCAAGCGGGCGGCAACGAAGGAGAAATCGGGGAGCTCATTAATTGCGTCACCACCAACAAGACCTCTTTTTTTCGCGAGCAGCATCATTTTGATTTCCTGGCGCAGACCGTCGTTCCGGAAATCCTGTCTTCCCCCACCCGCAGCCACGCGAAGACCATATCCATTTGGAGCGCAGCCTGTTCGACAGGTGAAGAGCCTTACTCCATCGCGATAACCCTGCAGGAGGCATTGCGCGGACCGCGTGCGTACTCTGCCTCGAGCGGCTGGCAGATACACATCACCGCGTCGGATATCGATACCAGGGTCCTAGAAACCGCCCAACAAGGAATATATGACAGCAACATTCTCGACAGCGTTCCACTCGACTGCCAGAAACGTTATTTCCTCCGTGGAAAAGGCACCATGGAAGGCTGCGTCAAGGTGAAAGATACCCTCAAGAGCATGGTGGAGTTCCAGCGAATCAACCTGATGGACGCCGTATGGCCCCTCAAGGGACCGTTCGACGTCATCTTTTTTCGCAATGCTCTGATCTACTTCCAGCAGGAAACGCAGGATGCCTTCCTGCGCCGGATGGCACGCCTGCTTCGGCCTCGGGGCTACCTGTTTCTAGGACATTCCGAACACATACCGTGGCTGCATGACCTGTTGGAGCCTCTGAACAAGACGATGTATCGATTACGCAACCACAAATGAGTGATTCGCTTTCCCAGAGTCCCGGCGGCGCGAGGCGCAGCAGCCACGGCCGCAAACACAAGCAGCCGGGAGCCGCGACGCCGCTGCACAAGAGGAACGTGCGCCTGCAGATTGGCGAGGTGATGGCCAGTGCCGAACCCGTGGTATTGCAAACCCTCCTCGGCTCCTGCGTGGCCGTGTGCCTCTATGATCCCGTAGCGCGCATCGGGGGGATGAATCATATTTTGCTTCCGGGCAGCTGCTCGACCTGTCCAGGCGCACGCTTCGGTGAGCAAGCCATGGAGCTGTTGATCCATCAGCTTGTAAGAATTGGCGCGGACCAAAAGGTGTTGGTTGCCAAAGCGTTCGGCGGAGCTAACGTGCTCCAATGTTTTCAATCGCCGACCATAGGAGAAGAAAATGCGAGATTTGTTCGGCAGTTCCTTGCCGCCAAAGGAGTCCCTCTTATCGCACAGCGGCTGGGCGGCGATCACGCCGTCCAGCTGAATTTCAGCACAGATACCGGCAAGGCTTCGGTCCGTGCCGTAGATGGCTCCCGCTTGCCCGCGATCTCGAGCGCGGAGGAATCCTACGTCCACGCTGTCGATGTGGGCTACAAACGACTGTGAGCCTTTGTTATAGCTTTTCTCGAGGCACTGTATATGTCCGCTACTATCAAAGTTCTCATTATTGATGACTCCGCGCTGATGCGCGATTTGTTGACCCGCATCCTCTCATCAGATCCGCAGATCGAAGTGATCGGATCCGCCAGCGACCCCTTCATGGCGCGTGACAAAATCAAGGCGCTCCATCCGGATGTACTTACGCTGGACGTTGAGATGCCGCGCATGGATGGACTCACCTTTCTGGAAAAGCTCATGCGAGGGCATCCGATGCCAGTCGTTATGATCTCCTCGCTTACTGATAAGGGCGCAGACACAACGTTTCGTGCTTTGAGTTTGGGAGCCGTCGACTATGTGTCCAAACCCAAACTGGATATCTCAGACGGAACTCTGGAGCTGACCGATGAAATTATTACCAAGGTAAAGTGCGCAGCCCAGGCAAGAGTGCGTGCTCTCGCTCCATCCGAGGCCGAGCCGGTGGAAACCCCGGGCAGGGCTTATCACTTCTCCGCGACCCACAAGGTAGTCGCCATCGGTGCGTCGACCGGGGGAACCGAAGCCCTCAAGGAGGTTCTATCAAGGCTGCCCGCGGACTTTCCGGGAATCGTCATGGTGCAGCATATGCCCGAAGCTTATACCCGCCCCTTCGCGGAACGTCTCAATTCTGTGTGCCGTATCAGTGTGCGTGAAGCGCGAGATGGCGACAGCGTCCTGCCAGGCCACGCGCTGTTGGCGCCCGGTGGTCATCAAATGGCCATAGTTCGCCGGGGTGCAGAGTACAAGGTGAGAGTCTATCGAGGCGAGAGGGTAAATCTCCATCTGCCTTCCGTCGATGTACTCTTTTCCTCTTGCGCTCGACAACTAGGCAAGAACGCGATTGGCGTCATTCTCACGGGCATGGGAGCCGATGGCGCTCGTGGAATGCTGGAAATGAAGCAGGCCGAAGCCTACAACATCGCCCAGAACGAGGCCTCTTCCGTGGTCTTCGGCATGCCGAAGGAGGCTATTGCGCGAGGAGCGGTAGACCAGGTGGTCACGTTGCGGAAAATTCCGGAGGCATTATTGGAAAGGCTAGGGCGAGAGAAAGCCGTTTCATAGAGGTAAGGAGACGGAGCGCAAACCGAACCAGCCGGTCGATCAAGGATCGAGACCGACAAAAGAGATTGCGAAAACACAGCGCCGTGTCCGGAGCTGGCAAGCCGCCAGCTAGGTGGCGCTGAGGCCATCTACCAAAGCGTTGCGGTACGCTCGAATCGCGGGGATAAACCCGAGCAGTGCACCCGCGACCACAATAGCGCCCAGATAAGAGAGGACGCGCGAGGAAATGCCTACCATCACGAGGGGGATGCCGTAATTGTTCTCCACTGGGATGCGGATAGCAAAAAGAACGAGGTAGACGGCCGCGAGCCCGAAACCCGCCCCGACTGCGCTGATAAGCGTGGATTCGAAAATGAACAGCGCGAAGATCTGGCGAGCATTCAAACCCACGGCTCGCAGCACCGCCATCTCGTGCCGGCGCTCATTCAGGGAACTGTAGAGCGCTGTGAGCATAACGAGGAGACCCACAACGAGGACGGCGCCGCTGACTAGCGAAAGGGCGATATCGGCGGCACTGAGCACGCTCCACAGATCTTCCAGAGCGTAGGCGGGAATGATTGCGGTCAGAGGCTCCGGCTTGTAGGTGTTGATCTCGCGCTGAAGAAAGAGCGTGCTGATGCGCGAGCGTGTACGCAGCAGAAATGCGCTGATGGTCTTAATTTGCAGATCAGACTTATGGATCTGAGATTCGGGGACAGCCTGAAGCGGGGGCGCTCCATTTTGCCAGCCGTAATGCATCGCCTCATCGCCCCAGAGCGTGATATAGATGGCCCGGTCGACAGGCGTAGCTGTGCGCGCCAGGATGCCGACCACAGTGTAGGGATCAGCGGTGTGCTTGAGAAAGCTGCCCTCCAAACCGTGGCTGAGGACGATTTTTTCGCCCAGGTGATAGTGGAGCTGAGCGGCTACGGTGCTGCCCAGCACCGCGTCGAAGATGCCTTCGGCGCGCGACCCTTGAGCTAGTTGCAGGCTGTGATCCCCGCGGTAGCGGTAGTGCTCATAGAAGTTGTCATCTGTAGCCACAACGCGAAAACCGCGGTGGCTATCGCCCATGGCAAGAGGGATCGTCCATAGAACAGCCGGGTGGTGCGCGAAGTGCTGGTAGGTGTCCCACGAGATTTCGTTGTTAGCGGAACCAAGGTGGAACACGGCGTAAAGGAGCAGTGGAAGTGAGCCGCCGCGTGCGCCGACCACGAGGTCGGTCTGGCTGAGCGTACCTTCGAATCCTTGCTGAGCACCCTGGCGGATGCAATCGACACCTACAAGAAGCATGACGCTGAGACCGATGGAAAAGATAGTGAGGCCGCTGGTGAATTTCCGGCTAAGCAGCGATTGCCAGGCAAGCCGGAGAATTGTCATTCACCCACCCTGCTGATGTCCCCAAGGGAAATCTGCTCATGAAAGTGCGTCATCAAACTCCGATCATGACTGACAAAGACCAGCGTAGCGCCCGCTTCATCACAGACCTCAAAAAGCAAATCCATGAAGGCCTGCCGGCGGTCCGAATCGAGGGCTGATGTGGGTTCATCGGCGATCACCAGACTGGGCTTCCCGATAACGGCGCGGGCGATGGCGACCCGTTGTTGTTGGCCTGTGCTCAGTTGCTTCACGTTATGATCGAGATGGGTTTCAAGATCAAGCCGGCGCGCAAGGCGCTCTACCTCTTCGTGGACGGTCGCCGCCAAGATATTCCTTCTGCGGCGCTCATGCACCTGGCAAGGAAGTGCGACATTTTGGCGCACGGTGAGATATGGGATGAGGTTGAAGCTCTGGAAGATGTAGCCCATCTGCGAGCCGCGAAGGCGGTCGCGCGCCGAAGCTGATATCTTCGTCGTCTCAATACCGAGTACGCGGCAGCTGCCTTGTTGAGGCTTGAGGATTCCCGTAATGAGCCCCAGCAGCGTGGTTTTGCCACTACCGCTGGGTCCATAAACAAACACCCGTTTACCGGCCTCCACTCTCAGTTCATCGACGCGCAGAACAGTCCTTCGGGGGTTATATCCAAATACAATCCTCTGCAGATGGATGGCCTCAGGGAAAGGGGTCAATTTCTTCCCAACTCACTGCGGTTGATAGCCGGTCACGCTTTCACCGGAAAGATCGTAGGAGACGGCGCCGTAGGGGCTTTGCACCGTGGAGATCTGCAGGGTTCCTGTCACCAGAATCGGATCGGTAAATGTAACGTGCACTTGCGTGCTCTTATTCATTTTGACGTAGACAATCTGATTCGGCGGCGGCGGCGGAACGTGAATACACGCTCCGGCATAAGGCACAAGGAGAAATTCATTCACGTGATCCAGATCATCCTCGAGCGGAACCATAAACCCGGGAATGCTGACTCTCCTGCCCGCCAATTGCAGAGCTGGAGCCTTCTGTTGTGACTGGGGCAGGCTAAAGTTGAGAGTCTGAAGTGTTTGCCAGCTAACCATGACGGGCGCCGGCTGCGATGCCAGACCAACCGGGCTGCCCAGCAGCGCGATCAGGCCAATACGCCACACCCAGCATGCCGATTTCAGCCTACCCATAAGACCTCCGCCGAGCCACCCGTCGCAAGCGTTTCTTTGTGAGATGCAACAACGCCGACACACGCTACTTCTGCGCAACCGGTTGCCGTGGAGTAATTTGATCGGGCAACGGAGGCCGCGGACGAAACTCCGTCCAGTGGTTGGCCATCTGGGGGTTGCTGGAGGGATGCTCCTCGTTCCACGCATCCATGGAAATTCCGTTTAAGTCATATACGACTCTACCGGCGCGGATGGTCAGTTCACATTCAAGCCTTGTATCGGCGGCGAGCTTGGTATTGTCCATGTCTAGAAAGCCGAATTTTCCGTGGCTTTCACTCAGCACAGCGACGTCAGCCGGAGAGCCGACGGAGAGATTGCCCAGCTCGGGCCGGCGAATCTCCTGCGCGGGATGCCACGTGGTGTCGGCTACAACCTGCTGCAGGGTGAGACCCATGGCCATGAACTTGCTCATCACATTCAGCATGTCTTTCGTGCTGGAGTTCATGCTGTCCGCATGGAGATCGGTGGAGAGTGAGTCGGGCAGAAACCCTGCTTTGATCAGGGGGATGGCGACACGGAAGCGAAAACTTCCTCCCCCGGTTCCGGCGTCAAAGTAGATCCCGCGCTTGCGGCCCTCGAGCAGAGCCTTGGAGGGGCCCAGAGTCATGGTGTCCTGTTCGCCCCGAAGCCCGGAGTAGACGTGGGTGTAAATGTCGCCGGGACGGAGATATTTTGTGAGCAAATCGTACAAGGGGCGTTCGATGCGATTGGCGCCATAATCGATCATGACGGGGATATGGGCGATATTCCCCGCACCGACCGCCTCGATGTAGGGTGTCCATTCCGGTCCGGTGAAATGAGCACTCTTGATGCCGATGATGGTGTCCGGATAGCGGAGGGCCATGAAGCCCGTCGGAATCATCTGCATATCATCGATATTGTTCTCGAAACGAGCGCCACGCATGCCTGCTCCGACGATGTTCAGGAAGGCAAGAATACGGGTCTGCTCGCGGTCAATAATGTGCTGCTTGAAATCCTCAAAATTGCGCCATCCAGAGCTGCCGGCGTCACAGATCGTGGTCACGCCGTTGCGGAATGTGAACCCGTCGGGCCAGATGCCGTAATCACCGGCGTAAGAGTGGGCTTCGCCAGTGGATGCGTAGTCGTGCGTATGGATGTCGATAAGACCAGGCGTGACGTAGTCGCCAGTTGCGTCAATGGTCTTCACAGCATCGCTCGGGTTGAGGTGTTCCGCGACAGCGGCGATCTTTCCATCCTTGATGGCAACGTCCATGGCGCGGTCGATATTGTTCTTTGCGTCGATGACGTGGCCATGTTGCAACAGCAAGTCGTAAGGCAGTGGATTGGGCAGCGAAGGAGGAGGCCCGACCCGTGGCGCCTGGCCGGCGGCGCCTTGCTGTGGAATAGGCTGTGGCAGGCCGGCCTCCTGATTGGGCCCCTGGCCCGCGGGTGTCACAGGGAAGCAGCCGCGACAGTCGCTGGGACCCGCCGGGCCTGGATTCTGATAGGCATTCGCACTGACGGGGACCGAGCTCTCAGGGCGAGGGTTTGACGCAGTCTGCGCCCATGCAGCACCTGGGATCAACATTGCGCCGGCAGCGCACACAAGAACACAAGGGAACCTCAGCATCATCTCTGAACGTTTTCCTCCAACGGTCTTCCATCATAGAAGCAGTCTCTCTGTAAGACTATTCGATCAACAAAAAGTAGAGCGAGCTCCCAGGGCTGCAACCTCATTCCTAGGACTATTTACCTATACAGAAAGTGGAGAAGATGAGATTCAGGATGTGGTCGCTGGTTGTCTCGCCGGTGAGCGAATCGAGATGCCGGAGGGCCTCATACAGATCCAGAAGCACCATCTCGTGGGGAATATTTTGCCCGGCAGCCATACCGCCGGCCGCCAATGCTTCTGACGTCGCGTTCACTGCCTGGAATTGGCGCACACTGGTCAGCATGCCGGTCTCCCCTTCCACCGCGCGGTTTCCAATGATCGCCAGCACCTTTTCTTTCAACTCATCCACTCCCTGGCCTGTGAGTGCAGAGGTGTAAACCACGGGGAGGGCCAGGGCAGCGAACGCCTCCTTCATCGAGGCGGAGGGATGAGCTAAATCGCTTTTATTGACTACCCCGACTGCTCTCCGCTGCGCGAGCGTGGCCAAGAGCTCCAACTCTTCAGGGTCGGGCACCGTGGTCGCATCCAGCACCATCAGCACCAGGTCTGCGTCCGCCAGAGCCTCGCGCGATTTGCGAATGCCAATCTGCTCTGCCTCCTCGCTCGCTTCCCGCATACCCGCGGTGTCCACCAAGTCCACCGGGATTCCCCCTAAAGAGACGCGCTCAGTCACCAGGTCACGTGTGGTTCCGGGTGTTGCAGTGACAATCGCCCGCTCTCGCTGCACGAGGCAATTAAAGAGAGATGATTTGCCTGCGTTCGGGCGGCCAACGATCGCCAGCATCAGCCCCGAACGCACGATGCGCCCGTGGGCAAAGCTTTCGGCCACTGGCAGTAGATGGGCACGAATTTCGTCGATCCTGCTGACGATCTCGCTCGCGGGCAGAACATCTATATCGTCTTCAGCGAAATCGATTCCCGCTTCCAAAAGAGCAATCAGGCCCACCAGCTCTTCTTTGATCGGCTTGATGCGGCGCGAAAGTGCTCCGTGCAATTGCTGTGCCGCAACCCTGGCCTGGAAAAGAGTTTGGGCTTCAATCAGGTCGTGGACTGCCTCCGCCTGGGTGAGATCGATGCGTCCGCTAAGAAATGCCCGCTGTGTAAACTCACCCGGGGCCGCCAAACGCGCGCCACATTTCAGAGCTTGCCGCACCAGGGTATCGAGAATTACCGGGGATCCATGAGCCGCGACTTCGACCACATCCTCGCCGGTGTAGGAGTGCGGCGCAGCGAAGAACGTAACTACGGCCTCATCCAGTTTCTCCTGCGTTTCCGGATCCAGCAGATCACCGAAGCGGGCGTGGGCGTGGGCCAGCGGATTTCGCAGACGCAACATGGGCTCGGCAATCCGAGTGGCGTCCGGACCGGAAAGACGCACGATACCGATTCCTCCGCGGCCGGGCGGAGTTGCAATGGCAACGATGGTTTCGTTCTGGTAGGCGACGTGTGGGTCGGGCTGCACGGAGCCGCGATTTCCTAGTAAGGCGAGTTGCGCCGCGAGGGGCGCGCGCTGCCAATTTCCGAAGGACGCGGCCGAAGCCTGGCTGCGCCTTTGGGATAGACGACCACGTAGCGCCTGAGCCCTTCACCGCTACTTTCTGTCTCCAGATCGGAATAATCACGAAAAGCGAGATGCAGCATGCGACGTTCACGCGAGCTCATGGGCGCGAAACTATATGGCTGCGATGTACCGCGAACCCGCTCTGCGGCCGTTTCAGCCGCCAGCTTGAGCTCACGCGCGCGAAGGGCTTTGAATGAGTTCGCGTCGAACGAAACGATGTCATGCTCCTCCGGTTCAAGGCGCACGATTTTGGCGGCGATGTGTTCGAGGGCGCGCAGCAACTCGCCGCCCCGTTGTGTCAAAAGCACCGCATCCGGGCCGGACATTTCTACGTAGATCTCGCGCGCTTCCAGGCCATCGGGATCTTGGGCACCTGCGCCGGCGATAATTCTGTACTTCAGCCGCAGGCCGCCGGTTGTGGTAAGGGTCTTGAGGAACGCTGCAATCTTCTGCGCTGCAGCGGCGTGATCGTCGATCGGCATCGATTTAGTATCGCACTTTGCGTTGCGTGAAGTAAGCGCAGCCCAACAGCAGTTCCCACATACGGTAACCGCAGCCGGAAGGTAAAAGGATCAACCGCCCGTTTCCGGACGCCGCCGCGGTTCTATCGCCGGCTTGCGGCTTGGGGGCCGCAGACCACTGCGCTTAGCTGCTCGTTTTGCGGCAATTTCACGCATTTGCTTACCCATGCCGGTGCGGTTCATAATCGCCTGTTGAATCACATTGATCACGTTGCCAAAGGCCCAGTAGAGGGCCAACCCCGAGCTCAGGTTCCACGTCATGAAACCGAAGAAGACCGGCATAGTGAATGCCATCATCTTCTGCTGTGCAGGATCCATTCCCGGAGAAGGAGTCAGATACTGCACGAGAAACATGGTCACGATGAAGAAGACAGGCAGAATGTGCAGGGGGTCAGGAGCCGCCAGGTTGTGAAGCCACAGCCAGGGCGCCTGGCGCAGTTCAATGGTGTGCAACAACATGCGGTAGAAGGCGAACAGCAGGGGCCACTGCACCAGCATGGGCAAGCAGCCACCGAACATATTCACGCCCTCGCGCTTCTGCAGATCGAACATCTCCTTGTTCATGTCCGCGCGGCGCGGGTCCGTGGTCTTGTACTTCTTGTACTTTTCCTTGATCGCATTCATCTCCGGCTGAATGCGCTGCATTTTCAGCGCCGACTTCATCATCTGAATGCGAGTCGGCAGCATGGCCAGGTTGATCACTAGGGTAAGTACCAGGATGGCCCAACCCCAATTGGAGACGATGTGCTCATGTACCCAGCGCAGGGCCAGGAATAGCGGCTTGGCGATGATGCCCGTAAAACCAAAGTCGACGACAGGCTCAAGATTGGGGCCGGTCTGCGCGCCATTCTCCATGGCTCGTATAGCGGCCAGCACTTCGAGCACCTTTGGACCCGCGAACAGGCGCATGCTGGTCTGGCCTGAGTTAGAACCCATTGCAGCGCCGAGAACCGACGCAGGATCGGTCGCATCGGCCTTGCCATGGCGAGGCACGTTGATCGAATCGTGCAGGCTAACCAGCAAGGCCTGCGACGGCATGTCGGGAAGGAAAATCGCAGCAAAATACTGATCGCTCACGCCCGCCCATTGGAAGGGTCCTGGCAGAGTGCCGCCACCAGAAATCTTCTTAGCGGCCTGATTCTCGCTCTTACCGTTCTGCATGGTGTCGAACTGCGACGTCGCGTAATCCGGGAGCGTCTCCTGGTCGCCAAACCCGCCGGGCCAAGCCAACATCGCTGGGATCGGGTTGCCGTGTTCGGTTGCTGTCAGCTCAGCATGAAGCACATAAGTGGAATCGAAGGTGAATACCTTTTTCACTTCGAGACCATTGCCAGAATAGGTAAAAGTGAGTGTGGCGGGAGCGTTCAGCGTGCCAGTAGCTGAAGGGATAAACAGGGCCTGCGCGAAACGGTCGCGCAGGTTCGCATCATAGGTCCAAATCGAGAGCGGATATCCCATCTTGGCCGCGGCCATGGAATTGACCAGGTCCAGCGGCTTGCCCGAGTCGTCTTTGTATTTTTTCAAAATCCAGGAAACGACCTGGCCACCCCGATTGGAAAATGTAATCTTGTACAGTTCGTTCTCGACCACGGTGGTCGTTTCTGCAGATGCAGCAACGGCTGATTCAGGCACCGTCTTTGCGGCATCAGGACTGGTCGCAACGGGAGCCGCTGAAGCGGGCGCTGCAGGCGAGGACTTGGGCGCGGAACTGGAAGCCACCTCGGCGGGATGTTCCGCTGGCTTATTTTTCTTCGGCGAAAAGTACTGTAAGCCGAGAAAGATCAAAACAAAGACAATGGAGAAAATGAGGAGCGTGCGTGAGTCCTGGCCGCCGCCGCCCGGCTGATTAGGATTGCGAATTTCTGCCAAAGAGATTTCCTGTCGACTGTACTTTTCTATGGTAAATGGCGGGGGTCATCTATGGGGGAGCGTGGGCGGGAGAGGAGCCACTGGATAGGTGCCTGGAACCGGATCGAAGCCGCCTCGACCTAAGGGATTGCAGCGCAGAAGCCGCCAAAACGTCAAAACGGAGCCATAGAGCACACCATGTCGAGCCACGGCAGTCAGAGCATATTCAGAGCACGTAGGCTGGAAACGGCACGCGCCTGATACTCCGCTCACCGAATGCAAGCAGGGCGAAATCCAACGCCGGTAGATCTCTGCGAGGGGCGGCATCAGTTCGCCTTGCTCTGCTGAATGACGGTAAAAATTTTTGAGACTTCGCCGCGCAACCTTGCAAATTCCGCGGTGAGCACGGTTCGCCCGGGGTGCAGGACCACGTCGACATCGCGGGTCAGCAGAACCAAGCTTGAGCGCACAGCTTCACGCATGCGACGTTTGATGCGGTTGCGTTCCACCGCCTTGCCCAGAACGCGGCCAGCGGTCAAGCCCACGCGAGGACCCGGATGCAGACCTGGGGTGCGATCGGCGAAGAAGTAGGTCATCGATGGCGAGAAATGTTTTCTGCTTCGCTGATACACACGCTGATAATCAGCATGCTTGTGCAGCCGAGAATCGGTTTGGGCGAGAAGCCTCAACGTGAAAATCTTCTAGTCGCGGTAGCCGGCACTCACGGCAACGCGCTTGCGTCCTTTGGCCCGGCGACGCGAGAGGACAGTTGCTCCGGCCTTGGTCTTCATCCGCGTCAAAAAGCCGTGTGTCTTCGCCCTATGGCGTCGGTTAGGTTGAAATGTGCGCTTGGGCATAACACTGCGCTCCTGCAGTTATTCAAAATTCTGCCTTTAAGGCAAGATTTAAGTATAACGGATTCAGTCGAAAGGGCCAAGTAGCATGCAGCGTTCGCCGGCACTCCAGTTTCCTTTCACAGCGCATGGTGCAACTCTGGCAAGAAACATTTTTTTGGTGGGAATGACCCGTTGCGCGGCCTTGTAACTGTGCTAGTATCGGCTCCGATCAAGATTGAATTTCCGCACGTCCACACTACCTGATCTTTCGATCTGGATACTTTCGCGAAGGGACCGGTTCCCTCAAAGCAGTTCGCATAGCAGTGGAGCTACAATGGCACGCACGGTCCATGCCGGAGCGAGCCCGGCTCATTTGCATTTTGCGGGAATGTATCAGGCAGTCCGGCGTCGAACAAGGAAGCGTATGTCTTTTGTCGCCACCGCCCCCACCGTACCCAATCCCTGGGCACGGATTTTGGGTGCTCTCGAAAAGAAGGTTAATCGGCAATCATTCGACACCTGGTTGAAACCGACTCGATTCAGCCACGTCAATGGCCGGATGCTTTTCGTGCGGGTTCCCACGCCAGAGTTCCAGCACATCGGCGATCGCTATGGCGATCTGATCCAGGAAGCCATCGATGCCTTCCACCTGGAGTTCGACGACGTTTCCTTTGTGATTCCCCAAGAGGATCCGGCGAATGTCCGCGTGCGCGAGGATGGGGGGTTCGCTCCTGTGCCCTCGCACTCCGCGGGCGCGCAACGGGCGAACAATCGCGGGGCTGCAGTGCCGCCGTCACCGCAGCAAGCCAAGTTCGACTGGGCCACCGCCGCGCAACTGAACCCTCGTTACACCTTTGAGGCCTTTGTGATCGGTAACGGCAATCAGTTTGCCCGCGCCGCATCCGAGGCGGTCGCTGAACGCCCATCCAAAGCCTACAACCCGCTCTTCATCTACGGCGGTGTCGGCATGGGTAAGACACACCTCATGCATGCCATCGGCCACGAGGTGAAAAAGCGTCAGCCGCATTTCTCTGTCTGCTACGTCTCCAGCGAGAAGTTCACGAACGAGATGATCAACTCGTTGCGCTACGACAAGATGACCGGCTTCCGCGACAAATTTCGCTCGGTCGACCTGCTGCTGATTGACGACATCCAATTCCTGGCGCAAAAGGAGCGGACGCAGGAAGAGTTCTTCCACACCTTCAACGCACTGCACGAGAGCATGAAGCAGATCGTGATTGCCTCCGATCGACCGCCGAAGGAGTTGCCGGAAATCGAGGATCGGCTGCGGAGCCGCTTTGAGTGGGGTCTGATCGCTGACATCCAGCCGCCTGACCTGGAAACGAAAGTCGCGATTCTGCAGAAAAAAGCAGAGAGCGAGCATGTTCTGCTGCCTACCGACATTGCGCTTTTCATCGCATCGAACGTACGCACCAATGTGCGTGAACTTGAGGGCGCGATGGTTCGGCTTTTGGCGTGGTGCCGACTCAACGGCGCCGAGCTCACTTTGCCGACCACGCAGCAGTGCCTGAAGCAATTCATCGATACCCAGGTGCGGAAGATCACCATCGAAGCGATTCAGCGTGCTGTTTCTGAACAATTTGGCATGCGAGTTGCCGAGCTGAAGCAAAAAAACAATTCGCGATCTGTGGTCGTCCCCCGACAAATTGCCATGTATCTAGCCAAGCAGATGACCGAGGCCTCTCTTCCCGAGATCGGGAGGCAATTCGGCGGTAAACATCACACAACGGTCATGCATTCGATCGCCAAGATAGATGAACAACGCCGTGCTGATAAGGACCTCAATCGCACCATCAACAAATTGCTGGAGACTCTCAACGGTTGAGTTCGCGTAGTTTGGGGCCGCAACAAAAGGCTGCAACCCCATCGTCTCGGCAGAACCGTCGGCAAAGACTCTCTCTGTTTGAGGAGGTCCTCCCCCTCCTCAACTCCAGCAGTTGGCCGAACCACCCCTGCGCGTGATCTTTCCACCTTCCGGGCGCTCCCGGTATGCTCATCTTGTCTATGTTTCAGTTCGAGTCGCCGCGCCATCTGGCTCGATTGACTGGTTACCTGCTCGCTGCCGTGGTCCTGAGTATGGTTACCGGCATGGGTAAGCCTGCCTACGCCCACCCGCAGGACACCGGATTTCTCAACCGCACCATCACCGTCAACGGAACCCTCTATCACTATGTGGTTTACCTCCCTATGGACTGGACACCAAAAAAGAAGTGGCCGGTGATTCTTTTCCTGCATGGATCCGGAGAGCGCGGGTCTGATGGCCTCGATGAGACTCAGGTGGGTTTACCCAATGCACTGCGCTCCCATTACGAGCGTTGGCCATTCGTGGTGGTCATGCCCCAAGTCCCCTACAGCCACCATCACTGGACCGACTCCGACATCATGACCATGGCGAATGATGCGTTGAACGCCGAGATAAAGGAATTCCATGGAGATCCGCAGCGTCTTTACCTCACCGGCATGTCACTGGGAGGGTATGGGGTTTGGGAAATTGCCAAGGATTATCCCGGGCGTTTTGCGGCGATCGCTCCGGTATGCGGAGGCATTTACTGGTCGTACGCACCGGCCCGATGGCATGAGCCAGAACTGGTTCCGGAGTACGTGAAGGCTATCGGCCGCACCCCGGTTTGGATTTTTCATGGGGCCGATGATCCAGTGGTTTCTCCGGCACAGGCCCAAATCATGTTTTCCGCTCTCAGCGCGGCAGGCGGCAACGTACGCTTCTGGGAGTATGCGAATTATCACCACAATGCCTGGGACCGCGCATACAGCGATCCGGAATTGCCCCAATGGTTTCTCGCCCATCGCCTTCCGGATGTAGCGACCAGTAAGCCTTACTCTGAAAAGCGCATCATCCCCATCCATCCGCCTCCCATTCGCTTAGATCCAAATGTCTACGACGCTTATCAAGGGGAATATGTGGATGCCGGCGTAACTCAGGTGACAGTCTTTCGACAGGGTAATCGATTGATGTCCAGAAATCGCACAGGGGATCAGGTCGAGCTTTTGCCCGAACAACCAAACAGGTTTTTTTACCCTAGTGGCAGCAGCACCCGCCTCACCTTTGAGAAGGGACCAGACGGTCGCGTCACCGGCCTTCTTTACTCGGATGACCGTCACCAGGAGCTGTGGGAAAAAGCTCCGCAGAAGACTCCTTAACCTGCTTGTGCAAAGATCGTCTCCTGCAAACCCTTCTAGGTATTGCTTGAGAGCGCACTTTGCACAGCACTCAGCCGCAATCCACAGCCTTTCACGTGAGGGTGTGTGGAGACCGTGGCAAAGCGGGACTTAACTTTGAGAAATTTGCCTCGTTTCCTGCTTTTCATTTTTTCCGGAACCCAGTTTTCTAAAACGGGAACGTGATCATCCCCGCCACTTGGTGGGTTTTTCCACCGCTTTCCACTTTTCCGATGTCAACGATTACTGCTACTAAAGGGGAATGGTGTTTCGGACGTTTCGCAGTAGTAGAGCCTTGGGTACACAGAATCCACAGGTGTACACGGAGCCGAGATTCTCAGCTGGCTCCGTTGTGGTGTAGAGTGAGTCAAAATGACAAGGGGGCAAATACCATGCTTAGCGCGGGGGTTGAGCAGGAGAGGGCAGTAGCACACGGGGCCGCAACGATGGAGATCAGCGTAAGCCGTCAGGATCTGCTGCGTGAGCTAAGTGCGACGCAAAGCGTGGTGGAGAGAAAAACCACGATTCCCATCCTCTCCAATTTCCTCCTTGAGGCAGGCCAGGGAGAAGGCGTCCCGGATCGTCTCACGATCATAGCCACTGACCTGGACCAGAGTATTCGGACTTCTTGTTCGGCGAAGGTGAAAAAGCCGGGGTCCTGCACTATTCCTGCCCGCAAGCTTTTCGACTATGTGAAGTTGCTGCCGGACGGGGACATCTCCATAAAGTTGATGGAGAACCACTGGGTGCAAATTCGGTCCGGACGCTCCAATACCAAGATGGTCGGCATGGCGCGGGCCAACTTTCCCCAGGTGCCTGAGTTTCCGGAAGCCGGTCTGACCCAATTGTCCGCACCCTCGATCAAGAGCATGATCGCCAAGACCATTTTCGCGATATCGAATGAGGAGTCCCGTTACACGCTTAACGGCGCATTGCTGATTTTGAAGGCTGAGTCACTGTCCATGGTCGCCACCGATGGACACCGCCTGGCACATATAGAGAAGACGGGCGAGAACCTGAAGAACATCAGCGGCGAGAAGAAGACCCTGATTCCCCGAAAGGCACTCGCAGAACTGCAATCCTTGCTTGCCGATACGGATGAGGAGTTTCTCGACTTTTTCGACGACGAGCACACCTTGTTCTTCCGTCTCGGTCATCGCGTGTTGACTACCCGGAAGCTGACAGGGCAGTTCCCCAACTACGAAGCTGTTTTGCCCAGAGACAACAACAAATTTGTGGTGGTCCGCACCGAAGAGGTAATGGGATCCATCCAGCGTGTAGCGCAATTCGCTGACGAACGCTCTGGGGCGATCAAAATTCGGCTGGAGCAGAATGAGATGAAGATTTCCTCTTCATCGACTGAGTCGGGTGAATCGGAAGACACGATTGAAACTCCCTACAGCTTCGACCCGATTGTGGTCGGGTTCAACTCCGCTTATCTGATCGACTTTCTCCGCGCTATCGGTCCTAATGGCGAGGTGCGGCTAGAGTTCAAGGATCCACAATCGGCAGGTCAAATGCGTCCGGAAGATCCGGCCGATGACTTCCGGTATCGTTACGTGATCATGCCCATGCGCATTTGAGGCGTTAAACCTGGCTCTTCTCGCCCTTGTTCAGCGAAACCGATTGCCGGGCTGCGGCGCCTGACTTGGCTGTCTTCTTTTGGGGTTTCTTGGCCGCGATTTTTTTGGCTGGTTTGGCGCGTGCGCTTGCGGTCTTTTTCACCAGGACTGCCTTCAGCTCATCAAGGTCCACTATTTGCGCCGACTTTCTCAAGCGTTCGATGTCGTAATAGGCGCGTTTTTCAGTTAGGAAAATGTGGACCACGAAGTCCACATAATCCATGAGAATCCACTCGCCCCGCCGCCGTCCTTCGACTGAGTTGGGGTAGGTCTGAAAATCCCGCTTGAGACGAAGTTCTACCTCATCAGCGATGGCCTGTGTCTGACGTTCGTTGGCTCCACTGGAAATGAGAAAAAAGTCGGTGAAACCAGCGTCCGCTGCGTCCAATTCGAGAATTCGGGTATCTTCAGCTTTTTTGTCTTCACAAGCCTCGGCAGCGGCCAAGACCATGCGCCGTGTTTCCGTTGTCGCCATTCGATCCGATTCTGTCTCCTCAGTCCCTATGGTACCGGTAGAGGCCATGGGTGCGAATGTATTCAGCAACTGCCGGCGCCAGGACGGTCTGCTGCTCAGCTCCGCCGGCCAGTGCGGCACGAATTTCAGTTGCTGAGATGGGCTGATCCAGATCAGGCAAGAGGAAGAGCGCCGAGCTTTGGCCGGAAGACCCAGATAAAGTGAAGCGGGTGTACCCATCCTGCCGCTGTTCTCTTGTAGAAACAACTCCGCCGGGCAAGGCTGCGTTGATTTGCTCCAGTAAGAACCCGGGCCTGCCGGCGACGATGAAATCGCAGAAGAGCAGCAGGTCGGCGCATCGATGCCATTGCTTCAAAGTGAGGAAAGAGTCCGCTCCGAGCAGGAAGAACAGAGCGTCCGAAGGTTGAAGCTCACTCCGCAGGCGTTGGAGAGTATCAACCGTATAGTTAGGCCGGCCGTCGGGCAAGGGGCCATCCACATCGCTGGCAATGAGTTCAGGCTCCCCTTCAACCGCCAGCCTGACCATCGCCAAACGGTCTTCGAAACTAGAGTGTTCTGACCCGCTCTTAAGCGGTTGGGTGCCGACAGGCGCGACTAGCACCCGGTCGAGCGCCAGCCGGGAGATGGCTGCACGGGCGATGGCGATATGGCCAAAATGAGGCGGATCAAAGGTGCCTCCAAAGAAGGCGATGCGCATAGGGCATCGTAACCCGACCGCTGTATGCTAGGGCCACTTCGATGCCCACGGCATACATTGCGCTTGGCTCCAATTTGGGTGACCGCGCGAAAACTCTGGATGCGGCGTGCCAGCATTTAGGACAGATCGGCGAGGTAGTCGCCAGGTCTTCGGTTTATGAAACGGAACCCGTGGGCTATCACGATCAACCGGCCTTCTTGAACGCGGTCGTGGCCCTGGAAACAGAACTGGAGCCGGTGACGCTCCTGCGTTCTTTACTGGCCGTCGAACGGGAAATGGGGCGAGACCGGAGCCACAGCGTAGTCCACGGCCCGCGCACCCTAGACCTTGATTTGCTTCTCATGGACGATACTGTCGTTTCTGACAAGGAGCTCACCCTGCCACACCCTGGTTTGTGCCAGCGACGGTTCGTTCTGGCTCCTCTGGCCGAGATCGCGCCGGCCCTTCGTCATCCCGGCAATCATCAGGCAATAGCCGAACTGCTGGCCTCGCTGCCGGACGAGGGCGAGAACCGCATTTCGGCCGTGCGCCGGCTCTCCGGAGGTTAGGAGACCACGACCGGCCACCCACAGTTCTCACCTCAAACCATCGTAGAATCGGGAAAGTGTCTCTCGCTTTTCAGATAGAAGCCGTGAGTGGACAGGCGAGGCGGGCGGCGTTGACTCTGCCTTATGGGTCGGTCCAGACCCCAGCCTTCATGCCGGTGGGCACTGCCGGATCTGTGAAAGCAATTCCGCAACATTTGCTGGAAGAGTTGGATGCGCAGATCATCCTCGCGAATACCTATCACCTGTACTTGCGTCCGGGTCACGAGCTGATTCGCAGACTGGGAGGGTTGCACCGTTTCATTTCCTGGCCGCGGCCGATGCTTACCGACTCCGGTGGCTTCCAAGTCTTCAGTCTCAACGACTTGCGCAAGGTCAGTGAGGAAGGAGTACGGTTCCGGTCGCACCTGGACGGTTCTTCCCACTTTTTCTCTCCCGAGCATTCGATGGATGTGCAAATGGCCCTGGGCGCCGACATCATCATGGCGTTCGACGAATGCACGGAATACCCGGCTGACCGGGGGCGCGCCCTGCAATCCCTTCAGCTTACGTTGCGTTGGGCGAAACGCAGCCAGCAACACTTCAACCGGCACGCCAGCGCAGGCCAATCTTTGTTTGGCATCGTGCAGGGGGGAATGTACCCGGATTTGCGGCGCCAGTCGGCCGAACAACTGGTAGACATGGACTTTTCGGGCTATGCAATCGGAGGTCTGAGCGTAGGTGAGCCGCGGGCGCTCACTCGGGAAATCATCGAAAGCACACTGCCCCTGCTGCCCCAGGACAAGCCCAGATACGTCATGGGAGTGGGTTATCCGGACGAAATCGTCGAATACGCTGCCCTGGGGGTCGACATGATGGATTGCACCATCCCCACACGCGCGGCACGTCATGGCCTGCTGTTCACATCCGGCGGCCGCCTCAATATCAGGAACCGGCGATTTGCAGAGGATCCGGAGCCACCCGATCCCGAATGCGTCTGCATGGTTTGCAGACGCTACAGCCGCGCTTACCTGCGTCACTTAATGGCAGCGCAGGAGCCGCTCGCTGGAGTGCTGAATACCCTGCACAATCTGGCCTACTACCTTGACACGATGCGCGCAGTACGGAATGCTATTGTGACGGATTCTCTTCCTGCGCTCCTGGCGCGTGTGCGCGCGCAAGCCGACCGAGTTGGCCCTTCCAGCGACACCCAATCCAGTAGACAAACCGGGGCGGATAGGCTGTAGTAGAAGGCTGGATTAGAAGAATTGAGGATGGTACGTTGACCTTCACTCCCTTGCTGCTGGCTCCCGCAATTCCCCCTGGCCTGGTGACCTTTCTCCCCTTTCTGCTCATCATTGTCGTGTTCTACCTGATGCTGGTCCGGCCCAACCAGAAGAAGCAGAAGCAATGGCAGGAGATGCTGTCAAATTTGAAGTCCGGCGACCGAATCACTACGACGGGCGGCATGCGCGGGACTATCATTTCCATCAAAGAGGATGCGGTGCAGTTGCGCGTCCCGCCAGACGGTATCAAGTTAGAGGTCGTAAAGAGTGCAATTGCTTCCGTAACGACAAACCAAGAGGAAGCGAAATAATTGCATTTGCCGGCCTGTAGTCAGCCGTTGCGAAATCACTAAACCCATGCGCAAAACCATTCTCATCATTGCAGTTCTTCTCGTGTTCGTCTTCGGCATCTTCAGGATTCCAAAGGGAATCGGCCTTTCTGCCTGGAAAACGGCGTTGACCGACAACATCCATCTGGGCCTCGACCTCAAAGGGGGCATCCACCTGGTGCTGCAGGTCATGGTACAGGAGGCGGTAGGCGCCGAGACGGACAATGCCGTGGCACGGATTCAGGCCGACTTGCAGCAGTCCGGAATTTCCGCTCGCGTGTTCAAGCCCGATACGAAGAAGCCCGAAGTTATCCAGATTCAGGGAACCCCTGCCGACCGTGGGGCGGACGTGCGTAGCCTTCTGGACTCCCGTTATGGCGCCCAATACCTCATTTCCTCCGAACCCAATAACAATTGGATCCTGACCATGAAGGGGACGGAGGTGCAGGCAATTGAGCAGCGTGCCGTGCAGCAGTCGATTGATACTATCGGCACGCGGATCAACGACCTTGGCGTGACCGAGCCGACGATCCAGGAATACAACCTGGGCACCAACCAAATCCTGGTCGAGCTACCAGGCGTGGACGATCTGAGCCGCGTGCGGGATATCATCCAGTCCACTGCCCGCCTGGAGATTCACCTCGTAGTCGGCGGCCCCTTTCCTTCCGAGCAGGCCGCGATGCAGAGCGTGGGAGGCACGGTGCCCCCGGAAGATGAGGTCATGGCATACGGTGGCAACGAGCCAGAGCTATTTGGCCAGTACTACGTCCTGCAGCGGCTTCCCGTCGTGGCGGGCGACGACTTTCGGGATGCGCAGCCCTCGGTAGACGAGAATGGACGGCCGGATGCGACCTTCATCCTTACCCGCAATGCCGGAGACCGCTTCTACCAGTTCACCAGCGCCAACATTGGCAAGTCTTTGGCTGTCGTGCTCGATAACCGGGTTCAGGAAGCCGCAAACATCCAGCAGGCGATTCGTGACCAGGGCCGAATCACGGGATTGAGCAAAGAGAAGGCAGAGAATTTGTCCCTGATGCTACGCACCGGCGCCCTCCCTGCCTCGATCCACTACCTGCAGGAAAGTGTGGTCGGACCGTCGCTCGGCGCAGACTCCATTCGCAGAGGCGTGCTGGCTTCGATCGTAGGCATGCTCGCGGTCATGATTTTCATGCTCGTCTATTACCACGGAGCAGGAATCAACGCGGACCTGGCATTGATTCTGAATTTGATCATTCTGCTCGGCTTCATGGGCTATTCGAAGGCGGTGTTGACCTTGCCGGGCATTGCCGGTGTGATCCTGACTATCGGCATGGGTGTGGATTCGAATGTTCTGATCTTCGAGCGCATTCGGGAAGAATTGCGTGCGGGCAAGGCGCCCGCGGCGGCGGTGGAGCAAGGATTTGCCCATGCCTGGACAACAATTCTCGATACCCACGTCACAACCATTGTCTCAGCGATCATCCTGTTTCTATTTGGTACCGGACCGGTGAAGGGCTTTGCTATCACCTTGAGTTTCGGTTTGTTCGCAAACCTGTTCACTGCGGTTTTTGTCTCGCGCCACATCTTCGATTCGATTCTCAAGCGCAAGCAGCGCGGCGAAGCACTTTCGATTGGGTAGTGGTCAGCGACGAGTTAGGCGGAGATTCGAGTGGAACTGTTTCGTGGCGTTGATGTTGATTGGCTAGGCAAGAAGTGGTATTTCCTGGCTTTTTCCCTGGTTTTCAGCGTATCCGGGGTCTTGTCGATCCTGTTTTGGCACGGAATCAAGCTGGGAATCGACTTTCGCGGCGGCACCCTGGTCTATGTTCAATTCGAACAAGCGCCCAACCTTGACCGCATTCGCCAGGCGATGGATCGCGCCGGCATTCATGACAGCCGGATCCAGGCTTATGGAACGGCGGATCAGAAGCAGGTGGCCATCTCCCTGGCGCAAAAGGAAACACAGGAGTCCAGCCTCGATGCGGGCCGGGAAACCATCCTGAAGACACTCAACGCCAATTACTCGTCTACCGGGGCAGCAAATCCGGGAAAACTGGACCTGGATAATGCCAGCCAGGGATCTCTGGCTCAGTACCTGGAGCAAAACGACCCCGAGCACCTGTTGAGTACTGGGAGCGCCGGGCAGAAGTATGCTCAGCAGGCTGCCGCTATTTTGAATCACCGCGACAAAGATCTTGGAGGTATTTTCAGCAGCCTTGACCAGCTGAACGGGGTGGCCGATCCGGCGGTGGTAAACCAATTGAAACAGGGAGCTTATCTCTCCGGCTTTCATGTGTTTGCGGCGGATATCATTGGACCGCAGGTGGGTGCGGCACTGCGCAGGCAGGCGCTACTAGCCACCCTCTACTCTCTGGCGGGGATGCTGGTCTATCTGTGGTTCCGCTTCGAGCTGATCTACGGAGTTGCCGCCGTGGTTGCGGTCTTCCACGACACGCTGATCACCGTGGGCGCGTTCAGCTTACGCGACCAGGAGATGACCCTGACGGTCATTGCCGCCCTTCTGACGCTGATCGGATACTCGATGAACGATACCATCGTGGTCTTCGACCGGATCCGGGAGAATCTGCGGATGTCGCGCCGGGAAAACCTGGCCAGCGTGGTGAATCGCAGCATCAACCAGACCTTGAGCCGGACGGTTCTGACTTCCGGTCTGACCTTTCTGACGGTCTTGTCCCTCTATGTATTTGGCGGAGAAGTCCTGCGTGGTTTCTCCTTTGCCCTGGTGATCGGAATCCTCATTGGAACGTATTCGTCGATTGCCGTAGCTGCGCCCATGCTGGTGGCCTATCAGGAATGGCGCGCTAAAAGAGGCAAGCAGGCGGTGCTACCGACGGGCAAAAAGGCCAAGGTCTAGGATCAGGACGAAGACTACAGTCAACCAGCCGTCCCGAATGCCCCAAATCCCGTACCTCGGGCAACCCGGATTTGCCCTTCCTGGTTCGTATGTGCTGGTCGCCGGTACTTCCGAGCGGCTGGCACAGGTTACCTCTGTATGCCAATAACCCATCGGGATCAAAAAATGAACGCTTGGTGTCTAAATTGGTACAAACTCGAATATCCGAGGTAAGGCGATGTTTGAAGATTCACTCATGGAGTCTGGTGGCAAGATTAAGACCAAAAGTAAGTATTGGTCTATCGCTACTTTGTGCATTAATGGCCTGATTCTGGCTGCACTCGTCATTTGGCCACTCCTGCATCCTGAGGCGCTGCCGACGCAGATGATGGCCACCCTGTTGGTTGCTCCGCCACCCCCACCGCCACCTCCCCCGCCACCACCACCTCAGGCCCCGGTTCAGGTCAAGATCAAGTCTGAGATGCTCAACAACGAGTTACAAGCGCCGAGCAAGATTCCCAAAGAAATCAAACAGATCAAGGAATCTTCCGCCCCACCGGCGATGGCTGGTGTTGCCGGTATGGAGGGTATGGGCGGCGGAACTCCCGGGGGTGTGATGGGCGGCATTCTTGGGGGTATTGGTTCGGGACCGCCGATCGTCAAGGCCGCGCCTCCCAAGAAGCTCAGCATCTCGTCCGGTGTCATGGCTGGTAATTTGCTGGAGAAGACGATGCCGCAGTATCCGGCGATCGCCAAAGCGGCCAGGATTCAGGGAACAGTCGTCCTGCAGGCGACGATTTCCAAGTCCGGCACCATCCAGGGCCTCCACGTCATCAGTGGTCCTCCGATGCTGCAGCAGGCGGCGCTCGATGCTGTCCGTAGTTGGCGTTACAAACCTTATTTGCTCAATGGGGAGCCGGTCGAAGTGGAGACCACGGTAAACGTCGTCTTCAATCTCGGCGGTTAACCAGACACGCCGGTTCTTCCTTGTTAAAGGAAGTAGCCGGACATTTCCTTGTGGCCACTTCGGGTCATTTCAGAACGAAGTGGCCCAGTGCTAGCATCTGGGTGTTTCAGCACCATAACAAAAGTCATTCCGTAGGAGGAAAGATTCAGTGATTCTCGCTCACCTTGCCCACCAGGCAGCTCTCGGTATGTACCTCTTTCAGGATAACGGTCAGACCGTTGGCTTCTCCCCCATGGACCTCTGGCATAACATGGGCATTTTGGCCAAATGTGTCGTGGCTGTTCTCTTCGTCATGTCCATTTGGTCTTTAGCTGTAATTATTGATCGGGCGCTCTACTTCAGCGCTGCCCGTAAGCAGTCCCGTGAATTTGCTCCTCGCGTTGCCGGCGCCCTCAAGGAAGGCAAACTGGACGAAGCGGTAAAGGTCGCGGATCGGAACAAGAAGTCTCACCTTGCAGAAGTCGTAACCGCCGGCCTGCAGGAGTTTCGTAACTACGGTGGTGGCGCCTCCGTCACGGAAGAGCAAATCGAGTCGAGCCGTCGCGCTCTCGAGCGCTCCGAAGCGATCGTTCATGCGAAGCTGAAGAGGGGCCTGGGCGGTCTGGCCACCATTGGATCTACGGCGCCCTTTATCGGGTTGTTTGGAACGGTGGTCGGTATCTTGAACGCCTTCCAACAGATCGCAACTCAGAAGACCTCTGGTATCGGCGCGGTTGCGGGTGGTATCTCCGAGGCTCTCGTAACCACGGCTTTCGGCCTGCTGGTGGCGATCCCGGCCGTTATGACCTTCAACTACTTCACGGGTAAGGTCGAGGCCTTCGACGTGGAAATGGACAATTCATCCAGCGAACTGATTGACTACTTCATTAAGCAGAGCCACCGCCGCTAGATAGCGCGTGCTCGTTGCAGTCTCCAGCGGGAATCCTGCACCGGATGGAACAGAGGAATCTGTTCCATCCTGGTGGTTTTCACTGGCTCAATCAAACTTCTTGAAGGTGGGCAAGCCTGGAGCGTTTTCATGGTCAGTGCGGCCGGCCGAACCGGCACTTACTCTGAAAACGCTATAGCCGCTCAACCCACGGAGCAAACCGATGGCAATCGTAGTCAGAAACGAAGGCGCCAAAGTCAACTCGAACATCAACGTCACGCCCATGGTGGACGTGATGCTGGTGCTGTTGATCATCTTCATGGTCATCACCCCCATGCTGCAGAACAAGGTAAACGTGGAACTGGCGAAGGTCACGGATCCGACCTCGATGCCCGATGCCGACAAAGAAGATGCAGTGGTAGTAGCCGTTACGCGGGACAACAAGGTTTATCTCGGTCAAAACCAGGTCTCGATGGCGGACCTCGGCAGTAAGGTGGCCGACCTTCTCCAGAACAAGACAGACAAGCAGATTTTCATGCGCGCCGACGCGCGGTCCCAATATGGTACGGTCATGGACGCGATCGATGATGTTCGCAGCGCGGGCGTGGATCAGGTTGGGTTGCTGACCGATCGCCGGCAGGATCAGCAGAATCCGCCACCGAACCCTCCCGCCGGCCAGTAGGCCCCCCGGGAAGGGTGATTCAGAACGCAAAGTTTACGAAGGAAACGAGGGAACGAATATGGCGATGGCAATGGGTGGTGGTGGCGGGCTTTCGTCCGACATCAACGTAACTCCGCTGATTGACGTATTGCTGGTACTGCTGATTATCTTCATGGTGATCACGCCCGTTACGCCGAAAGGCCTGGATGCCTTGGTGCCGCAGCCGCCCAAGGAGCCCCAGAAGCAGCAGGAGAACGACCGCACGATTGTGGTCCAGATTACCCACCGGCCTGGCGGCGGGGTGCCTGGCTACAAAATCAATGAACTGGATGTTTCCCACGGCGATCTACTGAATAAGCTGGAAGGTATTTTTGCCACCCGCGCGGAGAAAGTCATGTTCGTCAAAGGAGATCCATCTCTGGATTTCGCGGTCGTGGCGGATGTGATTGATATCGGTCACTCTGCGGGCGTGGATCACATTGGTCTTATCACGCCCAAAGTGGAGGCGGGACAGTAAGGATGTTTTGTTGTTGCAGGCCGGGCCCGGGTACTACCAGAGTCGCGTGAAAGCGCATCTGGAATGAAGGAAAGGTTGCCTGACCCTGCTGAATGAACTGCAACGGCAAAGAATTCGATAGTCAAGCGCGCTTCTCAAAAGGTCCGCGGCTGCCTCTCAGGCAGCCGCGGCATCTAGTTTTGGGGCGGCTCTTGCCAGTGGGCAGAAACCAATTACAATCACTGCGCAGAGATTTTTCCCGAGAGTTGCAGGCCGGGTAAGCTTTAAGACATCAGGCTCAGCCCGGCAATCATAAGGAGATTTAAAACAGAATGAAGCGAAGCGCATATTTTCCGGTGCTGGCGGTCGCCACCCTGTCGCTGCTGACCATGGTAACCGGGTGCAGCAAGCTGCAAGCTCGCGATCAACTCATTAAGGGCGTTCAGGCATACAAGAACGCGAAGTTTGAAGAGGCAATCGACCACTTCCAAAACGCAGAGCGGCTCGACCCGACCCTGGAAAATGCGCCTCTGTATCTTGCGACAGCCTACGCTCAACAGGTAGTTCCGGACGCCAACACTCCGGAAAACA
>DATJNV010000104.1:0-31608 GCA_035507705.1 Acidobacteriaceae bacterium
GGCCGGATCATCTGCGTTCAGTCTACCTAGGACCGCGGATCAAGACTCTAATCTTCGGGCAGCTAGCGCCCCATAAACCCACACTACGACCAGTGCGAAGGTCAATACGAAGAAGGTAGGCGCAGTGAAAAAGAAGGTTTCGATTGGTTTGGGGTGCAAAAAGTAATACAGGTTCAGCAGCCCCATGCGCCGGTCGATAGCTGCAAAGGCGGCGAGCGGGGCCGCTGGGATCAAGAGGTATCTCCAGCGAACGATCCACCGCGGCGGGATGAGCAAGACTGCAGGAAGCACCAGGGGTACGAACCCGGCGACAGCCATGAAGAGGCTGAAGGCTGCCCATACCACCAAACCCTTCGCCAGGGAGACTGGCAGTTGGCGAGCGTTCCCGTCTACGTAGCGCCAGGCTAAGGAGAGCTCAAAGGGAAAGCTGACCGCCCAGCCCGCCAACCAACCGGCCAATGCGCCGAAAACCCCATATTTCAGCCGTGTCGTCCAGCCGAAAGTCTTCATTTCACCCGGCGAGCCGTTTGGCTAGGTCATAATACAAATCCACGGCAGCCAACAACTCTTTCTTGGCGATTTTCTCGTTTGGGGTGTGCGCCACATGAATCGAACCCGGGCCCAGGAGGAGCGGTTCACCCCAATTGGTCAACGCGGGGACATCGGTAGTGAAGGCGGCAACCATGGTTTCCAATCCTTCCACCTGGCGCATGCGGATGAACGGTATTTCGAGCGTGAATTCCACCTCGGCCAAATCGCCCACAGCCTCTTGGATAGCTTGGCGCGTCTGCTCTGATGGACCTACCAGCCGGACCATGACCTGCGCCACCGCCTGATCTGAAATCACGTTCGGGGCACGGCCCCCTTCGATCAATCCGACGTTCAATGTACTGGCGCCGATCCCTTCCACGAAAGGCAGATCGATCGCCAGAATCCGATGCAGCGCCTCGATGAGTTTGTGCACCGCGTTATCGCCCAATTCCGGATAGGCGGAGTGCGCCATTTTGCCCCGCGCTCGGATCTCCGCTCGCAGCGTCCCTTTCGAAGCCACGGCCAGGCGGTTGTCAGTGGGCTCGCCGTTGATCAGGAAATTGCTGCCTTTGGATCGTTGATTCGCCACGCGCGCACCTGCCGAATCGCGCTCCTCGCCCACAACCAGAAGCAGCGCGACCGCCACGTCCGCCTCGCGCAACTGCTCCATCGCCGCCAGTTGCGCGGCGATGATGCCCTTGGCATCGCAAGCCCCGCGCCCGTACAAGAAAAGATCATCCTCACTGCTAGGGATAAAGGGCGGAACGGTATCCATGTGCGTGGAGAGCACGACATCCGGTCGCTCCCCATAACTGGCATATACGTTGAAGCGTTCGCCACTAAAGCGACTCTGCGCGGGCTGCGCAACGGCCATCCGTTCTACTGCGAAGCCGCGCTCTTGCAGCAAGCCATCCAGATATTCGCCGACCGCGCCCTCGTTGTACGTGATCGATTCAATATTCACCAGCCGGCGCGTCAGGTCCAAAGGATCGAGGGGCTTCATTGTTTCCCAGCATAAATGAGCCGGCTCAGGAAATACTTTAGGATACAGCCATGAGCCAGAATCTCAGCTCTTCTGTGGTGCGTAACATAGAAGATCTTCGCGGGCCTGCCGGAAGACTTGAAGCCATTCTGAATTTGCCTGAGCACGATTCGAGCTACGCCGCCCTTGTGTGCCATCCTCACCCGCTCTTCGGTGGGACTATGCACAACAAGGTTGTATATCACGCCATGAAAGCCTTTCTTAGCCACGGAATACCGGTACTGCGCTTCAATTTTCGCGGCGCGGGGTTGAGCGAAGGAACGCATGACAACGGCCATGGCGAGGTCGAGGATGTGCGCGCCGGCCTTGCTTGGATGGTGCGCGACTACGACCGGCCTCTGCTCTTTGCCGGGTTCTCCTTCGGCTCCAGCGTCGGTTTGCGGGCCTGCTGCGGCGATGAGCGGGTCAAGGGCATCGCCGCGCTAGGACTCCCTGTCAGTGCCGGAGGGCGTGAATATCACTACCGCTTCCTGGCCGGCTGCCATCAGCCGAAGCTCTTCATCAGCGGAACCGCAGATCAGTATGGGCCGCGAGCGTCGGTCGAAGCCGTGGTCGCCAACGCTACTCCACCCGCGGAACTGGTCATGGTTGAGGGAGCGGATCACTTTTTCATGGGCAAACTGGAGCTAGTGCAGCAGGCTTTGAGTGCTTGGATCGAGGCACACTTTATCCCGTCAGCGATCCATCGTAACTCCCTCTATTAGAGCTCGGGTCCGGGTTTCGATAAGCACGCAAGAAAGCCCCAAAGCTTACTCGTTCGACGTCTGCGCGTAACGTCTGATCGCAGCTTCGAGATGCGCCTGCATCGCCTTGCGGGCTGCTTCCGGATTGCGCCGCTTGATGGCGGTGAGGATTGCTGTGTGCTCCTCGAGCGAACGCGGGCGCGCATAGGGCAGGACGAGCACCGCCGAAAGCGCGCGCGCCAACTGTCCCCGGATCAGCGACACCAGGTCGAAGACCACCTGATTCTTGGAGGCCCGAGCGACCCCAAGGTGAAACTCGAGATCGAGAACGCCGAAACGCTTGGGATCCTTGACCGATGCCTGCATGCTGGAGATCAGCTCCTCCAGGCTCTCGATGTCCTGCTCGGTGGCCCGCTCCGCGCTACTCGAGGCAGCCAGGCCTTCGAGCGCAATACGCAGCTCCATCAGGTTCATGATGTCGTACTTCTCAGTGATGAAAGACCATCGCATCACCGTGTCCAGGAACTTGCCTCCATCCGTAGCAACCGAAGTTCCTGACGAATGTGAATCTGTCTCTGGTGCGCAGTTTTCCCATCGGGGAGCGCTACGGCAATCTGCAATTCCGCTCCGAGTTTTTGAACCTCTTCAACCACCCTAACTTCGGCCAGCCGGATGGAGATTTCTCCGACAAGACGTTCGGTGTAATTTCAGCAACAGGGCCGGCGGGCATCGCAGATCCCCGCGTTCTGCAGTTTGCCCTGCGCTATCAATTCTGACGACGGCTTTGGAGGAGACCATGCTGACTCGCAGAGAATTTGTGCAAGGCACCGCCGCATCCATCACCGCCGCATCGACGATGGCCGCAGAGTTAGCGAAAGCCTCGGCGCTTCCCGCTGCGCCGGCGTTAAACGAGCACGAATGGTTCGACCGGCCCATGCGCTGGGCGCAGATCAACATGACCGAAGACGCTCCGGCGCGCATGGACGTGGGCTTCTGGCTCGACTATTTCCGCCGTATCCACGCCGACGGCGCATGCCTTTCCGCGGGCGGTGTGGTGGCGTTTTACCCGACGGAAATCCAGTTCCATCACCGCAGCCGCTGGCTGCCCGGCCACGAAACCTTTCTTTCCGACCTGATGGAGGGTTGCCGCAAAAACGGCATGGTGGTGCTGGCGCGCACCGATCCGCACGCCACTTACCAGGACGCCTACGAGGCCCATCCGGAATGGATCGCCGTCGACGCGGCCGGCAAGAAGCGCCCGCATCCGGACTACCCGAACATGTGGCTGACCTGCGCCCTGGGCCCTTACAATTTCGACTTCATGACCGACGTGACCCATGAAATCGCGGTCAATTACCCTATCTCCGGCGTCTTCAGCAATCGCTGGACGGGCAGCGGTATGTGCTACTGCGACAGTTGCACCAGGCTTTTCTTCGATGCCTTTCACCAGCAGCTTCCGCGCACGCGCGATCCGCGCGACCAGGCATATCGCGACTATATCGTTTGGGAGCAGCAGCGGCTCTTCGATCTGTGGGCCGTATGGGATAAGGCCATCCGGCAGGCCCGGCCCGCGGCGCGCTACATCGCCAACTCGGGCGGCGGCGCCACCAGCGGCCTGGACATGAAGAAGGTGGGTGAGTTAGCCCCGACTCTCTTTGCCGATCGGCAGTGCCGCTCGGGAGATATGGCTCCCTGGGCCAACGGCAAGAACGGCAAGGAGTATCGCGCCACCCTGGGCAACAAAGCCATCGGCGGCATCTTCAACGTCGGTATCGTGTCCCCTTATCGCTGGCTCAACAGCGTCAAGAACCCACAGGAGACGCGCCTGTGGGTGCAGGATGGCGTCGCCAATGGATTGCGGCCGTGGTTCAACATGGTGTCCGGCTCGGTGCATGACAAGCGCGGCCTGAAGGTGATCGAAGATCTCTATGTCTGGCATCACAAATGGGAGCGCTATTTCCGGAATACCGAACCCATCGCGACGGTCGGTCTGGTGTACTCGCAGCAGACGGCACAGTTTTATGCTGGGCCGCAGCGAACCCAACGGCTGGTGGAGCAGCCGATCGACGGCACGTACCAGGCGCTGGTCGAAGCGCGTATTCCCTTTGAGATGGTGCATGACAAAATGCTCGACGCAGCTTCTGTCGACAAGTACAAGCTGCTGTTGCTGCCCAACATCGCTGCCCTGTCGGACCGGCAATGCCAACAGCTGCGGGATTACGTGCAGCGGGGCGGGAGCCTGGTCGCCACCTATGAAACCTCTCTCTACGACGAGCAAGGGAACCCGCGCCAGAACTTCGGGCTCAGCGATCTTTTCGGCGCCACCTATGTGAACCATGTGAACACCACGAAGGTGGTCCAGAACACGTATCTGCGCGTGGAATCCGCAACCTCGCCCCTGCTTCGCGGCATGGAGGACGCCGAATTCCTGATGGGAGGCACCTGGCAGCTCACGACCAGGCCCGACGGCGGACAAACGCATCCGCCGCTGACACGCATTCCGGCGGTCGCCAATCTGCCCATGGAAAAAACTTTCTGGACGCTCGAAAAAACAGATGAGCCCGAAGTGTATCTGAAGGAATTCGGGAAGGGCCGTGTGGTGTACTTCCCCTGGGATCTCGACCGTCTGATCTGGGACGTTCTGTCGCTCGATCATGTTCTGCTGCTGCAGAATGCCATTGCCTGGGCCGCCAATACCCCTCCGCCGCTGCGTTCCAAAGGGGCAGGCTTTTTCGATGTCACGGCCTGGAGGCAAAAGGAGTCCGTCACCGTGCATCTGGTGAACATGACCAATCCCATGGCGATGCGGCCCAACGTCCACGCATTGATTCCATCGCAGCCGCAGCATGTCGAGCTGGATCTTCCTGCAGGCGTCCGGATCACCCGGGCCAAAACGCTGGTGAGCGAATCCGATCTGCAGTTTCAGAAAAGCGGAAATACGGTGAGCTTCACTGTGCCTTCGGTCCTCGATTATGAAGTGGTTGCACTCGATCTGGCGTGAGGTTCCCCATTTTGCCTAGAGACGAAATCAGGCGGCCCTCGACGGCTGCGGTCCTGATCGGGCTGATTCCCTTCCTGGCCATGTGTTTCTCTGTGCCGCTCTGGGATCGCATTGCTCCCCGCATCCTCGGTCTTCCCTTCAACCTCTTCTGGCTGTCGCTTTGGATTGTTCTCAGCAGCGGTTGCATGGAGCTGGCGCGCCGGGTCGAGTCCAAAGCGAAACCTCCGCGGAATGTACGATGACGCCCGCCGCCATCGCGATGAGCGTGATTTTCGGCATTGTTCTGGCAGGAACAGTGTTGGGCATACGCGCGGGTGCGGGCCGCCGTATGAATCTCGAGGAGTGGTCGGTGGCCGGCCGCAGCTTTGGCGTCGTCTTCATCTGGCTGCTGATGGCGGGCGAAATCTACACCACCTTCGCCTTTCTCGGGGCCAGCGGCTGGGCATATTCCCGGGGAGCGCCGGCGCTTTACATCCTCGCCTACATCACCCTGGGCTACGTGGTGTCGTTTTACATCCTGCCCGGCATCTGGGAGCTGGGACAAAAACATGGCCTGCAAACGCAATCGGACTTCTTCGCCTGGCGCTATCGAAGCCAGCCATTGGCGTTGTTTGTTTCGCTCGCCGGCGTGGTCTTCCTGATTCCCTATCTGCAGCTTCAGCTGACCGGCCTGGGCATCATCGTCCAGGTCGCGAGCTTCGATCACATTCCACGCGCGGCTTCCATGCTGCTGGCCGTCACGCTGGTGGCTCTGTTTGTCTTTCTCGGTGGCATGCGCGCCGTCGCCTGGGTCAGCGTCCTCAAAGACCTGCTGATGATCGCCTCCGCCCTGTCCATCGGCATTTATGTCCCGGCCCATTACTTTGGCGGTATCTCGCCCATGTTCGACCGTCTCATCCAGACTCACCCCGCGCACCTGGTCATGCCCGGTTCCACCACAACGATGAACCACGGCTGGTACATCTCTACCGTGCTGCTCAGCGCCCTCGGCTTTTACATGTGGCCGCATACATTCGGCGCCGCCTTCACCGCCAAAAGCAGCGAAACCCTGCGCCGCAATGCGGTGATGACGCCTCTCTACACCCTGAGCCTGCTGTTTATCTTCTTTGCCGGGTTTGCCGCGCTGCTGTTGCTGCCAGGGCTGCAGAACGGAGACATGTCTCTCCTCCTGCTGGCCCGGCAGAGCTTTCCCGCCTGGTTTCTGGGCATCATCGGAGGTGCGGGAGCGCTCACGGCAATGGTCCCCTCGGCCATCATTCTTCTGACCGCCTCCACCCTGGCAGGAAAGAATGTGGTCCGTCCCTTGTTTGCGCCGCAGATGAGCGACGTGGCCGTCGGCAGGCTTTCCAGGGGAATCATCTTGCTGCTCAGCCTCATCAGCGTTTATCTTGCCTTGCATTCCTCCGCGACCCTGGTCTCCCTGTTGCTGCTGGGATACGCCGGCGTAACCCAGTTTTTCCCCGGAGTTTTGCTGGGATTGTTCTGGTCACGGACCACGTCCAGGGGCGTGTTCGCCGGGCTGATCGCCGGGATCGGCGTAGAAGCGGTATTGCTTCTTACCAAGCACGATCCCGTTTATGGTGTGAATGCAGGTTTTCTGGCGTTGCTTGTGAACATGACATTGGTGGTCCTTACCAGCCTGATGAGGTCGAACGATGGTGAAACAGCGTGAGGCTGCTCTGAAAGATCCGTCGGCGATCGCAGAGAAGAAGCAGGTTGTCCGCAGGCTCTTTGCCGAGACCATGGCGGCCGTGGAATTGGCGCCTACCATGGCCTCGCTGATCTTGCTCGAGGACGGCGTCCTGATGCTGGGCTCCGATCGCTTTCCCTTATCGCGGTTCTCGCGTGTGCTGGTGATCGCAGTGGGGAAAGCCGCGGTTCCCATGGCGGAATACGTGCACCGCATCCTCGAGCGATGGCAGGACAGCCAGCATGACGTCGAAGGCATCGTCGTGGGCAGCAATCCCTGGAAACCGGTCTCCGGCTGGACTTATTTCGCAGGCGCGCACCCCCTGCCAGACGCCCATTCGTTTGCCGCCTCCGAGCTTCTTCTCGATCGCTTGCACGCTGCCGACGAGAAGACCCTGGTGCTCTTCCTGGTGAGCGGTGGCGCTTCTTCCATGCTGGAGCTGCCGCTGAGCCCGAGTATCCCGCAGCGGGATGTCATCGCCTTTTATCGCTCGCTGGTCCACGCCGGCCTGCCCATTGCCAAGATGAATGTTCTGCGAAAACACTTGTCCAAGGTAAAAGGGGGCCGGCTCGCCGCTGCGGCTGCAAAAGCCACTAAAGCAACGGTGCTCATTTCGGATGTCCCCAACGGCATGCTCGATGTGGTGGGCTCCGGCCTTTCTCTCCCGGATTCGAGCACACGGGAAGACTTCTGGCGCATTCTCGAACAGACGCCGCATCTCAAGCGCGAACTTCCGCAAAGTATTCAGGATTTCCTACCCGCTATACCGGAGACCCCGAAGGAAATTCCCGCGGGGGTATTGCCGTCCACTTGCCTCTCGCTGCTTTCCAGTGAATCGTTGACCACCGCGGCCTCGCGTTTGGCGGCAGCGGAAGGCTACCACGTAGTGGTGGACAACACCTGCGACGACTGGGATTACCGCCAGGCTGCCCAACATCTTGTTGACCGCTTTCGCACGGAGCAACGGCATGGCGCCTCCGTCTGTCTTCTCTCGGCAGGTGAGGTGACGGTCTCGGTTTCCGGAAGTCCCGGCATCGGCGGCCGTAACCAGCAATGGGCGCTGGAGGTGGTCCGGCTACTTCAGAATGAGAGCACCAACTTCGTGGTTCTCAGTGCGGGCTCGGACGGCGTGGACGGGAACAGCCCGGCGGCGGGCGCTGTCGCCGATAGCCAGACCTGGAGCCGCGCCCAGGCAAAGGGCTTGGACCCCGCCCAGGCCTTGGAACGCTTCAATACCTATCCGTTATTCGAACAGCTTGGCGACACGATCGTTACCGGGCCCCTGGGAAACAACCTGCGCGACCTGCGCATTCTACTGGGCCCGGCCTATGTCGGATGAGTGAATCTACAGCCGGCGTTTAAAAATTCGTAACGAACAATGGCAGCGTAAAAGCTGGGACGTTCAGTCTCATCCGGCACGTGAATCGGAGCCCGTCCATTGATAAGCAGGCTTTAGCGAAATCAAAAAAGAATGGCGCCCATAATCCGCCACAACCAGGCGGCAGATATGAGCGCCGGGATTCTAGTAGGTCAGGACCCAGCCATCGCGGGTCAGCATCAGAGTGGCCTCGTCAACCGGCTGATCCGAAGTGGCTTTGGCAACGCTGGGAAAGGCATTACGTACCTCGGTCTGCTTGGCCCAGCTAGGCGGGTTCTTCAGCACAAAGTGGTACTCAACCTTGGTCAGAGGCTTGCCTTGGTAATCCACAGGCGTGGTGAAGTTTTCCACACTGGTCACCTGACGGCGCCCGTAGCAGAAGCGGCCTTTGCCTTCGGTCCGGCTGCCCTCCGCTGTCAGTACATAACGATTAACGGTCTCTCCGCGGACCACGTTCTGTTCTCGCTCGAGCAATCCCGCTTCGGCGAGCGCATCCAACCGGCGCCGCGTTTCAGCCAACAGCTTGTCATTCACGGACACTTCATACGGAAAAGGCATGGGCTTGGCAAACAGGCAATCCGCATTCGCTTGGTAGTCCTGGTTAAGCGCATCCGCGAGATTTTCCTTGTTGGCCACTCTGGAATCGCCGCAACCGGCTACAACCACGGCGCCAGCCGCCGCCAGCATCACAACCTGCATTGTCTTGAGATACCGCTTCATCGTTCCCCCTGTTGTCACAGCGACTCGTGCAAGAGTGAGATTAATCGAGATGCGGCAGAACGCCATCTTACGAAACGGGTAGCGCTCCGAACGACCGGTGTCACTTTAGCGCCATTACCGCAAAGCACCACGGTAACAGGGTTTAAAGTGACCTCGCTAAATAAAACAACCACAGTTTCTTATCTGCTTCTCGCAGCTCCGGCATCCTTCATTTCGCCGGGAAAATGATGCGTGGGAATGCCGGCTCGGCTCGAGCTCGAGTTCCCGATGGAAAACCGATAACCGCGCAATGGCCATTGCGGGTAAGCAACCTGTTATTCTTTTGGGGAGTGCCGGTGTGTAGGGGCTTCTCTCCCAGCCTGAAAGGAAACACGCTTGAACGACCAAATTGTCAGAGCAATTGATGAAGAAATTGCACGACTACAACAAGCCCGCGCGCTATTAGCGGGAAGTGGCAGCCCAGCCGGAAAAAGGAAAACTTCCCCCACCCCGCGACGGCGTACGCTAAGCGCTAAGGCGCGGCGGGCCATCGCTGAGGCACAGCGGAAGCGCTGGGCCAAGGTGAAAAGCCAGAAGAAGGCCGGCGCTTCCGCTGCCCAATGAAAAGTTGCCGAATCTAGAGAGCGCAGCGGTCAATCTTCCCCCTCTGCAGGAGAGTTTCTCGGAAGCCGCGTCACTGGGCGAGGGTAAAACGTAACGATTGCGACCCTCGATTATGTCAGAGCGGACTAAGTTTGGATGCGCGCCTCCCAGGTGAGAGATGTCTTCGCGAGGGCGCCTTTTGCGTCAAGGCACGTCTCTGTCCCTTCCGCTTTCCGCCAGAGCCCCGCGTGCGATATCCTCACCCCAGAGCATGCACAAGCAGCGCGTTACGAGTACCGTGTGCGTCTCACGGCCCTTGGCCGTCGTCTAAACGATCATCGTGCCAGAGTGTGTAGGGGTGTACCACCTGCAGGCAGGTGGTCAGTTCTGAAAATGATTTTGCAAAATCTTCTGACAGCGGGTAGCTGTATGTGCTGCCGCCTAGCTTTCACAATGCCTTCCCCGGCTTGACTGACCGAAACAACGTTGCAGCCGGTCTTTTCCTTCCACCGGCAGCCGCAGCAAGAAAGAGGACACCAGGTCAACTGATGCAAGACGACATTCGCGACACCCGAGACAAGCAAGTCCCAACGGAGCCGCGCGCTACCCAAACAAACATTGGACCGGACCACCAGTTACCCCCTCCTAAGCGCTCAACCAGCGTTCGCATCCTCGTCTGGTTAGTAATTCTTTTGCTTTTTGGCCTGCTCTTCTGGTGGGTTTGGCACCACCGCCAGGCCCCGGCAGCTCGCGGCGGGGGCAGGCGAGCCTTTGCCGGAGGAACAGTGACCATCAATGCTGTCACTGCAAATAAGGGCAGCATCGGTGTCTACCTGCAAGCGATTGGCACGGTAACGCCGGTCTATACCGATACGATCAATGCTCAGGTCACGGGCATCATCACCCAGGTGCTCTACCGCGAGAGCCAACTGGTGCACAAGGGCCAGCCTCTGATCCAGATTGATCCACGGCCCTACGCGGCGAACGTATTGACGGCCCAGGGAGCACTCGAACGCGATACCAACCTGTTGGCACAGGCGCAAATGGACCTCAAGCGCTATCAGGATGCCTGGGCACGCAATGCGATTCCCAAGCAGACCCTGGATGATCAGGAGAAAATCGTCCTCCAGGACCAGGGTACGGTGAAGGTCGATCAGGGAACCCTACAGTATGACCAGGTGCAACTAGGGTTTACGTACATTACGTCACCTATCGACGGCCGCGTCGGTCTCCGCCTGGTAGACCCAGGCAACCTGGCGACTGCGTCGAGCACAACCCCGCTGGTGGTCATCACCCAGTTACAGCCGATTACCGTGGTCTTCACCATCCCTGAAGACAGTGTGGCCGCACTGCAACAGCAAATGCGTCTGGGCAAGCCGCTTGCGGTCGATGCCTACGATCGCTCCGAAGAAACCAAGCTGGCGTCGGGAAAGCTCCTCAGCACCGATAACCAGATCGATACCACCACCGGCACGTTAAAACTGCGCGCAATTTTTGACAACAAGAACAACGTTCTCTTTCCCAATCTGTTCGTGAATGCCCGCCTGCTTTTGAAGACTCTCGACAACGTAATCCTGATTCCCTCTTCGGCGATCCAGCACAACGGGGATACGGCGTTCGTCTTTTTGATCCAGAACGGCACCGCCCACATTCATGACATCAAGCCGGGCGTAAGTGAAGGGCCAAATACTGAAGTTCAAGGGCTGAATGCGGGAGACGTCGTAGCCGATAGCAGCTTTGAGAAGCTGCAGGACGGCTCCAAGATCACCATCACCAAGCAGGTACTTCTTCCCTCTAACAACGAGACGAATGCGCCGTGAGCCCGTCCCGCCCATTTATTTTGCGGCCGGTCGCAACCTCGTTGCTGATGGCCGCCATCATGCTGGTAGGCATTGTCGCCTACACGCAGTTGCCGGTCTCCGCGCTGCCTGAGGTCGACTACCCGACGATCCAGGTGCTTACGTTCTACCCCGGCGCCAGCCCTGAAGTCGTAGCCACTACCGTAACTGCGCCGTTGGAACGCCAGTTCGGCGAAATGCAGGGCCTGAGCCAGATGACCTCGACCAGCTCCGGCGCCACCTCGGTCGTGGTGCTGCAGTTCAACCTGTCCCTGAACATCGATATCGCCGAGGAAGAAGTGCAGTCGGCGATCAACGCCGCGCAAAGCTTCCTGCCCGCCGACCTGCCCGCGCCTCCGATCTACAGTAAGACCAATCCCGCGGACGCGCCGGTTTTAACGCTGGGCATCACTTCCAAGACCCTGCCTCTCTCCCAGGTCGAGGACATGGTCGACACTCGTCTGGCGCCCAAGATCTCGCAATTGAATGGTGTGGGTCTGGTCAGTATCAGCGGCGGCCAGAAGCCGGCAGTGCGCATCCAGGTAAACCCGGCCCAGCTCCAGTCCTACGGCATCGATATGGAAGCCGTCCGCACCGCCTTGGTCGCGGCCAGCGTAAATCAGGCCAAAGGCAACTTCGATGGACCCCGCCAGGATTATCAGATCGACGCCAATGACCAGCTAGTCACCAGCGGCGACTATAAAAATGTCGTCGTGGCCTATCGCAACAATGCCCCGGTCTTTCTCCACGACGTGGCCAATGTCGTGAATGGGGTGGAGAACTCCAAGCAGGCAGCCTGGATGAACCAGACGCCGGCGGTCATCCTCAACGTACAGCGCCAGCCCGGCGCCAATACCATCAGCGTAGTCAAGAGCATTCAGCTACTGATGCCGCAGTTGCAGGCTAACCTGCCTTCAGGCATTGAGATCACTACCCTGACCGACCTGACGACGGATATCAAGGCTTCGGTCGCAGACGTTGAATTCGAACTCATGCTGACCATCGCCCTGGTGGTGATGGTAATCTTTCTCTTCTTACGCAATCTGTACGCCACCATCATCCCCAGCGTGGCTGTACCGCTGTCGATCGTCGGCACCTTCGCCGCCATGTACGCGCTGGGCTACTCTCTCGACAATTTATCGCTGATGGCACTGACCATCTCCACTGGTTTCGTGGTGGATGACGCCATCGTCATGATCGAGAATATCTCCCGCTATCTGGAAGAAGGCCACACGCCGATGCAGGCGGCTCTCGAAGGAGCGGAGCAGATCGGCTTCACCATCGTTTCACTGACCGTCTCGCTGATCGCAGTGCTGATCCCCTTGCTCTTTATGGGCGATGTCGTCGGCCGCCTGTTCCGGGAGTTTGCCGTCACCCTGGCCGTCACCATCATCATCTCCGCCGTGGTCTCGCTGACTCTGACCCCGATGATGTGCTCGCGGATTCTGCGTCACAATCCCCAGGAGAAGCAGGGCCGTTTTTACCAGGCTTCGGAACGTGTTTTCGTGCGCATGATCGGCTTCTACGGCCGTACCCTGCGGGTGGTTCTGCAATTCCAGGGGCTCACCCTGCTGGTAGCACTGGGTACCCTGGTACTGACGATCTTCCTCTACATCGTAATCCCCAAGGGCTTCTTCCCAATTCAGGACACAGGCGTAATCCAGGGGATTTCGCAGGCGCCGGCTTCCATCTCCTTTCAGGCCATGGCCCACGAACAGCAGGAACTGGCCAAGGTGATTCTCCAGGATCCGGCGGTCGAAAGCCTTTCCTCCTTTATTGGCGCCGACGGAACCAATACCACGCTGAACAGCGGGCGCATGTCAATCAACCTGAAGCCCCTGAACCAGCGTGATCTGAGCGCTGCGGATGTCATCCGCCGCCTCAACAACAGCCTGGCTCAGGTCGGCGGAATCAAGCTGTACATGCAGCCGGTGCAGAACATTACCGTCGATGACCGGGTGAGCCGGACGCAATATCAATACACACTGGAGGACCCGGACGTAACCGAGCTGAACCAGTGGGCCAACCGTTTCGTGGACAAGCTGAAGCAGCTGCCGCAACTGGAAGATGTCGCTACCGACCAGCAAACCGGCGGCCTGACCGTGACATTAGCGATCGACCGGGTGAGCGCCTCGCGGCTGGGGCTCGCTCCTTCGACGCTCGACAACACCCTGTACGATGCCTTCGGCCAGCGGCAGATCAACACCATGTACACCCAGCTCAACCAATACCACGTGATCCTGGAAGCTCAGCCGCAGTTCCAGAAGGATCCGGGTAAGCTGAACAAGTTGTACATTCAGGCCAATGCATCCTCAGGCGCGAGTGGAGCGGCTGCCAGCACTTCGTTCTCCGCCTCCGCATCGGCCACCGCGGGTTCGAATGCCACCACCGAGTCGGCGCTCTACACGCCTTCCTCGGGAATCCTGACCCCTCCGGCCAAAACCCTCGCCCCCACCACGAATCCGACCGGCTCCAGCTCCGCCAACACCAACACCAGTTCGACCCCCAGCAACGCCGTGCCGCTGGCTGCCTTCACCAAAGTAAGCCACGGTACGGAGCTGCTCTCTATCAACCACCAGGGGCAGTTCCCCTCGGTCACGGTTTCTTTCAACCTGGCGGGGAACGCAGCGCTGGGTGACGCCATTACCGCGATCAACAAGACCGCCAAGGATTTGAACTTCCCCCCCAGCGTCCAGGCGAGCTTCCAGGGAACGGCGGCGGCCTTCGAGAACTCGCAGGACAATGAAGCTTTGCTGATTCTCGCCGCCCTGGTCACGGTGTACATCGTTCTGGGTGTGCTCTATGAGAGCTTCATCCATCCCATCACCATCCTGTCGACCCTACCATCGGCGGGTGTCGGTGCTCTGCTTTCGCTGATTCTGTTCAAGCAAAATTTGAGCGTGGTGGCGATCATCGGCATCATCCTGTTGATCGGTATCGTAAAAAAGAACGGCATCATGATGGTCGACTTTGCCCTCGAAGGGGAGCGCCAGCGTGGCCTGAATTCCACCGATGCCATCTACGAGGCCAGCCTGCTGCGCTTCCGGCCGATCATGATGACCACCATGGCGGCCTTGCTGGGCGGGATCCCGCTGGCCTTCGGCACCGGCATCGGCTCCGAGTTGCGGCGCCCGCTGGGAATCGCCATGGTCGGTGGTTTGCTGTTGAGCCAGGTGCTCACCCTCTACACAACGCCGGTCATTTACATCTTTTTTGACAACCTGTCGCAACGCTTTGCGCGCGCAGGCAGCCGCCATGGTGGCGGTCCGGAGCCCATGCCGGCAGGTGAAGTGTGAGCCTGTCCAGTCCTTTTATTCGCCGGCCGGTAGCCACCACGCTGCTGACGGCGGCAATCGCCCTTGCAGGCGCGATTGCTTTTAATGTTCTTCCGGTCTCGCCGCTGCCGCAGGTAGATTTCCCTACCATTTCGGTCTCGGCGAGTCTGCCGGGGGCCAGTGCGCAGATCATGGCGTCTTCGGTCGCCACCCCACTGGAACGGCAGTTCGGACACATCGCCGGCGTGACGGAAATGACCTCGTCGAGTTCGCTGGGCAGCACCAACGTGACCCTGCAGTTCGACCTGAGCCGCAACATCGACGCCGCCGCCCGCGATGTAGAAGCAGGCATCAACGCCGCCAGGACCTATCTACCCGCCAACCTGCCCTCCAACCCCAGCTACCGCAAGGTCAACCCGGCCGACGCGCCCATCATGATTATGTCGCTCACCTCAGACAAGTATGACCGGCAGACCATGTATGACGCGGCCTCCACCATCATGGAGCAGAAACTCTCGCAGATTCAGGGAGTAGGCCAGGTAGGGGTTGGAGGTGGCGCTTACCCGTCGGTACGCGTCGATGTGAACCCCACGCAGCTGAACCGCTACGGACTGACGCTGTCGAATATCCAGTCGATGCTCAGCCTGCAGAATTCTGACCTGGCGCGCGGCCAACTCATCGAGGGCCCGGTGACGGCCGATATCGTCACCGACGGGCAGCTTTCGAAAGCCGAGCAATACAGGCCCTTGATCGTTGGCCAGCATAACGGTCTGGCAGTCCGGCTTTCGGATGTTGCCGACGTTACCGACGCGGCGCAAAGCATCCGCACCGCCGGCTTTACCAATGGCGTTCCCTCGATTGGCGTCATCATTTTCCGCCAGCCAGGCGCCAACATCATTGAGACCAACCAGCGCATCCGCGACCAGCTTCCCTTTCTGCAGGCGGTGATGCCTCAGGGCATAAAGGCCACCATCATTCTGGACCGCACCACCACCATCAAGGCCTCGCTGCACGATGTCGAATCTTCGCTGGTCATTTCCGTCGTGCTGGTCATCCTGGTGGTCTTTGTGTTCCTGCGCAATGCGCGCGCCACCCTGATTCCCAGCGTCGCAGTTCCGGTCTCGCTGATCGGCACATTCGCCGTAATGTACCTGCTGGACTACAGCCTGGATAATCTTTCCCTGATGGCGCTCACGATCTCCACCGGGTTCGTAGTGGACGATGCCATCGTGGTCATGGAGAATATCTCCCGCTACCTGGAAATGGGCCTGCCGCCGGCCGTAGCTGCACTGCGCGGCGCAAAGGAGATCGGCTTCACCGTGCTCACTATGAGCACGTCGCTGATCGCGGTGTTCATTCCGTTGCTGATGATGGGCGGCATCGTGGGCCGGCTCTTCCGGGAGTTTGCCGTCACCCTCTCCACCGCCATCCTGGTCTCCATGGTGATTTCTCTCACCACCACCCCGATGATGTGCGCCCACCTGCTTAAACAGCATGCAGGAGAGAAGCACGGACGCATTTATCGCGCCAGCGAACGTTTTTTTGATGGAATGCTGAACGTCTACAAGCACTCGCTCTTATGGGTACTGGACAATTCAGGCTTGATGCTGGTGGTGCTGTTGTTGACCATCGCGCTGAACGTGGTTCTGATCATCAAGATTCCCAAGGGCTTCTTCCCTCAGCAGGACACCGGCGCTCTGGTCGGCGGCATTCAGGGACCTCAGGACGCCTCCTTCCCAGTCATGGAGGCCTCCGCCCGTGCGATCGTCAAGACAGTCAAGGCTGACCCCGCGGTGCAGAACGTGATTTGCTATACCGGTGGCAACGGCTCCAGTAACGGAGGGTTCGTTTATGTCGCTCTCAAGCCACTCAATGTGCGCAAGATCGGCGCGCCGGAAATCATCAACCGTCTGCGCCCCAAGCTGAACCGCCTGCCCGTTGCCTCGGTGTTCCTGCAGGCCGCGCAGGACCTGCGCATCGGCGGACGGGGAAGCAACGCTCTCTACCAGTACACGTTGCAGTCGGACAATGTGAACGATCTCGCCCACTGGGGGCCGATCCTGCTGGCAGACATTAAAAAACTTCCCGGCTTCCAGGACGTGAACAGCGATCAACAAAATGGCGGTCTTGATGAATATCTGACCTACGACCGTGTGGCGGCCGCCCGCCTCGGCCTCACTTCACAGTCCCTCGATAGCGCCCTTTACAGCGCCTTTGGCCAGTCAGAAGCATCGGTGATCTACACCCAGTTGAATCAGTACTACGTGGTATTGGAAGTGGCCCCTCGATTCTTCCAGTCTCCTGCGGGGCTGAACTATACGTATCCCAGGGCGACTACTCCTGGCTGGACCCCAATCAGCGCGGTCAGCACCTTCCATCCCAGCACCACCCCGCTGCAAGTGAACCATACGAGCGTGTTTCCGTCTGTAACGGTGTCTTTCAACCTGGCGCCCGGTCTCTCGCTGAGTGACGCCACCCTTGCCATTGACCAACTGCAAACCAAGCTCGGTCTGCCCTCGACCATCACCGGATTCTTCGCAGGCACTCTCCAGGCCTATCAGCAGTCTCTGGCCACGGAACCTATCCTTGTCACCACAGCTCTGCTGGCGGTGTACATCGTCCTCGGTATTTTGTACGAAAGCCTGGTACACCCGCTCACCATCATCTCCACCTTGCCTCCAGCCAGCGTTGGAGCCATGCTCGCTTTGCTTGTCTTCCATAATGACCTCAACGTCATTTCCATCATCGGCATTGTGCTGCTCATCGGGCTGGTAAAGAAGAATGCCATCATGATGATCGATTTCGCATTGGTTGCGGAGCGGGAGCACGGCAAGAGCACCACGGACGCCATCTTCGAAGCCTGCATGCTGCGCTTCCGGCCCATCATGATGACCACCCTCGCGGCCCTGTTTGGCGCCCTGCCCCTGGCCTTCGGCACCGGGACCGGTTCGGAGCTGCGGCAACCGCTGGGCATTACCATTGTCGGTGGGCTGATCGTAAGCCAGATGCTGACGCTCTTCACCACACCGGTCATCTACCTGTATATGGATCGGTTGCGGTTGCGGGCCTTAGGGAAACACCACGACACCTTCCGCCCTGATTTGGAAGGAGCCGTTTAGAACGAGTCGCTTATGGGAAAGACCAGAACCATCCTTCAGCAAACCCGGCTCGGCCTGCTCCTTTGCGCCGCTCTCACTGGCTGCACGGTAGGTCCGAAATACCATCCACCATCTGTCCCGACTCCTCCGGCTTACAAGGAGGCGCCTCCCGCTGCGCCGGCGCCCACCACCTCGAATCAAACCAGTGGAAGCCAGTCTGGCGTCAACACGAGCAAAGGTACCTCGGCCAATGAATCCCAAGGGGACCAGAGTGCGGGCACCTGGACGGTCGCCGAACCGGCAGACACCAAAATTCGTGGTGACTGGTGGGCGGTCTTCAATGAGCCCGAGCTCAACGATCTTGAAAACCAGCTGAACATTAATAACCAGAACATAAAGTTATACTTTGAGGACTTCATGGAGGCGCGGGCCCTTGTCGGCGAGGCGCGCGCGCAGTACTTTCCCACCATCAGTACTGGACCCTCCTACAATCGCCAACGCACGTCCGCCAATTTAGGATCGACCACTACCACCGCCAATCCCGGCAAGACTTCGCAGATCTACACGCTGCCTTTGGAGATTTCCTGGACACCTGATCTGTTTGGCAGGATCCGTAACCAGGTGCACGCGGCACAGTACTCGGCCCAGGTCAGCGCCGCGGATCTCGAGAACGAAAAGTTGATCGAGCAAGCGGACCTCGCAGAATACTACTTTGAGATCCGCGGTCAGGATGCCCTGATTGATCTCCTTACCCAGACTGTCGCTCAATATCAGAAGGCCCTTGATCTAACGCAAGCCCAGTATGAAACCGGGGTCGGCGACCAAATCTCGGTCGTCGAGGCGCGCACTACTCTGCAGACAACGCAGGCTTCGCTGACCAATCTGGGCATTTTACGGGCGCAATATGAGCATGCTATCGCCGTCCTGCTGGGCAAGCCGGCTTCGGATTTCTCCCTGCCCCACCGGCCCATCACGACCGCACCGCCTCCCATTCCTGTAGGGATGCCTTCCCTGCTCTTGCAGCGGCGCCCCGATGTGGCCGCGGCAGAGCGGACCATGGCTTCGGCAAACGCTACTCTGGGCGTCGCCTACACTGCCTTTTTCCCTACCCTGACGCTTTCCGCTACAGGCGGTTTCGAAAGCTATTTGTTCAAGCACATCGCCGACTGGCCTAGCCGCTTCTGGTCGGTAGGTCCCAGCTTTTCCCAACCCATCTTCAACGCCGCACTCCGCGCCGAGCTACATCAGTACGTGGCAATTTACAACGCCGATGTCGCCAGCTACCGGCAGACGGTACTAACTGCCTTCCAGCAGGTGGAGGATTATCTGGCTCAAACCCGAATTCTCTCCCAACAGATCCAACAGCAGCGCGCGGCGCTCGAGTCGGCCCAGACGTCGCTCAATCTAGAAATGGGCCGCTATCAAACCGGCATCGATCCGTACATCGATGTGGTTACGCTGCAAAACACGGTCTTAAGCAACCAGCAGACCGTATACAGCTTGCAAATTGAACAAATGACCGGGGCGGTGCTCCTTGTCGAGGCTCTGGGCGGCGGTTGGGATACCTCCCAGTTACCCACGCCAGCTCAGGTGTCACAGGCGCCGAGCAAGGCCGACACTCAGCTCCAGCGTTAGCCCCTAAAATCCGGGCCGTCCTTTTCGGATATCCGCGGAAAAGTCCGGATCGTTGTCGGCTGCCTGCGCCGCAGGGTTGATCCAAGCGCGCCGCTTGAGTTCCTTGAAAGGCAGACCTCCAGTGGCAATCAGACCTTTCTCGTACGCCATCTCATCGCCTTTCCCATTGAGCAGGATGCGCCAGTCATAGGGCTGGGTCTTCATGCTCTCAAGCGTGAAAATTTCTGTGGTGCAGTTGTGGGTAAGCGCGTTATACCACTGTGGATCGTCGCGCAGGCGGTTGGCCATGCCGACATAGTTTAGGAAAAGAGCGCGTGCAAATGCCGGGGTAGCCGTGGTGCGGTACAGATAAAGGTCTTCACCACGGCGGAAGTTGGTGCGCACGCGGACCACGTCCCGCTCGTCGCTCACGACGCAAAAGAGAGTGAATCGCCGGAAAAAGCCTAGTAACGCGGAATACTTTTGTCCCTCTTGTCTGCGTGTCTCAATCGAAAAGGCGATCGGTTCTTCTCCACGTACATGGAAGCTGAGGATGGTGTGCGCTATGAGCGGTGATCCCCAGTAATTCATAAACAAATCCAGTCTATCGATCTGGTTCAGGTCGACCGTCCGCGTGAACCACTGGCAGGTAAAGTCGAGTTCCGTTCTGTAGTCGCAGTGGCGCACATTATGGATGGTGACGATATCCCCGCGAACCTCGGCCCATGCCAGGTGGGCAAAATCGGGATTCCAGTTTCCCTCGTTGGATGGCTTGATGTTCAGCCACCAGCCAAGCACGCAGGCAAAGCAAAGCAGGCACGCGACAAGTTGGCGCCCCAGCCGGCCACGCAACAGAAGAAGAATGAGCACCAGCGTCAATCCGTAGAAAACTGCGGCCGCAATACGTAACCGCGGGAAGGGCAAATCGATAGCCAGCGCCATCACCGCCCAAATATTGGTGAGGAGAATCGCGAGATAGGATAGAGCGAAAGCAATTATTCTGCGCGATCGGATCGTATCCACCCTGCGAACCACCTTGAACAGCCAGGCATTGAAAGGCTCAGGAAAATGAAGGCACGAAAAGATTCGATTTCGGCCACATACGCAGCCGCGAGTTCCGATGCACATCTTACAATGGACCCTGACAGGAGAAGCCCATTCCTACGATTCCCTTAGGCTCGGTCCTTGAAACCAGCACCCTGAAACTGGATGACGTCGCTACTCACGCCCCGGGTCCGCAAGGCTCTCTGCCCATCACTCCCGAGATGCTGCTCAACGCGCCCTCCGGCAATCTCTTTGGCCTGACCCAGAACGCCGGTATGGGTTGGGAACCTAAAAAACTGCTGGGCTCTGAAGTGCTGATCCTCAGCACCCATGGTGGCCTGCGTGGCGCTGACGGAACCCCCATCGCCCTCGGATTCCACACCGGCCACTGGGAATTAGGCGCCCTGGTGGCGGAAGCAGCCCTGACTCTGAAGTCGCTCGACGCCATCCCGTTCGCCGGCGCCTGCACAGACCCCTGCGACGGACGCACCCAGGGCACGACCGGGATGCTCGACTCCCTGCCGTATCGCAATGATGCGGCCATCGTCCTGCGCCGCCTGATGCGCTCGCTGCCAACCAGGATGGGCGTAATCGGGATTGCCACCTGCGACAAGGGCTTGCCCGCAATGATGATGGCTCTGGCCTCGGCCGGGCCGCTCCCCACCATCCTCATCCCTGGCGGAGTTACCCTTCTGCCCGAATCCGGAGAGGACGCCGGCAAAGTCCAAACCATCGGCGCCCGCTACGCGCAGAAACAAATCTCTCTTGAGACCGCCGCGGAAATGGGCTGTCGGGCCTGTGCCACGCCCGGAGGCGGCTGCCAGTTTCTGGGCACTGCTGCCACATCGCAAGTGATTGCAGAAGCCTTAGGCCTGGCTCTTCCTCACACCGCGCTATCTCCTTCGGGCGCCCCCGTCTGGCTCGATGCCGCACGGCGCTCCGCCCGCGCAATCCTGCGCCTGCATCAATTGAATTTGGCAACCCACGACATCCTCACCCAGGCCTCGATTGAAAACGCGATGGTGGCTCATGCCGCTTTCGGTGGATCGACCAATTTGCTGCTGCATCTCCCCGCAATCGCCTATTCCGCAGGCCTGAAGCGGCCAACCGCGGGGGATTGGGCGGATGTGAATCGCCAAATCCCGCGCTTGGTGGATGCGTTGCCCAACGGCCCCCGTAACTTCGCCACTGTCCAGGTCTTCCTCGCCGGAGGACTTCCCGAGGTCATGCTCCACCTCCGGCGGGCCGGACTGCTGGACACTCGAGTGAAGACCGTCTCTGGCGACACCCTCGATACTTGCCTCGACTGGTGGCAGGAAAGCCCGCGCAGGCGAGCACTGCGTGAAAATCTAAAAAAACGCGACGGCATCGACCCCGATGACGTGATTATGGCGCCCGATCGCGCCCGATCCGCCGGCCTAACCCCCACCGTGTGCTTTCCTATGGGCAATCTCGCCCCCGATGGCTCGGTCGTCAAAAGCACCTCGATTGATCCCTCGAGAATCGGGCCTAACAATGTCTTTCATCATGTCGGGCCTGCCCGCGTGTTCGTTTCCGAGGAAGCCGCCATCCATGCCATCAAGAACGGTGAGATCCGGGAGAACGACGTAATGGTCCTGATCTGCGGCGGCCCCGCTGGTTCAGGAATGGAAGAAATCTATCAGGTCACGTCTGCGCTCAAATGGCTGCCGATCGGCAAGCATGTCGCTTTGCTAACTGACGCACGCTTCAGCGGCGTTTCCACCGGGGCCTGCATCGGACACATTTCTCCCGAAGCTTTAGCGGGTGGCGCAATTGGGAAGGTAGTTGACGGTGATCTGATCGAGATCGTCATCGACCGGGAGAAACTGACCGGCTCCCTCAACTTGATAGGCGAGGCCGGAGGAAACTTTGGTCCCGAAGAAGGAACTCTCCGGCTGGAAGCGCGTTCCTCACGCTCCGATCTGCGTCCCCATCCCGCCCTTCCCGCCGACACCCGGCTCTGGGCCGCGCTGGTCCATGCCAGCGGCGGAGTCTGGGGCGGATGCATCTACGACGTCGAAGCCATCGTCTCCAGACTGCAGCCTCCCTGGGGCGAAATCCGCGTCTAAACTGTCCCACAGCGAAACGAACTGAATCGATGCCTGCTTCCCGCCGATAGTTCGGGCGGGAGCAGACGATGACCCGAACACCCACACGGATCCCTGCTGCTGAATACACCGCCATCATCAAACCCAAGTCGGAGCGAGGCCGAACGCAGCCCGGGGTCGTCCTGGTGCTTCAACCCGCCCTGGTTGACGAGCCGGACCAGGTCTTCAGTTTTTCTTCGTGGAGATTTCTGCGCGAAACTATGCGCGTTTTTGGGCTAGCTTCCGCTAAGGAGTTGGACAACGCGGATATTCGCCTTTCTACCGGGAAGCAGCCTTACATGTTTTCCAAACGGCGCTGGGAAATTCCTCTGATCGAGACCCTGTACGGAAACTGCGACCAGCCTTGACCCAGCCCACGCATCTAGACAAGTTGGATAACGGTCTTCATCGCGTGCTGCTGTCCTGGCGCCAGCTCAATGGCAAAATCACGCATGTTACTGGCCTCAACACAGGCCATCGTCCGCCACCCGTCATCCCCAAGGTCGCTCAAGGTTTTTGCGCCCGTCCTCCACGGATTCCAAACCACAGTGGTGCGTGAGTTCTCTTTCGTCAAGCGAATGCGCCGCCTCAGGACAGGATCCGAAATCTCGACCGCGTGTTGGGTATTCATGTACGCGCGATCGGTCTGCGCGGTGAATGCAATCTCCCCTGCTTGACGCTTTTCGCGATTGCTGTCGGTATTGTCGAGATAGTTGACGCCATCGAGGCCGCTGATCCTGACCTGGTCTGCCGCTCCTACCAGGTAATACGTATGCAATGCCTCTTCAAAACGCATTGTCGTGGATCCGGTATTGCTGACCACCAACTCCTGGAGAAGCTCTTTGCCGACACCCAACCGGTGCTCCAGCCGGAAGTCATGCGGCCACCAGGCCCGGGTCTCTTCATCGCTGACGGTTGAGAAACTCACCGCAACCGCATCGCCCTCGAGCTTCACCGAATCGAGCTGCCACGATTTGTTGCGGACGAATCCATGCGAAGGCGCTCTCGGATCGTCGACCTTATTGCGAAACCACGGGAAGCATACCGGGATTCCCCCGCGGATCGCCCGTCCCTCCTGCCACTGCGAGTGCTGACTGAGAAAGATCACTTCCTCAGCCTCGACAGGAAACCAGGAGGTAAGGTGCGCCCCATGCAGGTAAACCTCCCCAACAGCGGCCGGGGTCTTTACAACCACGCGTGGCAGTCCACCGCTCCCCGCGGTAATTTGCGCTGAGCCCACAATGGCGAAGCGCTGGTTCAGTTCCTCGACGGTACTCATAAATCCCTCTCAGTTGCGGTTGCGATAATGCCGGATTCGAAGGGTTGATTAACGTACGACCTCGACCAGGTCGGTCAAAGAGCCTACGGGAACTCCCTCTTGGGAAAGTTTGCCCGCAGCATCATCCCAGCGGAGCGTAGTAATACTGTTGCTTCCCTGCTCATAGGCATAGGTCTTTCCGTCATCCTGATAGAGCGTGAAAGCGCTGCTCGCTCCGGGATATACCCGAATCTTCGCCAGCTTTTGCACCTGACCGGTATTCTCCACGGGCTCCCCCAAGGGGAGGATCGATCCGGCGCGCACAAACAGTGGAATGGTATCGATCGGCGCCTGCGCCCGGATGGTCTGGCCTCCGGCGACCCGCTGCCCATTCCAGAAGTTGTACCAGTCCGTGCCTGCGGGCAAATAGACCATCCGGCTGGTGGTTCCCTGTTCCGTCACTGGAGCCACCAGGAACGCGGGACCGAACATGTACTCATCTCCGATGTCCGCGACCTTCCGGTCCTGGGGGAAGTCCATAAATAGAGCGCGCATGTAGGGCGCGCCGGTCTGATGCGTCTGCCAGCCAAGGGAATAGATGTAGGGCATCAGCTCATAACGCAGCCGCAAATACTTTTCCAGGATCGGCTCGGCTTGTTTCCCATACGACCACACTTCGTTATAGCGGCGGCTGCCATGGGTGCGGAAATTCGGTTGGAAAGCGCCGTACTCAAACCACCGGGTGTACAGTTCGGGGTAATCGTCGTAACCGCCCACGTTGTCGCGCGCATCCGACGGATCCAGCAACGGAGGATGCGCGGGGTGATGTACTGCTGGCAGATACTGCCATCCCCCGATATCATTTCCCCAATACGCAATCCCCGAAGCCGTAGCATCCAGCCCGGTCGGAATCTGCCGCCGCAGCGTATCCCACGTGGGATAGATGTCCGACGACCAAAAGATGGTCCCGTTATGCTGCGCGCCGGAATAAGCATCGCGAGAGAGAATCAGCGCGCGATGATCCACGTCCCGGCGAAAGCCGTCATAGAGGGCGGCCGTATGAAACAACGGATAAACATTGAAGTAGCGGGTGCCCGGCCCGATGAAAAAGTAACCGCCATTGGGCGGTAAGTCGGGTTCGGTCTCATCTGCCCAGATAGAATCAAAGCCCTTGCTGATGATGTTTTCCCGGATTCTGTCCCAGAACCATCGCGCGGCGGTGGGGTTGGTGGTGTCGATGTCCGAGCCCGCCCGGTCATAGGGCAAGCCATCGATCGGGGTGCCATCGGCCAAATGCTCGAACCAACCATTCTTGAGGACCAGGTCATAATAGCGGCTGCCTCGTTCGAAACGCGGCCATACGCTGATCATTGTCTGGATGCCCATGGCGTGCAGCTCTTTGTTCATAGCCACCGGATCCGGCCACTTATCTGGAACCATATCCATCTGGCCCATCTTCGAGTAATAGAACCAGTCCACTACAATCACATCGATGGGGAGATGCCGTTCGCGATAGCCTTTGGCCACAGCCATGACTTCAGCCTGCGTACTGTACCGCTGCTTGCACTGGATGAATCCATAAGCGGCCTTTGGGAGCATCGGCGTGGAGCCCGTTAGCAAACGGTAACCGCTGTAGATCTCATCGGTTCTATTGCCGGCGATCACAAAGAAGGAAACCCTGTCGCCCACCTGCGAAGTCCAGCGTGTCTGCTCGTTGAATCCGGGCTGGATCGTCGTTTGCGACGGATTATCCCAGAGCACGCCGTAGCCCTTGTTCGTGACCATCAGGGGCACACACCAGGTCGGCCCTCCGGTCGCAGTGTAGTTATTCCAGCATTCGATCGTGTGGCCGCGATGGTCAAGATAGCCTTCCTGGTTCTGGCCCAAGCCATAGTAATGCTCGTCATCAGGCGAGGCGAACGTCGCCCCTACCTGGTAGAAGGCCTCGTCGCTCGGCCGCTTATCGTAAAGCACGCCGGCCGTGCCATCTTTGTGATTGGGCACCGCCATTTGCCAGCCTTGCATTTCGAGCAACGTAGTTCCTTCTGCCGTTGCGAAGGTTATGTGAGCCCCCGGCGTTGAGCCGTTGAAGTACTTGGCAATATCCAGTTGCGTAGGCAGAGGCGGCTTCCCGCCAGGCCTGTTGGCTGCCACAGTCACAGTCAGCCGTCCCGACCGGTACACGTCTCCCTGTCCGGCTTGCTCATGGCTCCAGCCTTTGGCATCAGGTTCGGCAGTAAAGCCGTAGCCCGGAGGCGCCAGGGCCGGCTGCTTTAGCAAACTGAGAGTCACGCGGATGATGTTAGGCGCGTACGGCTCCAGCATGATGGTGCTGCCGCCCCGATCCAGCACCAGCCGCTTTTCTTGCGCATGCGCGGCTAAAGCAAATCCCACACCCAGTACAGCCGCAAGCCGGAAATAAGCAGCTATCAAACGACCCTCTCCACCATATGCTTACCCTTTCGGGTACTTCTTGAACATCTTCTCTACAGCTTTCTGAACCAGTTTTTGGTTTTTATCGCCGTTGTTGCTCAAGGTGCCCTGGGCGATGGCGCGCCATACGAGCTGCTTCGCCTTGGCGTCATACAAGCTCACAATCAGCGTACCAGCGGTGCTCTGCTGCGGCGTAATCGTCGCCAATCCACCTCCAAAGCGTGGTCCGGTCCCGAAAGCGCTGTAAGAAGTTTGCTGCCTCGCACCGCCACTGGCCAGCAGAATCACGTCCGGGTTTTCTGAACTTTTCACCTGGGTAAACCCCTTGCTCTGCATTGCCGCTTCGATATTGGTTCTGGCAACCTGCGCCAGGATTGAGTTGCGAATCTTGTTGGCATCCTCGGGGGCCCACGCATAGGTGTGGAACTTGGAAAAGTCCACGGTTTTGAGGTAATCGACGGAAACCTGCTGCGCCAGCGTCGGCACAGTGAGGATCAACATGAGAGTGATGACAGCGGACACACGGGTCTTCATCGGGTATCTGCAGTTCCTTTCGAAGGCTGGGAGGCCAGCACCATTAAACCACGGTCGCGAGAAGGAGAGGGGCAGAGGGAGGAGTTAAGCCAGCAGCATGTCCGGAGTGATAGGCGCACTGCGGATGCGCTTGCCCGTTGCGTGGTAGATCGCGTTGGCCACCGCGGCGCTTGCACCTGTGATGCCGATTTCGCCGATGCCACGGGCACCCAGCGGGTCGAACTTGAAATCCGGGATTCCGATGACCGAAACATCGATCTCGCCAATATCGGCATTCACGGGTACGTGGTATTCGGCAAGATTATTGTTAACGATGCGGCCAACTCTCCCATCCGGGTGCGAAGCCTCATGGAGTGCAAATCCGACTGCCCACACGATGCCACCGATCAATTGGCTCTTGCCTGTCTTCTCATTCAACAGAGTGCCGACGTCGTAGACAGCCGTGATTCGCCGTACCCTTGGCATCCCCAGGCTTTCATCTACCGCGACCTCGGCAAACACTGAGCCCCACGAATGATTGGAATATTGCTCGGCGGTCTCACTAGGCTGAGCCGAGGCGATAGCACCCAACGGCTTGTTACCATTGCGCGCAAGGAACGCCGTGAACGCCTCTCCGCTGTTCGGCTGACCCTTACGGATGATCCGGCCATCTTGAAACTCCAGCTCTTCGAGCGCTACTCCGTGCAGCGGTGACCCTGCATCCCCAGCCTCGGCCGTCAATAGCTTCAGCTGCGCCTGTTTTGCCGCCGCCTGCACCGCAGGCGCGAGGCTGGCCGCTGTCTGTGACCCGCCCGAAACCGGACTCTTGGGCATGGTCGAGTCTCCCAGTTTGGCGTCGATCATGCGAAGAGGCAGGTTGAGCGTCGCCGCCGCTACTTGCGCCATGATGGTGTAGGTTCCTGTCCCCAGGTCCTGCGAGCCGGAAGCCACCGTGATCCGGCCGCTGGGCTCAAACTGCACCAGGGCCGATGCCGACGAGCGATTTGCAGGATAGGTCGCGGTCGCCATGCCCCAGCCGATCCACTCCCGGCCCTCCTTTGTCGAGCGAGGTTTTGGATTGCGCCTGCTCCAACCAAAGCGCTCCGCACCCCGGGTGTAGCACTCACGCAGATGTTTGCTGGAGAAAGGCTTGTTGCTGGTCGGATCCTTTTCGGCATAGTTCTTGATGCGAAGCTCAATCGGATCGATCTTCAGTTCACACGCCAGCTCATCCATCGCAATTTCCAGTGCGAACGTCCCTGTAGACTCGCCCGGAGCACGTTGAAAGGTCGGTGTCCCCAGATTCAACGGGACCAGCCGTTGCGAGGTTTCGATAACCGGGCTCGCATAGAGGACTCGAGTGACAGTGGAGGAGGGCTCGGTGAAGTCCTCAATCTCCGAGGTGTGACTATAGACGTCATGCTGCATTGCTGTCAGAGTGCCATCCCGTTTGGCCGCCAATACGATGTGCTGCCAGGTCTGCGGACGTCCCCCGACAGGACCGAACATCTGCGGCCGCTCGAGTACCAGCCTGACCGGCCGATCAACCGCCTTGGCCGCCATCGCCGCCAGCACCACGTGCGACCAGACTGACCCCTTGCAGCCGAAGCCACCACCGGTAAACGGACACAGGACCCGAACATTATCGTCGGGTATCCCCAGAGTTCGCGCCACTGTCTGCTTAACACCGGAAATGTACTGTGTCGCATCGTGCAAGGTGAGCTGATTACCGTTCCACTCCGCGATGGTGGCGTGTGGCTCCATTGGGTTGTGGTTTTGCAGCGGCGTCAGGTACACCTGGTCGACCTTCACTTCGCCGGCCGCCATTCCTGCCGCGAGCTGACCGGTCGAGATGTTGGCTGGATCCTTGCCGTGACTTCCTGGATGTGCAGTGGCGAAGCCGGCTTTGAAGTTCAGCTCCGGAGGCTGAATCTGGTAACGCACCCTCAAGAGAGAGGCAGCATAAAGTGCCTGATTCAGTGTTTCGGCAATGACGACAGCGATCGGCTGGTTATTGTAGTGGACCAGATTGTCCTGCAACAGTGAAAGAACGCGCCCTGCGGGGGGATGCACAGCCGCCCTTCCACCCTGGGGCAATCTGGGAGCATTGGCCGGCGTCATCACCTTAAGTACACCTTCCGCCCGCTGCGCCGCAAGTGTATCCATGCGCTCGATGCGTCCGTTAGCAATCGTACTTGTAACCATCACAGCGTAGGCTAACCTCGGAACCTGGAATTCAGCCGCATATTGCGCCTTGCCAACGACTTTCGCGCGGCCCTCGACCCGTGTGACGGGCTCGCCTATGAGTGTCATACTTGGCTCCCATTTTCTTGAGCCAGGGTGAATGCACGCAAAATCGTCTCTTTCGCCATCTCAACTTTAAAAGCGTTGTGCTCGTACGTCTTGGCGCCCGTCAAGGCCCTCTCGGCCGCTGCTTGATAGCTCATCCGGTTGGCTGGTTTTCCAACCAGCAGTGCCTCTGCTTCCTCCGACCGCCAGGGCTTGAGTGCTACTCCTCCAACTGCCAGACGGGCAGAACGAATTGTTCCACCCGAGAGCTCCAGGCCCGCGGCCGCAGAAACCAAAGCAAATGCATAGCTCTGCCGATCGCGCACTTTTACATAAGCTGAATGCTCCGCATAGAGGCTCTTCGGGAGGTCAATCGAGAGAACCAACTCGTCCGGGCGCAGATTCGTATCAATCTGGGGAGTATTTCCCGGCAGGCGATGAAAATCGGCAAACGCTATCGTTCGCCCACCTCGACGCCCCTGCACCCTGACCACTGCTTCCAAAGCCGCCAGCGCCACGCACATGTCAGAGGGTTGGGTGGCAATGCACGAGGGGCTCGCACCCAGAATCGCGTGAATGCGATTAAAACCTCCGATCGCGGCACAACCGGATCCCGGGTCACGTTTATTGCACTGCGTGTAAGCCGGGTCATAAAAGTAATAACAGCGGGTACGTTGCAGCAGATTTCCGCCGTTTGTTGCCATATTGCGCAACTGCGGCGAGGCGCCTGCCAGAATGGCCCTCGCCAGCATAGGATACCGCTCACGTACCAATGGATGTGCTGCTGTTTCGGCATTTCGGGCCAGTGCGCCCAGGCGTAATCCTCCGTCCGGTAGCTCGTGAATCCTGGCCAGTTCCAGCCGGTTGATATCGACCAGTCGTGCCGGTGTCTCGACCTGTTGCTTCATCAGGTCGATCAAATTAGTGCCGCCGGCAAGAAACTTGCCCTTGGGTCCAAGTGCATTGACCGCACCCTCAGGATCGGGCGCTCGATGATACTCAAACGGATGCACAGCTTCTCCGCTCGTCCTGTTCCTGCGCGCACGCGCCGGTGTATGCCTGATGAACCGCAGCCACGATTCCGGGGTACGCTCCACAGCGACAGATGTTGCCGCTCATGCGCTCACGAATCTCGTCAGCGGTCAAGACCGCCGGACCGCGGGCGCCCAGGTCGGCGGTCACAAAGCTTGGTGACCCCGTCCTCGCTTCCTGCAGCAAGCCAACCGCGGAAATTATCTGGCCTGGTGTGCAATAACCGCATTGGAATCCGTCATGCTCCAGGAACGCCTGCTGCACTGGATCAAGCTCATCCCCTTTCGCCAGACCCTCTATGGTAGTGACCTGATCTCCTTCATGAGTGATGGCGAGTGAGAGGCAGCTGTTGATACGCCTGCCATTGACCAGCACCGTACAAGCGCCGCACTGCCCGTGATCGCATCCCTTCTTGGTGCCTGTTAGCTTGCAATCCAGCCGTAGCAGGTCCAGCAAGGAAGTTCTTGTGTCTAATGTCAAATGCTTCGGTTCGCCGTTGATGGTTAGGTTTAGGGGCAGGTGAGCTACCGCCCGGACATCATCGGCGGCTCGAGCCAAACCGGGAGCAAGGGCGCTTACGCTGACAACGGCGCTCGCTCCCTTTACAAAATCCCGCCGCGACATCGGCCAGTCGCAAACCTTCCGCGGATCATCCGTCATGCCACCATCCTGTCTTGTGTGGTGGGATGCAGCGGAATCCGATGGGGAAGCTTTTGCCACAGGGCCTTGCCATTGCAGCATGGTATGCGCGCATAGCAAAGAGCAGCACCTCTGAGTGGTTCCGGTTTGTGGGGAGAAGGAAGACTAGATCCCTACGCTGGGTCCCGGCAAATCATAGACACGCTGCGGACCCTGATCGTTCTCGGCCAGGATCAAGCGCATGATCGCCAGCAGCTTTTCGTTCGCCACCGGCTTTTGCAAGAATGTTTTTGCGCCGGCCTTGATGGCTCGATCCCAATTGCCAACGCGGTCACGTCCAGACAACACGATCACCGGAATCGACGACAGCCTTTCATTGACCCTCAGTCTCTCCAGAACGCTGAAGCCGTCACCTGCGGGTAAGCCCAAGTCCAGGATGATCAGGTCCGGCAGGTGCTTTCGCGCCTCGGCAATGCTGGCCACGCCGTCACCCGCGAAGATCACCTGGTAATTGTTCGCGGCCAGGCGCAATTGCAGGCCTAATCGCACATCGGGGTCATCATCAACGACCAGAATCTTCTTTTGCTCCATAGTCAGGCTCTTTCACCTTGATGCGCTCCGTACGAGCGCCATAGTCGTTTTACCTGGTGCCCACTCACAATACGTTGAACCAGTTGATCGCCATGACCACCGGCGCCGCTCTTGCGGGCGTCTGGTTGTAATTACCTGCGAAGGGCCCGACCAACGTTGGTACCCGGGAATCGGTAAAGATCGTCGCCTGAGTCCACACCACCCCATCGACCGAATAGTACGCCGTATATGTGCTACCCTGCCGATTCA